>CAQOJF010000004.1:0-115751 GCA_948848225.1 uncultured Eubacterium sp.
TTATCTCATGGAAGCTAATTAGAATCTAGGCACTCTGTTGTGGATCGCTTACAAAGAATAGGGCAGGGGAAGAATATAGTCGGAAAGCTAAATTTTTTATGGAAATCTATGGGAATTTTTGATATAATATATTAGATTTTTCTGCTAAGATAAAAATGTAAGGAGTTGTTATTTATGGAGATACAGAGACAAAAATTAATTATGGAAGCATTTTCATCGATGAAAACGACAGATAATATTAAAATAGAGGATTTTTCATGTCTAGAGCAATTGAAGAAGTATTATGTAGATCCGTTTGGTTATTTGGGAAGCATCAATCAAAAAGAAGATAATTTTATAATAGGGCGTCGAGGAACAGGAAAAAGTACATTGTTGTACAGAGGATTTGCAGAATGTGTAGATACGTGGAAAACAAAACAACATACATTACCAATTTACATAGATTTAAGTAAGTGTGAGTCTCTTTGTTCATCTAACAATAATGTACAAGTTGAACATTTATTTGCTTATGAATTAATGCGTTGTTTAGAATCTAGTCTTGAATTGGTTTGGGATAAAATTGTGCCAACAGAAGGTGGTTATGAGGAAAGTAGTTTACATATACATTTGAAAGATTGTATTGAAAGGGTTAAATTACTCTTGCAAACAGGTATTCCTGTAAAAATACAATATAAGGATGAAAAGAGTGCATTAACTATTTCGAATGATAATAATAAAAGGAAAGAGCTTAAGTTTAAAAACTTTTTGCTTAGTGATACTAAAAATCAAAGTAATACTAGGCAAACAGAGGAGCTTATTCATAAAGAGTTTTCATATTCATTGGCAGAATTTTTAGATGGTTTGACAGCTGTATGTGAATTGATTAGTATTGATAGTATATATGTTTTTATTGATGAATATTCAGAATTAGGAGTAGAAACACAAAGAGTAATAGCACATTTGTTAAAAAGATTAAGAGGCACAAGAAAAAATATATATTTTAAAGTTTGTGCAATTACTGATAACTATCAATTAGGAGAGATTCGATTACAGAGAGATTTTTTTGAAATATCATTAGATCTTTATAAGATGTTCGAACGGGCAAAGGGACTTAATGATGCTTTTAAAAGATTAAGGGACTTTACAGAGAATATTATAGAAGAGAGATTAGTTGCATATGAGTGTAACACTTCTGTAAAAGAATTGTTTCTTGGCAACAAGCACGCAATCGAATTATTGACACACGCCTCTATGGGAGTACCTAGGACTTTAGGGATTATCTTGAAGGAGTCTTGGAATCAGGCACTTGCACGTGGAAAAGAAAAGATTAGTCTAGATGATTTAAAATATGGAATAAAAACATCTGGAGATGGATATTATGGTTTTTTTTATGGAAATTTAGGTCCAGTAATCCCTGCTTTTTACGGTCAGATGTTGAAAGAAATAGTGGAAAGAGCACGAAAAGAGAAAAAGGCATCTCCTAATAAATCAGCATCAATGTTTATGATTGGTGGTTTTAGGGATGGGCATTTTAAGTATTTGTCAGAAAATTATTTGATTCACTTGATAAAAAAAGATGAGACCTCTGTCAAGGGAGATACAGGATTAAGTCTTTATATGTTGGATTGGTACTTTATTGATAAATACAATTTAGGTTTTTCTATTGAAAGAGATGTCTATAGACAGCAACGTTTTGTATATAATGATTTAATGAAAAACTATGATGCTTATTTTACTGATACGCGAGTAGCTTTTACGTGCCCCCAATGTGGAAATCTATATACACAGGAACAATTATTTCTGCCACAATTAAATCAATATTTGGAAGTTTGTCCAAAAGACTATACAAAACTTGAAAAAATAGAAAGAGAATATAATGCTGGTGAGTATACAGAAGTTGAACGGAAAATAATTGGTACAATTAGAAATCATACCTATGAAAATGCGATTATGGCTAGAGAAGTTGCGGAGATTGTTGGTTGTAGCACTATGAAAGTAGCAAAATTTTCAGAAAAGGTATGTAAGGAGTCTAAAATTATAAGCAGGGAGAAGAAGAGTGAAAATGAGGTGTTTAGATATTTTAGAGGTTTAGGTGAGGACTAATATTTGAATAAATAATGGGCTACCTATTTTTATTAGAACATATTAAGAGATAGTCATGTCAAATTGGGTATTATGGAGAGGAGCAAATGATTATTATGTTATTGTCTAAAGGAATTGGTACGATTATGTTTACCTCTTATGGAATGAATTAGTAAAATAATTGTAAGGAGAAAAAGAATATGGAAGAGTTAAAAGCAATTATGGAGAAATTTGCCGCGTCTGGTTGGGATTTAATCGCAAATCCAGCGCAGGAATGGTTAGAGGGTAAAGGGGATACGATAGCCCTTATATCAGCAGTAGAACAGGCTGATAAAGAGTGCGGTAGCTGCGGTTGTGAGTTGGATCCATTGTATAAACGGGCATTGGAGTTGTTATGATAACTATTAGATATTTAAAGTCATCTGACAAAACATTCTGGTATCGTCTGGATCAACATTTACCGGAAAAAGAATTTGATAATAAGGTCCAAACAAAAAGAGGATATATTTTATTGTTAAATGATAAGCCTATCGGTTTATTAAGATACAATCTTTTTTGGGACAATACACCTTTTTGCACTATGGTTTTCGTGGACTGGGAATATCAAAGAAAGGGTTATGGCAGAAAGCTGATCGAATACTGGGAACATGACATGAAAGCACAAGGATATAAAATGTTGTTAACATCTACACAGGTAGATGAAGAAGCACAGCATGTCTATCGAAAATTAGGGTATAAGGATTGTGGAGGATTTGTGATCGATATCCCCGAATTCGCACAGCCCATGGAAATGTTTTTTATTAAACCCATATGAAATATTTTGATCCACATCATTTGTTCATAACTGCCCCCTTCCTCTCATATAGATAGAAGAGAGATGGCAGGCATTGGGATCTGAACGATGCCTGTCTGTGGGGGAGGACAGGATATGAGTTTTAAAGAATTTATAAAAAGCCGGAAGAAAAAAGCAGTTTTGTTTTTTTTGGCCGGTTTTTTTTCCGGTGGAATTTTATATTATCTGTGCCAGAAGCCGGCGGGAGAGGAATTGGCACACATGGAGGAAAATATGCTTCTCTGGGCGATGGAGGAGCAGGATTTTGTCCAGGCTCTTCTGTTTGTATTATGGGAGCGGGGCAAGGTGTTTTCTGTCCTCTGGCTTGCAGGGTATACGAAGATATATAAGTTCTATATCCGCGCCTTTATTATGTTTACCGGGCTGCAGTCTGGTTTTTTGCTTACCTTCTTTGTAACGCTTCGAGGGACAAAGGGTATTTTATTCTGGTTGATAACCGGAGTTCCTCATTTGTTTTTTTTGATTCCTCTCTATATCTATTCCTTTTACCGGATCCTGGAGCGCAGAAGGGAAAAACAGATGCCCGCAGTTATTGTGATTCTTTTGGTGTTTGTCCTCAGCTGTGTGCTGGAGGCGCGGATCAATGTACCGCTGGTTCAGTGGATGTACCGTTCCTGATCCTTTGGTTTTAAAGATTCATCTGATGTTTTGTTCACATTTTGGGCACATAAAGATAGTACAATAAGTGGGTATGTTAGCCTGACAATGGGCAAAAGCAATCTTATTGGTTAAGGAGGTAAGGTTTTGATCGAGGTAAAAAATTTGGTGAAGCGATATGGAGACCGCAATGTGGTGGATCATCTGAGCTTTACTGTGGAGAAAGGACAGATTGTTGGTTTTTTGGGACCGAATGGCGCCGGCAAATCAACAACCATGAATATAATCACCGGTTACATATCCCCAACAGAGGGGACTGTAACGGTGAATGGCTATGATATTTATGATGAGCCGGAGAAAGTGAAGGCGAGTATTGGATATCTGCCAGAACAGCCTCCCCTTTATCCGGATATGAAGGTAGGGGAATATCTGAATTTTGTGTCAAATCTAAAGGGTGTGAAAAGCAGTGCAAAGGAAAAATCGGTGCGAAAGGTTATGCGGGCAACGAAGATACAAGATGTGTCGGAACGCCTGATCAAACATTTGTCCAAGGGATATAAACAGAGGGTGGGACTTGCCGGGGCGATGATCGGAGATCCGGAAATACTTATTCTGGACGAGCCAACGGTGGGACTGGATCCCAAGCAGATTCTGGAGATCCGGAATCTGATCCGGGAGCTCAGCAAGGAGCACACTATCTTACTCAGTTCTCATATCATGCAGGAAGTAAGTGCGGTCTGCAACCAGATCATGATTATCAATCAGGGAAAAATGATCCTTTCCGATGTACCGGAAAACATTCCGGGGCACATTGCCCAGACCAATGACCTTACGTTTAAGGCGAAAGGAAATAAAGATCTGATCAAGAGTATCATAGAAAAAATAGAGAATATTACTTACTCCAAAGTACTAGGTACCGGAGAGGCAGAGGTGTACCAGATTGAACTCTCCAGCCCTGCGGAGTTTGATCCCAGGGAAGAGATCTTTTATGCATTTGCCGAGGCAAAGTGCCCGATCCTGGAGATGAATCTGAAAGTTCCGACCCTGGAAGAAGTATTCCTGCGTCTGACGGGAGAGGGAACCCGCCAGTACGGTGGAAGGATGACAAAGGATGAAAAGAAAAAAATGAAAGCCAAACGAAATCAACCGAAGACAGTAGTTGTGTCAGGAGAAGAGGAGGTCCGAGATGCTGGCAATCTATAAAAAAGAATTACGATCCTATTTTACGTCGATGATCGGCTGGATATTTATCGCCTTCTTTTTAGTTCTGGCCGGACTATATTTTATGGTATATAACCTGATTAACGGGTACACAGACTTTTCTGTTATCTTTCAGGGAATGCAGATGTTCTTTATACTTCTGCTGGTACCGGTGCTTACCATGCGTATCATCGCAGAAGAGAACCGGCAGAAGACAGATCAGTTATTGTACACTTCACCGGTCTCGGTGACGAAGATCATTTTTGGCAAATATCTTGCCCTGGTGACGCTTCTCGCCATCGCCATGCTGATTCTCTGTGTGTATCCCCTGATCCTGTCGGGACTGGTAAAGGGAGTAGCCACGGGAACAGAGAGTGTGGATTTTGCCATCGCCTATGGAAGCGCATTGGGATTTTTCCTGTTGGGTTCTGCCTATATCGCCATCGGTATGTTTATCTCTTCCCTGACAGAAAGCCAGGTGATCGCAGCGGTGGCCTCAGGCGTCATCATGATCTTTACGTATCTGATGAGCAGCCTTGCGGTGATGCTTCCTACGGGACATACCTTTGTATTCTGGTTTTTGGCAGTGCTAGTGCTGATTCTTGCTTTTGTACTAAATATGTGGATCCACAATGGATGGCTTTCAGCTCTAATCGGTATTTTGGTTGAGGTGGGACTGGCGACTACATTTATATTAAATACTGAGGCATTTGATAATCTTCTTGGAAATACGCTGAGCTCGATCTCCATCGTGGACCGGTACAGCAATTTTGCACTGGGAATATTTGACGTCAGTGCATTGATCTATTATATCAGTGTCAGTTTTCTGTTTGTATTTATTACGATACAGAGGATCAAGAAAAAAAGGTGGAATTAGTGTATAGGAGGACAAGATGAAAGATGTAAAGAAGAGCTTTAAAGACCGCAAGTTCAAAATGGGCGGCTATCAAACCCTTGTTATGGTGATCGTCATCGTTCTTGTGGTGGTGTTAAATCTCATAGTCAATAAAATGAATATCTCAGTGGACCTTAGCAGTGATAAAAAATATACACTGACGGAAGATACGAAAAAACTGGCACAGGGGATTAAAGATAAAGTAAAGCTGTATTATATGTGCCAGGAGGGCAATCAGCAGAGTGTGATCGAGAAAGTTCTTGAGCAATACAATGGACTGGGAAATATTGAAGTGGTAGACAAGGACCCGGTGGTTTATCCAAATTTTTCAAAACAGTTCACCGATGAGGAAATTCAGGACAATGATGTGATTGTGGTCAATGAGACGAAGGATAAAAAGCGATTGGTATCAGCCACAAAAATGCTGGTGCAGGATATGGATTATATGTCTGGCGGATATTCGAATACGCTGGATGCGGAAGGACAGATTACCGCGGCACTACAGATCGTGACCAGCGACACGACCAATAAACTCTATTATACCTCTGGTCATGGTGAGGGAGAGATCGGCAGCAGTTTTCAGGAGATTCTGGATAAATCCAATATTGAGGCGGAAGAACTTGCCACAGCTTCGGCGAAAAGCATTCCTGAGGACTGTCGGATTCTGATGATTAACGGACCAGTATATGACTTCACCGAGGAGGAATACAGTCTCCTTTCCGAATACTTAAAAAATGGTGGAAAGGCGATGATTTATATCAATGCGCTGCCGGAGAAGGAAATGACAAATTTTTATAAGCTTCTGGCAGACTATGGCGTGAATGTAGCAGAGGGATTTGTGTTGGATGCAGAGGGGGCGATATCGGAGAAGAATCCGACGGCCTTTGTGGGAAATGCAAAAGAGCATGAGATCACGGAGGAGCTTACAGAAAGTTCGCCGGTGGTTGTTCAGGGAACGAAGGGATTGACGGTTCAGAGCGATGTGAGAAGCACATTGACAGTGGATCCCCTTCTGACTACAACGGATTCCGCTTTTTCCAAGACCAATGCCAATGCTACGACGCTGGAAAAAGAAGACAAGGATATCAATGGGCCCTTTGCCGTGGCAGCAGCCATTACGGACGTATATGCAGAAAACACCCAAGGGCAGGGAAAGGCAACGAAGATTGTGTTATTTGCTTCCTCCAACTTTAATGCAGACGCATATATATCCAGCAATCAGTTTGGAAACCGTTCGGTGGTGCTTCAGTCTGCTACCTGGCTCACAGGAGGAGAGACTACCACACTGGCGATTCCGACAAGAAGTCTGAATATGGAGACGGTAATGATCCAGGAGGGAGACATCGTATTCTTTACGGTGGCTCTGGTAGTGGTCCTTCCTCTTGTTTTGCTGGCAGCTGGTTTTGTGATCTGGTTCAGAAGGAGGAAGAACTGATGTCGAAAGGAAAGAAGCAGGCGCTCACACTGGCAGGGCTCTGTGTTTTGATGGCGGCAGCCATTGTTCTGTATTTTCTTGTGCCCCAGGGAGAGGATGAAAATACTGGAGAGCAGGAGAGTACCTCAGAGACCCTTCGGGTTTTTGATGTGGAGAAAGACAATATCACGGCGATCTCCGTCTCCAGAGAAGGAGAGGAACCCATTTCTCTGCACAAAGAGGAGGCGGGATGGAAACTGGAGGATCTTCCAGAGGCTCCCCTGGACCAGGAAACGGTGGAGAGCATGTTCCAGGCGTTGAGTCCGGTGACTGCCACAAAAGAACTGGCAGGAGACAGTGGCAGCAGGCAAGAGTATGGTTTGGAAAAACCACAGATGACAGTAAAGATAACTACATCCGACGGTAAGTCCCACGAGATCTATTTTGGGGATACGGTTCCTGTCGGCGGTGGAAATTATGGAATGACAGCAGAGAATGATAAGATTTATACCTTTGCGGATACGCTGTACAATTCCCTTGATGTGGAGAAAAATTCTCTAATCTCCAAAGAAGAGATCGCGGAGATCAACGCAGATTATCTGACAAAGATTTCGGTGAAAAATAAAAACAAAACGACCTTTTTGGCAGAAATCGTATCGGATGATAAGAAAGTGGATGCTTATACGAACTGGGTCATCACAAAACCATATAAAAAGCCTTTAGCTGGCTCATCCACCAATGACTGGGCGACACTGCAGGGCTTTTATACGACGGTTTCTTTTGATTCACTGGTGGAGTACCAGTGCAAGGACAAGAAAAAATATGGTCTGGACCAGCCGGCGGCGGAGATCCAGGTGGGATATTTTGACCTGAAGGATGGCTATGAGATCCCAGAGGAAGAAGAAGATTCCCAATCGGTGTCCACCGTCGGGAAGAGTACCAATAAGGCCAATGTGGTGCCCAGGAAATACCAGGATTCGAAGGGGTACACTCTGTACGTGGGAAAAAAGGATGAAAATGGCGACTATTATGTGAGCTTGAAAGGCTCTGAACATGTATATACCCTGTCCGCAGACAAGGCAGAGAGCATGATGGGGGCAGACGCCTATACCTATATGGACCACAGCGTATATTCTACCCTTGCCACGGACATAAAAGGCTATGAAGTAACGATAGGACGCTCCGGCAAAAAGATCACGGTCACCCATGATTCTGAAAAGGACGAGGACGGCAAGGAGAAGAATATCTGGACGCTGAATGGAAAAACGGTACCTGCGGACAAAGAAGATACTTTCCTGACACCATATTCCAAGGCATTTTTGCTGGAATTTACTTCGGCGGCAAAAGATTCTGTCAAACCGGAGAGCAAAGATCCTGTGCTGACCGCGGTATATCATGAGGAGGGGCGGGATGTGACGGTTCGTTATCTGCCCTATGACGGTACGAATTTCTACCGGGTTGACAAGGATGGAATGGATTATTTTCTTGTAGATAAGATGTCTGTGGATGCGGTGATTGAGGCATTTGAATCCCTGTCTGACCTTGACCTGCAGGAGAAAAAGTAATATAATCATACAGAAATCAGTGTCAGCCAGAATGGAGGATAAGAGTGAAAAATAAATTTTTCACTCTGCAAGTTTGTGCGCGCACGCCCAAACTTGTGTGATGCGCAAAAGGCGTGCGCGCATGGAGGTAATTATGAGGGCTAAGACTTGTTTATACAATACCCTTTCCAAAAAAGTGGAAGAATTTGTGCCGAATGAACCGGGAAAGGTGGCTATGTATACCTGTGGACCGACGGTGTATCATTTTGCCCATATCGGCAACCTGAGAAGTTATATTATGGAAGATGTTCTGGAAAAATATCTTCGTTTTGCAGGATATGATGTGAAGCGGGTTATGAATATTACAGACGTGGGGCATCTGTCCAGTGACGGGGATACCGGAGAGGATAAGATGCTGGCAGGCGCCAAGAGAGAACATAAATCCGTTATGGATATCGCCAGGTTTTATACCGAAGCATTTTTTCAGGACTGTGAAAAGCTGCGGATCAAGCGTCCGGATGTGGTGGAGCCGGCGACGGGCTGTATCGGTGAGTTTATTCATATGATCGAAGTTCTTCTGGAAAAGGACTATGCCTATGTGGCAGGGGAAAATGTATATTTTGATACTTCTAAGCTGGCGGATTACTATGTTCTGTCCTCCCAGAAGGAGGAGGAACTTCAGGTAGGCGTCAGGGAAGATGTGGAGGAGGATACCAATAAGAGAAATAAGACAGATTTTGTTCTCTGGTTTACCAAATCCAAATTTGACAACCAGGAGCTTAAATGGGACAGTCCCTGGGGCGTCGGATATCCGGGATGGCATATCGAGTGTTCCAGCATCAGCATCAAACACCTTGGCGAGTATATGGATATCCACTGCGGTGGTGTGGATAACATTTTCCCGCACCACACAAACGAAATCGCCCAGAGCGAGGCCTATCTCGGACATAAATGGTGCAACTACTGGTTCCATGTCAATCATCTTAATACCAGGAGCGGCAAGATGAGCAAATCCAAGGGTGAATTTCTCACGGTGTCCCTACTGGAAGAAAAGGGCTATGATCCGATGGTTTACCGGATGTTCTGTCTCCAGTCCCATTACCGTAAGCCGCTGGAATTTTCCTACGAGGGTCTGGACAATGTGTCGGCCGCTTATGAGAAGCTGATGAAACGGGTGGCAGCAGTGTCGGAGAAAGGCGAAGCAGAGGATGTGAAAGTGGAAGAATACCGTATAAAGTTTGCCGAGGCCCTGGGAAATGATCTCAATACATCTATGGGACTTACGGTGTTGTATGATGTCCTCAAGGAAGATATGCCGGGAGCAGCCAAACGGAAGATCATTACAGAGATGGACAGCGTATTGTCTCTGGGTCTGGAACGGGCATGGGAGAGAGAAGAGACAGAGGTGGACGAAGAACTGACTGCGTTTGTGGAGCAGAAGATCGCAGAGCGCGCGGCGGCAAAGAAAGAGAAAAATTTTGCCAGGGCGGATGAGATCCGGGATGAATTAAAGGAAAAAGGGATTCTTATAAAGGATACGAGAGAAGGCGTTGTGTGGTCCAGAGAATAAATAGAATTTAGCTCAATGGCGCGAATTTGAGCTGGAAACAGGAAAACAAGGATTGACGGAGGTCAGTTCTTGTTTTTTTCTTACTTGTTTTGTGCAATTCGAACAGAAAGCTTGAAAAAATGGGTTATTTTTTGTATAATTAAACAAAATGTAATAGGAAGGAGGCTTATGAGAATGTTTAACAGACTAGTAAGTGGTGTGCTTCTGGGGGCTCTGACAGTATCCCTTTTTACGCCGGGTACAACCGCTGAGGCGGCGAAAAAAACATCTCTGAAGCAGACTAAAATCACGGTTCTCACAGGAAAGACGAAAAAGATCCAGATCAAGAATAAGAAGAAAAAGCGAAAATATGTCTTTTCCTCCAGCAAAAAGAAGATTGCCTCTGTTACCCAAAATGGGGTGGTTCGTGGGAAAAAGGCTGGAAAAGCTGTGATCACGGTAAAAGAAACGTATCAGGTCAAAAAGAAAAAGAAGAAAAAGGTTATTGGAAAGGTGAAGGTAACGGTGAAGAAAAAAACAGTACCAGTTAGAAAGACACCGGTTCCCGCTCCGAATCCTACGGCGTTGCCCTCTGTGACATCAGGTGCTAATCCGCCAGTGGTATCCAATGAACCGTCACCAGATGTTAAGATAGAACCGACATTTTATGTGTCAGCGGATGGAGATGATGGCGGTGATGGTTCCAGCTCACATCCTTTTAGGACGCTGGCTCGTGCCAAAGAGGCGGTGCGCGGTCTGGATAAGTCAAAGGGCGATATTGTGGTGGAGATTGCAGATGGATTTTATCCGGTGGAGGACACCATCGTATTTGACTCAAAGGATTCTGGAACGGAACAGGGCACTGTGATCTACCGGGCTGCCAAGGGAGCAGCTCCTGTATTCAGCGGAGGTAAAAAACTCGAAGCCAAGTGGCAGAAAGCGGAAGATGTGAACTGGCTCCGGGACGGAGTGACCGCATATAAAGTTCCTCTGGAGCGCTCTGAGAAGCTGCGTGCGATCTATGTGAACGGAGAACGTGCTTCGATGACGAGCAAATCACAGAAGCCGGCTCGGCCCGTTGGCCTTGGCAGCTATACAGTGACCAAAGGACAGGCAGAATGGGCATGGGCGCCAAGTACGACAAAGATCTATACCGGCGCTGTATTTTCAGCTTCTTTTGGATTGCCGGCGGATACAAGAAATCCACAGAATATCGAGCTGGAGTCAGGTTCTACCTGGGCGCAGCAGCTGGTTTGTGCCGAGTCACTTTCTCTCACGGAAGAGGGAGATACTCAGGTGGATCTGCAGATGCCTTATGGCGCGCTGGCACAGAATCTGGGATGGAACACAGAATACAGTCCCACCAAATCCAATGATGTGACCAATGTATTTGAATGGCTGGAGAAACCCGGTGAGTTTTATTTTGACCAGGCGGGAAGCATGCTTTATTACATACCAAGAGAGGGAGAAGATATCAACAGCGCAGAAGTGATCATTCCAGAGACGGATACGATCATCGAAATGTGTGGGGATAAGCCGACCTCCGATTACGTGCAGAATATTACCTTTGACGGATTGGGATTTGCCTACACGGACTGGAATTTGTATGAGCTGGAGGGATCCCACGGCTATGCTTCTGTGCAGGGCTCCATCGTACTTACCAAATTTGCCAACGTAAACCAGCATGACGACATCTATCGTTCCTACGATGTGCCGCCTGCGGCGATCCATATCAATTCCGCCAAAAACATCCGGGTTTTGAATGGAGAGATCCGTCATACCGGTTATCTGGGCGCCCATCTGGAAAATGACGTATGGGATTGTGAGGTTACTGGAAATTACATTGCCCACACAGGAGGAGCCGGGATTGTCGTAGGACATCCCCAGCACGTATATGAAAACGACACGGAGATACACCATGTAAAAGCAAACAATGCAGCGGGACCGGAGAAAGAGAAATTCCGGGATGGCACGGAGTCTGTTCCGAAAAATATAACGATTACCAACAATTATTTATATGAGAACTGTTACTTCTTCCCAGGCAATTCGCCGATTACTTCTTTCTTTACTTATAATATGCAGGTTCTTCACAACTTTGTGTATAAATGTTCTTACAGCGGCATGAGCATCGGCTGGGGATGGTGCAACTTTGATGGAGAGACGGGAAGTGACTCACAGCTGCCAGGCGTTCCGACAGATACGTCCAAGAACAATCATGTAAATTATAACCGCGTGGAGGAGATCTGTTCCCTGCTACAGGATGCAGGAGGAATCTATACCCTGGGAAAACAGGGAAATGATGATTGGACAGAATATTCGGAAATGAGTTTCAACTATATCAATGCGAAGCGTAAGAAACAGACTGCCAATGGAAGTAAGATGATCAATGGATTCCACCCGGATGAAGGAAGTGCCTACATTAAATTTGACAGCAATGTGGTGACCAATATCATACGTAATGTCTACGAATTAAATGACTGGCGCAGGAAGCATGATATGATTGTGACCAATGGTTTTTCCAATACTGACCGGTCGGAGACCACAGCACCAAACTGTACTCTGGAGCAGTATGTAAACGAGCAGTACATCTGGCCGCTGAAAGGGTATGAAACGGTATTGTATTCCGGTCTGGAAGACGATTATGTCTATATGGTGGGGCAGGATGTGATCCCAGATACAGATTATGAGCTGGCAGCGAACGTAAGACTGGCAGCGGGACAGAAGCTGCCACGCCGTGGACTGCTGCAGCAGGAGGATGAGGTCTGGCTGGCAGAAGAGGGAACTTCCTCCTTTGCGGAGAGCGATGTCATGACAAAGGCAGCCGGCAATGAAAAGACCATGGATATTCCAAAGAAGGCGGGAGAATACAAACTCTATATCCGTTATGCAGACGGCTCTGTATCCAGTGCCTCTACCTTTACACTGTATGTGGGAGAAGCCTCTGACATTGCCAATGTTTCTGAGGGACAGAATGTCAATGTGTCCAAGATCAGACCGCTTGTGCTGGAACTGTCGGCAGATTATTCTTATACGCTCAATGGAAAAGCCATTGAAAATGGTTACGAGATTTCTACTGCGGGAACCTGGACGCTGAAAGCAGAAAGTGAGACCATTGTGTTTACCACTTCGGTGACAGAAGCGAATCAGATCCTCGATACTGACATCACCGTTGGCAGCGGAGAGGAATTTCATTTTTCGAGCGTCTTATCCGATGGGACGAAGACGATTTGGCTGGCGCCATCCGGCCTGTCAGCTTTCGATGAAAAGGATCCCACCATGTCAAAGGCGGCAGGAGACAGCAGTAGTATGAAAGCACCGATACAGCCAGGTAAGTATATTTTAACCATTGTGGATTCCAAAGGCGGAATACTGAGCCAGTCGGATGCATTTGTAACAGTAGAATAGGAGGGTGGGTATGAGAAAAAAATCATTATTAAAAAAGATAGTGGGGATTACGGTGGCGTTAAGCCTGACCGTTACCCTTCTGCCGCAGAAAGTCTCGGCAGAAAATCCCATTGTGCAGAATGTGTATACGGCGGATCCTGCGCCGATGGCGTATGGAGACACATTGTATCTGTATACTTCTCATGATGAGGATGAACTGGTAGATAATTTTTACACCATGTTTGACTGGAAATGTTACTCTACGAAGGATATGGTAAACTGGACGGACCACGGAACGATCATGTCCAAGGACTCTTTTAAATGGGCCGAGGACCGGGCGTGGGCACCTCAGTGTGTGGAACGGGACGGAAAATTCTACTTATACGTTCCAATCCATAAGAAAAACGGCGGCATGGTGATCGGTGTAGGTGTCAGCGATAATCCCGAGGGTCCCTTTGAAGATGCCATCGGAAAACCGCTGGTAGACCAGGGAGATTGGAATAACATCGATCCCACCGTATATATCGATGATGATGGGCAGGCGTACCTGTATTTTGGAAACCCGAAGCTGCGTTATGTTAAATTGAATGATGATATGATCTCCTATGATAAAGCCACAGGAATCGTCGACATTGACATGAATGTCGAGAGTTTTGGGGAAGGGGCTTCGGACCGTACCTGTTCTTATGGAGAGGGACCGTGGTTTTATAAACGCAACAACCTGTACTATATGGTTTATGCGGCATTTGCTCCCGGAGGAGGATCCGAACATCTCGCCTACTCCACCAGTACATCCCCCACGGGACCATGGAAGTACCAGGGAGTTATCATGCCGTCCCAGGGTGGATGTTTTACGAACCATCCCGGTGTCGTGGACTTTATGGGACACTCCTACCTGTTCTATCATAATCAGGCGCTGCCTGGCGGAGGAAGTTATCACCGCTCGGTTTGTGTAGAAGAATTTACCTACAATGAGGATGGCACGTTCCCAGAACTGAATATGACCAAGGAAGGTCCAGAGCCGATCCGTGCATTAAATCCTTATGATCAGGTGGAAGCAGAGACCTTTTCCTGGGGAACGGATGCGGAGACGGAGAACTGCCCAGAGGGTGGCATCAATGTGTGCAATATCAAAAACGGAAGCAGCTTAAAAGTAAGAAATATAGATTTTGGTGAGAAGGGACCGATCCGCTTCCACGCGTCAGCAGCCAGTGAGGGAGAGAAGGAGGCAGCTATTGAACTTCGTGTGGATTCCGAAGATGGCCCAGTAATTGGAGAAGTAAAGATCGCTGATACAGGCAGTACAGAGCAGTATCAAATATTCACTACTGATGTAGAGAGAATTACAGGAGTCCATGATCTGTATCTGTGCTTTACCGGTTCTTCGGAAGAGGAACTGTTCAAGTTTGATTACTGGTATTTTGAAAAGGAGCCAGAGCCGATTGTGACAGAACCTCCTGTGACAACCCAGACTCCAGTGATAACACCGGAACCAGGATCAAAGACAGAGCCAGGAACAGACACGATTAAGGTGGCTAAGGTCAAAGGCTTGTCTGTCAAATCCATAAAAGGGACCAAAGCCAAAGTAAAGTGGAGCAAGGTAAAAGGGGCAGCTGGTTATGAGATACGCTACTCGACAGATAAAAAACTGAAGAAAAAAGTGAAGAAGATAACAACCAGCAAGACTACTTATACCGTGAAAAAGTTAAAGAAGGGTAAGACCTGTTACTTTAAGGTGAGAGCTTACAAGAAAGGAGCAAAGGGCAAAAAGATCTATGGAAGTTTCAGTTCCGTGAAAAAGATGAAATAACGAGGGGGGGTGGAGTATAGATCAGATATAAAAGGCAAATTAACTGAGAAATATGAGATTTTTTCCTGCCAGTAGCTTATGCTGCTGGCAGTTTTATTTTTACATATCGAAGTGTTCGTTAAAGAAAATACAAATGCCTTATATCTTTATCATCTAGAATTGGACTTCGTGGGTATTGTAAAAGAGGAATTTTATTTTAAAAATCAAGTGAAAAATAAATATAAGAAAATATTTTCTATGGAGAGAGATGATTACTTGATAAAGTGCGAAAATGAACGAACAGACTGTAATGAAGAATCTCTGGGAAAAGCCATCAATAAAGAAAAAACTCTCGGATTAACTATAACCAAGCTTGCAATGTTAGGCAATGAACATGCTATTACTTTTACAGACTGGATATAAAACTGTTTTTGCAGATGAAATGGATCGAGTGTTAAATCCTGTTTTATCCGACAGGGTAATTTCTTTTATCTGTGGAAAAAAGCACTTTGGACAATTTGTCTTCACGACACACAATGTGTTACATCTTGATTTAAAGAATTATATGAAAGAACAAATCTATTTTATCACAAAAGATATTGAAACTTTGGAATCAGAGCTATATTCATTAGCAGATTTTCCGGAAATACGATATGAAACTACTAAAATATATGAATTTTACATGAAAGGTATTTTAGGGGGGTAGCTCGATGGCGCAATCCGAAACAGGGTTCAAATTCACGCCATCGAGCTATAGCTATTGAATAGAAAAACACGTGTGACAAAAAAGAATTTCAAAGTTTTTTGTGAAGGAGATACCGAATATAATTATATTGATGAAATGCGTCGGCAGAAAAGATTATCTATCGCCCTAAAACCGGTAAATATGAAAGGCGGTGGTTATAGTAATTTTCTGGAACAAGTTAAAATTGACGGCACCACAAATTGTTTGGCTAAATTTATAATCATTGATGGTGACCGGGCAGTAATGGAAGAAGGCGAAAAGAATAACCTACGTGATCTGTTAGAGTATTGCATATTACAAAACCGAAGCGGAAGAATTCCACATTTTTTAATTGTCGATTACCCTGATTTTGAATATATTGAGGTGATAAGTAGTTTTAATACATAAATATTATCCCTTAAAAGACCAGAACGGCATAGCTTTTCAGCTATGCCGTTCTGCATCAAGTCTAATACATACGCCCTGTCTATTCTTCCAGTTTCAGATCTTTTCCGATCTTAAGCATTTTAAGAAGCTTGATTTTTTCTTCCATGGTATAGTGTTTCAAAACTCTTGAGATCTCCTGGTCTACAACAGAATCATCATCTGCTTCAATCAATTCCGGATTTCCCGCATTGAGAAGTGAGTCAATGGAGATGTGGCAAAGTTTTGAATAGTACATCAGCACACGAAGGTTGATCTTTGTCCGGTTATTTTCTATATTGCTGACAAAAGCGATGGTGCTGCCCAGATCTTTCGCGATCTTTTCCTGCGTGATTCCCTGTTCGTTTCTAAGCTGTTTCATCCGCTTTCCCACTTTATCAAAGTCAATTTTTTCTATTACATCCATGTTATATGCCTCCTAATCGAATATGTATATATCTTAGTTTATTATATAGATAGGTTGAAATCAAGTAAAATTTGTAGTATTATCAAAGAAATTTATAAAAATGGAGTGTCAGTATGAAAAAAACAGCGTGCATCTTGTCTTTTGTGCCAGCGGTGATCTGGATGGTTTTGATCTATTCCTTTTCCGCTGCGCCGGCGGTAGAATCCTCTGAGACCAGCGATGGGATCTCCTATAAAATAGTGAAGGTGATGGCAGGGCTCCCCTTTTTGGATTGGGAAGAAGAGGAGCTGGAAGAAAAGGCGGATACCCTGCATGTTCCGATCCGCAAAGCAGCACATTTCAGCGAATACGCGTTGTTAGCCGTATTGTGGGTGGTGCCCCTTGGCTGTACGACAAAGGACAATAAGAAGAGAATGGCAGCAGCATTGTTGCTCTGTATTATATATGCTGCCAGTGACGAGATCCATCAATTATTTGTCCCTGGCAGGGATGGAAATGTAAAAGACGTAATAATTGATTCGGTGGGAGCGGGATTTGGCATTCTGGTCTGGCGCTTCCTTTTCCATAATTTTTCTTGCCGCCTGAGGGCAAAAAACGGCATGCGGACTTGACAGCTCAAGTCGTTTTGCTATATACTAAAAAAGTTAATAATTTTGAAATATGGGTTTTTAAACATAAACCTATTTAGGAGGAACATATATGAATTATCATATCGCAGTCATCCCTGGCGACGGCATCGGGCCGGAGATCGTGGGAGAGGCAAAGAAGGTATTGAATAAAATTGGTGAGGTTTATGGACATACATTTGAATACGAAGAACTTCTGATGGGGGGCTGTTCCATTGATGCTTATGGGGAACCGCTGACAGAGGAGACTCTGGAGAGAGCAAAAAACAGTGACTCCGTGCTTTTGGGGGCCGTCGGCGGCAATGTGGGGCAGAGCAACTGGTACCAGCTGCCACCAGATAAGAGACCAGAAGCAGGGCTTCTTAAGATTCGTAAAGGGCTGGGGCTGTTTTGTAATCTTCGGCCGGCGGTGCTCTTTGATGAACTGAGTGGAGCCTGCCCGCTGAAAGAAGAACTGACCGAGGGCGGTTTTGATTTTGTCGTCACGAGGGAACTGACAGGAGGACTTTACTTTGGTGAGAGATATACGAAAGAGGTAGACGGCTGTCTTCAGGCTACGGATACTCTTACATATAATGAGATTGAGATTCGACGTATCGCAAAATGGGCTTTTGATATTGCGATGAAAAGGAATAAGCGGGTCTGCAGTGTAGATAAGGCAAATGTGCTGGATTCCTCCAGACTTTGGAGAAAGGTCGTGAAGGAGGTCAGCGCGGACTATCCAGAAGTAGAATTGACGGATATGCTGGTGGATAACTGTGCCATGCAGCTGGTGAAGGATCCGAAACAGTTTGATGTGATCCTGACAGAGAATATGTTTGGGGATATTTTATCCGATGAGGCCAGTATGGTGACCGGTTCCATCGGTATGCTGTCTTCGGCGAGTCTTGGAGAGGGTACACTGGGACTATATGAGCCGAGTCACGGTTCTGCACCGGATATTGCCGGACAGAATAAGGCAAATCCTATCGCAACCATATTATCTGCCGCTATGATGTTAAAGTATTCCTTTAATCTAATTGAGGAATCCGATGCCATCGAAAATGCGGTAAAGGCAGTGCTGAAAAAAGGACTGCGTACCATTGATATTATGGATGAGGGCAAAACCTGTCTGGGAACTGTGGAGATGGGAGATGTGATCTGTGAAGAAATTCACTAGGATAGAAGGATCGGGATCACATTGCCATCTGTGAAGAGATTCACTAGGATAAAAGAATTGGGATGGCTTTGCCATCTGTGAAGAGATTCATTAGGATAGAAGGATTGGTATTTGAAAGGAGCAATAGATATGAAGAGTGATTCAGTAAAGAAGGGGATGCAGACAGCACCACAGCGTTCCCTGTTCAATGCATTGGGAATGACAAAAGAGGAACTGGAGAAGCCGTTGGTAGGTATCGTCAGCTCCTATAATGAGATTGTGCCAGGGCACATGAATATTGATAAAATTGTAGAGGCAGTGAAACTTGGCGTGGCGATGGCAGGGGGAACGCCTATCGTATTTCCGGCGATCGCGGTTTGTGACGGTATCGCCATGGGGCATGTGGGGATGAAATATTCCCTCGTGACCAGGGATTTGATCGCAGATTCTACTGAGTGTATGGCGCTTGCCCATGCTTTTGATGCATTGGTTATGGTACCAAACTGCGACAAAAATGTACCAGGGCTTCTGATGGCGGCCGCCAGAGTGAATGTTCCGACCGTATTTGTCAGCGGCGGTCCGATGCTTGCAGGACACGTACAGGGAAAGAAAACAAGCCTTTCCAGTATGTTTGAGGCAGTGGGCGCCCATGCGGCAGGAAAGATGACAGAGGAAGAAGTGGATGATTATGTCAGCCATGCCTGTCCGACCTGCGGTTCCTGTTCTGGTATGTACACCGCAAATAGTATGAACTGTCTGACAGAAGCCATCGGTATGGGGCTGAAAGGAAATGGAACGATCCCGGCAGTGTATTCGGAGCGCATCCAGCTGGCGAAACATGCCGGAATGAAAGTAATGGAGCTTTATGAGAAAAATATCCGTCCTAGGGATATTATGACGGAGAAGGCATTTATGAATGCCCTTACCGTGGATATGGCATTAGGCTGTTCAACCAATAGTATGCTGCATCTTCCGGCCATTGCTCATGAAGCAGGCATAGACCTGAATCTGGATGAGGCAAATGCCATCAGCGCCAAGACGCCGAATCTGTGTCATCTGGCACCGGCAGGTCATACGTATATAGAAGATTTGAATGAAGCCGGCGGCGTATATGCCGTCATGAATGAATTAAATAAAAAAGGACTTCTCCACACAGATCTTATCACAGCGACAGGAAAGACCGTGGGTGAGAACATCGAGGGATGCATCAATAAGAATCCAGAAGTGATCCGTCCGGTGGAAAATCCTTACAGTGAGACCGGAGGAATCGCCGTCCTGAAGGGAAATCTGGCGCCGGATTCCGCCGTCGTCAAACGTTCCGCCGTGGTAGATGAGATGCTTGTTCACGAGGGACCAGCGCGAGTCTTTGACTGCGAAGAGGACGCCATCGATGCCATCAAGAATGGAAAGATCGTGGCAGGGGATGTGGTCGTGATTCGCTATGAGGGACCAAAAGGTGGTCCGGGTATGAGAGAGATGCTCAACCCGACTTCTGCCATTGCAGGTATGGGACTTGGATCTTCTGTGGCACTGATCACAGACGGACGCTTTTCTGGAGCCAGCAGAGGAGCTTCCATTGGCCATGTGTCGCCGGAGGCGGCAGTGGGCGGTCCGATCGCGCTAGTAGAAGAGGGCGACCAGATCCGGATCGATATTCCTGCCAACAAGCTGGAGCTCGCTGTAAGTGATGAGGTACTTGCTGAGAGAAGAAAGAACTGGCAGCCGAGAGAACCGAAGATCACTACCGGTTATCTGGCACGTTATGCCAACCTAGTCACCTCAGGAAATACAGGAGCGATTCTGAAAAATGAATTGAATTAATTATACTATACTGGAAAGAGGTGCATATTTATGCAGTTAAACGGCTCCCAAATCTTAATAGAATGTTTACTGGAGCAAGGAGTTGACACCATATTCGGGTATCCCGGAGGTGCCATATTAAATGTATATGACGAGTTGTATCGTTATCAGGATAAATTGCGCCATGTGCTCACATCCCATGAGCAGGGTGCTTCCCATGCAGCAGATGGTTATGCCAGAGCCACCGGAAAGGTCGGTGTCTGTATGGCGACCAGCGGTCCGGGGGCGACAAACCTTGTAACGGGAATCGCTACCGCCTATATGGATTCGGTTCCGATGGTGGCGATCACCTGTAATGTTACCCTCCCTCTTCTGGGAAAAGATAGTTTTCAGGAGGTGGATATCGCCGGTGTGACGATGCCAGTCACGAAACACAGTTTTATCGTAAAAGATATCAATGACCTTGCCGGCGTGGTGAGACGTGCCTTCAAGATCGCCCAAAGCGGCAGACCGGGACCGGTTCTTGTGGACATCCCAAAGGATGTGACAGCGGCTGTCACAGAATTTACACCGCAGACGCCGGAGATCATCCAGAGAAAGACAGATACCATCAAAGAGAGCGATATCGAAGCAGTGGTTCAGGCGATCCGCAGCTCGGAAAAACCGATGATCTTTGTGGGCGGCGGAAATATCTTATCCGGAGACAGCGCAGAACTGAAAGAGTTTGTTAAAAAAGTGGATGCACCGGTTACGGATACATTGATGGGAAAAGGTGCTTTTGATGGAACGGAAGAGTACTATACAGGTATGCTGGGCATGCACGGAACAAAAACCGCCAATCTCAGTGTGACGGAGTGCGACCTTCTGATTGCACTGGGCGTTCGTTTTTCTGACCGCGTGATCGGAAATGCCAGTAAGTTTGCCTACAATGCTAAGATCGTCCACATTGATATCGATGCGGCGGAGATCAATAAAAACATTCAGGTGGATTACTCCATCGTAGGAGACCTCAAATCTATTCTGGAGATCTTAAATAAAAAACTGGAAAATCAGTATCATAAGCCCTGGGTTGACAAGGTGCTTGCCAGAAAGGCGGCACTGCCTATGCAGTACCGGGATGACGTGCTGACAGGACCCTACATCATTGAGCGGATCAACGAGCTGACAGGGGGCGATGCTATTATTTCTACAGATGTAGGACAGCATCAGATGTGGGCGGCACAGTATTTTAAATATAAAAACCCCCGCACCTTCCTTACTTCCGGAGGCATGGGAACTATGGGTTATGGACTGGGCGCCTGCATCGGGGCAAAGGTAGGAATGCCGGAGAAGCATGTGTTTAACATCGCCGGAGACGGTTGTTTCCGTATGAATATGAATGAGCTTGCCACCGCTTCCCGTTATCGTATCCCGATCATCCAGGTAATCTTTGATAACCATGCTCTGGGTATGGTTCGCCAGTGGCAGACATTGTTCTATGGAAAACGATATTCCAATACAATATTAGAGGATAAGGTGGATTACGTAAAGGTATCCGAGGCGCTGGGAGCGAAGGCGTACCACATTACCAAGCGCGAAGAGGCAGACGATGTGATCCGGGCGGCGATGGAGTCCGAAGAGCCGGTGGTAATCTGCTGTGCTCTGGCGCAGGATGACAAGGTGTGGCCGATGGTGGCACCGGGAGCGCCAATTGAGGAAGCTTTTAATGAGGAAGATCTGAAAAAGTAAGTTTCGCCGGGGGAAACCCTGACTGAATATACCAATGATTTTATAATGATATTTTAAGGAGGTTTTAGCAGTGGCTAGAGTGTACAATTTTTCAGCAGGACCAGCTGTTTTACCGGAAGAGGTATTAAAGGAAGCAGCAGAAGAGATGATGGATTACAAGGGAACCGGAATGTCGGTGATGGAGATGAGCCATCGTTCCAAAGCCTACGATGAGATCATCAAGACCGCAGAGGCAGATCTTCGTGAGCTGATGAATATTCCTGACAATTACAAGGTGCTGTTTCTGCAGGGAGGAGCATCCCAGCAGTTCGCGATGATTCCGATGAATCTGATGAAAAACGGTGTGGCTGATTATATCGTTACCGGACAGTGGGCAAAGAAAGCATACCAGGAGGCATGCAAATACGGAAAGGCGAATAAGATCGCTTCTTCTGAGGATGAGACCTTTTCCTATATTCCGGACTGCTCCGACCTTCCGATCAGTGAAGATGCAGACTATGTGTACATCTGCGAGAACAATACGATTTATGGAACCAAATATAAAACACTTCCCAATACAAAAGGAAAGACGCTGGTAGCAGACGTTTCTTCCTGCTTTTTATCCGAGCCAGTGGATGTAGAGAAGTACGGTGTGATCTACGGCGGTGTTCAGAAGAACATCGGTCCGGCGGGGGTTGTGATCGTTATTATCCGTGAGGACCTGATTCCTGAGAACGTGGATGAAAAAGTTCCTACCATGCTTCAGTATAAGACGCATTCCGACGCCCAGAGCCTTTACAATACACCGCCGGCATATGGTATCTATATATGCGGCAAAGTATTCAAATGGATCAAGAAGATGGGCGGCCTTGCTGTGATGAAGGAGAAAAATGAAGAGAAGGCAAAGATTCTCTATGATTTCCTGGATTCCAGTGAGATGTTCAAGGGTACGGTGCGCAGAGAAGACCGTTCTCTGATGAATGTACCTTTTGTGACAGGAAATGAGGAGCTGGATGCCAAATTTGTCAAAGAGGCAAAGGAGGCGGGCTTTGAGAACCTGAAAGGACACCGTACGGTAGGCGGTATGCGCGCAAGCATTTACAATGCTATGCCGAAGGAAGGTGTGGAGAAGCTGGTTGAATTTATGAAGAAATTTGAAGAAGCGGAAGCAACGCAGAAATGAGGGAAAGTATGAGTATAAAAGTGAACTGCCTGAATCCGATCGCGGCATGCGGTCTGGATCTTCTGGATGATAAATATGAGATTGTGGAGGATGTAAATGCAGCAGAGGCTGTGCTGGTGAGAAGCGCCTCCATGCACGATATGGAGTTGTCGGATCACCTGACCGCCGTGGCGAGAGCCGGCGCCGGCGTCAACAATATTCCGCTGGAGGAGTGTGCGGAAAAGGGAATCGTCGTATTCAATACACCGGGAGCTAATGCCAATGGTGTAAAAGAGCTGGTTGTAGCAGCGATGATCCTTGCTTCCCGCGATATCGTCGGTGGTATCGAGTGGGTGAAAGACAATAAAGAGGATGGAGATATCGCCAAGGCAGCGGAAAAGGCGAAGAAGGCATTTGCCGGAACCGAGATCTCCGGTAAAAAACTTGGTATTATCGGTCTTGGAGCCATCGGTGTGCTGGTGGCAAATGCGGCAAACCGTCTTGGAATGGAAGTATATGGATGCGACCCATATCTTTCCGTGGATAATGCGCTGAATATGTCCAGGGACATCACTCTTGTGAAAACCTATGAGGAGATTTACAGCGAGTGTGATTTTATCACCGTTCACGTGCCTCTTCTGGATTCCACTAAGGGAATGTTTAATAAAGAAGCCTTTGACAAGATGAAGGACGGCGTGGTATTCCTGAACTTCTCCAGAGATACACTGGTCAATGAACCGGATATGAAGGAGGCATTGGAGAGGGGAAAGGTGAAGAAATATGTGGTGGATTTCCCGAATCCGACGACAGCAGCTCTTCCGAACACCATTGTCACACCACATCTGGGGGCTTCTACACAGGAATCCGAGGATAACTGTGCCAAAATGGCAGTAAAACAGATCCGGGAGTTTATGGAGAATGGTAACATTGTGAATTCTGTCAATTATCCCACATGTGATGCCGGGGTTTGTACCACAGAGGGACGTATCGCCGTGGCGCATAAAAATGTTCATTCCATGCTTTCCAAATTTACCAATGTATTTGCCAAGGATGGAATCAATATTGAAAACATGGTCAATAAGAGCCGGGGTGACTTCGCCTATACGATTTTTGATATCTGCAGTGAGGCGACGGAGGCAATCGTCAAGGATCTGGAAGCCATTGACGGTGTGATCAAGGTAAGAATCATTAAGTGATCTGTAATCAATGCCGGGCGGTGTCGGCAAAGTCTGTAAGACAGATTCTGCGGGACAGAATCTGTCTTATCGCCCGCGTGGGAATAAATATAAAGGAGAATGAGGATGAAATGTAAAAAGATAATCGCAATGGCACTGACAGCAGTGATGAGTTTATCACTGACTGCCTGTGGTGGAGCGGGAAAAGGAACTTCAGAATCAGGCGGCGGGGATGACGGAAAGACTTACAATGTAGGCATCTGCCAGCTGGTACAGCATGACGCACTGGATGCGGCAACCAAAGGATTTAAGGATGCGCTGACAGAGAAGCTTGGGGACAAGGTCAAATTTGACGAGCAGAATGCCCAGGGAGATTCACCTACCTGTGCGACCATCATCAATTCATTTGTTTCTGGAAATGTAGATCTGATTCTTGCCAATGCCACAGCACCTCTTCAGGCTGCTGTTTCCGGTACGGTGGATATTCCGATTCTCGGAACTTCCGTAACCGACTATTCCACAGCGCTGGACATCAAGGACTGGAAGGGAAGCACAGGAATCAATGTATCTGGAACTTCGGATCTTGCGCCTTTGGACGAGCAGGCAGCCATGATCAAGGAACTGTTCCCGGATGCAAAGAAAATAGGACTGTTCTACTGTTCGGCAGAGGCAAACTCACTGTATCAGGTTGAGACGATCAAGACCTATCTTGAGAAAGACGGATATACCTGTACCAACTATTCTTTTGTGGATTCCAATGATATTGCTTCCGTGATCGCCAATGCGGCGAAGAACAGTGAAGTGATCTACATTCCTACCGACAATACGGCGGCAGCCAATACCGAAGTGGTGAAAAACACTTGTGTGCCGGCAGGAGTTCCGGTAGTAGTTGGGGAAGTAGGAATGTGTAAAGGCTGTGGTGTGGCGACACTTTCCATCAGCTATTATGATTTAGGATACACAACAGGAGAGATGGCATACGACATCCTTGTAAACGGCACCGACGTATCATCTATGCCGGTAAAATACGCTCCGAAGGTAACGAAACAGTACAATGAAAGCATCTGTAAGGAATTGAAGTTGGAGATTCCCGAAGGCTATGAGAAAATTGAGACCGAGGAAAAAGAATAATTCTTTTCCCTCAGTGATTTGGAGGAAGGCGATTTGGATATTTCAGTATTGCTGAGTGCCATGCCCGGTGCGGCAGCACAGGGATTGATATGGGGAATCATGGCCATCGGCGTGTATATCACTTATAAAATTCTGGATGTAGCAGACCTTACCGTGGACGGGTCACTCTGTACCGGCGGTGCGGTAAGCATTATGATGATGTTGAATGGATACAATGTGTGGGTAAGTATGCTGGCCGCTTTGGCGGCGGGAATGCTGGCCGGACTTGTGACAGGAATTTTACATACATTTATGGGGATTCCTGCCATTCTTGCCGGAATTCTTACCCAGCTTGCTCTGTATTCTGTCAACTTAAAGATTATGGGAAAAGCAAATCAGGCGATCAGTGTTATGAATTATGATCTGCTGGTATCTCTCCGGCACGTGAAAAATGTGCCTTTGTATCAGAATTCCATTTTTGTGGTGTCGATTTTCTGTATTGTGATCATCGGTATTCTGTATTGGTTTTTTGGCACGGAGCTTGGGTGCTCCCTGAGAGCTACCGGTTGTAACCCGAATATGAGCCGTGCCCAGGGTATCAACACAAACTGGAATGTGGTTCTGGGACTGATGATCTCCAACGGGCTGGTGGCACTGGCGGGAGCACTCTGCTCCCAGTATCAGGGATTTGCAGATATCAATATGGGCCGTGGCGCTATTGTGATCGGATTGGCGGCGGTGATCATTGGAAAAGTTGTATTTGAAAGAATATTCCGCAATTTTGCCCTGAAACTGCTCAGTGTAGTTTTGGGAGCGGTGATCTACTATGTCGTACTGCAGGTGGTAATCTGGTTCGGTATGGATACCGATTTGTTGAAGCTGCTTTCTGCTGTGGTAGTGGCACTGTTTCTTGCTCTTCCTTACTGGAAGAAAAAATATCTGGTAAAACCAGTGAAGAGAGGAGTGGCCTGACATGCTGGAAGTAAATCAAATTTATAAAACCTTTAATCCTGGGACAGTAAATGAGAAACTGGCGCTGGATGGTCTTTCTCTGAAACTAAACGAAGGAGATTTCGTGACGGTGATCGGTGGCAATGGCGCCGGAAAATCCACCCTTTTGAATGCCCTTGCCGGGGTATGGTATGTGGATGAGGGAAGTATCGTCATCGATGGCAATGATGTCACAAAAATGCCAGAAAATAAGAGGGCGGCATTCCTCGGACGGGTATTTCAGGATCCGATGATGGGAACATCAGCTACGATGGGAATCGATGAAAACCTTGCTCTTGCCATGCGACGGGGAAAGAGCAGGGGACTTCGGAGAGGCATCTCCAAGCAGGAGAGAGAACATTTCAGAGACCTTCTAAAAATTTTAGATCTGGGTCTGGAGAACCGGCTCACTTCCAAGGTTGGACTTCTGTCTGGTGGTCAGAGACAGGCCGTCACCCTTTTGATGGCCACGCTGAAAAAGCCAAGACTTCTTCTGCTGGACGAGCACACGGCAGCCCTGGATCCCAAAACGGCGGCCAAGGTGCTGGAGACGACGAATAATATCATTAAAAAGGATAATCTGACAACGTTAATGATCACACATAACATGCGGGACGCCATAGCCAATGGAAACCGCCTGATCATGATGAACAGCGGAAAGATCATTCTGGATATCTCCGGAGAGGAAAAGAAAAAACTGACGGTGGATGATCTGCTTCACAAGTTTGCCATGGCAAGCGGAGAAGATATGGATAATGACAGGATGTTACTGTCCTAGGCGGCCTGGCCCCGATACAGGGGTTAGGCTGATGCCGTGAAAATCGCGCCGTCAAGCTATGATAGATAGAGCACCTCCTTTTAGCTCAACGGCGTCGTTGAGCTAAGGGGGTGTTCTATTTTTCAAAATAGAAAAAGGAGGAGCGCATGGATTATTGGCAGGCAAAAGAATATATTCAGAGCATATCCACCGGAGCGAAGATCCGGCCGGGACTGGATACGACAAAACGGTTGCTGGAGCTTTTGGGAGATCCCCAGGAGAAGCTGCAGTTTATTCACATTGCGGGAACCAATGGGAAGGGATCGACCGCATCTTTTATCAGTACAGCGCTGGCATATGCCGGTTACAAAGTGGGAAGATACGTGTCGCCGGCTGTCTTTGAGGAGCGGGAAAAGATCCGCTGGATGCAGGGAGAGAAAGTCGTGCATATATCGGAGGAAGAGTTTGCAGATATCATCTCCAATGTGCAGGCAGCGATTCATATTATGCAGGAGGCCAGTGAGATTCTGCCCACGGAATTTGAGATCGAGACAGCGGCCGCATTTCTTGCCTTTGCGGCGTGGGATTGTGATGTTGTGGTTCTGGAAACGGGGATGGGAGGAAGACTTGATTCTACGAATGTAGTGGAAAATGTGGTTTGTTCTGTGATTACGCCGGTGGCGATGGATCACATGAAGTTTCTTGGGAATACTTTAGAGAAGATAACCATGGAAAAGGCGGGAATCATAAAGGAGCAGGTTCCAGTGGTGGTGTGCCAGAAAGAACAGGCGGTGAAGGAATGTCTGCAGCGCACATGCGGAAAAAAAAATACCACCATGACGGAGGTTTGTCTGGATCAGATCTGTATCCGGGAGACGGATTCGGAAGGCTCTCTTTTTGACTACGGCCCCTGGCTGGGGATCCGTATTGCATTGGCGGGGACCTTTCAGGTGGAAAATGCCTGTCTTGCGCTGGAGTGTATTGGACAGCTGAAGGGGAGGTATGACATATCTCCACAGCAGCTGCGGCAAGGATTTGAACACACCCTGTGGCAGGGGCGGTTTGAGAAGATCAGCTGTGATCCGGTGGTGGTGGCAGACGGCGCCCACAATCCGGCCGCCATGTATTCATTTCGTGAATCGGTGTTATCCTATTATAAAAAAAATAAAAAAATTGGAATTATGGGAGTATTTGCAGACAAAGACTTTGAAAAGATGGCTGAACTGGCAGAGGGAATCTTTGAAAAAGTATATACCATAACGCCGCCTTCCCGGCGGGGACTTTCGGCAGAGATCCTCGCTGAGGCGCTGGAGCGCAGAGGAGTGTCGGCAGAGCCCTGCGATTCGATAAAAGAAGCCCTTGGAAGGGCATTCAAAGGTGATGGAAGAGATAATGGAGAATCGGAAGCTGCCAAGGCGGTGTTTGTTTTTGGATCTCTTTCGATTTTAAAAGAAGCCTATCAGCTCCTTTACTAACATTTTACATGAAATTTACCCGGCGTATATTTGAAATTTACATACGTATAATAATATGATAATGTAAGGGTCAAAAGGTCTATGTAAATGTTTTACAGGATAGAGAAGCTGAAAGGAGAAACCTATGGATATCTTTGATGTACTGACTATGCTCGGTGGACTGGCATTATTTTTGTATGGAATGCATACAATGGGAGAGGGACTGACCAAGGTGTCAGGGGGAAAGCTTGAGCGGATTTTAGAAAGACTGACTTCCAATCCAATCAAGGCGGTGCTTCTGGGGGCGATGGTCACGGCGGTGATCCAGTCGTCTTCTGCTACTACCGTGATGGTGGTTGGTTTTGTGAATTCGGGGATTATGAAGTTAAATCAGGCCATTGGTATTATTATGGGTGCCAATATCGGTACGACGATTACATCATGGATCCTCAGTCTTTCTGGCATTGAGAGCGATAATCTTTTTATGCAGTTTTTAAAGCCCTCGAATTTTGCTCCAATCCTGGCATTGGTGGGCATCGTATTTATCATGTTTCTTCACAGCCAGAAGAAGAAGGATATCGGAATGATCCTGATTGGCTTTGCGGTATTGATGTTTGGAATGGATACGATGAGCGGTGCGGTGAAGCCACTGGCAGATGTTCCAGAGTTTACGGGAGTTCTTACGATGTTTTCCAATCCAGTACTGGGCATGCTGGCCGGCGCATTCCTCACGGCAGTGATCCAGAGCTCATCTGCCTCTGTGGGTATTTTGCAGGCACTTTGTGCCACCGGATCCATCACTTATGGGACAGCCTTTCCGATCATTCTGGGACAGAATATTGGAACCTGTGTGACTGCCCTTATATCCAGTATTGGTGCGAACAAAAATGCCAGACGGGCGGCGCTGGTACACCTTTATTTTAATATTATAGGGACCACCGTTTTTATGATTATATTTTACTCGATCAATGCAGTAGTTTCCTTTGATTTCTTTGGGGATGTGGCGGGTCCCGCCGGCATCGCCGTCATTCACACGGTGTTCAATGTATTTGCCACGTTGATCTTGCTTCCTTTTGCCAAAGGGTTAGAGAAGCTGGCGTATATCTCAATCCGTGAGGATGAGGATGAAAAAGAGAAAAAAGAGATGGGCTCCCTTCTGGATGAGAGATTTTTAGAGCAGCCGGCATTTGCCATGGAGCGCTGCCGGCAGGTAGCGGCCGCGATGGCAGAACTGTCACAGAAGGCATTGATGGAGGCCATGTCTCTGATTACCAAATACGATGAGAAGAAGGCGAAGGCGGTATACCGGATGGAGGACGAGGTGGATCATTATGAGGATGTACTGGGAAGCTATCTGGTGAAGCTCAGCAGCCGGAACCTGACAGAGAAGGACAGCCGGAGCCTTTCCACAATCCTCCACTGTATCGGAGATTTTGAACGGATTTCTGATCATGCCATTAATATTGAAGAGTCGGCTAGAAAACTCTACGATCAGAAGCTGAAGTTTTCGGAAAAAGCAGTGGGAGAGGTACAAGTATTTACCAGGGCGGTAACAGATATTCTAAATCTTTCCATCCGTGTCTTTGAAGAGGAGGATGGGGAATTGGCAAATGATATAGAGCCCCTGGAAGAAGTGGTGGACCGCTTGAATAAAAAAATGAAAAAGCGCCACGTAAAACGTCTCCAGAATGGAAAATGCAGCATTGAGACGGGGCTGATTCTCAGCGAGCTGGCAACCAATTTTGAAAGGGTGGCGGATCACTGTTCCAACATTGGAGTCTGTGTCATTCAGATCAAAGAGGATTCCTTTGACACCCACGAGTATCTGGATACTCTTGATAAGGGAGAGGACACCTATTTTAATCAAAAATATAAGGAATATAAAAATATTTATAAATTACCTTAAACCGCTTTATCTTTTTTTCATTTTTTACTATAATAAGAGCTGGCTCAATGATGCGTATTTGAACCATTGAGCCGGCTCGATGGCATCCTGGAGCTATAATTTTATTGCCATCAGGGAAATGCAAAGGAGAACATGTTATGAATAAAGCTGTTATTTTTGATATGGATGGTGTCATTTTTGATTCTGAGGCAATGGTGCTTGCCTGCTGGAAGAACATTGCTGAAACCTATGGGATATCTGGTATTGATGAGGTATTCTGCCAGTGTATCGGTACCAATTCCGCGGAGACAAAAAGGATCATTAAGGACTACTATGGGGAAGATTTTGAGTATGATCGTTTTCGGGAAAAAGCCTCTGCCTTGTTTCAGGAAAAGACAAAGGAAAAAGGAGTGCCTGTGAAACGCGGGGCAAGAGAGCTTCTCAGTTATCTGAAGATTAATGGTTACCGGACCGGGCTCGCCACTTCCACGAGAAGAGTAAAGGCAGAGGAAGAACTGGAGCAGGCAGGACTGTTGAAATATTTCGAGACGGTGGTCTGCGGAGATATGGTGACTCACAGCAAACCCCATCCGGAGATTTATGAGCTTGCCTGCAGCAAGATGGGACTGGATCCAGCGGGGACTTATGCTATTGAAGATTCCTTTCACGGCGTCCGCGCTGCCTCTGCCGCTGGCATGAGGGTGATTATGGTGCCGGATTTGATAGCTCCCGATAAGGAGATAGAAGCGCTTGCCTGGCAGATTTATCCGTCTCTGATGGGGGTGCTGGGCTTGTTTCAGAGCTTTTAAAAAGCTGTCGCTGCGTCATTTGATATACCAATTCATGCCAGTTTGAAATCGAATATTTGGGACATTTATGGAGAGACTACTACAAGATCATGTCTTGTGGAGGTTTTGCTATGAAAATAGTCCGTGTCTTTTTTATCGTAGTTCTGGTGTTTGTGGTATTGATGCCCTATACGACGGCAAAACCTGGAGATTATGAATATAAGATTGTACAGTATGTGGCGTTAGGAGATAGCATTGCCGGCGGCTACGGGCTGGAGGATGTTCAAAAGGAGTCTTATGTGGGAAGGGTGGCTGCGGCGCTGGAGGATCGGTACGGCGCTGTACGGTTGAAGAATTTTGGGGAAAATGGTCTCCGCAGTGATGAGCTGCTGGAAATCCTTGAGGACGAAGGCAATGAGCAGCATGATTCTTATATGGAAGCAATACAAAAGGCGGATCTCATTACCCTTTCCATCGGTTCCAATGACCTTCTGCAGTATCTGTCCCGGGATGTGGACCTGCAGGACTTTAAGAAAAATGGAGACCGGTTATTTACGGAAGCCTGTCAGAAATTTAGTCAAAACATTCCCGGGATTTTAGATATTATCAGCCAGAATGCCCCCCATGCACAACTTTTTGTGAACAATATTTACAATCCCTGCAGTGATATTTCTTTTGGTATCTCAGAAGAGATGGCAGAAAATTTGGAACAAATGGCAGAGCAGTATATTCAGAAGCTCAACAAGGGATTTGAGACAAAGCGGGTACAAAGTGTCTTTAACCCGAAAAAGAAATCAAAGAAATCCCGGAAATACGCGCTGGTGGATGTAAAGGGCGCTTTTGAGAACAGTGATGAAAAGTTGATCAATATGATGATTTCCTGGCGGAGTATCGATCCTCATCCCAATTCGGAGGGGCATCGGGTGATCGCGGAGCTGATCATTCCCCAGATTGATCTGGATAAAGAAAAGTGAGAGGGAAACCAATGAAGATAAAAGGAGTTATATTTGATCTGGATGGGACGTTAATTGATTCCATGTGGGTCTGGGATCAGGTGGATAAGGACTTTTTGGGAGCACGGGGGTTTGATGTGCCCCTGGATTATCAGAAGGAGATCCAGGCATTGGGATTTTATGAGACCGCCTGTTATACCATTGACCGCTTTGGACTGAAAGAGAGACCAGAGGATATCATAAAAGAGTGGAATGATATGGCGGAGCGGACCTATCATAAGGAAGTGAAGATAAAGCCTTATTCCAGGGAACTGCTGGTACGCCTTCGGGAACTGGGGATGCGTCTTGGGGTGGCGACGGCTTCCTACGCCTCCTTATTTACGGAATGTTTGAAACGAAACAATGTGTATGATTTATTTGATTGTTTTACGGAGACCAGCGAAGTGGAGCGGGGGAAAGGATTCCCCGATATATACATAAAAGCAGCTGGGAAACTGGGGTGTTCCCCGGAAGAATGCCTGGTATTTGAGGATATTCATAAGGGAATTCTGGGGGCAAAGGCTGGAGGTTTTTGCACCGTGGGGGTATTTGATGAAAAATCAGCGGATTCCTGGGCAGAGATACAACGGGATTCGGATTTTGCGATACAGGGATTTGGGCAGCTTCTGCAGGATGCACAGCTGTTCCAGGAGATTTTTGGCGAAGAGAGAAACTGGGGAGGCAGGAATCTTGACGTATAAACAAATATCGTGTAGAATTGTATAGAATCATATTGTTTGTAAGGAAATGGGGCTGAATATGAAGAACAAAAATGACGTTGAAGTATTGATCAATGGTAGAAAATATACGATATGTGGATTTGAGAGCGCCGAGTATCTCCAGAAGGTGGCGACCTATATAAACAGTAAATATATGGAGTTTAAGGACAAAGATTATTACTACAGCCTGGATATGGACCTTCGTAATATTCTTCTGGCAGTCAATATTGCCGACGATTATTTTAAGGCGAAAAAAGAGGCCTGGATTATACAGAAGGACAATGAGCGAAAAGATAAGATGGTGCTGGATATGAAGCATGAAGTCCTTGATTCCCAAAGTGGTACGGCAAAGGTTGGGCAGGAGAATGAGGCCCTGAAAGATGACCTGGAGGAAGCAGAAAAGAAAATTGTCGAACTGAATGTGAAGAACGAGGACAATATGATGAAGGTGTCTGAGCTGGAAGAAAAGCTTTCCAAAGCGGAAGCAGAGAACAGCGGAAATGCGGCCAGATTGGAAGATGCCGAGAAAGAGTATACAGAACTAAAAGCTAAGCTGGAGGAGACAGAGAAAGAAAATGGTGAGCTGAAAGCCAAGATCGAGGCGGCGGAGAGGCGGATCACTGACCTGGAAAATAGAAACCGGCGGGGAAAACGGTAAATAATTGATGCATGCAAACAGACGGGAAACGGTGTTGCCGGGTTCCCGTTTTTCTGGCTTAATAACGCCACCACGCTAATTCAAGTGGGCATAAAGGAGAAAAGATGAAAAAGGTTGAGATTCTGGCGCCGGGGGGGTCCCGGGAAGCCATTTTTGCAGGATTATATGGAGGGGCAGACGCTGTTTATACCGGGACAAGCCGTTTTTCGGCGCGGGCCTTTGCGGAGAATCCTGATGTGGAAGAGCTGTGCCGCATACTGGACTTTGCCCATCTGCACGGAAAAAAGATCTACCTCACAGTGAATACCCTTCTGACAGAGGAGGAGCTGGAGGGAAGTTTGTACGATATGATCAAGCCGCTATATGAACACGGGCTGGATGCGGTGATCCTGCAGGATTTTGGGGTGATGGATTTTATCAGGGAGTATTTTCCGGATATGGATATACATGCCAGTACCCAGATGACTCTCCTGTCAGGGGAGGGCGCTGATCTTCTGAAACCTTTCGGGGTAACAAGAATTGTGCCAGCGCGGGAACTGACGATTCAGGAGATCGCCCACATGCGGGAGGTGACGGATCTGGAGATCGAGGTATTTGTCCATGGCGCCCTGTGTTACTGCTATTCCGGGCAGTGCCTGATGAGCAAAGTGATTGGAGGCAGAAGCGGCAACCGCGGTATGTGTGCCCAGCCCTGCCGGCTGCCTTACGAGGCAGAGGGAAAAAAAGCAGGTTATCTTTTGAGCCCGAAAGATCTCTGCACACTGGGACAGGTGGGAGAGCTGATTCAGGCGGGGGTGGATTCCTTTAAGATCGAGGGACGGATGAAAAAACCTGCCTATACTGCCTATACTTCGTATCTGTACCGGAGCTATGCCGATGCCTGTCTTTCCGGTATACCCATAAATGACAGGGAACTTAACAGGGATATGCAGAAGCTGGCAGATATCTATAACCGGGGAGGATTTACCAGGGGGTATTTATTCGAGCCATCCAAAAAAAATATCATATACCGCAGTAAAAACAGTCATTATGGCGTTCTGGCGGGGACGGTGCTGGCTGTCAGCAAAGATACGGTGGAATACCGGGCAGAAATCCCCCTTCATCCCCAGGATGTGGTGGAGTTCCGGGATGAGAAGGGAGGCAGTGTTTACGAATATACGCTGAAGGAAGGAGTTCCGAAGTCCGGAAAGGTGCGGGCACGTTATAAAAAAGGAAGTCCGCTGCGGGCAGGGCAGAAGGTGTACCGTACCAGGAACAATGAGCTGTTAAAAGAAATTGATGACCGGATCGAGAATGGAAGAAAAAATACAAAAGTACCAGTTCAGGGAATGTTTACGGCTGTCTGTGGTGAGCCGGTCAGACTGGAGCTGTCTTTTGAAGATCTGTCCTGTCAGGTGGAGGGAGCTGTGGCAGAGAGGGCAAAAGGAAAACCAGTCACTTCTACGGATGTAGAAAAACGTCTAAAAAAAACCGGGGAGAGCCAGTTCAAATTTGATGATCTGACTCTGTCCGTAGGTGAGCAGCTCTTTGTGCCTCTGGGAAGCATCGCCGGCCTGCGGCGCCAGGCTTTTGAAATACTGGAACAAAAAATCCTGGAGCGGAGTTACCGGAAGACGGAGCGAATTCCGGCACAGATTCCTGGGAGTGGGGAAATGAAAGAAACCTGTGGGGAGCTTTTCTGCGGGGAACCATTTATTCTAATACAGATAACAGATTTCCGGCAAATGGAGGGAGTAAAAAAGGCGTCAATGGTAAATGCTACGAATACGAGACTGCATTTCCCGCTGGAGGAGTTTTCGCCGGAAGAATGGAGCAGGGTGGCAGAAGAAGCGGGTGGATTCAGGTATTACATTTCCCTTCCCAGAGTGTTACGAGAAAAAAATAAATCCCGCTTTCTTGATCTCTGGAACGGGTATGGCAGCTGTTTTCAAAAACCAGGGTGTGTCGGAGCTGTCCTGTCGTCCATTGAGGCGATTCCGGTTCTGGATCGGCTCTGGGACCAGAGAAGAGAGTGGATCGCAGGTCCGGAGCTCTATCTCTGGAATCGCAGGGCGGGCAGGGTATATGACCGGCTGGGGCTGCGGGGGCACAGTTATATGGCATATGGAAGAACGGCAGTTATGACCACAGAAGGCTGTGCCGGGATGGAACTGGGCAGGTGTTCCGGGCCAGAAGGCAGAATCCGTGAATTGGAGATCAGCACGCCGAAAAAAGATGACTTTACGGTGGTAAATTATTGTAATTACTGTTACAATGTAATATATGAAAAAAATCCGGGATGGCATGAGCCGGAGGAACTGGCGGGGATCCCGGAGATACAGTTCCGGTCGGAAGATACAGAAGAGGTAAGAGAGGTTTTGGAGCAATGGAGCTTTTTATCGTAGAGCTTGCCAGATATGTGATCATACTGGTGTTTGGCATTTATACATTTTACGCATACCGGGCCTTTGCCAGCAAAGACCGAGCAAGGCAGAACCGGGTGTTCGCCGTCCAGAGAACCCTGACTGTTCTTTTGCATACGGTGATGAGTCTGCTGTTGATCATGGAAAATATGTCTCTGGTATATATTTTTCTATGGCTGGCGGAACTTGCGTTTTATTTTATCTTTATCAAAATCTACCAGGTATGCTACAAGGGATTGTCCAAGCTTGTCCTGAATAATATGATGATGTGCATGATGGTTGGGTTTATTATATTGGGAAGGCTTTCATACAGCTACGCCATTCATCAGCTGGTACTGGCGGCCATCGCCATGGTATTATGTATATTTGTTCCATTTTTCATTGAGAGATTTAGCATTCTGGAACGTCTCGGATGGCAGTACGCCCTGGCAGGGATATTGTTTCTGCTTCTGGTCTTCGTGATTGGGGTGGAAAAATGGGGGTCCAAAAACTGGATCAGCATTGGCGGCGTTTCTATCCAGCCCTCAGAATTCGTGAAGATCCTGTATGTATTTTTTATTTCTTCGCTTCTGGCGAAGAGTACTAGATTTAAGCATATTGTATTGATTTCTGGTGTGGCGGCGGTCCATGTCATCATCCTTGTGGTAGAAAAAGACCTCGGCGCCGCGCTGATCTATTTTATCACCTATGTGATGGTGCTCTATGTGGCGACGATGAATGTGGCATATCTGGGAGCCGGACTGGGAGGAGGCGCCCTGGCGGCAGTGGTAGCCTACCGTTTGTTTGCCCATGTTCGGACCCGTGTCCTGGCTTGGCGGGATCCCTGGGGGACGATAGAAAATGAGGGTTACCAGGTGGCTAGGTCGTTATTTGCCATTGGAACCGGAGGATTTATCGGTATGGGACTGGGAAAGGGACTTCCTTCCAGTGTGCCGGTGGTGGAGAGTGATTTTGTATTCTCCGCGATCTCCGAGGAGCTGGGCGGCGTTTTTGCCATCTGTCTGATCCTGGTTTATCTCAGCAGTTATATTATGTTTGTCAATATTGCTATGAAAATGAAAAAACAGTTTTATAAATTAACAGCATTTGGTCTCAGCGTAGTTTTTATTTTTCAGGTATTTTTATGTGTGGGGGGCGTGACCAAATTTATTCCGTCTACCGGAGTGACACTGCCGCTGATCAGTTATGGAGGAAGTTCCATCATGACCACGATCATGATATTCAGTATCATTCAGGGAATGTATGTGTTGAACGGAAGAGAGGAGGAGAGCCTTGAGGAGGAAAGAAAGAGCGAAGGAAAAAGAAAGAGAGAAGGGAAGAGAAGAGCTAGGAACAGAGGTTAAGAAACGGAAGCGGATGAACCGTGAAATGGCTGCTGTCACCTATATTTTTATGTTTCTTTTTGTCTTTATGGCTTCCTATGTAATCTGGTTTTTGATGGGAGATACGGATAAAATTCTAAATAATCCGCAAAATAAGAGACAGGAGCTTTTGGCAGAGAGGATACAGAAAGGAAGTATTCTCTCGGACAAGGGAAAGGTACTGGCAAAAACAGAAACAGACAGCAAGGGAAATGAAAAAAGGGTGTATCCTTACAATGAGCTGTTTGCCCATGTGGTAGGGCGGGTCAGTCACGGGAAGACGGGGCTGGAGGCATCGGAAGGGTATACGATGCTGACCACAGGTTTCAATCCTCTGACTGGATTATTCAATGAGTTGAAGGGGGAAAAAAATCCCGGAAACAATGTGGTCACCACGCTGAACGTAAAGTTATCCCAGATCGCCAGTGAATCTCTGGGCAGCAGGCGGGGTGCTGTGGTGGTGACAGAGCCTTCCACTGGAAAGATCCTTGCCCTGGTGTCAAAGCCATCTTATAATCCGAACCAGCTGGACCGGAACTGGGAAGCGTTGATCCGGGACAGCGACGATGATTCTGCACTGTACAACCGGGCCACCCAGGGGCTGTACCCGCCAGGATCCACCTTTAAGCTTTATACCACGCTGGAGTATATGAGGGAAACCAGCCAATATGAAGAATTTCGTTATACCTGTACCGGCAGCATCGGCAAGGGGAAAGAGGCGATCAACTGTTATGGGCATGAGGTCCATGGAACCATTGGACTAAAAAAAGCCTTTTCTGAGTCCTGCAATGCCGCCTTTGCCCAGATCGGTGCAGGGCTGAACGCCTCTGACTGGAATAGTTTGTGTAATTCCCTGTATTATAATAAGACACTGCCCATCAAGGAACTGGAGCAGAAATCATCCCGGTTTGATGCTGCCAGTGTGGAGGCAAAGGGTGATATCATGCAGGCGGCCATCGGCCAGGGAACGGTCCTGACAACGCCTCTGCAGAATTCTTTTCTGGTATCGGCTGTTTTGAATGAGGGTAAGTTGATGAAACCCTATCTTGTAGACCGTATTGAGAACACCTACGGCAATGTGGTGAGACAACAGGAACCTTCTGAAGTGGCGGCACCAATTACCAAAAAAGAGGCAAAGGTTCTGAAAGAATATATGAGAGAGGCGGTGCTGAGCGGTACTGCCACAGCGTTGAACACCAGCCGGTACAAAGCGGGAGGTAAAACTGGTTCTGCGCAGTTTAAGGAGGGGTCCACGGATTCCCATGCCTGGTTTGTAGGATATGCAGAAAAGGAAGGAAGACAGCTGGTAGTAAGTATCATTGTGGAGGGAGCAGGGACAGGAAGCGCCCATGCGGTTCCCATCGCACGAAAGATATTCGATGCATACTTTTAGATTGGAAGGAGGGAAACTGCGTGCGTCAGATCGTTAGCTGCGGCGGAGTTGTAATCTTTAAAGGTAAAATTCTGTTATTGTACAAAAAATATAAAAAACGGTATGATGGCTGGGTTCTTCCCAAAGGAACGGTAGAGGCAGGAGAAGAGTTTGAAGAGACTGCGTTTCGGGAAGTAAGAGAAGAAAGCGGAGTGTTTGGCAGGATTGTAAAATATATAGGTTCCAGCAATTATAGTTTTAATGTCCCGGATGATGTGGTGGAGAAAAATGTACACTGGTATCTGATGCAGACGGACAGCTTTTCCTGCCATCCCCAGAGAGAGGAAGATTTTTATGATGCCGGGTTTTATAAATTCCATGAAGCATACCATCTGCTTAAGTTTGGCAATGAACGGCAGATCCTGGAACGGGCATACAAGGAATATCAGAAGTTAAAAAGAGAATGTATGTGGAGTGAGCAGAAGATCGGGATCAGGTAGGAAGGTTGCGTTGCAACTATTTGTATAAGGCAGTGCGGTTTTTTAGTGTTTCTGATTAAGGCTGTAACACTTGAACGGAAGTCATCATAGCGTATCACCACCTGAATTTGATAACTCTATTATATCATAAAAGCACCGGTAAGTCGCTGGAAAAACGTACTTTCCGATGCTTTTTACGAGAAAAATCTGAGGCACACCGATCCCTGAGTTGAACTGTCTTATTTCCCGACAGTCCCTTTTTAGTTCAACTGTTTTATGCGTATCCGCTTACAGCAGATTGAGTTTTTTCTTCAAAATATAATTAGACAGGAAGAAAAATACTACAGAGAATACAACGCTTATGATTATGGAGAGTAAAAATATACTGACTGGCATGCCGTCTGTATTAGTGCCCAGAGACATACTGAAGGTGTCTATTCCGGTGGACATGTCTTTGCTCATCTCTGTGATCATAAATGGCAGAAGTACTACAACGCTTATGATCTGCTGCACCGTATAAAGGGCTGCATAAAATGCAAGAGATGCAATGATACGGTGGTCTCTTACCAGCTGTCCCAATGATATGGCGGTAAAGATCTGGAGGATCGACAGCGCGCAGGAGAGTAGAAAAGAAATGCCCTGAATGGCTATTAATTCCATATCTCCGTCAAACATAAAGTTAAACATATCTTTAATATTAGCGCCTCCTGTTGAGCAAATGATGGCAATGGAGAAATAAGACAGGATCAGGGTTATTACCGTCCACAGGAAGGAGACAATGAATTTGCCCAGCAGGATCTGATGTGTCTCGGCGGGAACAGTAAAGGTCAGATATGCTTCCCTGGTGGCAGTTGTTTTATAAAAGCGCATACTTAGGAAAATATACGGAGAAATAAATACAAAAATAATGCCAAATACAAGGAGGATGATCCCAAACCCTGAAATAATGGTGAGAGGCGCTGAGTTATAATGTTTCAGCAGCTCGATGAACAGGCAGGCTGCCGCGATGAGAAGTGCCAGCCCGATATAGATAGGAACAAAGATCCGATAGGTGGATTTAAATTCGTGTTTTATTAATTTTCCTAACATTTGAATACCTCCCTGAACAGTGCATCCACTGATTTATTTTCTTTTTCCCGGATTTCATCTACACTCTGATGAAGGCGGATCTGTCCATTTTGAAGGAAGACGGCCTCGTCCAGAATGTTTTCCACGTCTGCGATCAGGTGGGTGGAGATGATAACCGTGGAATTTTCACAATAATTCCCCACAATGGTATTTAGAATATAGTCTCTGGTGGCAGGATCCACACCTCCGATGGGTTCATCCAGACAGTAGAGGTTGGCATCCCGGCTCATGGCGAGAACCAGTTGAACTTTTTCCAGCGTACCTTTTGACATATGAGCAAGTTTCATGTTAGTGGGAATATCTAGTTTTTGTAGCATATCTTCAGCTTTCTTCTGCTTGAAATCTGCAAAAAAGTCCGAAAAATATTCAAATAAACCAGATACTTTCATCCAGCGCGGAAAATAGTTGGCGTCTGGCAGATAGGACACATGCTGTTTGGAAATAACGCCGGGTCCATAACCTCCGATGGTGATGGTTCCACTGGTGGGAGCCAGAAGTCCATTGAGAAGTTTCAGCAGTGTGGTTTTGCCGCTGCCGTTTGGTCCTAACAGACCTACGATCTTTCCGCATTCCAGTGTGAGATCCACGTTCTGGAGCGCTGTGTAGCCGCCGAATTTTTTAGACAGCCCTTTGGTCTCTAATAATATCATAATAGTCCTCCATTCTTTCCCGTTACAAAGTACGGAATACATTCATTCTGCGGAACAGCAGTCCCACCGCGAGGTGATGAAAGCCAGTTGTTCTTCGCAGTTAAAGCCAAGCCTTCCCAATTCAGTCTTAAACTGGTATAGTTTGGCATTTGCCAGATCCTCTCTCATTGCCTGTATCATGGAAGTATCACCTGTGATCTTTCTTCCATTTGTCCGCTCATTGATGAGCAGCCCTTCCTTTTCCAGTTCAGCGAGAGCCCGCTGCATTGTATTTGGATTTACATTTGCATTAAGTGCCAGTTCCCGGACAGAAGGGAATGGCTGGCCTGCTTCATATTCACCGGAAAGGATCAAAAGTTTGATATGCTCGATCAGCTGAATATAAAGTGGTCTGTCATTGGTCAGTTCCCATAGCATGGATTCACCTCCTTAATAGATCGTCATAGACGCTGTTATCCTTTTTTAAGGGTAGGTCATATGCTGTTTCGATGTATTATTGTATTAATTGATTAACACAATAATACAACATAGATTTCTCTTTGTCAAGTAAAATCAGAAATGTTCTTATAATTCGACAAGAACAACCGGATTTTGCCTTTACTTTTTAAAGGGATAGTGCTAAAATGATAGCTAGTGATAATAAATTTTAATGATTTATTAAATTAAATAAGGAGGATTCTATAAAAATGGCTAGAGCAAAACAATCCATGGATGGAAATACAGCTGCCGCTCATGTCGCTTATGCGTACACAGAAGTTGCTGGTATTTATCCGATCACCCCTTCCAGCCCGATGGCAGACACTGTTGATATGTGGTCTGCAGCAGGACAGAAGAACATTTTTGGAAACACAGTTAAAGTAGTAGAGATGCAGTCTGAGGCAGGTGCAGCAGGTACCGTACACGGTTCCCTGGCAGCCGGTGCCCTCACAACGACCTTTACCGCTTCACAGGGACTTCTTCTTATGATTCCTAATATGTATAAGATTGCTGCTGAGCAGCTCCCTTGTGTATTTGATGTATCCGCACGTACCGTATCGACACAGTCCCTGAATATTTTCGGTGACCACAGTGACGTATACGCATGTCGTCAGACAGGTTTTGCCATGCTTGCTGAGACAAATCCGCAGGAAGTTATGGATCTTAGCCCGGTGGCACATCTTGCTGCCCTGGAGGGAAAAGTTCCTTTCATTAACTTCTTTGATGGATTCCGTACATCTCATGAGATCCAGAAGATCGAAAAATGGGATTATGAAGATCTGAAAGAAATGTGTCCGATGGATGCCGTTGAAGAATTCCGTGCCCATGCCCTGAATCCAGAGCACCCGGCAATGCGTGGTTCCCATGAAAATGGTGACGTATTCTTCCAGCACCGTGAGGCATGTAACACCGTTTATGATGCGTTACCGGCTGTTGTTGAAAAATATATGGGTAAAGTTAATGAAAAACTTGGCACAGACTATGATCTTTTCAATTATTATGGTGCACCGGACGCTGACCGCGTGATTATCGCAATGGGATCCATCTGCGACGTGGCAGAAGAGGTGATTGATTACCTGACAGCAAAGGGTGAGAAAGTCGGACTGATTAAAGTACGTCTGTATCGTCCATGGTCTTCTGAGCACATTCTCAAAGCAATTCCGAAGACAGCAAAGAAGATTGCTGTACTTGACCGTACCAAAGAGCCTGGTTCTCTTGGCGAGCCTCTTTTCATTGATGTGGCGACGACACTTCGCGAGGCAGGCATGAATGATGTCGTGCTGACGGGTGGACGTTATGGCCTTGGTTCCAAGGATACACCGCCTTCATCCATTTTCGCCATTTACAAAGAGCTGGAAAAGGATGCTCCAAAAGCCCGCTTTACCATCGGTATCGTGGATGATGTGACAAACCTGAGTCTGCCAGAGGTGAAGCCGGCTCCGATCACATCTGCTCCTGGTACCAAAGAGTGTAAGTTCTGGGGTCTTGGCGGAGACGGTACCGTTGGTGCGAATAAGAACTCCACAAAGATCATCGGTGACCACACAGATAAATATATTCAGGCCTACTTCCAGTATGACTCCAAGAAGACCGGAGGTATTACGATCTCCCATCTTCGTTTCGGTGACAACCCGATCAAGAGCCCATACTATATCAATCAGGCGGACTTCGTTGCCTGCCACAACCCATCTTATGTTGTAAAAGGCTACAAGATGGTGCAGGACGTAAAACCGGGCGGAATCTTTATGATCAACTGCCAGTGGTCTGACGAAGAGCTGAATAAGCATATGCCTGCAGAATCAAAGAAATATATCGCAGAAAACAACATACAGCTTTATACCATCAACGCGATTGATAAGGCGATCGAGATCGGTATGGGCAAACGTACCAATACGATTCTTCAGTCCGCATTCTTCAAGCTGGCTGACATTATGCCGATCGATGAGGCTGTTGAATACATGAAGGCAGCTGCTAAGAAATCCTACTCCAAGAAGGGTGACGCAGTGGTAGAGATGAACTACAAAGCCATCGATGCCGGTGTGGATGCTGTACATAAAGTAGAAGTTCCAGCTTCCTGGGCAAATCCAGAAGCAGACGCTCCAGCCAAAGAGCTGACAGGACGTCCAGAGGTAGTGAAGATGGTGAAAGATCTTCTTGAGCCGATCTCTCTTATGGATGGTGACAGCCTTCCAGTATCTGCATTCAAAGATATCGCCGACGGACAGTTTGAGATTGGTGCTTCCGCTTATGAGAAACGTGGTACTGCTGTCATGGTTCCACAGTGGGATCCTTCTGTATGTGCTCAGTGTAACAGCTGTGCTTTCGTATGTTCCCACGCTACACTTCGTCCTTTCATTCTGAATGCAGAGGAAGTAGCAGCCGCTCCATCCCAGATCAAGCTTGCTGATTCCAAGCATGCGACAGCTGAGGGAATGAAGTACACCATGAGCGTATCTCCTCTGGATTGTATGGGATGTGGTGAGTGTGTGACGGTATGTCCTGCTGCGGAGAAAGGCGCTCTCAAGATGGTTCCACAGGAATCACAGGCAGAGGAGCAGCCAGTATTTGATTATCTGGTAGAGAATGTTGGAAAGAAAGACATCAAACCGGTATTTACCGATGCTACACCGATCGGTTCCCAGTACAATCAGCCGCTTCTTGAGTTCTCCGGAAGCTGTGCCGGCTGTGCCGAGACATCTTATGCAAGACTGATCACCCAGCTCTTCGGTGAGCAGATGTACATTTCCAACGCCACAGGATGTTCCTCTATCTGGGGTGGTCCTGCAGCTACATCACCATACACCGTAAACAAAGACTCCAAACAGGGTCCGGCGTGGTCTAACTCTCTGTTTGAGGACAATGCAGAGCACGGTCTTGGTATGTATCTTGGTCAGAAGGTTCTCCGTGACCAGGCGATTGATAAGGTAAAAGAATTGGCAGCTTCCGACAAGGCTTCTGCTGAACTGAAGGCTGCTGTAGATAAGTTCCTTGAGACAAAGGATGATACAAAGGCAAATGCACCGGCGGCAAAAGCTATGATCGCTGAGATCGAGAAAGCTGCGGCTGCAGGATGTGATCTTTCCAAAGAAATCCTTGACAAGAAACAGTATCTCGCTAAGAAGTCCGTATGGATCTTAGGTGGTGACGGATGGGCTTATGATATCGGTTTCGGTGGATTAGACCATGTACTTGCTTCCGGCGAGAATGTAAATGTTATGGTATTTGATACAGAGATGTACTCCAATACCGGCGGTCAGGCTTCTAAGGCTTCCAATATTGGTGAAGTTTGTCAGTTTGCTGCTGCTGGTAAAGAGATCGGCAAGAAGAGCCTTGCAGAGATTGCTATGAGTTATGGTTATGTATACGTTGCTCAGATCGCGCTCGGCGCAAATCCTGCCCAGGCTGTCAAAGCGATTGCAGAGGCAGAGGCTTATAACGGTCCATCTTTGATCATCGGATATGCTCCATGTGAGCTCCATGGTATCGCTAAGGGTGGTATGAACCACTGCCAGGATGAGATGAAGAAAGCCGTTAAGTCTGGTTACTGGAATCTCTTTAGCTTCAATCCGGAACTTAAGGCAGAAGGAAAGAATCCATTTACCCTGACATCCAAAGAGGGTGACGGATCTTATCAGGATTTCCTCAACAACGAGGCACGTTATACACGTCTTGTTAAGCCATTCCCAGAAAGAGCAGAGAGACTCTTTAAGGAATCCGAGGAGGCTGCAAAGGCACGTTATGAACATTTGCAGAAGCTGGTTGAGCTTTATAAATAATTCATTGGTGACATCAAGCTAGTTCGATGACGCTGATATAATGAGGTACTTTGCCTGTCATATAGAAAAAGTTCTTTTCAGATATTATTATCTGAAAAGAACTTTTTCTGTAAATACACCCGTTTTAGGAGGGAAAAAATATGTGGTTTGTCTTTGCTGTGCTGTCAGCGGTCTTTGCAGCGCTGACTTCGATCCTTGCGAAGATCGGTATACATGGTGTCCATTCCAATCTTGCCACAGCGCTTCGCACGATCGTTGTGCTGGCTATGGCATGGGGGATGGTATTTTTGACCCATGCCCAAAAAGGACTTCCAGATATCACTAGAAAGAGCTGGCTGTTTCTTATCTTATCTGGTCTGGCGACGGGAGCATCGTGGCTGTGTTACTATAAGGCGCTGCAGGTGGGAGAGACTTCCAAAGTGGCGGCGGTGGATAAACTGAGTGTAGTGATCACACTATTGCTGGCGGTTGTCTTTCTGCATGAGGAGTTTACAGTAAAATCCTTGCTGGGGTGTGTTTTGATCGGGGCAGGTACGCTGTGTATGGTGCTTTAAACATGCGGCGTTGTTGAGCTAGGACCGGAGCCGATCCGAATAAAAACCAAATTTTAAAAAGAATAATAATTTTCATAAAATTTGTATACCATAACCATTAAGAAAACGTGGGATACGCTGGCATATTTTTGTGCTAAAGTATCTACAACGGACAAGCAGACGGAGGAATGGGATATGAGACAAATTTATGAGTTAAATACAAAATGGGCATTTTCCAAAGAAGCCCAGGCAGTTCCAGAAAAGAAGCCGAAAAACTGGTATGTGGTAAATCTTCCCCATACCTGGAATGCCATTGACGGCCAGGATGGGGGAGCGGATTATTACCGGGGCATCTGTTATTATGCCAAGCAGGTAAAAAAGAGCGATCTGCCAGAAGCGGACCAATATTTTCTTGAAATTAAGGGAGCTAATTCATCAGCAGATGTGTATGTAAATGGAAAGAAGCTGGCGCATCACGACGGAGGATATTCTACCTGGAGAGTGAATATGACAGATGCGATTCAGGATAAGAATCTGATCGTGGTGGCGGTGGATAATGGTGAGAGTGATTCTGTCTATCCGCAGAATGCCGATTTTACTTTCTATGGAGGGCTTTACCGGGGAGTGAACATCATCGCTGTCAGCCATTCCCACTTTGATCTGGAATATTATGGAGCTCCGGGGATTCAGGTGACGCCGGAGATCTGCGGACAGGATGCCAGAGTGAAGACGGAGGTTTATGTGACCAATGCAAAAGCCGGGCAGAAGCTTTGTTTTAGAATCCGGAATGCAGAGGGAGAAGTGATTGCCCAGTGTGAAAAAGATGTCAGTGAGAATGTAGCTGAACTGGATATACCGAAGGTGCATCTGTGGCAGGGAAGAAGAGATCCCTATCTGTATACCGCAGAGGTGGCTCTGATGGAGGGTGAAGAGGTACTGGATCAGGTAAGTACCCGGTTTGGGTGCCGTAGTTTTGAAATCGATGCCGAGAGGGGCTTTATTCTGAATGGAGAGAGTTATCCACTGCGGGGCGTGTCGAGACATCAGGACCGCTGGGGTATTGGAAATGCCCTTCTTCCAGAACATCATAGAGAGGATATGGAACTGATCTGTGAAGTGGGAGCCAATACGATCCGCCTGGCGCATTATCAGCATGATTCTTATTTTTATGATCTTTGTGATGAAAAGGGAATGGTGGTCTGGGCAGAGATTCCATACATTTCCCACCATATGGAAAGGGGAAGGGAGAATACCATTTCCCAGATGAAGGAACTGATCATACAGAATTATAATCATCCGAGTATCGTCGTATGGGGATTGTCCAATGAGATCACGATGTCGGGAAAATCCACAGAGGATCTGCTGGAAAATCACCGTCTGCTGAATGATCTCGCCCACGAGCTGGATCCCACGAGAAAGACGACCATCGCGGCGGTGTCGATGTGTGATATCCATGATCCCTATATCCAGATATCCGATGTGGTATCCTATAACCATTATTTTGGATGGTATGGCGGGAATACGTCTATGAACGGACCGTGGTTTGACGAGTTTCACAGAGAATTTCCGGAGATTCCCATCGGTTGCAGCGAATATGGCTGTGAGGGACTGAACTGGCACAATTCCAATCCAGAACAAGGGGATTACACCGAGGAATATCAGGCGTATTATCATGAGGAGCTGATCAAACAGCTGTTTACCAGACCCTATCTGTGGGCGACGCATGTCTGGAATATGTTTGATTTTGGTGCGGATGCGAGAAATGAAGGTGGAGAAAACGGCCAGAATCATAAAGGACTGGTGACTTTTGACCGAAAGTACAAAAAAGATGCTTTTTACGCTTATAAAGCATGGCTGTCCCAGGATCCCTTCGTGCATATCTGCGGAAAACGTTATGTGGACAGGGTGGAAGATGTCACAAGAATTACGGTGTATTCCAATCAGCCGGAGGTGGAACTGCTGGTAAATGGAGAGAGTCTTGGCAAGCAGAAGAGTTCGGAACATTTTTTCTATTTTGACGTGCCCAACAAAGGTGAATCCATGTTAAAGGCAGTCGCAGGGCAGTGTCAGGATGAGAGCTGGATCCGGAAGGTGGATGAGATGAATCCCGCTTACCGGCTGGTGGAGAAGGGCGCTGTGCTGAACTGGTTTGATATCACGGAGCGGGAAGGGTATTACTGCCTCAATGACAAGATCGAGGATGTGATCCATTCTGAAGAGGGGATGAAATTGTTCCATAGAATATTGGAGGATGTCGGGATGTTCCGTGAGGCATCCTTTGCGGAGCCGGAAAATATGGAAAAACTGATTCGCATGATGGGTGGATTTACGGTGATCCGGATGCTGAATACATTGGGGTCCGTGGGCGATTCGATGACAAAAGAGCAGCTGTTGTCTCTGAACGAGCAGCTCAATCAGATTCCGAGGAAGAACAGCTGATTCGACAGGGTTAATGAAATGGAGACTGGCATGTCTGGCCAGTGTAGAATGAGATGGAGGTAGATGGAAGATATGGAAATGACATTGAGATGGTATGGATCCGATTTCGATACAGTTACATTAAAACAGATACGACAGATCCCCGGCGTCACAGGGGTGATCACAACATTATATGATACCGCTCCCGGAGAGGTTTGGAGCAGAGAACGGATCCGGGCATTGAAAGAAGAGGTGGAAGCCGCGGGACTTCATATCGCCGGCATCGAGAGTGTGAATATTCACGATGCCATCAAGACAGGGGCGCCTGACAGGGACAAGTATATTGATAACTATATTGAGACGTTAGAGAATCTTGGAAAAGAAGATCTTCACCTGGTCTGCTATAACTTTATGCCAGTGTTTGACTGGACGAGAACGGAACTTGCCAGGGTGAGACCGGATGGCTCCACCGTACTTGCTTATACCCAGGAGGCAGTGGACGCCCTGGATCCGGAGAAAATGTTTGAGTCCATCGCCGGGGACATGAATGGTACGGTGATGCCGGGATGGGAGCCGGAACGGATGGCAAAGGTAAAAGAATTGTTTGAGATGTACCAAAATATTGATGATGATACATTGTTTGAAAATCTCAAGTATTTTTTAGAGAGGATCATGCCGGTCTGCGATCAGTATGACATCAATATGGCGATCCACCCAGATGATCCAGCGTGGAGTGTCTTTGGACTGCCCCGTATCATTATTAATAAAGAAAACATTCTCAGAATGATCAAGATGGTGGACAATCCCCATAACGGTGTTACCTTTTGTTCCGGTTCCTACGGAACCAATCTGGATAATGACCTGCCGGATATGATCCGTTCCCTCAAAGGAAGGGTTCATTTTGCCCATGTGCGCAACCTCAAATTTATCACCCCGACAAATTTTGAAGAGGCAGCACATCTTTCTTCCGATGGTACCTTTGATATGTATGAGATCATGAAAGCGTTGTATGATATTGATTTTCAGGGACCGATCCGTCCGGATCACGGAAGGATGATCTGGGATGAGGTGGCGATGCCGGGGTATGGGCTGTACGACCGGGCGCTTGGAGCCGCTTATCTGAACGGGTTGTGGGAAGCCATCGAGAAAAGCCAGCGTCGATAGAGTCAGATTTTTATGTAGATATTCATTGTGGTATTTGAGATGCAGAGAAACTATCAAGAATAAGCATCCTAAGCTTTGAAGGGCAGAGGGTGCTTATTTTCTGTCTAATTCAGTTCTTTCCATTTAATCATAATACTTATCTAAAGATGTTTTAGTGGATTTTAGTACATCTATGATGACATTTAGTTTGCGGGCAGAGCAGGAATCAATCAGTTCTGACAATTCCTGTTTGACAGAGGTTTTGTTTATCTGTGGAGTTTCATAAATAATTGCGTCCGTCTGTACCGAAAGAGTATTTGCAATATTCACTAGTACAGGCAGACTTAGTTTTGTATTTCCTGTTTCAATGTGGCTCATATGGGTTACAGAAATTCCAGCCTTTTCTGCCAGTTGTTCTTGAGAAAGGCTTGCTGCCTTTCTGTACTTGCGAATTCGTTGGCCAATTTCATAATAATTCATTTATATCACCGCCTATACAATTAAATTATACTTGAATTGTATGGGTATTTATGCTATATTAGAATAACTTATATAGGCTAAAATATGCTTATACAGTTAAAAAATAAGGAGAGTGATATTGTGAACAAAAGCAAACAAAAAAATTTTTTTTTTCGGAAGCAGGCAGCCCTGCTTCTGATAGGAGCCCTGATGGCAGGTCTCCTTCCCATGGGAACAGGGATGAAAAGCTGGGCAACGGAGCAACCCACACTTCGGAATCCCCGGATTCTAAAGACTACCCAGGAAGTGGCGCCGGGATCAGTTAGGAAAGAACTGAAAAATCCAACCACGGAAAACGGTATCACCACTTGGGACTGTATCTGGTTCGGGAACTACTGGCAGGAGGACATCAACGGAGATGGAAAAGCCGACAAGAACGACGAGAAAACTCCCATTAAGTGGCGTGTGTTGTCAGTGGAGGGCGACGACGTATTTCTGTTGGCGGATAAGAACCTGGATGTGCAGAGGTACAATGATACAGATACAGACGTCACCTGGGAGACCTGTACGATGCGCAGCTGGCTGAATGGTTATAGGGCGGAGATGAACAAGGATGGGAAGGACTATAGTAATAATAACTTCCTTAATAATGCATTTTCGCTAGATGAGCAGTCAGCAATCAAGCCGACAAATGTTGTGAATAACGACAATCCGGAGTATGGGACAGAAGGTGGAAATGATACGTCAGACAAGGTGTATTTACTGTCTATCGACGAGGTGACAAATCTGGAGTATGGGTTTGACTCTTCTGAAGACTATACAAACATAAGGCAGGCAGTAAATACAGCCTATACAGCGGTCGGAGGAGAGATCGGGAATAGTGGTATGTCCTGGTTTGGAAGCACTGAAGGACGCTGGTGGCTCCGGTCGCCGGGTGACTATAGTAATAACGCTTCCGTTGTGTATGGCGATGGAGGCATCGCTTCGTCTGGCGATTATGTCTACGACAGTTATGACGGTGTCCGTCCGGCTTTGCATTTAAATTTATCATCTATTCCAAATTGGTCATATGCTGGTACCGTTCCCTCTGATGACGTGTCTGAATGGGACTGTATCTGGTTTGGGAACTACTGGCAGGAGGACACCAACGGGGATGGCAAAGCCGACAAGAACGACGAGAAAACTCCCATTAAGTGGCGTGTGTTGTCAGTGGAGGGCGACGACGTATTTCTGTTGGCGGATAAGAACCTGGATGTGCAGAGGTACAATGATACAGATACAGACGTCACCTGGGAGACCTGTACGATGCGCAGCTGGCTGAATGGTTATAGGGCGGAGATGAACAAGGATGGGAAGGACTATAGTAATAATAACTTCCTTAATAATGCATTTTCGCTAGATGAGCAGTCAGCAATCAAGCCGACAAATGTTGTGAATAACGACAATCCGGAGTATGGGACAGAAGGTGGAAATGATACGTCAGACAAGGTGTATTTACTGTCTATCGACGAGGTGACAAATCTGGAGTATGGGTTTGACTCTTCTAGAGACTACTATGCGGAAAACAGAACAGCCTTGAATACCATTTTTGTGAAATGGCGGGGAGCATGGACGAGCCAATCTGAGGAGTATGAGGGGAACGGCTATTGGTGGCTCCGGTCGCCGGGCTACAATAGTAATTTAGCTTCCAGCGTGGATTTTTCTGGTCTTGACGATATGTTTGGCCGCAGTGTTGACGACTTTCTTATTGTCGTCCGTCCGGCTTTGCATTTGAATCTATCATCTGCTTCAGGCTGTCAATATGCTGGTATTGTGAACTCGGATGGCAAAGTGGAAGAGATTGAGGCTCCAGCACCGTCAGTCATTCCTTCACCGATAGAACCAGGAAACACGCAGAAACCGCAGGAGACCATTGTACCAGAAACATCGTCCCAGCCGGGCGATCCTTCTGTGGTCCCATCTACACAGCAGCCAGATCCCTCTGCGACTCCGGATCCAGGCATTACATCTGGTTCGGGAAAAGCCGCGGTCGGAAAAGTATTGGCTTTAAAACTCAAACAGAAGAAGGGCATCGTGACGGCTTCCTGGAAAAAGACCATTGGAGTAAAAGGCTATCAGATCTGTTATAGCACCTCGAAGAAGTGGAAGAACAAAAAACAGAATCTGATCAAAAAAAATAAAGCAGTAATCAAGAATCTGAAAAAGAAAAAGACTTATTACTTCCGTGTTCGGGCTTATCGTCTGGAAGGGACAAAGAAAGTCTACGGGGCATGGAGCGGTGTGAAAAAGATCAAGATTAAGAAGTAAGTTTAAAGATTAGGAGCTTTCCAAGTTTCACCGGAAAAATAAATATTGCAGAACAGAAACCATCCCTTCTATGCATAGTCATGAAGACCATGCTGTGGCAGAGGGGATGGTTTTTCTGTTGACAGTTTTTTCATTAGACAAAAAACTAAACAATCCGGTTGACAAAATCATACTTGTATGTTATGGTATTAAAAAGCATTACCATTCTTTCATTATCTGAAAATTCTTTCATTCTCAAAGAACGTCAATGCTTGATTCCAGAAAATCAGAAAAAAGCAGGGAGGTTGTTTGAAAATGAGAGGAAGCAGCCCTCTGCGGGACGGAGGGTAAATGAAAAAAAGAGAAGAAATACTGGCAGATCCGATTCCGGGAACGCTAGCACAAAGAAACTACAAAGACACTGTATTCCGGATGCTGTACCGGGACAAGTCAGAACTTCTGGAACTATACAACGCAGTAAACGACACGCAGTATACAGACCCGGAAGAGCTGGAAGCAGCGGGACTGGAAAATGCCGTCTATATGTCAATGAAAAACGACGTATCCTGTGTGGTGGACCTGCGGCTGAACCTGTACGAACACCAGTCCACGGTAAATCCGAACATGCCGCTGCGCGATCTGTTCTACATAGCAAAACTGTATGAAAAAATGATTCAGAAAGAAAAAAGAGACCTGTATTCTGGAAAAAGGATCCAGATTCCGTCACCCCGTTTTGTTGTATTTTACAACGGGTCAGAGGAACAGCCGGAGAAGAGGATCTTGCGCCTGTCGGAATCCTTTTACCGGCAGACAGAAGAAGCCGGCCTTGAACTGACAGTACTCCAGTTGAACATCAATTCAGGAAATAATGAAGAGCTATTAGGAAAATGCCGTTCCCTGCATGATTACATGAAGTACGTGGAGCGTGTCCGGAGCTATAGCCGGGAGATGGATTTTCAGGAAGCGGTGGAGAGGGCAGTGTCAGAATGTATTGAGGAAGGAATTCTGGAGGAATTCTTAAGAGCCAACCGGGCGGAGGTGATCCAGATGAGTATATTTGAATATGATGAAGAACTGCATATGGCGACGGTGAGGGAAGAAGGCAGAGAAGAGGGCTGGAATGAAGGCAGGGAGGAAGGAGTTGTCTTGGAACGTAACAGGCTGCTGGCCGGCATGCTGGAGAGAGGCCTGTCGCCAGAAGAGATTAGTGAATTGACTGGGGAGCCGGTGGAGACCATACGGAAAGCAGTACACTAGCGAGAAATTATGATTTATAACAGATAAAAAAACAGTGCAGTATCCGGTTTATCGCCAGGATGCTCCACTGATTTTTTTTGCGGAAGGCACAAGCCATGGCACACTGCCCGCGAAGGTGAGAAACTCACATAGTGTGTTTCCCATCATTGCATTATAATTTAAAAATCATGAATTTTCTTCTACTCGTATGATATTACATAAAATTGTTTCAATTGGACATACTGGTATTGACAATAATATGCGCTTTGAAACAGTAAATGGTGCGATTGGAGGAAAAAATGAAAGAGAATAGCTCTGCAAAACCATTTGGTTTTCGCGATAAACTGGGATATATGTTCGGGGATTTCGGTAATGACTTTACATTTATCCTGTCAAGTACGTTACTGATGAAATTTTATTCGGATGTCATGGGAGTGTCTGTGGGTCTGGTGGGTATCATGATGATGGTGGCGCGTTTTGTAGACGCTTTCACTGATGTGGCGATGGGGCAGATCGTAGACCGGAGCAAACCTAGGGTCTACGGAAAATTCAAACCATGGATTCTGCGGATGTGCGGTCCGGTGGCGGTTTCATCTTTTCTTATGTATGCTTCCTGGTTTCAGAACATGCCCATGACTTTTAAGGTCTTCTGGATGTTTTTTACCTATCTGCTCTGGGGCAGTGTCTTTTATACCAGCATCAACATTCCCTATGGTTCCATGGCATCAGCGGTGTCAGCAGAGCCGAAAGACCGGGCGCAGCTCTCGAACTGGAGAACCATCGGGGCCAGTCTGGCAGGTACGATCATTGGCGTGTTGATTCCGGTGCTGGTATATTATGAGGATGCCGCTGGTAATAAGATTCTCTCTGGGCAGAGGGTTATGATCGTTGCCCTGGTATGTTCCATCGGGGCTGTGATCTGTTATTTTCTCTGTCACTGGCTGATCACGGAGCGGGTTAAAGTGGAGCAGAAGAGCGAAAAATTTAATTTTGGGAAACTGATTTCCGGGCTTGTACACAACAAGGCTTTGATCGGAATCGTAGTTGCCACGGTATTTATGCTGTTGGTGCAGCTGACCTCTCAGACCATGACAACCTATGTATATCCAAACTATTTTAGAAACACAGTGGCACAGTCGGCAGCAGGGCTGGTAGGAGTCGTGGTTACGCTGATCTGTGCAGCATTTACTGTAAGGCTTTCAGAGAAATTCGGAAGAAAGGAGCTGGCGATCTTTTCCTCTATTCTGGGGGCAGTGGTATTTTTCTTTGCCTTTTTCATTCAGACCACGAACGCCTGGGTGTTTGTGGGACTTTATGCGCTGTCCTTCATCGGTCTCGCGGTATTCAGCCTGATCTGCTGGGCGATGATCACCGATGTAATCGACGATACTGAGGTACAGAGTGGCGAGCGATCGGATGGAACGATCTATGCGGTATATTCCTTTGCCAGAAAACTGGGACAGGCGGCTTCTTCCGGTATTTCCGGACTTCTGCTTTCAATGATCGGCTATACTGCCCAGACACAGTTTGAACCCTCTGTGACAAAGGGTATCTACAATGTGTCCTGTCTGGTACCCGCTGTGGGGTATATTCTGCTGGCTCTGGTTTTGTGGTTTTTATATCCGCTGGGCAGACGCCAGGTACAGTCCAATGCACAGATCCTGGCAGAAAAGAGAGAAAACAATGGATAAGACATGGGAGCAGTTTCGTAGAAAAAAAGAATTTCTGGTCTGTGTGGATTCCGATGGCTGCGCCATGAATTCCATGGATGTAAAGCATATCCGGTGTTTTGGTCCCTGTATGGTGGAAGAATGGGGGCTGGACAGATGGAAGGCGCCGATTCTGGAACGCTGGAACGAGATCAATCTATATCGGATGACCAGGGGGATCAACCGTTTTAAGGGATTGGCAAAGGCGCTGCGGGAAATTGACGCCAAATATGAGAAAATTGAAGGAATCGGAGATTTGGAACGATGGGTGGAACAGACCAGAGAATTGTCTAATACCGCACTATCCGGGGCTATTCAGGAGAGGAATAGTATTTGCTTGAAAAAAGCGTTGTCCTGGTCAGAAAAGGTAAATAAGCGGATCCATGATCTGCCGTCAGAGCTGGGAAGGCCCTTTGAGGGGGTAAAGGAAGCCCTTTGTCGTGCCAGGGATATGGCGGATGTGGCGGTGGTGTCCTCCGCCAATCCCCAGGCGCTCGATGAAGAATGGAACCGGTATGGCGTGATGGAATACGTGGATGTGCTTTTGGCACAGGATATGGGGAGCAAGACCCATTGTATCAAAGAATTATTAAAAAAAGGATATGAGAGCAGCCATGCGCTGATGATTGGGGATGCCCTGGGAGATTATGAAGCAGCGGAGAAGAACGGGATATTTTTTTATCCGATTCTTGTAAGAAATGAGGAACACTCCTGGGAAGAATGTCGGAAGACTGCTCTGAACCGGCTGTATCAGGAGAATTATGGCGGGAATTATCAAGATCAGGTGCTAAAAGAATTCAGGAAAAATTTAGAATAGAGAGGAGAGACTATAATGGTAGATTTGAAAGCGAAGCCCTATCATTTATCGGAGGAGGACTGCCAGTGGGTGAAGGAGACCATCGAGGGCATGAGCGATGAGGAAAAGGTGGGCCAGCTGTTTTTTCAGCTGACCTCTTCCCATGAAGAGGACTATCTCAGGGAGCTGATGGAAAAATATCATCTGGGGGGCTGCCGGTATAACCCAGCGCCGGGCGCTGCCATTCAGGAACAGAACCGGACCCTGCAGAAATATGCAAAAATTCCGATATTCATCGCATGCAATACGGAGCAGGGAGGAGACGGTGCCTGTGCTGACGGAACGTATATCGGATTTGGCGTAAAGATTGGCGCCACAGGGGAAGAACAGTATGCCCACGACCTGGGAAAACTTTCCAACGAAGAGGCTTCCGCCATCGGCTGCAATATGGCGTTTTCCCCAGTTTGTGATATCGCCTATAACTGGGAGAATACAGAGATCATCAACCGAGCCTTTGGAAACGATCCGGAGCGGGTGGCGAAGATGAGTACCGCCTATCTAAAAGGGGCCCATGAAAATCCTTCCTTTGCCTGTGCGGCAAAGCATTTTCCAGGAAACGGATTGGATTTTCGGGATGCTCATGTATCTAATAATGTCAACGCACTGGACCTGGAAGAATGGGAGAAGACTTACGGGATGGTGTACCGTACCTTGATCGACAATGGACTGGATGCTATTATGGGCGGCCACATACTTATGCCAAAGGTGGCCAGGGAGCTGAATCCCAGCCTTACGGAGGAAGAAATGATGCCGGCGACTTTGAGCCCGGAGATCATGACAGGACTTCTTAGGGAACGGCTTGGTTTTAACGGCATGGTGGTGACGGATGCTTCCCACATGGTTGCTATGACAAACCGGATGAAGCGGACCGAGATGCTGCCGGCTGCCATCAACGCCGGGTGTGATATGTTTCTCTTTTTCAATGATCCAGAAGAGGATTTTGACACAATGCTGCGGGCCTTCAGAGAGGGAGTGATTTCGGAAGAACGGATGACAGAGGCGTTGAGCAGAATCCTGGGATTGAAGGCGCATCTGGGGCTCCACCGTAAAAAGAAGGAAGAACTGGTGCCCCAGCCCTCTGTGCTGCAGGAGATGCTGGGCAGGGAGCGGACGAAGGAGATTCAGAAGCAGATCAGCCAGAAGGCGATCACCCTCGTAAAATATAAAGACAAGGATGTCCTGCCGATTACGAAGGAACGCTATCCAAGAATTATGATCGTCCATGTAAAGGGCAGCGGCGGCGCTATGGGTGAGCTGATGAAATTGATGGGGATGGGCAGCAAAAAGAATCCGGCTGAGGTGTTACAGCAAAAATTACAGGAAAAAGGATTTGAGACATTTATTTACGAGAGTCCCCTGGAAGAGATGAGAAAGCAGATCGCCGCGGGTGAAAAACCGGATGTCAATATTTATTTCGCTGGGAAAAATGCCATCTCGGATTTTACGAAAGATATGGATCTTGTCATTACCCTGTGCGATGTGTCTAATGGCAGACCAAATTTCGGCATGTCCAAGGGCGGCGGAGAGATCCCCTGGTATGTATTTGAGCTTCCGGTGGTGGTTGTGGGATGCGGACAGCCCACGATGCTGGCGGATATTCCCCAGGCAAGGACGTATATCAATACCTATGACAACAAAGAAAATACGCTGGAGATCCTGGTCGAAAAACTGATATCAGGGGAAGAAGCTTTTACCGGAAAGGATCCTGTGGACAGTTTCTGCGGGCTGTTTGATGCGAGGATCTAAGGTTTTCAGGCAGCAGTCTAGTGTTATTTCATATTCGTTGTACCTTCAGTAAATTTTATAGGCGGCAGAGATAAAATCTCTGCCGCCTATGCTTATTTATGTTCCCGCAAATCCCCCCAAGTGGAATCAGATGCGATTATTTAAATGGAACATATTGATCAGTTTTGTAAGAAGTCCTGCCTGGTCATTGAGCTGCTCGCTGGTAGCAGCACTCTCCTGTGCAGTTGCAGATGTGGTCTGTACCACTTGGGAAATCTGACTGATCTGCTCCTGGATTTGTGAGACGGATTCTGCCTGTGTATGGGAGGCGTCTGCGATCCAATTGATATTCTCTACAATTTCAGTAACTGCAGATACAGACGATTCCAGCTGGGCAGCGGTATCGTTTGCGATTCTTGTTCCCTGTCCCACAGCCTGAATGGAGTGCTCGATCAATTCGGTAGTTGATTTGGACGCATCAGAACTTTTCCCGGCGAGAGTACGTACTTCTTCTGCCACGACTGCAAATCCTTTTCCATTGGAACCAGCGCGTGCTGCTTCCACAGCTGCATTTAATGCGAGTATATTTGTCTGGAATGCGATATCATCTATTGTCTTAATGATTTTCTCAATCTCACTGGATCGTGTATTGATTTCCTGCATAGCAAGGATCATTTCCTGCATTTGACGGTTGCTCTCATCAATCTGCTTGCCGACATTTGATACCTTGAGGTTTGCTTCTCCGGCATTTTCAGCGGTATGTGCTACCTGCTGGGAAATTTCGCGGATTGTCGAATCCAGCTCTTCAATAGCACTTGCCTGCTGGGTTGCGCCCTGGCTCAGGATCTGGGCACCATGCGATACCTGATCCGATCCGGCAGCAACATGACGGGAGCTCTCTGTGATCTGTGAGATCGTCTGATTCAGTTTCTGCAGGATATTTTCTAAAGAAGTTTTGATGGAGGAGAAGTCTCCAACATAGTTCTGCGCTGGCTGTACAGTTAAATCACCTTCAGAAATAGCGGCAAGGATCGTTGAAATTTCGCCGATATACTCCCTTAAATGATCCATTGTATTTTGGAAAATTTCGGCAAGATAACCGATCTCATCATTGGAACGGATATTAACGTTCAGGTTTTGATTATCCCCAAGACCAAGTTCACCTTGCTCCATTTTCTGTGCCAGTTTTGTCACCTTAGTGAGCGGGCGGGTAATGACAAGGCGGATGAAGATAGATAACAGGAAGATAACCATTACGATCAGGGCAATACCAACAAAACATGCTACCTTGATGGTGTTATTGATTTGTGCGGATGCGTCAGAGAGGGAGATACCAGAAAAAATGAGACCATTGATTTTTCCGCTGGCATCTTTTGTTGGGACATAAGAACATAGGTGGGTTACTCCAAGAATTTCTGCTTTCCCCACATAAGTCTGTCCCTCTTCCAGAACTGTTTTGGCAAGATCGGCAGACAGTGTTGTACCAACAACACGTTTGCCATCCTGCTGTATCGTTGTATATGTACGCACATCTCCATCGAAGATCGTAAATTCGCATCCGACCAGCTCTTTTAAATCATCTAAAAGCTGCGTTTTATCTTCTGGTCCTGTGTAGTTATCCAACTGATAGGCAAGCACATTTGTTCCGTTGACGCACTGATCCTGCATCATGTTCATGGTAAGTTTATAAAACATAGAGACGCATAATGCCACTAAAGCAACAATACTTATGGCAAACATGCCGGCTACAAGAAAACTTACCTTGCGACCTATTTTTTTCCATTTCCTCTTTTTGGGTTTCATCTCCGTATTCATTTTCTACTCACTCCTGTATAACATTTTTTATAACTCGATATTTTATAAAAAAATAAAATATCTGATCTTTTAATATATAGTAACATTTATATTAAAAAAAGCAAGAGGAAGTTATAGAAATGACTATTAAAAATAGCTTGTCATAAAACCTTCCTTTTTTGCATATACTTACCATAGTATGATGCCAGGGTCAAAAGGTCAAAATGCCGTTCGTGCTTGCATGATAAGGCATTTGATCTTGGGACCCGCCAAACATGAGAAAGGAGCGATTTACGTAGTAAATCAGCGGATTTCGAATGTTTGAAGGATTGCGGAAGTTGTGAAACAACGAAGCAATCCGTAGCATCCGTTGGGGGCAAAATGCCTTTTGACCCCAACATCATAGTATGTATGAAATGGAGGGTTTTTTATGTCTGAAAATAAGAGAAGCAAAAAGACAATGGATGGAAATATGGCAGCGGCCCATGTTTCCTATGCCTTTACGGAGGCGGCCGCGATCTATCCGATCACACCGTCTTCGCCCATGGCAGATTATGTGGATCTGTGGGCAAATGAGGGGTTGAAAAACATATTTGGACAACCTGTGATGATGAGTGAGATGCAGTCGGAGGCGGGGGCCGCAGGAGCGCTTCACGGGTCACTGCAGGCGGGAGCGCTGTCTACTACCTATACCGCTTCCCAGGGACTTTTGTTGATGGTTCCTAATATGTATAAGATGGCAGGAGAACTTTTGCCGGCGGTGATCCATGTATCCGCCAGGGCGCTGGCGAGCCATGCCCTTTCTATCTTTGGCGATCATTCGGATGTATATGCCTGCCGCCAGACCGGATTCGCCATGCTGTGTGCTGGCAATGTACAGGAAGTAATGGATTTGGGAGCCGTGGCACATCTGGCCGCCATTGAGGGACGAGTTCCTTTTCTTCACTTCTTTGATGGGTTCCGCACCTCTCATGAAATCCAGAAGATCGAGGTGTGGGATTACAAGGATCTGAAGGAAATGTGTCCGATGGACGCGGTCCGTGAATACCGGAAGAGGGCGCTGAACCCGAATCATCCGGTACAGCGTGGAACTGCACAGAACCCGGATATCTTTTTCCAGGTACGGGAGGCATGCAATCCCTACTATGACAGACTGCCTCAGATCGTGGAGAAGTATATGCAGAAGGTCAATGAAAAGGCGGGGACGGATTATAAACTTTTCAATTACTATGGCGATCTCGATGCGAAGAAAGTAATCATTGCCATGGGTTCGGTCTGTGATGCCACAGAGGAGACCATCGACTACCTGAGAGGGAAGGGAGAAAAGGTGGGACTGGTTAAAGTGCGCCTGTTCCGTCCTTTCAGTGCCGAACATTTGATCCAGGCGCTGCCGGCTACGGTGGAACAGATCACGGTATTAGACCGCAGCAAAGAGCCAGGCGCTCAGGGAGAGGCGCTGTATCTGGATGTGGTAGCGGCGCTGAAAGACAGCCGATTCCAGAATGTACCAGTCTATGGCGGGCGATATGGCCTTGGTTCCAAAGACACCTATCCTTCCGATCTGCTGGCGGTATATCACAATGAGGCGAAGAAAAAATTTACCATCGGCATCGTGGATGATGTGACAAATCTTTCTCTGGAGCGCACCGAAAGCCCTCACACGGCGCCGGAAGGGACAACCAGTTGTAAGTTCTGGGGCATGGGTGCCGACGGAACGGTGGGTGCCAATAAAAACTCCATCAAGATCATCGGAGATAACACCGATAAATATGTACAGGCTTATTTTGACTACGACTCTAAGAAATCTGGTGGCGTAACCATTTCCCACCTGCGATTTGGAGATCAGCCCATCAAGTCCTCGTATCTGATCGAGAAGGCGGATTTTGTGGCCTGCCACATGCCGGCATATATCCGCAAATACCATATGGTCCAGGATCTCAAACCGAAGGGCTCCTTCCTGCTGAATTGTGCCTGGAGTGCAGAAGAGTTAGAAGAGGCCCTTCCGGGACAGGTAAAACGCTATATCGCGGAAAATGACATTCACCTGTACACCATCGACGGATTTAAACTGGGCAAGGAAATCGGCCTTGGCGGGCGCATCAATACGATCCTGCAGGCAGCATTTTTCGTTATCTCCGGTATTATTCCGAAAGATGAGGCCATTGAGCACATGAAGACAGCGGCCAAGAAAACCTATTCCAAAAAGGGTGACGACATCGTGGAGATGAATTATCGTGCCATTGAAGCAGGGGCAGAAAAGTTTGTGGAGATACCCGTGCCGGAGAGCTGGAAACAGGCAGAAGAAGAGGATATTACGGATAAAATGAGCGGAGTCAATGACGACTTGATGGAGTACGTTAATGATATCCAGAGCAAGATCAATTCCCAGCAGGGCAATGACCTGCCGGTGTCGGCATTTAAAAAATATGTGGACGGAACGGTGCCTCTTGGATCTGCGGCTTATGAAAAGCGTGGTGTGGGAATCGATGTGCCCCGGTGGAATCCAGATGGATGTATCCAGTGTAACTTCTGTTCCTATGTCTGTCCTCATGCCTGCATCCGACCGCTGGCTCTGGACGAAGAGACGGAAAAGGAAGCGCCAGAGGGAACGATTACGGATATGAACGGCATCGAAGGTATGAAATTTGCTGTGACCATTTCCCCGCTGGATTGTACCGGATGCGGCAACTGCGCCAACGTATGTCCGGGAAATAAGCGCAATGACGTATTAAAAATGATCTCTGTGGATGAGGGAATGTATCAGCAGAAACTCTTTAATTACGGTGTCAATATTAAAACGCCGGAGAAAGTGTTAGAAAAATTTAAAGTGGATACGGTGAAGGGAAGCCAGTTCAAAAAACCGCTTCTGGAGTTTTCTGGCGCCTGTGCCGGCTGCGGGGAGACCCAGTATGCCAAACTGGCGACCCAGATGTTTGGAGACCGCATGTATATCGCCAATGCCACCGGTTGTTCTTCCATCTGGGGCGGATCTTCTCCGGCTTCTGCCTATACGGTGAACCACGATGGCGAAGGACCGGCATGGGCAAATTCTCTCTTTGAAGACAATGCAGAGTTTGGTTTCGGTATGGAGCTGGCACAGAGAACCCTGCGAAACAAAGTGATCTCTGCTGTCAAAGAGCTGAGTGGCCAGTCGGTTTCCATCAGTGATAAGGCAAAGGAAAAGATGAGTGCATATCTGGAAACACTGGAAGACGGATCAGCGAACAAGACGGCTACCAGGGAAATGCTGGAAGTTCTGGAGCAGGAGAAGATCTCCGGAGAGGCGGCGGAGACGATCTTAGAGTATCGGGATTTTGCGTCAAAGAAGTCCCAGTGGATCTTCGGTGGTGACGGCTGGGCATATGATATCGGTTACGGCGGATTGGATCATGTGATCGCCAGTGGACAGGACGTCAACATTCTCGTATTTGATACAGAGGTTTATTCCAACACCGGAGGGCAGGCATCCAAATCCACGCCGATGGGAGCCATCGCCCAGTTCGCGGCAGGCGGTAAGGAGATTAAGAAAAAAGACCTGGCAGCAGTGGCGATGAGCTATGGCTATGTGTATGTAGCCCAGGTGGCTATGGGTGCGGATATGGCCCAGACGGTCAAGGCATTCGAGGAGGCAGAGCGCTATCCGGGACCATCTCTGATCATTGCCTATGCTCCATGTATCAACCACGGAATCCGCATCGGCATGGGAAATTCCATGGATGAGGAGAAAAAGGCGGTAGAGACGGGATATTGGCATCTGTTCCGGTTCAATCCGGAACTGGCAGAGCAGGGCAAAAATCCATTTATTCTGGATTCTAAAGAGCCAAAGGGAGGATTCCAGGAGTTCCTGATGGGTGAAGTGCGCTATAACCGCTTGATGAGGTCGAACCCAGAGCGGGCAAAGAGACTTTTTGAAAAAGCAGAGAAGGAAGCGTCGGAGAAATACAAGAGACTTGCACAAATGTCATAAATCGTGTAAACTATGCATAAGAGAAGTTTTGACAGCTGTCCCTGGCAAAAGCCAGGAACGGCTGCGTACATATTAGATGGAGGAATTTGAAATGGAACTTACAAGTATACGGAGCCTGTTCCGTGACAAAGAAAAATACACTGGCAAGGAGGTTACGGTAGGCGGCTGGATACGGAGTATCCGGGATTCCAAGACCTTTGGATTTATTGTGATCAACGATGGTACTTTTTTTGAACCACTGCAGGTTGTCTACAGTGACAAACTGGACAATTTTGATGTCATATCCAAACTGAATGTGGGAGCTGCCATTATCGTGAGAGGAACGCTGGTGGAGACGCCAAATGCCAAACAGCCTTTCGAGATACAGGCGGAGAGTGTGGAAGTAGAGGGACCATCTACCGGGGAATATCCACTGCAGAAAAAACGTCACAGCTTTGAATATCTGCGGACGATCTCCCACCTGAGACCGAGAACCAATACCTTTCAGGCTGTATTTCGTGTGCGCTCACTGATCGCCTATGCGATTCATAAATTTTTCCAGGAACGGGAATTTGTTTACGTGCATACGCCGCTGATCACCGGCAGCGACTGTGAGGGCGCCGGAGAGATGTTCCGGGTGACGACACTGGATATGGAGAACCTGCCGAAGACTCCGGAAGGGGCCATTGACTATGCCCAGGATTTCTTTGGAAAAGAGACCAACCTTACCGTGAGCGGTCAGCTCAACGGTGAGACCTTCGCTCAGGCATTTAAAAATATATATACCTTTGGGCCGACATTCCGGGCGGAAAACTCCAATACCACCCGCCATGCCGCCGAGTTCTGGATGATCGAGCCGGAAATCGCTTTTGCCGATCTGAAGGATGATATGATGCTGGCGGAGAGCATGTTAAAGTATGTGATTCGTTATGTTCTGGATCATGCGCCGGAGGAGATGAATTTCTTTAACAGTTTTGTGGACAAGGGACTCATTGACCGCCTTAAGCATGTAGAACAGTCGGAATTTGCCCATGTCACCTATACAGAAGCCATTGAGATCCTTGAAAAGAATAACGATCGTTTTGAGTACAAGGTATCCTGGGGAGCGGATCTCCAGACAGAACATGAGAGATATCTCACCGAAGAGGTGTATAAGCGCCCGGTATTTGTCACAGACTATCCGAAGGAGATCAAGGCATTTTACATGAAACTCAATGAAGACGGAAAAACTGTGGCGGCCATGGACTGTCTCGTTCCAGGTATTGGTGAGATCATTGGCGGTAGCCAGAGGGAGGATGACTATGACAAACTGGTGAAGCGTATGGAGGAGTGCGGTCTGAACCAGGAGGACTATGATTTCTATCTGGATCTTAGAAAATACGGTTCTACAAGGCATGCGGGATTTGGCCTTGGTTTTGAGCGCTGTGTGATGTATCTCACAGGGATGCAGAATATCCGCGATGTGGTTCCATTCCCAAGAACAGTTAAAAACTGTGAACTTTAAGAGGAGGAAGAGTGAAAAATATGATGTTGCAAGTACCAGAGGATTATCGCTCCCCGCTATCCATTCGTGAGACGGAGGAAGCGATTAAGAAAGTAAAAGATTTTTTTGAAAAGGCGTTGGCGGTAAACCTGAATCTTACCAGGGTTTCGGCACCACTTTTTGTGCCGCCGGAGACGGGATTGAATGATGACTTAAACGGAGTAGAGCGGCCGGTGGCATTTGGAATTCGGGAGCAGGGAGAGAGAAAGGTGGAGATCGTCCATTCCCTTGCCAAATGGAAGCGCCATGCTTTAAAGCGATATGGATTTGAAAGAGGAGAAGGTCTGTATACGGACATGAATGCCATCCGCCGGGATGAGGACACCGATCATATTCATTCTATTTTTGTGGATCAGTGGGACTGGGAGCGGATCATTGACCCGTCAGAGCGCAATATAGACACCTTAAAGGCCATAGTAAAGAAGGTATATCAGTCTTTGGAAGAGACCGAGGACTTTATGTCGATCAAATATCCTTACATAAAGAAATCATTGCCCCAGAATATTACATTTGTTTCCACCCAGGAGCTGGAGGATCAGTATCCAGATAAATCTCCCAAGGATCGGGAATATCTTGCGGCAAAAGAACATGGGGCCATTTTCCTGATGCAGATCGGGGATAAGCTGGCTTCTGGGGAGCCTCATGACGGCAGGGCGCCGGATTATGATGACTGGTCACTGAACGGGGACATCATTGTGTATTACCCGGTGCTGGATATTGCCCTGGAGCTGTCTTCCATGGGAATTCGTGTGGATGAGAAAGCGTTGAAGGACCAGCTTGCAAAAGCAGGCTGTGAGGAGCGCAGCAAACTGCCATTCCAGAAGGAGATTATAGAGGGAAAACTTCCCTATACCATCGGGGGGGGGATCGGGCAGTCCAGGATCTGTATGTTTTTCCTGAAAAAGGCTCATATTGGCGAGGTTCAGTCCTCTATTTGGCCAGAAGAAGTGATGAAAGAGGCAGAGGAAAAAGGAATTCAGATACTATAATACACAAAGCAGGAGGATGATCATGGAAAACTTTACGTTTTATGCACCTACTTATTTTGATTTTGGGAAAGGAGCAGAACAGCATGTGGGAGAGCTGATCCGTCGTTTTGGCGGAAAAAAGGTGCTCTTTCATTACGGGGGCGGTTCCATAAAAAAGTCCGGTCTCTACGATACCGTAAAGAAATGCCTGGCCTCAGAGAAAATTTCTTTTGTGGAGCTTGGAGGCGTTAAACCCAATCCCCGCAGCGGGCTTGTATATGAAGGAATCGAACTTTGCCGGAAAGAAGGCGTGGATTTTATTTTAGCGGTAGGCGGTGGAAGTGTTATCGATTCTTCCAAGGCCATTGCCGCCGGGTGCTGCTACGACGGAGACTTTTGGGATTTCTACTCCGGAAAGGCAAAGATTCAGCAGGCAGTTCCCGTAGGGACGATTTTGACCATTGCGGCAGCCGGTTCCGAGGGGTCTACCAACTCTGTTATCACAAATGAAGAGACGGGATATAAAAAGGGAGCTGGTTCGGATGTGTTGCGCCCTAAGTTCTCCATATTGAATCCGGAATTCACCTGCTCTCTTCCGCCCTATCAGACAGCGGCGGGAGCTACCGATATCATGATTCATATCTGCGAGCGTTATTTTTCCAACACCGAAGAAGTGGAGATCACAGACAGGCTTTGTGAGGCAGTTTTAAAAACCATGATTCACGAGACGCCGCGGGTGATCGAAGATCCCCAGAACTACGATGCCAGGGCCAATATTATGTGGGCGGGAATGCTTGCCCACAATAATGTATGTGGAGTGGGCAGGGTTCAGGACTGGGCGAGCCATCATATCGAGCACGAACTCTCTGCACTCTATGATGTGACTCATGGTGCGGGACTGGCCGTGATCGCTCCTGCCTGGATGCGGTATGTTTTGAAGATCAACCCACATAAACTGGTTCAGTTTGCCCTGCGGGTGTGGGATATCGAGCCCCAGGAGAATGACGAAAAGACCGCTTTGAAGGGCATAGAGGCCTTTGAGCGCTTCCTGAAAGACATTGGCATGCCGCTGACCTTCGCAGAGATCGGCGCCGATGAAAAGGATGCGGAGCTTATGACCAGTAAGCTTCTGAATACAAAGGATACCGAGGGAAATTATGTGAAACTTCGGGCGGAGGATGTCATGAAGATTTATCATTATGCGGCGACAGGAGAGATGTAGATGCGTGACCAGAATGAATTTATGAGACAGATGCTTGAGCTGGTGGATCTGGCAAAAGCGCAGGAGAGCCGGATCACCAAAGACCAGGTAAAAGATTTCTGCAGTGATCTGAATCTGACGGCGCCGCAGCTGAAGCTGGTATATGATTTTCTGGACGAGCATAATATCGAGGTGGCAGGACATTCTTCAAAGAAACATACCGGAAAAGCTGCTTCCCGGAGTGCGGGATTTGAGACCGGGGACGGAGAACTCCAGGAGTCGGAGTTGAATACGGAGGATTCCAAATATCTTCGCATCTACCGGCGGGAACTGCGTGAGCTCCCGGAGCTGTCTGCGGAGGAGAAAGAGGATCTCTATGGGAGGCTTTTGTCCGGTGATGCCAGTGTACAGCATAGGGTGATCGAGTCCTTTCTTAAGCGTGTTGTTACCCTGGCGGGGAAATATAAAAACCGTGGGGTGCCTCTGGAGGATCTGATCCAGGAGGGAAACCTTACATTGATCACGACGGTGGACATGCTCTGTAACAATTCTGACATCTCTGATGTAAAAAAAGAGCTGGAACGCAGCGTAAGGGGACGCATGATCGAGCTGGCAGACAGCCAGTTGGAAAGCCGGGGACAGGAAAATACGATCTTGGCGAAAACAAACCTGATCCACGAGGCGACAAAGGTACTTGCCGAGGAGTGGGGGAGACTTGCTACGGTAACAGAGCTGGCAGAGTACACCAGGATGACAGAAGATGAAATCCGGATGTATGTGGAGCTTTCCATGGACGAGATCAAAGTGGGAAAGGGCTGACCACCTGCAAAAATCCAAAACGATGAATCAGTGTGTAAAAACGATCGTTGCCACGGTCGTTTTTTGTCTGATAAGAAGTTCTTATACATTCTACAAATATAGTCCAACCACATGATATGGTATCCATTGTGAAAATATCAAGAAAATATTACAAGATATAGTGGACATCCCATCCCATTAGTGTTATAATCACTAATGTTTGATATTGAGATGTCAGGAGTATAATTTGAAAGGTAGGGGATATCAAGGTGAAGGTTATCAAGAGAGACGGGCGTGTCGTGGAATATGACCGCAATAAAATACTGGTGGCAGTCAGGAAGGCCAACGCAGAAGTAGAACCGTATGAAAAAGTATCTGAAGATGATATGGATGGTATTATCGCCAGCATTGAGAATGCGGGGCGGGAGACCATGCAGGTCGAGGATATCCAGGATATGATCGAGCAGAAGCTGATGGCGGCTGGAAAATTTGTACTTGCTAAGACTTACATCATCTATCGATATACAAGAGAACTGGTGAGGAAGGCAAATACGACGGATGATTCGATCATGAGCCTGATCCAGAACAGCAATAAGGATGTTATGGAAGAAAACTCCAATAAAAATGCGTATATCGCATCGACCCAGAGGGATTTGATCGCGGGAGAAGTATCGAAGGATTTGACAAAACGCGTTCTGCTTCCAGAAAAGATCGTGAGGGCACATGAAGAGGGGGTGCTTCATTTTCACGATATGGATTATTTTGTACAGCCTATCTTTAACTGCTGTCTGATTAATATCGGGGACATGTTAGAGAATGGAACTGTGATGAATGGAAAGCTCATTGAAAGTCCGAAGAGCTTTCAGGTGGCGTGTACGGTTGTGACCCAGGTCATCGCCGCGGTGGCCAGCAGCCAGTATGGGGGACAGTCTGTTGACATACGTCATCTGGGAAAATATTTGCGTAAGAGTACGGATAAATACCGCCAGCGGTATAAAGAAAAATTTGGGGATACCTTAGATGACAAAACAATTGAAACCATGGTGGAAGAGCGTGTGAAAGATGAGCTTGGCTCTGGTGTTCAGACGATCCAGTATCAGATCAACACGCTGATGACGACCAATGGGCAGTCGCCTTTTGTAACCCTGTTCCTTAATCTGGATAAGGACGATGAGTACATAGAAGAGAATGCAAAGATTATTGAGGAAGTTCTTCGGCAGAGACTGGAGGGGATCAAGAATGAAAAGGGTGTGTTTGTCACCCCGGCATTCCCTAAGCTGATCTATGTTCTGGATGAGCATAACTGTCTCAAGGGCGGAAAATACGATTATATTACGAGACTGGCGGTAAAATGTTCTGCCAAACGTCTCTATCCCGATTATATCTCAGCAAAAAAAATGAGGGAAAATTACGAGGGGAATATATTCAGTTGTATGGGCTGTCGCAGCTTCCTCTCCACCTGGCAGGATGACCAGGGAAATTATAAATGGGAGGGGCGCTTTAATCAGGGAGTAGTTAGTCTGAACCTGCCTCAGATCGGAATTATGGCAAAGGAAAATGAAGAATATTTCTGGCAGCTGCTGGAGGAAAGGCTTTCCCTCTGCTTTGAGGCGCTGATGTGCCGGCACTCTGCCCTGGAGGGAGTGACCTCAGACGTCAGTCCGATTCACTGGCAGTACGGGGCGATTGCCAGGCTGGAAAAGGGAGAAAAGATAGACAAGCTTCTGCATGACGGATATTCCACCATATCACTCGGATATATCGGTCTGTATGAGGTGACAAAACTGATGACCGGGGAGAGCCATACCACGGAAAAGGGAAGTAAATTTGCCCTGAAGGTCATGAACCGGCTGCGCCGCGCCACCGATACCTGGAAGGAAGAGACCGGGCTTGGATTTGGGTTGTACGGTACGCCGGCAGAATCTTTGTGCTATCGTTTTGCGGAGATTGATAAGAAGCGTTTCGGGGTGATCAAGGATATTACGGATAAGGGATATTATACCAATTCCTATCATGTGGATGTCCGTGAGAAGATTGACGCATTCAGTAAATTTACCTTTGAAAGTCAGTTTCAGACGATTTCTTCCGGAGGTGCGATCTCCTATGTGGAGATTCCAAATATGCAGCACAATCTGCCAGCGCTCGAAGAGATTGTAAAGTTCATATATGATAACATTCAGTATGCGGAGTTTAATACGAAATCAGATTATTGTCATGAATGTGGTTTTGATGGAGAGATCGTGATCAATGAAGATCTTGTATGGGAATGCCCCAATTGTGGCAATAGAGACCACAACAAAATGAATGTGACCAGAAGAACCTGTGGCTATCTTGGTGAGAATTTCTGGAATGTGGGCAAGACGAAAGAGATCAATTCCAGAGTTTTGCACATATAGTTCGACGGCGTGAAGGTCCCGTAAGACTGAGAAAGGGAGAATAGAGTGAATTATGCAGATATAAAGCAGTATGATGTGGCGAATGGTCTGGGGGTCCGGGTATCGGTATTTGTCAGTGGATGTACCCATCACTGCAAAAATTGTTTTAATCCGGAGACCTGGGATTTTGATTATGGCAAGCCCTTTACCCAGGCAGAGATCCAACGAATCTTAGATTATCTGAGACCTTCCTATGTGGCTGGGTTATCTGTTCTGGGCGGTGAGCCCTTTGAGAAAACAAATCAGGAGGGTCTCCTTCCTCTGCTGAAGCAGGTAAAAGAGAACTATCCGGAGAAGGATATCTGGTGTTATTCCGGATATTTATTTGACAGCCAGATCCTGGGGCAGATGTGTCAGGGGTCAAAGACGGCCAAAGAGATGCTTTCCTATATTGATATTCTGGTGGACGGACGGTTTTTGGATGAGAAAAAAAATCTGAAATTAAGGTTCCGGGGGTCAGAGAACCAAAGGATCATTGATGTAAAGAAATCACTGGAGACTGGCAGAGTAGTGCTCTGGCAGGAGGAAGAAAAGTTGTAATGTATTTTATGGAGGATAAAATGGAGCAAGTAAAAGTAAAGTTTATGAAAATGGATACCAGGGCACAGATGCCTGTATATGGCACGGAGTATTCGGCAGGGGCAGACCTGTTTGCTTGTATGGAACAGCCAGTTACGATTCACGCGGGGAAGACGGAATTTATCCATACGGGAATTGCTGTGGCGATTCCCAGGGGATTGGTGGGGCTGATTTATGCCAGAAGTGGTCTTGCCTGCAGGCAGGGGCTGGCTCCAGCGAACAAAGTCGGTGTGATCGATTCGGATTACCGGGGAGAGATTATTGTGGCACTGCACAATCATTCCGCGGAGGATCTGGTGGTGGAACCCGGGCAGAGGGTGGCGCAGATGGTTATTGCTCCTTATATATATGCGGAGTATGAGGAGAACGACGGTCTGGACGAAACAGACCGGGGAGATGGCGGATTTGGTTCGACAGGAAATAGATAGGAAACTGATGTAAAAACTTTACAGGAATACCGTTTCATGGTATAATATGTGTTAGAGAAAACAGCAGAAAAGGTAGGGGTGTAACATTGAAAAAAGCTAAAAATAAAATTTCCCTGACACTGGATGAGACAACTATGCCTATTATCGAACAGCTGACCGACGGGATGCCAGGCGGTTTCTTTATATATCGCGCCGAAGGAACAGAGGAACTCCTTTATTTTAATACGGCAATGCTGCGTATTTATGGCTGCGAGACCAAAGAAGAGTTTATAGAACTGACGGAAAACACATTTAGAGGGATGGTGCATCCAGAGGATATAGAAAAAGTTGAAAAAAGTATAAGGGATCAGGTTGAGAAGAGTATCTATGATCTGGATTATGTAGAATACCGCATTATCCGCAAGGATGGATCCATTCGATGGGTGGAGGACTATGGACACTTTATATATACCGAAAAATATGGCAATATATTTTATGTGTTTATAGAGGACGCCACGGAACGGCTCAAAGACCGTATCCAGGAATTAGAAGCTGTCAATACAGAATTAAAGCGTCTTCACGCCAGGGAAGTCCAGTATAAAAGGGCATTGTTAAAGGATGCCGTTTCTTTTTGTGAGATCAATCTGACAAGGGATGAGTTTTTGACTGTATCCAGTCAGATCCGGGATGTAAAAAAGTACGATCTGACAAAGAAGACAGAAGATCATCCCATCAAAAAGTACTCTGAATACGTGAAACAATGGGAAAAAAATATAAGCGAAGACCGGTTGGAAACTTACCGTATATTTTTTCAGGCAGAACGATTAAAACGCTGTTATAAAGAAGGAAAACTGGAACAATCCTATGAGTGTCAGATTACAGATGCAAAGGGAAGGGCACGGCTGTGGCAGTTTGTGCTGCTTCTGGGGAAAAATATTAATTCTGATGATATTATTGCTTTGGTTATCGTAAAGGACATCACAGAGCAGCTGGCAAAGCAAAATCTTCTGCTGGCCGCGCTTCAACAGGCGCAGATGGCGAAGATTGCAAGAAATACATTTTTATCGAACATGTCCCACGACATCCGCACCCCATTGAATGCGATTATTGGATATACCGATCTGGCAAGAGACCACAAAGAAGAAGTGGGCAAAGTGGAAAACTATATGGATAAAATTCAGGTGTCCAGTGAGCAGCTGTTGGCGATCCTCAATGAGTCGCTGGAGGTTACGCGGATCGAGTCAGGAAAGGTGAGCCTCATCGAGCGGAAATGTCATCTGGCGGATCTTCTGGAGGATGTAGAAAGTACGTTTCGTATTGGAATTCAAGAAAAGGGCATACGATTTTGCGTGGAAAAGGATGATGTCAGGCATTTTTCAGTGGTGGTAGATTACATAAGACTTAAGGAGATTTTATGCCAGCTGGTGGATAATGCCATGAAATATACAGAGCCAGGCGGCATGATCTGTCTCACCATGGAAGAGTCTGACATTGCCGTGAACGGATATGCCAAGTTTCAGTTTGTGGTCAAAGATGATGGAATCGGCATATCAGAAGAATTTCAGGCAAGTCTGTTTGAACCCTTTAAGCGGGAGAACAATACGACAGCAAGCGGGGTTTCTGGCACCGGGCTTGGTCTTACCGTAGTAAAAGGTCTGGTTGATATCATGGGAGGAGAGATCTCTGTCAAAAGTGAACCAGGGAAGGGCTGCTGTTTCACCGTAAGCATGTTGATGAAACTGCAGAAAAAGCAGCAGGGAGAGCCATTGGAGAACAGCGGAAGCGACAACAATGACCCGGTTTCCCTGCAGGGGAAACGGATCTTAGCGGTAGAGGACAATGAGATCAACCGGGAGATTGTGGTAGAAGTCCTGAAAAGTGAGGGCTTTTTGGTGGAGACCGCACAAAATGGAGAAGAGGCTTTGGAAAAAATACAGGAATCAGAGCCTGGATATTATTCGTTGGTTTTGATGGATATTCAGATGCCGGTGATGGATGGCTATGAGGCGACAAAGGCCATAAGAAACCTGGAAGACAAAAGGCTGGCGGGTGTTCCCATTGTGGCACTGTCGGCAAATGCCTTTGCAGAAGATTATCAGCATTCTTTGGATGTGGGAATGGATGCCCACGTTCCCAAACCAATTGACCGAATAAAACTGCGGGAGCTTTTGCAGCAGCTGATAGGAAAGGAATCCCATGAATTATAATGACAGTGTCCGTAAGATCAAGGGAGTGGGGGAAAAGGCGGAAAACTATTTACATAAACTGGATATCTTTCAGGTGGGGGATTTGTTGGAACACTATCCCAGAGATTACGATGAGTTTAAAGAACTTGTACCTGTTTCTGGGCTGCGGGAAGGAAAGGTTATGGCGGTGGAAGGGGTGCTTCGCAGAAAGCCTTCAGTGAAGAATACATCAAATTTGAAGGTCATCACTGCTTTTTTAGAGGATGAGACAGGTGTCCTGCAGATTACCTGGTTTAATATGCCCTTTCTGATGAATCAGCTCAGACTGGGGACAAGATATATCATGAGGGGAAAGGTCGGTCGTCACAATGGAAAGATAGTTCTGGAACAACCCAGATTATATAGTAAAAATGAGTTTTATAAAAAGGTGGGAAAGATGCTTCCCATCTATCCTCTCACGGCGGGGCTGACAAATCATCAGATGACAAAAGTAGTACAAACTGCCCTGTCAGAGTGTGAGGGAATTCTGGAGTTTCTGCCTCAGGAGATCCGGAAGCGTAATGATCTTGTGGGATACAAAAAGGCGGTACAGGATATTCATTTTCCGAAAAACCGGGTGGATTTTATAAAGGCGAGAAAACGTCTTGTATTTGATGAATTATTTTTATATCAGGCGGCTCTTCGGGCGATTCGTTTTCAGAATGATCAGAAGAGCTGCCATGTTATGATTCAGAAAAAGGAAGTAGAAGAGTTTTTGGAGAACCTGCCCTTTGCTCTGACTGACGCGCAGAGAAGGGTTTATGATGAGATACTGGCAGATCTGTCCAGCGGGCATGTTATGAACCGGCTGGTGCAGGGGGATGTGGGATCTGGTAAGACAGTGGTAGCGGTGCTGGCTCTCTATCTGACGGTCTGCAATGGCAGTCAGGGGGCATTTATGGTTCCCACGGAGGTTCTTGCTCTTCAGCATTATACTTCCCTCCAGAATATGCTGGGTGTGCTGGGGGTCCGCGTCGGGCTGCTCACTGGTTCCCTGACGGCAAAACAGAAGCGGGAAGGGAAGGAAAAGCTGGCGGCGGGGGAATGGGATATCGTGGTGGGGACTCATGCGATCCTGCAGGATAATGTGGAATTTCAGGATCTTGCCCTTGTCATCACCGACGAACAACACCGATTTGGGGTGAGACAGCGGGAAGTGCTCTCAGAGAAGGGAGAAGCTCCCCATATACTCGCCATGAGTGCGACGCCGATTCCAAGAACCCTTGCACTGGTGCTGTATGGAGACATGGATCTTTCGGTGATGGATGAGCTGCCAGCAAACCGTCTTCCCATCAAAAACTGTGTGGTGGGGACAGATTACCGCCCCAACGCTTACCGGTTTATGAAAGAACAGATTGAAAAGGGACATCAGGTCTATATCATCTGTCCCATGGTGGAAGAAAGCGAAGATGTGGAATTAGAAAGCGTGGCGCTCTATACGGAACAGCTGCGGCAGATTTTTCATGGTACGGCTGTGGTGGACAGTCTGCATGGAAAGATGAAACCAGCCCAGAAAAATGAGGTGATGGAGCGCTTTGGAGCAGGGGAAACCGATATCCTGGTGTCAACTACCGTGATCGAGGTGGGTATCGATGTGCCTAACGCCACGGTGATGATGATCGAGAACGCGGAGCGGTTTGGTCTTGCCGGTCTTCATCAGCTGAGGGGACGGGTGGGACGGGGAGAGGCTCAATCCTACTGTATTCTTATGTATGGAAATGATACGAAGGAGGGAAAAGAGAGGCTTTCGATTCTAGCCTCCTCCAACGACGGATTTCACATCGCCAGGGAGGATCTGAGACTCCGCGGGCAGGGAGATTTTTTTGGCGTGCTGCAAAGTGGTGACAAGTTGTTTAAACTGGCAGATATTTATGAGGATGCAACATTGCTGCAGGCCGCCAATGAAGAGGCAAAACGGTATGAATTTCATGAGATCAGCCGTTTTTATGCCAGGAACCGGCGGCTTTCGGAAAAGCTGGAACACTATATGGGGAAGGTATCGCTTTAACAGGCTGGAGACATTATAGGTTCGTGGGACAGAAAACAGTTGAAAAAAAACGGGTTTTAGTATACAATAGCAGAAAAAGCGTTTGACCATGGAGATGAGGGAAGATATGCGTGTTATTGCGGGAAAGGCAAGAAGGCTGCCGTTGACTGCCCCGGAGGGGAAGGATACGAGGCCTACTACGGATCGGATCAAAGAGACATTATTTAATATCATACAGGATGAAGTTCCCGGCAGTGTATTTCTGGATTTATTCAGTGGCAGTGGGGGAATTGCCATTGAGGCGCTGAGCAGGGGAGCTGAGAAGGCAGTTCTTGTGGAGTTTGGGAAAGAACCCCTGCGCTGCATTCAGGCCAATCTGGCAAAGACCAGACTAGTTGACCAGGCGGTGGTGCTGCCGGTGGAGGTTACCTATGGAATATCTAAATTAGAAAAAATGGGACAGGCATTTGATATTATTTATGCAGATCCTCCTTATCGAAAGGGATTTGAAGCAAAGCTGGCAGATTTGCTGGCACACTCAGGGATTGTGAAGGAAGGTACGCTGGTGATCCTGGAGACAGCATTGGATACACCGGTGGACTATGTGGATGAAAATGATTACGATTTGGTAAGGATAAAAGAATATAAGACGAATAAGCACGTTTTTATGCGAGTAAGGTAGAAGAGAAAGGAACAGGTAATATTGGTATGAACCCATCAAGAATCGAGAAGGCGATAGACGAGATATATGAATATGTGGAAAACTGCAAACCCTCTAAGTTATATCCCAATAAAGTAACAGTTTCCAAGGATGAATTGTATGATCTTCTGGATGCCCTGCGCATGTGCGCGCCAGATGAGATCAAGAGATATCAGAAGGTGATCAATAACCGCAATGAGATCCTGCAGGAAGCGCAGACCCAGGCGGAGCAGATCATGAGTAAGGCAGAAGCCCAGACGCAGCAGCTGCTGGATCAGAATGAACTGGTGCAGACAGCTTATGCCCAGGCAGAGCAGATCATAGCCCAGGCGCAGGCCCAGGCGGAGCAGATTCTAAAACAGGCAGTAGGGGAGAGCGATCAGGTCAGGACTTCCGCACTGTATTATACCAGTGATCTTTTGGGAGAGGCGGGGAGAAATATAGAGATGTCCCTGAAGGAACTGGAGAGTAAGTCAACGATGCTCATTAGTGCGTTGAAGAAAGATATCGAGATCATAAAGAGTAACCGCACAGAATTGAAAGACCAGATTGAAGGAAAATTTCCGGAGGAGGAAGGCCCGGGGGAGGAGAATGGACCTTCTGGTGTGGCAGAATAGTTGAATGGTGCTTTCTGGTTACCAGAGTAAAAAGCCGAGAAGCAGGGCAAAGATACTGCTGAATATTTTTATGATTACATAGGGAACGATGGATAATCCTGTATTTCGTAGAACACTGTTTGTCTGGGCGGCTGCAGAGAGCCCTCCAAAGGCAGTGATGGCAAGGCACAGGATTATTTTTACATTGTGGGGGATGCCAGCTCCGCAGATCATGGCATTTCCGGTGGTGATCTCCAGAAGACCGCATAGAGGGATCTGGAAGACAGGGGGGAGTACAGGGAGGCTCTGGATCATCGTGGCAAGGATGGAAAAGATTACGATGTAGCCTCCAATTTTTATCAAAAGCAGGGCGGAGGCAGAGATTTCCTCGTCCAGCTGTTCGGAAAAGGTGGCGCTTGAAACAGGGGGATGTCCAGAGGAGGTGACATGCAGGGAAAATCTACCTTGAAACAGGGGTGTTAGAAGGTAAAAGCACACACTTCCAAGAAAAGCAGACAGGAGCACGGTAAGATAAAAAAAGTATTTCCCTGAGCCAAGGTGAAGCAGGCTTTCACCGACAAAGAAGATGACAAACATAGGGCTTGGATTGTTGATGGCGCCGGCAAAGAACACTGCCTGCTTTTTCGTAAGCGAGCCATCGTTGTACAGGTCTCCGGCTATTTTTGCCCCGATGGGATAACCAGATAGAATGCCGGCGGTCAACAGCAGATAACAGAGCCGGTTCCCCTGTAGTTTTTTGCGGAGCAGCGAGGTGAGGATTGAGAAGGGCAGGAGTGAGGGGACAAGTACCGTAGCCCATAAAACAAGGCCATTTCTGCCGCCCTCTGCGGCAGTTTCTGGAAAGACAAGAAGCAGTGCAAGCAGTAAAAAGCAAAGGATCAGCATGGAGAAGGTCCCCCAAAGGACGTGTTTGTTCATTTTATGAATAAATCCCGCTCAATATGCTGATAATAAACAATACTAATGGCGTTAAGCTTGATAATGGAGGGAGTTATGAACAATACATTTGCAATCCTTACGGATTCCACAGCCAATCTTCCGCTGCCCTATATTCAGAAATATGATATTACCGTCATGTCTCTTAAATATCTGGTGGGAGATAAAGAATATCCGGGATACGACCAGTCGGGAGACCAGACATTTCATCAATTATACGAACACCTGCGGGTGGGAAGGAATGTCACTACCTCCATGGTGAATACCACTGAGGCATATGAGGCGGCAAAACCGATCCTGGAATCGGGAAAAGATGTTTTGTATATTGGTCTTTCCACGAAGCTCAGCGGAACCTTCAATGCGGTGGAAGCGGCACTTATGAAGCTGAAGGGAGAATTCCCGGAGCGGAACATATACGCTGTAGACAGCCTGTGTACGGCACTGGGAGAGGGGCTTCTGGTATATGGGGCGGTGAAGCGGCGCAGACAGGGGCAGAGTCTGGAGCAGGTTTACGAATGGTGTAACAAGAGCCGCTGGCAGATCAATACCATTTTTACGGTAGATGATCTCAATCATTTAAGAAGAAGCGGGCGTGCGTCTACAGTGATCGCCATGGTGGGAACAGTTTTAAAGATCAAATTAATCCTGCGGATGAACCAGGGCGGGATTCTCAGACAGGAGACTAAAGTGCGAGGAAGAAAAAAATCCTTGGATGAGATCGCAAAACGTGCTCTGAGAGATATCAAAGAACCTCAGACGGTGTTTATCAGTCATGGAGATTGTGCTCCGGATGCCCGTTATCTTGCAGATCAGCTGAGAAAATCGGAAAAGGTGAAAAGAATTATTATCCAGACGCTGGACCCCGTGATCGGAGTTCATACAGGACCAGGTTCCATTGGGATTTTTTTCATTTCCTATTGAAATTTAAAAATCACAGTTGTATAATAAATAAGTATGAGTTTTGGATTATTAACAGAAAGAAGGAAATGGAATGAAAGTATTAGTGATCAATTGTGGAAGTTCTTCCCTCAAATATCAGTTGATTGATTCCGAGACGGAACAGGCGCTTGCCGTTGGAATCTGTGAGAGGATTGGAATAGATGGGCGTCTGAACCACACACCGGCAGGTGGTGAAAAAGTTGTGATCAACAAAGATATGCCGGATCACGAAGTGGCGGTGAAATTAGTTCTGGAGGAACTTACAGATAAAACTTATGGCGTCATTGGTGATTTGTCTGAAATTGATGCCATTGGACACCGTGTGGTACATGGAGGAGAAAAATTTGCTTCTTCTGTTGTCATTGACGATGATGTGATGGCTGCTATTGAGGAGTGCAATCCTTTGGCACCGTTACATAATCCGGCGAATCTGATCGGAATCCGTGCCTGCCAGGCGATTATGCCGGGAGTACCGAATACGGCTGTTTTTGATACGGCATTTCATCAGACGATGGAGCCGGTGGCATTTTTGTATGGACTTCCCTATGAATGTTATGAGAAGTATAAAGTGCGCCGTTATGGATTCCATGGTACCAGCCATAGTTTTGTATCTGCGCGTGCTATCGAGCTGCTGGGACTGGATCCGGATAATTCTAAAGTCATTGTCTGCCATCTGGGTAATGGCGCCAGCATATCCGCAGTAAAAAATGGTAAATCTGTGGACACCAGTATGGGGCTTACACCATTGGAAGGACTTGTGATGGGAACCCGAAGTGGCGACATTGATCCGGCGATCATCGAGTATCTGGCTCACAATATGGGTAAATCTCTGGAAGAGATCATGAATCTTTTGAATAAGGAATCCGGTGTATATGGTCTTTCTGGTATCTCCAGTGATTTTCGTGATTTGGAGAACGCAGCAGCAGAAGGCAATGAGAAGGCGCAGCTGGCACAGGACGTATTTGGCTATCGTGTGGCAAAATACATCGGTGCTTACACCGCTGCCATGAACGGTGTAGACGCCATCGTATTTACGGCAGGGCTTGGTGAAAATAATAATATTATGCGTGAATACATCTGCAGCTATCTTGGCTATCTTGGCGTATCTATCGATCAGAAAGAAAATGCCATCCGCAGTGAAGAAAAGGTAGTATCGACTGCAGACAGCAAGGTAAAAGTAATGGTAGTACCGACCAACGAAGAGCTTGCCATCGCCAGAGAAACGGTGAGACTGATTGGATAACACAAAAAAATGCCAGAAATGTAAAAAAGTGTTGACAAACTATGGTCTAATAGATATAATAGTAGAAGTGTTTTCAGTTATTAAGGAGGTGTAATGACATGTCTATCTGTCCTAAGAATAAATCTTCAAAGTCAAGAAGAGACAAACGTAGAGCAAACTGGAAAATGACAGCTCCTACATTGGTAAAGTGCAGTAAATGCGGAGAGCTGATGGTTCCACACAGAGTTTGCAAAAATTGCGGCAGCTACAACAAGAAAGAGATTCTTGCACAGGCTGAGTAAGCGGTAAGTTCCGTAAAATCGGAGATTTGAGAAAAACTTTATGGTCAAAAAGAGTGAATTTAACCCAATTTTAACCCAGTTGACGAACGGAAAAGGTTTATAATGTTTTTGGGTTAAGTTCATGCAGAAACGCATGAATGCAAATAAGGCATAAGAGGTCAATATATCTATGAAAATAGATGTATTGGCTTTTTTGCATTTAAAAAGACAATAGAAGGAAATTTATTACAATGGAGTCATTGTTATTTACACTTTAAATTTATTTTGTCGTTTCTCTGCGTATCAGGATCGGGGTGATTTTTTTGTGGATTAATCTGTCCTGAAGTTTGGGGCGGCGCTTTTTTCGTTCATTCATTTGTTCCACTAAAAGAGAAACTGCTTCATATGCGATTTTTTCAATCTGTTGTCCAACGGTACTGATGGGGATGATGGACTCCTCTGCAATGGGGGAATCATCAAAGCCAATAATACAGTATTCATCTGGAAGCGTTCCATATTCACGAAAAATTAGATTTAGCATGATATTGGCATGGGTATCATTTGCCATAAAAAGTCCCTTTTTTTTATTTGGGTATTTGTTTTTGATGTAGTCAAAAATCTCCTGCATACAATCTACGGTTTTACGGTATGAATTCCCAAGATCTCGAAATATAAGTTCATGTTCCATGTTGTATTCTCTGCAAATGTCCTGAAAACCCGAAATGCGTCCATAGGAAGGTGTGGATTTCGAAACGTCAGAATTGATATGCAGCAGGATATCACAATTGTTTTTGGCCAAAAGACTTGTTGCTTGTATGGCTCCCATATAGTTGTCCGTATTGACACTATTTACATATTTGTCCTCCCTCTCTATGGTAACGATGGGGATATTGCTGGCAGCCAGTTCCTGTGATGGTATGGTATGGCTTAAAATAATCATACCTTCAATTTTGTATGCCAGTAACTCCTGAATGTATTTCCGTTCCATTTCTTCATGATCTGTACTGATGAAAACCAGGAATTTATAACCAAAGGTTTCATAGGTTTTTAATATCTGGTTTAACATTTCTGCATAATAGTGTAGAAAGAGGTTAGGGATGATTACACCAATAAATTCACTCTTTCCATTAGCTAGCACTTTTGCCAGTTTATTTTCCTGATAATCCAAATCTACTAGAGCCTGGGCGATGATTTCCTGATTTTTAATCGTCAAAGAGTCCGGGTTATTAAAATATCTGGATATGGTTGTTTTAGAAAAATTCGTATATTTTGCAATGTCATCAAATGTCACCTTCTTCTTACTCATTGGGCAGTACCTCCATATTTATATGATAATCAATAGTATAGCAAGTTTCCAAAGGAAAATCAATAAAATAATAACCGGTTAAGTAACCGATAACTTTTTGGTAAAAAGGTCTTGACAGATGGAAGTACAGATGTTAAGATTATCACATAAAGTAACCGGTTACTTTATCGGTTACATAACCGGTTATAATGAGAGACGTGAGATTTAGAGTTTTGAAACAGGTTGTTTGGAAGGAAAGGAGAAGTGAGGATGAGAAGATTACCTTTGGCCATGTTGGTCTCCGTTCTGCTTGTCGGTTCGCTGACAGGCTGTCAGGGAAAGAAACCGGATCCAGGCGATGTTGCCGGCTATGATGAAGGGGAGCAGTATCTTTCCATCTGGGTGCATTCCATTGAGGATACCGACGAGGGAAAATGTTACCGGGAATCTGTGGAGGCATTTAATGAGAAGTATAATGGAACTTATTATGCGGATATTGAGTTTATCCCAAGAAATGACAGCGGCGGTGGTTATTCCGATAAGATTAATGCCTCAGTCATGTCTGGGGATTTGCCGGATGTACTGACTGTGGATGGGCCGAATATCGCAGCATATGCGTCCAATGGGATGATTCAGCCATTGGCAGAGCTGACAGAGGAAGAAAAGGACGTATATCTGGAATCTATTATTGAACAGGGAACATATGATGGCAAATTGTATGCTCTTGGCGCCATGGAATCCAGTGTAGGGCTGTATTACAACAAAGAAATTTTGAAAGAGGCTGGTGTTGAAATTCCAGCTGCAGGGCATCCATGGACGCATTCAGAATTTCTTAATATTTTGGAAAAAGTAAAGCCGGTTGTGGAAAAGAAAAAGGGATACGCGCTGGACATGACATTCCCGGTAGGGGAAACAACGATTTACTTTTATGCACCGTTTTTCTGGTCAAATGGAGGAAACCTGGTGGATGATACTGGATTGAACGTGGACGGCATATTCAATATGACAGAGAATATTGAAACAATTGAGTATTTCAAGAAACTTCTGGACAGAGGTTATATGTCAAAAGTACCGGTTGAAAGTCTCTTTGAAAGTGGGCGTGCTGCCTTTAAGTTTGACGGGGCATGGGAAGTGAACAATATTTATAACAATTATCCGGATCTTCAGTTAGGTGTTGCTCCATATGTAGCAGGGGACAGCTGGGATGGCGGGCGGTATACGCCCACAGGCTCATGGGCATATGCGGCCTCTACGGGAACAGAGAATATTGAGGGTGCGACAGAGCTGGTAAAATGGATGAGTGGTGTAGAAAGCGGGACAAAGCTTTGGGAGAAAGCAAAGTGTTTTCCGTCAACTTATCAGGCATTTGAGACGATTGATATTTTTAAAACCGATGAAAATTACCGGGCGCTGTATAACCAGCTTAGCACCTATGGGCATCCGAGACCGAAAACACCTGTTTATCCACAGGTAAGCACATCATTTCAGCAGGTTATGGAAAATTGTGTGCTGACCGGAGAAGAACCAAGAAACGAACTGAATAAAGCGATAGAAAGGATTAACGCCAAATTGAAGCGTTATAAGGTGAATGAAGGATGAGAAAAAAATCACAATCTCTGTTAGGCATGTCATTTTTTGGACCGGCGTTAGTACTGCTTACCATTTTTTTGTTTCTGCCTATGATACTTACCCTGATTTTCAGTTTTACTGATTTCTTTGCCTTGAATCCAAAGCTGACTCATTTTGTGGGACTGGATAACTTCTTTCAGATCTTTAAGGACGAGGAATTCAGAAAAGCATTTATCAATACCCTTTATTTTGTGATTATTATTGTTCCGTTACAGGGGTTTGGTTCACTGGGGCTTGCCTTGTTAATAAACAAGGTTACACACTGCAAAAAATATTTTAAGGTGGCATTTTTTCTGCCAGTTGTTATGTCACTGGCAGTCGTATCAACCTTATGGATACAGATTTACAGCCCAGAAGGTATCCTGAACTCTATTCTGGAAAATCTGGGGATTTCGGCACAGCCCTTTATTAACAGTGCTTCACAGGCGCTGCCTTCCATTGCCATTATGAGTGCATGGCAGGGTGTAGGATACCAGATGATTATTTTTTTAGGAGGCCTGCAGGCGATCAATCCAGCACTTTATGAGGCGGCGGAAATGGATCATGCAACCCCCTGGCAGAAGTTTAAGGATATTACTTTGCCGGAATTAAAACCGTTATGTATTTTCGTGTTTATTACCATAACCATCGGGGCTTTTCGAATGTTAGTGCAGCCAATGATCATGACTGGTGGTGGGCCATCCCATTCTACTTATACGGTAGTGTATGATATTTATGAGACTGGTACGGTCAACTGGGAAATTGGGTTGGCATCGACGATGGCGATCGTATTTGCAGTATTTGTTATGATACTTACTGTGATTCAGACCATTGCCACCAGAGATAAGGAGGAAAAAGATGTTAACAAAAAAGCAAAAAAGAAATAATTGGATTTTGGTTGTTGTTATGATCGCAGCCTCTCTGTTTTTTCTGTTTCCGGTTCTCTGGATGCTTGCAAATTCTTTTAAACCGGATGCAGCGATTACAAATGACATGAACTCATTCAGGGCCTTTGTCCCGCCGGCTCTAAATGGAAACTTTTTTGATAATTATATTAAAATACTGACGGACACTTCTTTTGTGAGATATATGTTAAATACGCTGTTTTATGCAGCCGTACTGATTGTACTTGGAGTGATAGTAAACGGGCTTGCTGGATATGCACTGGCAAAAATAAAGTTTCCCTTTCGGGAACGCTGGCTTATGATTATTATGTTGTTAATGATTGTGCCAATGGAAACGATCATCACAATTCACTTTTTATTTATCGCTAAGCTGGGGCTGCTAAATACAGTAATCGGATATATTCTTCCGATGATTGTAAATCCCTTTAATATTTTTCTATTTCGGCAGGTATTTGTCAGCCTTCCGGATGATGTATATGAAGCGGCACAGCTTGACCATTGCAGCCCGATTAAATATTTTTTTACGATGGTACTGCCGATGTCAAAGAGTGTGGTTGCCACAGTCAGTGTATTTACGTTTTTAAATGTCTGGAATGATTATCTGTGGCCGTCGCTGGTATTTACATCAGGTGATCTGCTGACCGCACAGATTGGATTGAATGCGATCACGTCAAATGAAAATACCACCATGGGGCAGAAATTAGCTGTGATCACGATGATTACCATACCGGTTATTATCATATATTCACTATTTTCCAAACAGATTGTAGAAGGTGTTGTATCCACTGGTTCAAAGGAGGGCTAAAGCTATGGGTTTTATTGAATTAAAGAATGTATGTAAGAGATATGATAAGACAGATAAAAATGCAGTTACAGATTTTAATCTGGTGATTGAGGAAAAAGAGTTCATCGCTTTTGTTGGACCATCCGGTTGTGGAAAATCAACAACTCTCCGGATGATTGCTGGATTCGAGGAGATCAGTAGCGGAGAGCTGTATATAGATGGGAAAAAAATGAATGAAATTGCTCCGATGGATCGGGGGATTTCTATGGTATTTCAGAATTATGCCCTGTATCCTCATATGACAGTGGAAAAAAATATTTCCTATGGACTGAAAAATATGAAGGTGCCTTCAGATGAAATCAAGAAAAAGGTAGACTGGGCAGTTCAAATTCTGGGATTGGAAGAATACCGTTACCGGAAACCAAAGAATTTGTCCGGCGGGCAGAGACAGCGGGTTGCCCTTGGACGTGCTATCGTAAAGAATCAGAAAGTATTTCTCATGGATGAACCCTTGTCCAATCTGGATGCAAAACTCCGTGTTAGTATGAGAAATGAGATCAGCAAGCTGCACCGTGAATTGGGGAGCACGACTATTTATGTGACGCATGATCAAGTGGAAGCGATGACGATGGCAGACCGGATTGTTATTATGAAGGATGGGTTTGTGCAGCAGACGGGAGAGCCTATGGAGTTGTACGAACATCCGTGTAATAAATTTGTGGCAGGTTTTATTGGTTCTCCACAGATGAATTTCTATGATGTCCGGGTGGAAAAGAATGGCATTACATTTTCTGATGGAAAGAGCATCAGGCTCTCTGATACCGTAACGGCAAAACTGCAGGGATATGATCAAGTGATTATGGGAATCCGTGGCGAGGATATTAAATTTGACGATCAAAATCTGGATGTATATAAAGATACAAGACAACAGGCAGTCATTAATAATACTGAAATAATGGGAACTGAAAATAATCTGTATTTTCAGTTTGGTGGGATTACGTCCGTGGCAAGAGTTTCAAAATATGAGGTGAGCAAGATTGGCGACTCTGTAGATTTTGTGATGATGCCCCACAAGATGCATTTTTTTCATCCGGAAACGGAAGAGGTAATTACTGTGTAAAAGACGGGAGGTTTGTATGACTGATTTAGAAAAGGCGAATACGTATCAGGAAGAAAAACGGGTTGACGAAAGCGGGAAACCGGTATATCATGTAACCCCACCAGTTGGATGGATGAACGACCCTAATGGATTTTCTATCTTTGAGGGAATGATTCATTTGTTTTATCAGTATCATCCGTATAGTGATGTATGGGGGCCAATGCATTGGGGACATTATATATCAAAAGACTTTGTGAAATGGAAAGAGCTTCCGGCAGCTTTGGCGCCGGATACAGACTATGACGCTGCAGGATGTTTTTCTGGCAGTGCAATAGAGACAGAAGAAGGCCATGCGTTGCTTTATACCGGGGTTATGGAAAAAGAGAAGAGGGACGGGTCGAAAGAGGTGATCCAACAGCAGTGTCTTGCTTTGGGGGATGGTCTTCATTATAAAAAAATAAGTGGTAATCCTGTTATTTTATCTGAGCAGCTTCCGGAAGGATTTTCGAGAGAAGATTTCAGAGATCCGAAAGTCTGGCGGGAAGAGGAAACCTATTATTTGGTTGTGGGCAATAAAAATAAACAGCAGGACGGCCAGGTGGTTTTATTTGAGTCAAAAGATTTGAAAAAATGGCAGTTTGTCTCTGTGCTGGCAGATAATCAGGGAAAATATGGGAAGATGTGGGAGTGTCCAGACTTTTTTCCATTAGGAGAAAAATATATTTTAGTTGTTTCTCCACAGGATATGCAGGCGGATGGTGTAGAATTCCACAATGGCAATCAGGCAGTGGTTTTGATTGGAGAATATGACAGGCAGAAGTATCGTCTGCAGGAAGACCAGGTGAGTTCCCTTGATTATGGAACGGATTTTTATGCGCCGCAAACACTGAAAACAGAGGATGGACGGCGGATTATGATAGCATGGATGCAGTCATGGGATATGAATATTAAGCCGGCAGAGCAGAAATGGAATGGAATGATGACCATACCAAGGGAGTTAGAACTGCGGGAAGATAGATTGTATCAGCGGCCGATAAAAGAATTGGAGAACTACCGCACAGAACCAGTTGCATATACCGGCAGGGAAATATCCGGCAAATGTCAGCTGCCGGGTATCCGGGGGCGGGTAATGGATCTGATGGTGGAATTGCAGGAGGGAGACTACAAGGAGTTTACTGTTTCTTTTGCAGCAAATGAGAGATATCAGACCAGTTTCCGTTATATCTGTGACACACAGACCATTGAATTTGACCGAACCTATTGCGGCATGGTAAGGGATGCTGTTTGCCGGAGAGACATGAAACTAAAAAGAGTGGAGAAAACTCTGAAACTTCGTTTTCTCTTAGACCGGTTTTCTGTAGAACTGTTTGTAAATGATGGGGTACAGACGTTTACTTCCACCTTTTATACTCCTCTTGAGGCAGAAGATATTGTATTTGAGTGCGATAAAAAAGCAGTAGTAAACATAGAAAAGTATAACATTTCTTTGGACGGGGAGAAAAAGGAGGCTGATCTATATGAAAAAATATGATGTAGTTGCTTTGGGAGAATTACTGGTAGATTTTACGGAAAACGGTATGAGTGCCCAGATGAATCCGGTATTTGAAGCCAATCCGGGAGGCGCTCCCTGCAATGTCTTGTCCATGCTGCAAAAACTTGGCAATAAGACAGCTTTTATTGGAAAGGTGGGAAAGGATTCTTTTGGAGAAATGCTGGGGGATGTTGTGGCAGAGCAGGGGATTGATACTAAAAATCTGATTAAAGATGCGGAAGTGCCGACAACACTGGCATTTGTGCAAACGGCACCGGATGGTGACCGGAGTTTTTCCTTTTACCGGAATCCGGGAGCAGATATGTTGTTGAAAGAGACAGAGATTGATGTTTCTTTATTGAAGAGTACTCTCATCTTTCATTTTGGAAGTCTTTCCATGACAGCGCAGGAGGTGGAAGCGACGACAAAAATGGCAGTAGAAACGGCGAGGAGTGCTGGAGCTCTAATTTCTTTTGATCCAAATCTGCGTCCTCCTCTGTGGGATAGCCTGGATACAGCAAAGGAAAAAATTGCATACGGAATCAGCCAGTGCCAGATTTTAAAAATCTCTGATGATGAAATTGCTTTTTTTACCGGAAGTACAAATGTTGATGACGGAGTGGCAAAAATACAGGAACGGTATCACACTCCACTCATATTTGCTACGATGGGGAAGCAGGGCAGCCGGGCTTATCATAGCGGAAACAGGGTGGAGTGCGGGCCTTTTTTGAATGAAGATACAATAGAAACAACAGGCGCCGGGGATACTTTTATGGCTTGTGTGCTGCACGGGATCCTGAAGTATGGTCTGGACGGGTTAGATACGCAGAAACTGTATGATATGCTGGAGTTTGCTAATGCGGCAGCTTCTATCATTACGGCTAGAAAAGGAGCGTTAAAGGTAATGCCGGAGGAAAGTGATGTGTGGAAATTCATACAGGAAAGAAGAATGTAAAAGAATTTATTGAAGGTTTACTGGAATATCCGGAATAATTATATAGGGCCGATGCACAATGAGCTGACTTAAAAGTGCATTGGCTCTATGTTGTTATGAGATAAGAAGTACTCGTGGTTAGCCTGACGTTGTCAAGTCGAATTCGACTTGACAACGTCAGGCTGGTAAAAAGTGATTGACAAAAATAAAAAAAGAGTGTATTATAACTGTATCGGTTGGAATGATACAGTTAGTACGGTTGGTACAGATGATACAGTTTGCCGATGCAGGAGACAGTATAGTGGATTACCGTTCGTAATAAGGAGGTGATATATGTGATACAGATAAATCCAACCAGCAATCAGCCCATGTTTGAACAGATTATTTCTCAGATCAAAATGGCCGTGTTAAAGGGATATCTCAAACCAGGTGACAGCATTCCTTCTGTGAGAAAACTGGCGTTGCAGCTTTCTGTGACGCCGGGAACAGTGGCGAAGGCGTACAGCGAACTGGAACATCAGGAAGTCATCGTAACGATCCGCGGAAAAGGCGCCTATATTGCTGAGCAAAAGGGGAAAGGGCCGAGTGAATCCCAGAGAGAAAGAGGATTTGTGGTGTTCCGTCAGACGTGTATGGAAATGATCTATATGGGAATACGAAAAGAAGAATTAAAAAATGAAATCGATGCACTGTATAGTGAACTTTGTGCAGAATAGGAGGTCAGGATGTTAGAAGTTAGTCGGGTAACAAAGGCTTATGATCAGGGAGTAAAGCCAGCCATAGAAAATATCTCCTTTCAGGTGGAAGCCGGGCAGATTCATGGTCTGATTGGTCCCAATGGTTCTGGGAAGACTACATTGATCAAATGTATGACTGGGATACTGAAAGTGGACGGTGGAGATATTCTGTTGGATGGTGAGCCGGTTTACGACAATCCCAAAGTCAAAAAGCGGATTGGTTATGTGGCGGATAATTGTAATTTCTTTCCGAGCTATAAGGTTAGGAAAATGGTGGACTTTTACGCAGGGATGTATGATACCTTTGACAGGGATGAGTTTCATAAATTAAATCAGATATTCGAAATTCCGGTGGAACGAAAGATCGGACAGCTGTCCAAGGGGCAGAAAATGCGGGTTTCCTTTATGCTGAATATGGCGATGCGGCCGGAGGTGCTGATTATGGATGAGCCGACTTCCGGGCTGGATGCCATTGCAAAGTCAGATCTGCTGGAACAGGTAGTGGCAAAGGTGGAGTATGGAGAGACGGCAGTCGTCATATCCACGCATCATCTTCATGAACTGGAAAAGATATGTGATACTGTGACGATGATGAATATTGGGGGAGTTCATTATCAGGGAGAGATAGACACGGTAAAAGAGAGGATTGGAAAATACCAGGTGGTATTTCGGGATGGGATTCCGGAAGGAGTATACGATGACGTGCGCATCATCAATTATTCCAATATTGGCAGTGTGTATACGTTTTTATGGGATAAAGGAGATAAAAATGACGACGCCATCGCCTTTTTCCTGTCGAAAGGGGCACAGCTGGCGGAACAGACCGAGATCTCATTGGAAGAGTTGTTTATCTATTCGAATCGAAGGAGGAATGGAATATGAGTCGGCCAACGATGGTTTATATAAAGAGGGAAATGAAAAAAGTGCTGCCGTTGTTTGCTCTTGCAGTTATATATTCGGCGATTACTTATCTGTTTGTCTATATGGCTATGAAAGATGAAGTATCTTCGAGGCTGCTTGCTCTGGCGGGTTATTCGGAATGTGTTGGAATTTATGATTCAGGAGATCTGTTTCTTGACAGTTTAAGACGGGTTATGGAACGGCTATCTTTGTTCGGGGTTATATTTTTTGTTTTTATTTTGATCTTACGGCTCTTTGCTACGGAAAACCGGTCGGAGATCTCTGATTTTATTCGTATTCTTCCGATAAAGGAGTGGAAAAAGATCTGGATCAAAGCAGGGGTGGGAGAGGTAGCTATTCTGGGGTCCTGTTTGTTGTTCGGGCTGACGGGTACGGTGTTGAACGCCGTCTTTACTCCTCAGATTCAGGAGATCAATGAAATGATTCCTGATGGCACAACGAATACCAATTCCTGTCTGATGATTTGGCAGATCGTTTTGTTTGTGTGTTTGGCGATGAGTGCGATCTATCTCATATTGTTTGTGGTGCAGCTCTGTATCCACAATATGATGCTGGCATTTGCTGTAGGAGGGGGGATTTTGGCATCTATTGTTTATTTTATAGCAATGTTTGCAAATGTTTATGGTGACATGGGAGGAATGACAGGAATTTCTCACAGTCTGACCCAGTATCTCCCTTATCGAAGTGAAACATATTTAGAATTTAAAAATCAAACCATAACGGTATATGATCTGGAATGGTCGTTCTATGCAGACAGATTGTTGTTTCTTTTGTTGTTGTGCGGCATAGGGCTTGCCCTGATTCTGCTTTCCATACGATGCCGGTGGTGTATTCGGGAGAATAATTTTATGCTGGTAAATTCCAATGCGGTGCTGCAGTTTATCTTTACTGGAATCTCGCTGGCAGCGGGGATGGGAATTGCCCTTGCTACCGGGAATGCCCCGTTAATCGGAACGATAAACAGAGATACGCGGGGAGAATTTCGTTATTGGATGGTGAGTATAGGAATCGCTGCATTATTTCTGCTCGTTTTCAATCTGGCAGTCATGCTAAGAAAAAAGAAGCAGAGGAGGGGGTGAAGATGATGAGAGAAGAACGGTTTAAATCCAATTTGGGAATATTTCGCTATTGGAAGGTGGGCATAGGAATTGCAGCATTATTATATCTGGCAGTCATGCTAAGAAAAAAGAAGCAGAGGAGGGGATGAAGATGATGAGAGAAGAACGGTTTAAATGCATTTTGGGAATTCTACTGATGCCAGTACTGATGTTGGTGGTCGTGGGATTCTGTATAGGCAGAGCCGGGAACGGAGAGGTAAAGAGTGGTATATGGCCTGAGAGTAATAAAATGGGAACAACTTTGGAAGAGCGGGGGTATATAATGTATCAGCCTCTGCCCCAGGGGTTAAAAGAACTGATTAACCAGGGGGTTTTGGTCTCTTCCCTTGATGGTGATGATAACAAAACGATGGAAGACGCCACCTATGGATTAAGTAGTTACGATCGGATTGAGAGAGGAGATTATTTAAAGATGAATCCTCTTACTGTGAAAAAATCGGAAGAGCTTCTAGAATGTGTTATGAATATGAATGGAGAGCTTTCCTTCGATCCCCAACAGGGAAAGTTTGCCTCCACGGATCAGATTTCTAAGATTGAGGCGGCTGGTTTTACTGGTTTTAAAATGCAATTGGAGAAAGCCGCCCAGATGATACAATATTGTAACAAGTCTAAGGATAAATGGCAGGAGGGAGTCGAAAATGTATATTATTTTTACTGCCAGGGCGTGGAATTTGCGCTGAGAGAGATATCGGATCATGTATTCCAGCTCAGTGTACAGATTAATTTTTCCTCTTGTTATATGCCGGCGAAATATCAGGATTTTGTGAAAGATGTCGTATCTGGCGGGGATTATTTTCTCTATGCCAGCACGGTGGGAGGAGATATCGAAACGCTGACATTCTGTAAAGATAATTCTATCTCATTATTGAGCGATAGGCAGGATGAAGAGCTCGGAAAAATGGTAGACGGAAAACGGATCGTGTTCATGTTCCGGGATGGAAAGCTGGTGGATTACTATATGACAGTTCAGGGCGGAGAACTAAAATTGGATGACAGCGATAAGAACCTGATCGACAAGTGCGCAAAAGGACTTGAGAAAGGATATCCGGACAAGGCGTCTATGACATTTTCAAGTTATGGGGTCTGTCACGTATATCGTGGGGAATAAAGCGATAGAAGGCAGCCCGACGGCGCCAAAAGAGTTATATAATAAAAAACCTTGCGTTTAGCAAGGTTTTTTATGCGGATGGTGGGACTTGAACCCACACGAGGTCACCCCCGCAAGATTTTGAGTCTTGTGCGTCTGCCATTCCGCCACATCCGCAGGTGTGAGATGGTTCTGTCACAACACTCAGTATATTATCATTTTTTATTTCATTTGTCAATATATTTGTAAAAAAACCTACATCTGTAAAAAAATGTAATAAAGAATCATATTCCGATGTATGTTACATAATCAAAATAAGCAAGAGTATCACTGTCCTCTCCATTTGAGGTAGCATACACGCCCAATGTGTTTCCTACAAAACCACCCGTCGCATCGGTACAAAGAATTCTTCCATCTATATGGTCTACGATAGTAGTATAATTTCTTCCATCTGTGCTGTATTGGAAGGACAGGTCCTGAAGACGGGCTTCCAGCCTCAGTGCCAGTCGGTTGCAGGCAACTCCCAGGGAAACAGATTTCAGGATGGTTGTCTCATCTTTCCAGGTGCGAAGGAAAGAGATGACTGTGGAGTGACCATCGGTACTTACCAGACACTGGTAGTTTGAGTTCTCGCATTGGAAAATGGCGATGCCTGCCTGCTCTTTTGTTGAAGCTGGGGAAAATTCCAACGCTGTCTCGAAGCGGAAGTTGAAATCTTTCTGCCTCTGGCATACATAACTTGGGTTTCCAGAGGAAGAGAGGATATCCTTTGCGCACCGCAGCGAAAGGTATCCTTTTTTGCTTGTCAGAGAATAATTTTCAAGGTTGGGATTTCTCAAATACATAAAGTGCAGGGGGAGGGAGTCTCTGTCAAAATGCTCTGTGGCGGGAACCGGATCTGTAAAATAAAGAGGAAGATCCGGAGCTTCCGATGTAGTTTCTACGATCCCTTTTCCCGGACTGATGACTGGCCATCCGTCTTCCCAGGTCATGGGCACCAGAAAGGTTTCTCTGCCCAGATTGCGGTGATAGCCGCCATAGGGGCGGGAGGCCAGAAGGATCATCCACCATTCTCCGTTCTGAGTCTCGACAATATCAGGATGGCCGACATTGACGATGGGATAAGAGAAACCAAGATGACGATGAGTCATAATGGGGTTGGCCCTGCAGCCCTCAAAGGGTTCAAAGAGGCTTTTGCTTCGGGCAATCGAAATGGCGTGGTTATGTGCGGTGCCAGCTTCGGAGATCAGCAGATAGTACCAGCCGTCTTTTTTATAAATATGAGGTCCCTCCGGCCATTCCACATCACGTAGAGCGCCGTGCCATGCCGGGTAGCTTTCTCCCACAAGTCTCATAGAGTTCAAGTCAAGCTCCTGTATGTAGATCTCATTATCTCCGAAATAACGGGCGCCCTCGCGCCTTGGTTTGGTGCCGCAGTAATAGCATTTGCCATCATCGTCAAAAAACAGGGATGGATCAATTCCTTCAGAGCCGAGAGAATAGGGTTCTGACCAGGGGCCTGCGGGATCCTTTGCGGTGACGATAAAATTTCCAAGGGCACTGCTTACATTTGTAGTGATCATGTAAAACGTGCCATCGTGATAGCGCAGGGTTGGTGCAAAGATTCCCTGGCTCACCCCGGCGTTCTTTAACGGAAGCTGAGACGGACGGTCCAGAATGTTTCCGATCTGTTCCCAATGGACCAGGTCCCGGCTGTGGAAGATGGGGACTCCGGGGAAGTAAGCAAAGGTGGAGGTGACAAGGTAATAGTCATCTCCCACCCGGCACATGGAGGGGTCCGGATAAAAACCAGGAAGGACTGGATTCTCGTAAAAATGTTTATTATTCATGTAAAAATCTCCTTTGAAAATATTTATATTCCATATATTAATATAGAATGAATGTAAAGTAAACAGTGAAAATAGATTGTTCATAAAGCCTTCATATTTTAGTCGTTTTCCATAAAAAAAATGTTCAAAACTATAGACATGTCACAAAAATAATGATATACTTAATTATAAACTGTATGCAAATTATACAAAGAATTCAGTTGTGCGTTTCAAAAAATGGCTTTTTTTTGTGCGAAACGCATAAAAAAGAGAAAGGATGAAAGGAGATTGCGACAGCTATGTCAAAGTTGATGAAGAAAAAAGGCTTGCGGACATTTCTTATTGTTGTGGTAGTAATCGCAGCACTGGTCGTATTTTTTAAACTTAAAGGAACGTCAACAAGCGACAACTCCGACAAGTATAAGGGCGTTGATCTGGAAGCGACGGAAAATTCCTATGGCCGTAGCGATACATACGCCTTGTACAAAAAAGCTCATGGGGATTCCGTGCCAGAGGGTGCAGAGAATACATATGAGTTTGACATTTTTGGCTATAAAGACAGCAGCAACGTTTCTAAACGTAGTGGTGTTGGCCCGGCAGCTGATAAGTCAGACGCTGTACAGATTCCGGAAGAAGGATTTGCAGAGTATGAGATTGATGTAAAGAACGCTGGATATTACAATCTTATGCTGGAGTATTTTCCAACAACGGATGAGGAAGACCGAGGTATTTCTATTGAATCAAAGGTTGAGATCAATGGAAAAGTTCCTTTTAATGGAGCGGATGCGATAGCGCTTGGGCGTGTCTACACGGACGAAGGAGAAGTGAGGACAGACAACCAGGGGAATGAGATTCGTGCGACACAGGTGGAAGATCCGAACCGCGGCTGGATTTCTACTTATCTGGAAGACGCTACTGGATATGAAGTGGAGCCATATAAGTTTTATATGGAGGCGGGTAAAAATAAAATTCGTATTACCGGCGTAAATGAAAAACTTGTGGTGCGCAAGATTGTACTGACGAACAAAAAGACCGTTCCGGAATATTCTGCATATTCGCAGGAAAACTCAGGAAAAACAAATAATGTTGCTGGCGACTATCTTCTGAAGATACAAGGAGAGAAATCGGTGAGACGTTCTTCGCCTTCTCTGTATGCTACTTATGATCGTACATCCAGTGATACGGAATATGAAGATAAAGATGGAAAGATAACCCAGCACAATACAGACAGACAGGTTTTGAACATGATCGGAGGGACTCAGTGGAAGGTTCCCAATGATTGGCTGGAATGGGAGTTTGAAGCGCCGGAAGAAGGCGATTATGTCATTGGTATCAAAGGACGCCAGGGATATAACCGTGGATATATTGCAAACCGTGCCCTGCTCATTGATGGAGAGATGCCGTTCCGGGAAATGTCCAAAGTGCAGTTTACATATAGCAATGTCTGGGAAATGAAGTGCCTTCAGGATGAAAACGGCGAGGCATATAAATTCCACTTAACCAAAGGGAAACACACAATCCGCTTGAAAAATACACTGGGTGAGCTGGGAGATTATCTTTCACAGCTGACGGACAGCGTATACAACATGAACCAGATGTACCGTCAGATTCTCGTGCTGACAGGTACAGAGCCAGATGAGTACCGTGACTACCGGATCGATGAAGTGTATCCGGAGGTTATTGAGGCGATGGATGTTGAGTCCAGGAGACTTTATAAACTGGTTGATGAAGTGGTGGCATATACTGGTGAAAAAGGTGGAGAGATTTCTGTGGCCCAGACGCTGGCACGTCAGATGGAGACCTTTGTAGAGAGACCGGATAAGATCCCGGCTATGCTTTCAAACTTCAAGGAAAATGTAAGTTCTCTTGGAACATCTATCAATAATCTGAGTGCTGCATCCATGGATATCGATTATATCGCGATTGCGGGAAGCAAAGAAACACTGCCTGAAGTTGATGAGAATGGATTTGATAAGATGGTGCACGAGTGTGTGCTCTTTATCAATTCTTTCCGCAGCGATTCTTCTGCTCTCGGAAATGTTTATGATTCGGATGACCCGGACGTGATCGATGTCTGGATCACAGCTGGACGTGACCAGAGTACGATTTTGAAAAATATGGTTGACCAGATGTTTACACCGGAGACAGGGATTAAGGCAAACGTAAAATTGATCGATGCAGCGGCAGGTGCCAATACAGTGACTTCTTCCACAGCTGCGGTCAATGCGATGCTTCCGGCGGTTATCTCGGGATTTGGTCCAGATGTTGCGTTGAACATCACCCAGACGGAGCCTGTCAACTATGCACTACGAAATGCAGTGGTTGACCTGAAAGCCGAGTTTGGCAGTGAAGTGGATGAGGTACTCTCTGAATATTATCCAAGTTCTTATGAGTCCTATAAGTTCAACGGCGGTCTCTTTGCTTTGCCAGAGACGCAGAACTATAATGTTATGTTCTATCGTACGGACATCATGGAACAGCTTGGCATTGATGTGAGCAAAGTAAATACCTGGGAAGATGTGATCAAGATCCTTCCTGTTCTTCAGAAGAACAGCATGTCCTTTGCGATTCCGTCTGTTGAGCGTAAAATTAACAACATGACGAATCCGGACCTTGCAAACTATTATGCGCAGCTGTATCAGCGCGGTGGTACATTGTATGATGAAGAGGCTATGGTAACTACCATTGACACACCAGAAGGTATTGACGCTTTTGAATTCTATACTAAGCTCTTTACCAATTATAAACTGGAAAAACAGTATGATTTTGCGAATCGTTTTCGAAGCGGGGAGATGCCGATCGGTGTTGCGGATTACAGTACCTTTAATACTCTTGCTGTATTTGCTCCAGAGATCAAGGGACTTTGGAATTTTGGCCTGATTCCTGGTATGCCTCAGGAGGATGGTTCCATCAACCGTGCTACTCAGTCATGGGGTACCTGTTCGATGATGCTCCGCGGCGCCAAGGAGAGGAAAAAGACCGACAAGGCATGGGAGTTCATGAAATGGTGGGCAAGTTCTAAAGTTCAGGCCACTTACGCCAGCGAGCTGGAGGCAGTTATGGGTGCTGCGGCACGTTATGCCACAGCCAATATAAACACCTTCGAGACACTGTCCTGGAGCAGCAAGGAATCTGCGGCTCTGAAAGAACAGTGGGAGCATGCATTTGGTCTTCCTGAGGTTGCCGGTGGTTATTACACGGCACGTCATATCACCAATGCGATCCGTAAGGTTATGAATGATAACGAAGACCCAAGAGAGACTCTTCTTGATTATACCAAAACGATTGATGAGGAGCTTACCAACAAGCGCAAAGAATTTGGGCTTCCAACAGCGAAAGAAGCGAAAAAAAATAAATAAGAGAGGAGAGTAAATATGAAGTTTCTGGGAAAATACATGCAGATTAAGAAGCGGAATGCTGGGATTGCCTGGAAAAAGGCGAAGATGTCAAAAACCTGTTATTTGTTTTTGCTCCCGTATTTTATTCTGTTTACCGTATTTTACATTTTGCCGGTAGTTATGTCGATCTTTTATAGTTTTACCTATTACAATGTATTGGAACCAGCAAAGTTTATTGGCTTTGAAAATTACATAGATCTGCTTCTGGCAGATGATGTGTTCCTGATTGCGGTAAAGAATACATTCCTTCTTGCTGCGATTACCGGACCGCTTGGATACATCATGGCATTTATCTTTGCCTGGTTCATCAATGAGCTGCCAAGATACATCCGTGCCTTTGCGGTAATGGTGTTTTACGCGCCGACGATCGCTGGTCAGGCATATTTGATCTGGTCCATCCTTTTTAGCGGGGATGCTTATGGTTACGTAAATGCCTTTTTGACTAAGTTTGGTATTATCAATGAGCCGATCTTATGGCTGACGGATACCAAGTATATGATGAACGTAGTTATCATCGTCGTTCTCTGGATGAGTCTCGGTACCGGATTCCTTTCCTTTGTGGCAGGTCTCCAGGGAATTGATGCTTCGCAGTTTGAAGCAGGTTATGTGGATGGCGTGAAGAACCGCTGGCAGGAATTGTGGTATATTACTCTTCCTAATATGAAACCGATGCTTTTGTTCGGTGCCGTTATGGCAATCACACAATCTTTTGGTGTGGCAGACGTAACGATGGCCCTCTGTGGATATCCAAGTACGGATTATGCTGCGCGGACCGTTGTTACTCATCTGATCGACTATGGAACGACACGATTCGAGATGGGATATGCGTCAGCCATTGCTACTATATTATTTGTGGTAATGATCGTGTGTAATAAAGCTATTCAGGCATTGCTCAATAAGGTTGGAACTTGATAGGAGGTATTACAGAGATGAAATTAATCAAACTCAAAAAGAGAAAGCCAAACCGTTCCCGTGGCGGAGATATGGGTATTTACATAATGTTGATCCTGTTTGGTATATTCTTTGTTATTCCTCTTGTATATACCGTAAGTAATGCCTTTAAGCCACTGGATGAGATTTATCTCTATCCACCACGGTTTTTTGTGAAAAATCCGACCTTTAATAACTTCCAGGATCTTCTGGTAGTTATGTCCAACTCCTATGTGCCGTTTACCCGTTATGTATTTAATACGGTGTTGACGACACTGGTCGGTACGGTGGGACATCTGATCATTGGATCTATGGCGGCTTATGTGCTTGCAAAATATGATTTTCCAGGCGGAAAACAATTTTTTGATATTTGTGTGACTGCTCTGATGTTTAACGCTTATGTACTTCAGATTCCTACTTATCTGATAATGACGAAGCTGGGCTGGGTAGATACCTATCTGGCACTGATCGTACCGGCGTTTGCGCTTCCTATGGGACTTTTCCTGATGAAGCAGTTTATGGAACAGATTCCTGATGCGCTGATTGAGGCGGCGAAGATCGATGGTGCGAAGGAAGGACGTATTTTCCTTCAGATCGTTATGCCCAACGTAAAGCCTGCCTGGCTGACCGTTACGATCTTTTCGGTACAGAACCTGTGGAATCTGAAGGGACAGATTTATATTTATTCAGAGGAATATAAGATGCTGCCATATGCCTTACAGCAGATCATGTCTGCCGGCGTGGCGCGTGCCGGAGTTGGCGGTGCGGCGACGATGGTTGTTATGATGGTTCCGATCATCATATTCGTTATGGCGCAGAGTAACATTCTTGAGACGATGGCTAGTTCTGGTATTAAAGACTGATGAAGGAGGATGAAAAATGAAAGTATGTAAGAGATTTGCTTCGGTATTTGCACTGTTGCTTGTCGCATCCGTCCTTTTTAACACAGTAGAGGCTGGAGCTACAAGTTCAGACGGCAATCATTATACCTACATATATGATTGCTGGGGGTATGACAGGGAATCACCGGATGCATATTCTGTAACACGTACCATTACCGGTTCTGATTTTCCGTGTGGCAACTTCGTGGAGCCCCAGGGAATGTTTGTAAAAGGAAATGAATTGTACGTGGCTGATACAGGAAACAGCAGAATTGTAAAGCTGGTATTTGAAAATGATGTTTTTACCTTTGTGAGTGAAATAAAAGAATTTACAAACAATGGTGCCACAGAAACTTTAAGTAAGCCGCAGGATGTATTTGTGGATAAAGAGGGCAGTATGTATATTGCGGATACTGGAAATTGCCGCATTGTTCATCTTGATGCTTCGGGGAATCTGGTGAAAATCATAACCAAACCTGACGATGAGACGGTGGATCAGAAGAATGATTTTCTTCCCCAGAAATTGGTAGTTGACAGTTCCAACCGTATCTTTACACAGGTTCAGAATGTAAACAAAGGATTTATGGAGTTTGCCAATGATGGTTCCTTTACCGGTTTTGTTGGGGCCAGCAAGGTAACCTATAACTTTTTACAGTATCTATGGAAGATGGTGGCATCTCAGGAACAGAGAGCGCGTATGGATCTTTTTGTTCCCACAGAGTACAGTAATCTTTGTCTGGACTCAGAAGGTTTCATCTATGCGACGATTGCCCAGATTGGTGATGAGGTTATGCCTCAGGAGGCACAGCCCATCCGTAAGTTGAACGCAAAAGGAACAGATATTCTTGTGCGGAATGGATACGAAGAGCCATATGGTGATCTTTGGTGGACAGGAAGCGGAGAGATGGGCGGACCTTCTAAATTTGTGGATATTACCTGTCTGGATAACGATGTGTATTATGCCCTTGATAATACAAGAGGTCGTATATTCGCCTATGATTTCCAGGGAAATATGCTCTATGCTTTCGGAGGCCATGGATATAAAGCAGGATATTTCATGAATCCCTGTGCACTGGAAGATATGGGAGACAGCCTTTTGGTAATGGATCAGAATCTTGGATCCATCACGCAGTTTACCCTGACCGAGTATGGAAAGTATATCAATGAAGGACTGAGTGAATACAAGCAAGGGCATTATGATAAATCTGCTGCGATCTGGCAAAAAGTATTAAAACAAAACGGTAACTATGATCAGGCATATATCGGGATCGGCCGTGCTTACTTAAGACAGGAAAAATATACCGAGGCGATGGAGTACTTTAAGCTGAAGCTTGACTTTACCAATTATTCTAAGGCATATAAGCTGTATCGTAAAGAATGGTTTGAGGAGAATATCGGAATTATTATTGCTGTTTTGGTAATTATAATCGTCTTTGGATATGCTTATGGATTCATTAAGAAGGCCAGAAAGGAGGTAGAGAAAGGATGAGTATGAAAGAACGGATTCTCAATAAAGAGAACTGGATCTCCTATGGACACTCATTGCGTTATGCTCTTCACTGTATTGTTCGTCCTTTCGATGGTTTTTGGGATCTTACTCATGAAAAGAGAGGATCTATGGCGGCGGCAAATACCATTGTGGTGGTGCTTCTGCTGACGAACATGCTGAGACTGGGATTTACAAGTTTCTTGTTTTACCCGGTGAACTGGAGGACTGTGAATCTTCTTATGGAGATCATGTCATTTTTGCTTCCTTTTGTGGTATATATTGTGGCAAACTGGTGTCTTACGACGTTGTTTGATGGAAAAGGTACATTGAGAGATATTTATATGGGTACGGCATATGCCATGACACCTTATATATTGATTCAGCTTCCTTTGATTGTGCTGAGCAATGTGGTGACGGAAGAAGAAGGTGCATTTTATGAATACTTTGGTGTTTTTTCACTTGTATGGTGCGGTCTTCTGATTGTGGCATCTGTTATGATGATTCATGATTTCCTTCTGGGAAAGGCTCTCGGTCTGCTGATCTTTTCCGCAGTAGGTATGCTGGTTATCATATTCCTGTTAGTATTATTCTTCAGTTTGATCAGTGATGGTTTCTCTTACTTCTATTCTTTGTATAAAGAAATCATTTACCGGTTCTATTAATGGAAGGAGGGCAATGTTCAGAATGAAAAAGAAATTTTATTTACTCTTAGTTGCTGCGTTATCTTCCATGTTTGCACTGGCTGGTTGTGGAACATCTGGAGAGGGTTATAAGGAGCTGACTGCTTATACAAACGAAGACAGCCAGACAGAGACCATCAGTAACGATGCACTGGAGCTGACGGTTGACATGGAGTCAACGACATTTGTATTAAAGGATAAAGTACATAACAAAGTCTTTACATCCAATCCTTCTGAAGAGGATGTAGAAAAGTATGCGAATGCAAAAGGGCAGCTCAAAGATGTATTGAAATCAACAATGGTGCTTACTTATTCCAACAGCACAGATACGCAGAAAGTAATCAATAACTTTAATGCCTCGATCGAAGATGGCAATTATAAGATCGAAAAAGTAAGTGATACACAGATTGATGTACACTATACCATTGGAGATCTGGAAAAATTATTTATCTGTCCATTGGTGATTAAAGAGTCCAAGATGAATGAATATCTGGAAAAGATGTCAGAGACAGAACAAAAATCCGTAAAACGTAATTATGTGTATTACAATTACGAAGAGCTGGATGAAGCAGAAGATGACACGGACCTTCAGATCGCATTGGAGATGTTTCCGGATCTAAAAGATGAATCCGTTTATTATCTGTCAGAGAAGATAACGGATTCCAAGGCGAAGTCCATGGAGGATATCTTTACAAAAGCAGGATATACCGAAGAGGAACGCAATAAGGACAGCGAGCCTTATAAGGTTTCGAGAAATAGTGGAAAGCCTATTTTCGATATTACGATCCAGTATATTCTGGATGATGAGGATCTGGTAGTTAAGGTTCCGATGGAAAAGATCGAGTACAATCAGACTTATCCGATTGTAGAACTTTCCATTCTTCCCTATATGGGAGCAGGACATTCCGAAGAAAAAGGTTATGTTCTTGTACCAGACGGCATGGGAGGAATCATTAACTTCAATAATGGTAAAACCGGTCAGCAGAAATATCTGAGTGAAGTGTACGGATGGGATTATGGTATCAGCCGTAAGATGGTGGTAGATGAGTCCAAAGCTTCCTTTCCGCTGTTTGCAGTTTCCAATGAGACGGAAAAGAGTGCTTTTATCTGTGTTGGAGAGGAAGGAAGTTCTTATTCCAGTGTTGAGTCAGATATTGCCGGAAAAGAAAACGGATATAATTATGGACGTTTTGTATATAAGATGATCCATGGTGAAGATATGGATATTTCTAAAAAGTCGGATACTACGGTTCGTTCTTTTGAGGCGGGGCTGCCAAAAGAAAATCTGACACAGCGCTATATCTTTTCGGACGCCACAGACTATGTGAGTCTGGCAAAAGGATACCGTGAATACCTGATGGGCCGTTATCCGGAGCTGGTGAAGAAAGAAAACACAACAGTGCCGATGGCAGTGGAATTGATCGGTGCGGTAGATAATGTGGAGCATATTCTGGGATATCCTGTGACTCGTTCCCAGGCGCTTACAACTTACTCTGAGGCAGAAGAGATCTTAAAGCAGCTCAAGGGTGCCGGTGTAGAGGATCTGAGTGCGAAATACACGGGATGGTTCAACACAGGAGTGAAGCAGAAATCTGCTGCAAAGGTAAGCCTGGTGGGAAGACTTGGCGGCAAATCAGATATCAAGAGTCTTGCAACTTATGCTTCCAGTACAGCGGGACTTGACCTGTTCATGAATGCCAAATTCATGTATGTTATGAAAGATAAAATGTTTGATGGATTTAGCGTAAACCGGGATGCGGCGAAGTTCGTAAGCCGTGAGATCTGTGAGTTGTATACATTGGATCCAATTGTATATCAGACAAATGAAGAGTATCCTTTATGTGAAATGTATTATCTCGTGAAACCATCTTATACCATTGAGAGTATAGACAATTATCTGTCAGAGATATCGGCTCTTGGTGTAAATAATATTGGATTTGAGGATGTGGGAAATACCCTTGCCGGAGACTATAATCCGAAGGCAAGAGTTTCCAGGGAAGCTTCCATGAATATGCAGATCGACAAGATGAAAGCCCTGAAAGGAAGCGGAAGTCTTGTGATGACTACTTCTGGTAATCAATATGCTGTGCCATACTCCGATTATGTGACAGATATGGACATTGACGCCAGGGCAGTGAATATTATTGATGAGAGCGTTCCATTTTATCAGATTGCTCTTCACGGACTGGTAAATTACTCGGGAAGTGCCATAAATCTCTCCGAAGACCAGACCGATATGATTTTGAAGTCAGCTGAGACCGGGGCAGGATTGTATTATACCTTTATGAATGCGCCGACCAGTGTACTTCAGGATGGTGAGAACACACAGTATTATGCATGTAATTTTATGGACTGGAAAGATTCTGCCATCGAACTTTATAATAAGTTTAATTCCAATCTTGGCGATATCTACAGCCAGTTCATTGTGGCACACGAAAAGCTTGCCAATGGAGTTTATAAGACAACCTACGAGAGTGGGAAAGAAGTTATAGTAAATTATAATTATGCAGATTATGATTATAATGGAAAGACGATACCACAGAGAGATTTTGTAACCTTTAAGACAGGAGGTGGAGAATAAATGAAAAAGCAAAAGAAGAAAAAGACACTTGCACAAAAGAATGCCATTGCGGGATACTTGTTTATTCTTCCCTTTATCTTAGGTTTCATCCTGTTCATGGTTGTTCCACTGGGACAGTCTCTGATGATGACATTTAATGAAGTGAAACCAGATCCCGATGCTGCTGGTTTTAGTATGACATGGGTAGGCATTAAAAATTATATGCATGCATTTACGGTGGATGCAGAATTTGTGCCATACCTGATTAGTGAGCTTACGACGATGGTGATCAATACGCCGGCTACTTTGATATTCAGTTTCTTTATCGCAATGCTGTTGAATCAGAATTTCAAAGGAAGAGGTGCCGTTCGAGCAATCTTCTTCCTGCCGGTAATTCTTTCATCTGGTGTTATTGTAGGTGTTGAGTACAACAACGCACTGTTAAGTGATATGAAGGAGATTATCTCAGAAACCTCCACGGATACAAGTGTCACTGGTGTATTGGAAAGTATACTGGTGACCTCAGACAGCAGTCCTATGTCGAGGATGTTTGAATACGTATTTACAATTATCAATCAGGTTTATAACATAGCGATTGCTTCTGGTATTCAGATTATCATGTTCCTCTCTGCCTTGCAGACGATCTCGCCCAGTATGTTTGAGGCGGCGAAGATTGAGGGATGTACCGCTTGGGAAAGCTTCTGGAAGATTACGTTCCCAATGGTAAGCTCTATGATACTCGTAAACGTAGTGTATACCGTAATCGACTTCTTCTTAAAGACAGATAACACGGTTATGACGAAGATTTCCGAAGAGGTAACAAAGTTGAATTATGGAGTTAGTTCGGCGATGGCTTGGGTATATTTCCTTTGTGTAATTATCATACTTGGTATCATTTCGCTGATTATTTCTAAGAGGGTGTACTATTATGAATAATAAAAAGAATAAATTTAAAACCTTTATCGAACGAAACAAAAAATCCAACGGGTACCTACTGAGAAAAGTATCTTTCAATGTCTTTTATAAGATTATACGTGCGGTATTATTGTTTGGATTATGTTTTATGATTCTGCAGCCATTGTTGAATAAGGTCTCCCTGAGTTTTATGGAGGAACAGGATTTATACGATTCAACGATCGTTGCCATACCGAGACACTTTACTCTGGATAATTATAAAATTGCTGCATATCTAATGAAATACTGGCAGTCTCTTCTGAATACAGGCTTGATTTCATTGATGGTCAGTGTTCTTCAGATCATTTCCTGCGTATTGGTAGGATATGGGTTTGCCAGATATAAGTTTCCATTAAAAGGTTTGTGGTTTGGTGCGGTGATCCTTGTGATTCTTGTTCCACCTTCCACGATCCAGTCATCCCTGTATTTGAATTTCGCATACTTTGATATTTTTGGTATTTTCAGCCTGATAACCGGGAAGCCCTTGAACCTCTTAGGGACAATAACGCCCTATGCGCTGATGTGTCTGGGATGTATGGGACTTAAGAGTGGTCTGTATATTTATATGATCCGTCAGTTCTTCCGTGGCATACCAAAAGAGTTAGAGGAAGCAGCCTATGTGGATGGATGTGGCAAGGTAGCAACCTTTGTAAGGATCATGCTTCCGGATGCAAAGCCAATTATTACATCCTGTTTCCTGTTTGCATTTGTATGGCAGTGGACAGATTCATTCTATTCCAATCTGTTCCTGAAATCAGATTTTGCAATCCTATCTTCAAAGCTTGCTAATATAGCAGGCGCATTGGATAGTTATCTGGATGTGCGCGGTATCGCCAAGAAAGCGACAACCGCATATTCCCAGGGAATGATCGCTACGGGAACTCTGATGGTGATCATACCGCTTATCTTTATCTATCTGTTTGCTCAGAAAGGTTTTGTAGAAAGCTTGAGCCAGTCTGGTATCAAGATGTGACAAAATAAGTCCTGGCGGACTTATCAGCGAGTTTTTGCAAAACTCGGGATGTGCAGAAAGCGTGCACAAAAATTATGACATGGAGCGAAGCCGAAGGCGGAGCGAATGCTAAAAACACTAAAGTAGTTTGTTACCATGCTGTTTTCTCCAGAACAGCGTGTAACGATAAAAAATTAAAGGAGGTAAAAAAATGAAAGCAAATATGAAAAAATTGCTTGCAATGGGTCTTACTGTTGTACTTACTGTTGGATGTCTCAGTGGATGCGGCGATGATAAAAAAGACGACCCTGGAAAACAGGATCCCGGATCTAAAAATGAGGAAAACAAAGGGGCTTCACAGTCACAAAAAAAGACTTTTGACGACCTCGGTGGAATGACAATTTCCATTGGTGACTGGTATACATCTGAAGAGGTTGGCGAGTCTGAGTATGCGAGAGCAACAGAGGACTACAGACAGGAAATCATGGAGAAGTACAATTTCAAGATTAAGCGTGAGACGAAGTTTTCTTACCAGGATCAGCAGGAGACATACGTAAATGGTGTTATGTCTAAGAGCCCGGTATGTCAGCTGCACTATCTGTATCAGGAGAAAGTTGCTGCTCCGCTTATGAAGGGACTTATGTATGATCTTTCCACTCTTCCAGAATTTGATTTTAAAGAAGAAAAATGGAATCAGACTGTAGTCGAGCTTATGAGCATCGGAAATGGTATCTGGGGAATGAACCCTGAGTCCGAGCCGCGTGGAGGCGTATTCTTTAACAAGCGTATGCTGAAAGAAGCAGGTATTGATGAGGATGAGCCATACGATCTTCAGAAAGATGGAAAATGGACATGGACTAAGTTTAAAGAGTATTGTAAGAAACTTACGGTTGATGCAGATGGAGATGGAAAAACAGATCAGTATGCATTGGCAAGTTTCTCTAAATATTATCTGCCAATGTGTGCGGCAAATAACAACGCAACATTTGTTGATAAAAACGAAGACGGAAAATATGAAAATAAGAGCGGAACCAAGGAATTCCTTGAGGCTATGAACTGGGGTATGAGTCTTTATAATGAAGGATATATCATGCCAAAACCAGAGGGAGCAGCGTGGGATTGGTACAAAGCGGCGTTCCGTGATGGTGAAGTTGCAATGCAGGTATCTGAGGTTTATGAGATCAGTGCATTTGCCACGATGGAAGATAACTGGGGATTTGTTATGTTCCCATATAATGAAAAGAACAAGGATGCAACCAATAGTTCAACACCAAACGATAACATTATTGTAATGCCAAGCTGCTATGAGCCGGAGGAGGCAGAGAAGATCGCATTTGCTTATGATCTTTACACAGAACCTACACCGGAATTTGAACCCGATGAGGCTTGGAAAGAGGCTTATTATGAGCAGTTCAGAGATGAGCGTGCAGTGGATGAAACATTGACGATGATGAGAGAACCAGAGCGCAAGCAGACATCATATCTGCCGATGCTTGGAGAGCTTGATTATGGTGATTTCTGTTATAGTGTATACGCAGGTGCTACAACGCCAGCGAAGCAGATCGAAAAGGTTTCTTCCCAATGGAATAAAGTAATCGAGGATATGAATAAGAAGTATGAGAATTTTTCAGCTTCTCATTCTAAATAATCTGCCTGTTATTAAAACAGGTAAGTAAATAGTGGGGCTGACCAAAGCAAACCATCGTTTGTTTTGTCCAGCCCTGTTTTAAAATTTTCGGGATATATATGCAAAGGGAACAACATCATAATTATGGATCAAGATTGGAGAAAAATATGAGTGATAAAAAATATCTGGATGAATCACTATCTTTTGAAGAGAGAGCAGAGGCGCTGGTGTCAGAAATGACACTGGAGGAAAAAGTATACCAGACTCTTCACGGAGCACCTGCCATAGGCCGTTTGGATGTAAAGGCATATAATTATTGGAATGAAGCACTTCACGGTGTGGCGAGGGCTGGTACGGCGACGGTTTTCCCTCAGGCGATCGGACTTGCTGCTACTTTTGATGAAGATTTTTTGGAGGATATCGCAGAAGCTGTCTCCGATGAGGGGCGTGCCAAATTTAATGCACAACAGAAATATGGCGATTATGATATCTATAAAGGTCTTACATTTTGGTCACCAAATGTAAATATATTCCGTGATCCGAGATGGGGACGGGGACATGAAACCTTTGGTGAGGATCCCTATCTGACCTCAAGACTGGGAGTCAGATTTATAGAAGGAATGCAGGGCAAAGACAAAAAATATATGAAAGTTGCTGCCTGTGCAAAGCATTTTGCTGTTCACTCTGGTCCGGAAGATGAAAGACATAGTTTCAATGCAGTGGTCAGTGAACAGGACCTGAGAGAGACCTATCTTCCTGCATTTAAGGCATGTGTAAAGGAAGCTGGTGTGGAAGTGGTCATGGGTGCATATAACCGTACCAACGGAGAAGCCTGTTGCGGAAGCGCCAGACTGCTGGAGGACATACTGCGGGGAGAGTGGCAGTTTAAAGGACATGTTACGTCGGATTGCTGGGCGATCAAGGATTTTCATGAATATCATATGGTGACCTCTACTCCTGTAGAAAGTGTTGCCCTAGCCATGAATAAAGGCTGTGATCTGAATTGTGGCAATATTTATGGGAATCTGTTAAAAGCGGTGAAAGAGGGACTGGTAGAGGAAGAAACCATTACCCGGGCCGTAAAACGACTCTTTACCACGAGAATGAAATTAGGGCTCTTTGACCCACAGGAAAAGGTTCCTTATCATGCCATTGATTATTCTGTGGTTGACTGTGGTAAACATAAAAAACTCAATGAAAAGGCGGCAAGGAAAAGTGCGGTTCTGTTAAAAAATGCAGAGGACCTCCTTCCATTGGATAAGAAAGCCTATAAGACCATCGGCGTGGTGGGACCGAATGCCAATAACCGAAAAGCTTTGGTTGGTAATTATGAGGGAACGGCTTCAGAGTATATTACCATTCTGGAGGGAATCCAGCGCTATGTAGGAGAAGACGCAAGAGTGCTCTATTCTGCTGGGTGTCATCTCTGCAGGGACCGTATGCAGGGACTTGCCCAGGCAAACGACCGTATGTCGGAAGTCCGTGCTGTGGCAGATGCATCGGATGTGATCATTGCCTGTCTGGGACTGGATGCAAGTCTCGAAGGGGAAGAGGGAGATCAAGGAAATGAATTTGCCAGTGGAGATAAGCCCAATCTGAATCTTCCGGGACTGCAGCAGGAAGTATTGGAGGAACTGGTGAAATCCGGGAAACCAGTTGTTCTTGTTCTCCTCTCAGGAAGCGCCCTTGCAGTACCGTATGCGGATGAACATGTACCGGCGATTCTGCAGGGCTGGTATCCGGGAGCGAGAGGAGGAAAAGCGATTGCGGATATTCTTTTTGGAGAATATTCTCCAGAAGGGAAATTACCGGTGACCTTCTATCACACATCAGAGGAACTTCCGGACTTTAAAGATTATTCTATGAAGAACCGGACCTATCGCTATATGAAAAATGAGGCGCTTTATCCATTTGGCTATGGTCTGAGCTATACTAAATTTGCAATAGATGGGACGGAGATTTCTGGAGATAAGATAGGGGCAGATCAGATTGTTACAGTCCGAACGACAGTGACGAATACGGGAGATATGGAAGGCGCTGAAACCATTCAGGTATATATTCACGCCTGTGTGGAAGGGGCTCCGAATTATCAGCTCAAGGCGTTGAAGAAAGTGACATTGAAGCCCGGTGAGAGCAGAGAGGTTACTGTTACTCTAAACAGTGCAGATTTCGCCCTCTATAATGAAGAGGGGTTAAAGGTTCTGGAACATTGCGATTACGAAGTATATGTGGGAACCAGTCAACCGGATGCGAGAAGCAAAGCTTTGACAGGAACGTCTCCTGAAAAATTTATAATTAAAAATGAGGGAGAAGCGGTTGTGATCGCTGAGTAAATGGAGGAGAGAATGAACACTGCAAATTATACGAAATGCTGGCTGGATTATGAAGAACTGCCAGAAGAGCAGAAAAAGGCGTGTTTCTATTATCCTGTATTGATGACGGGAGGAAGGGCTGCCAACACAGCGGGAGAAGAATATTGTACATCCATGGCGCAGCTGTTGGGAGAGCCGGTAGAGCTTCTGGGTGAGGCTATTGAGGAGCCGGGAGTCTATATGGAAGTGGATCCGGAGCTGGAAGTTTCTGGAATTGAAGAGGCGCTGGCAATTCAGACCTTTATAATTTCCGAAGAAGAGGGAAGTATGATCATCACTGGTAAATCGGAGGAAGCATTGTTACAGGGGGTGTTTGCCTTTGTACGAATGGTTTATCTTGGAGAGCTGGATGAGAAGCTGCCCTATCGCTGTACGCCGACGATGCCTCTACGGATCATGGATCACTGGGATGACATGGACGGGAGTATAGAGAGAGGGTACTCTGGGAAGTCCTTCTTTTATGAAGATTATAAAATGTTCTACAATGATAGAACAGAAATGTACGCCCGCTTGATGGCCTCCATCGGTACGAATGCCATTGTGATCAATAATGTAAATGTGCATGAAAAAGAGACCTATCTTATCACGGATGTGTATTTGGATATGGTGAAAAAATATGCGGATCTGTTTGGCAGGTATGGCATCAAACTTTTGTTGAGTGTAAATTTTGCAGCTCCCATGGAGCTGGGAGGAATTCTGGTATCAGATCCGCTGGATCCGGCTGTCATAAGTTGGTGGGAGCAGACCGTGAAGCATATTTACGAGGTGATTCCTGAATTTGGCGGATTTTTGGTAAAGGCAGATTCCGAGGGAAGACCGGGGCCCTTTACTTATGGAAGAACCCATGCGGACGGCGCCAACATGCTGGCCAGAGCGCTGGCGCCTTACGGCGGTATCGTTGTGTGGCGGTGTTTTGTGTATAACTGCGGCCAGGACTGGAGGGACCAGAAGACCGACCGGGCAAGGGCTGCCTATGATCATTTTATGGATTTAGACGGATGTTTTGATGATAATGTGATTCTTCAGATTAAAAATGGACCAATGGATTTTCAAGTCAGGGAGCCAGTGTCACCACTGTTTGGTGGGCTCAAAAAGACCAATATGATCCTTGAGGTGCAGATCGCCCAGGAGTATACTGGACAACAGATCGATCTCTGCTATCTGATTCCGATGTGGAAGGAGATTCTCTCTTTTGATACCTATGGAGTGGGAGAGGGAACTACCGTGGAAAGGGTAGTCTCCGGGGAGTGTTATGGACAGAGCCTGTGTGGCATTGCCGGTGTGATCAATACCGGGGATGATGAAAACTGGACGGGAAATGATCTTGCGGCGGCAAATCTGTATGGATTTGGACGCCTGGCGATGGATGCATCCCTGAGTGCGGAGCAGATCGCCAGGGAGTGGACCAGATTGTCCCTTGGCAGTTCCAGGGATGTTGTGGAGGTTGTTGTACCCATGCTGTGCGGCTCCTGGAGGACATACGAAAAATATAATGCGCCCTTGGGAATTGGCTGGATGGTCACCCCTCACTATCACTACGGACCGAATATCGATGGTTATGAATACGACCGCTGGGGAACCTATCACCGGGCAGATCTCCATGGAATCGGTGTGGACCGGACGGAAAATGGGACCGGGTATGTGTCCCAGTACAATGAACCCTGGTGCTCTGTATACGGGGATATGGAAGAATGCCCGGAAGAATTGTTGCTTTTTTTCCATCATATTCCATATACCTACATGTTAAAGACTGGAAAAACGTTAATCCAACACATATATGACACCCATTTTGAAGGTGTCCAGGAAGTGGAGAGGATGCAGAAAAGCTGGAATACGCTCACAGGAAAAATTTCAGACCGCGCTTTTTCCTGTGTGGCAGAGCGTTTTGTGAGACAGCTGGAGAACGCAAAGGAATGGCGCGACCGTGTGAATACATATTTTTACCGTAAATGTGGAATTGGGGATGAAAAAGGAAGAAAAATTTACCTCTGATGTATTTTATTTTGTAAGGAAAGGAAGAATAGTAAATGGAAATGACATTAAGATGGTATGGCGAGGGAAATGACAGTGTGACACTGGAACAGATCCGCCAGATACCAGGAGTAACCGGAGTTATCACAGCACTTCATGACATCCCGGCAGGAGAGCCATGGACCTATGAGGATGTTATGCAAAGAAAGCAGGAAGTGGAAGCAAAAGGACTGCAGCTGACAGGTATTGAAAGTATCAATGTCCATGAGGACATCAAGATCGGTCTGCCGTCCCGTGACCAGCTGATCGAAAACTATAAAAAGTCTTTAGAGGCAGTGGGAAAAGCGGGGATTCATCTGGTATGTTACAACTTTATGCCGGTTTTTGACTGGACAAGAACGGATCTTGCGATGCCTCTGGAAGATGGCTCTACCGCCCTGGCTTATGATTCCTCGATTATTGACGGAATCGATGCCAGTGAGATGTTTGACCGCATCGAAAAAGCCAGCGGCGGCTTCGTTATGCCCGGATGGGAACCAAACCGTAAGGCAGAGATCATGGAACTTTTTGAAAAATATAAAGATGTGACGGCGGACAAACTCCGTGAGAATTTTAAGTATTTTCTCGATGGCATTATGCCAGTCTGTGAAAAATATCAGATTAAGATGGCGGTTCATCCAGACGATCCTGCATGGGATGTGTTCGGGCTTCCAAGAATCGTGACCTGCGAGGAGGATCTGTTAAAGATCGCTTCCCTGAATGACAGCATTTATAACGGATTTACATTCTGTACCGGTTCTCTGGGAAGTAATCTGAACAACGATCTTCCGAAGATCATCCGGAATCCAAAGATTGCTGAGAGGATACACTTTGCCCACATCCGAAATATCAAGTATGAAAATGACCATCTCTTCCATGAGGTGTCACATCTTTCTTCTGACGGTAATTTTGATATGTACGAGATCGTAAAGGCACTGATCGATATGGGCTTTGACGGTGTGATCCGTCCAGACCACGGCAGAATGATCTGGGATGAGCAGGCAAGACCGGGATACGGGCTTTACGACCGCGCATTGGGGGTGGCTTACCTGAATGGTCTTTGGGAAGCCATCAGGAAAAATAGTAAATAAATTTGGAAAGGACAATAAGATCATGAAATTGACAGATTTGCAAAAGGAAATTTCCGGTGAATGGAAGGCAAAAGGTTATGAACTTCCAGAGTATGACCGGGAAGCTGTAAAGAAAAACACGAAGGAAAATCCTGCCTGGATTCATTTTGGAGCGGGAAATATTTTCCGGGCATTTCCGGCTGAGATACTTCAGAGATTATTAAACAGCGGCGCGTATGACAAGGGAGTGATCGTGGCGGAGAGCTTTGATCACGAGATTATCACAAAGGCTTATAAACCCTATGATTCCCTTAGTCTTTCTGTGGTTTTGAAATCCAATGGAACCATAGAAAAAAAAGTAGTGGGAAGTGTTGTGGAAGCACTGGTGGCGGATCAGTCAGTTCCAGAGGATTTTTCCAGATTGTTTGAGATTTTTGAGTCCCCATCGCTTCAGATCGCAAGTTTTACCATTACCGAGAAGGGATATAGTCTCCATGACGGAAAGGGTGATATTCTTCCTGTGGTAGAAGAAGGTTTTAAAGAGTCAATAGAGAACCAGGGACATCTTATGGGGCGGATCGCGGCACTATGTTACCGCCGTTATCAGACCTGTAAGACGCCAATCGCCCTGTCCAGTATGGATAACTGTTCCCACAATGGAGATAAGTTAAAAGCGGGCGTCATGGCATTTGTAGAAGCATGGGCGAAAAATGGTATCGTTGAGAAAGAATTTGAGGATTTTATGAAGGATCCGTCGAAAGTATCTTTTCCCTGCTCCATGATCGATAAAATTACTCCGAGACCGGATGAAAATGTGAAAAAGATGCTGGAGGAGGACGGTTTTGAGGATACAGAGCTGATCGTTACCAGCCGTAATACCTATACATCGCCTTTTGTAAATTCAGAAGAAACAGGGTATTTAGTGATTGAGGACTCCTTCCCCAATGGAAGACCGCCGCTGGAAAAGGCGGGCGTTCTTTTTACTGACAAAGAGACGGTGGATAAGGTGGAGAGGATGAAGGTTTGTACCTGTCTGAATCCCCTTCACACAGCGCTGGCTGTGTATGGCTGTCTGTTATCCCATACCTCCATCCATGAGGAGATGAAAGATGCAGAGTTGTCTGCACTTATCGAAAAAATGTGCTACGAAGAGGGAATGCCGGTGGTGGTGGATCCGGGGGTTATCGATCCGAAGGATTTTGCCGGTGCCGTGTTGAAGCTGAGATTTCCGAATCCTTTTATGCCGGATTCACCTCAGCGAATTGCTACGGATACCTCCCAGAAGCTGTCTGTTCGATTTGGGGAGACGATTAAATCCTATCAGGCAAGCGATACGCTGGATGTAAAATCTCTGACGCTGATTCCTCTGGTACTGGCTGGCTGGTGCCGTTATCTCATGGGAATCAATGACGATGGTGAGAAATTTGAACAGAGTCCGGATCCTCTGTTGGAAAAAGTTAAAAAACACGTAGCCGGAGTAAAACTTGGAGAAGAGACGGATGTGCATGCCGCACTGGAACCCATTCTGAAAGATGCGACCATATTTGGTGTGAATCTGTATGAGGCGGGCCTCGGTGAGAAGGTGGAAGGCATGTTTGCCGAGCTGACAGCCGGTAAAGGTGCGATCCGAAACACATTGAAAAAATATGTAAAATAAGAATAAAACCTAAGAAAAAGAACAGCTTTCAATTAAAATATGATAGAAAGCTGTTCTTTTTAAGTTTAGCTCGATGGCGCGAAGGCAAAAGTGATACGGATTACGCCAGGGCTGTTTTCATGATACCCAGTGCATTCTTTTCCAGACGGGAAACCTGGGCCTGGGAGATATGGATTTCTTCTGCTACTTCCATCTGGGTTTTTCCTTGAAAATACCGAAGATCGATGATGTTTTTTTCCCGTTCGGGAAGAGTTTTCATGGCTTCTCGCAGAGAGAGCATTTCCACCCAGTTTGCCTCTTTGTTTTTCGTATCGCTGATCTGGTCCATGATATAAAGTGTATCGCCGCCTTCTGAATAAACAGGTTCATACAGGGAGACAGGGCTCTGTATGGCGTCCAGGGCGAAGACGATATCTTCCGCCGGCACATCAAGCTCCTTTGCAATCTCTTCAATGGTTGGCTCCCGGTCAGACTTTTTCATCATGGCTTCCTTTGTGTAGATCGCCTTATAGGCGATATCTCTCAGAGAGCGGCTGACCCGGATGGAGTTGTTGTCCCGGAGGAAGCGCCGGACTTCTCCAATGATCATAGGTACCGCATAGGTGCTGAATTTGACGTTCAATGTCACATCAAAATTATCGATCGCCTTGATCAGACCGATGCAGCCGATCTGAAACAGATCGTCGATGTTCTCATTTGAGTTGGTAAAGCGTTGGATAATACTGAGGACGAGACGGAGATTTCCCTTGATATAAGTGTCTCTTGCCTCTTTATTTCCCTTGGCAATTTCTTTAAAGAGCTGTTCTTTTTCATCTTCGGTTAAGAGGGGAAGTTTGCTTGTATTTACTCCGCATATTTCGACTTTATATTGTGCCATAGTGACAGACCTCCATGCCGGTGAATTATTTGAGAAGTGAGCCTGTT
>CAQOJF010000005.1:0-98184 GCA_948848225.1 uncultured Eubacterium sp.
CGAAGCCTAACTGCCAAGTTCCAACTCTAAATTAGGGTGTTTTGCTCATCCCTAAACATTTTTTATCTCTCCTATATTATAATATTTCCCAAGGCTAAAAATCAAGTGTCGTATGTACGCGAAAACTGTCGTTTATACGTAAAAACTGTCGTTTGAACATAATGTCACCGTAATTCGTGTAAATTGTCACAAATTTCTTTACAATTTTCCAATATTTTTTATCTTTAATATGTTGACTTTATTTATATAATAACTTATACTTTTCATACAGCATCAAATAATTCGGAAAGGAAGTGGGCTTGTGAGAATAGAACGCATCAATGATAACCAGATTCGTTGCACCTTAAGTAAGCACGATCTGATTGAGCGGCATTTAAAGATCAGTGAACTGGCATATGGCTCTGACAAAGCAAAAGAGCTTTTTCGAGATATGATGGAACAGGCAAACATGGATTTCGGATTTGAAGCAGATGACATTCCTCTTATGATCGAGGCAATTCCTACCTCCAAGGAGTCCATTGTACTCGTGATCACCAAAGTAGAGGATCCGGAAGAGTTTGAAGAAAAATTTTCAAGATTTGGAAATTTAGCAGATAGATATGAAGACGATTCGGATGAAGTGGAGGAGTATTATGATGATGACTCCGACGATATGCCAGAAGATGATTATCATGGTGACTTAATTAATTGTTTTGAACAGTTAAATGATATTATCGAAAATGCTTCTGAATCTGATCATGGCACAGAGTTTGTTCCTCTTCATGAGATTTTGAAAAAAAACAAAAAAAAGAAAGCTGCCTCAGATACGGAACAAAGACAAATTCCCTTGGAGTTTGGAAGATTGTATTCATTTTCTTCCCTAAACTTTGCTGTAGGCGCATCAAAAGCGATTTACCGTTTCTACACGGGAAAAAACAGCATGTGGAAAGATGAAGATACCTGCAGATACTATCTGCTTCTGAACCGGCATGATGGTAAGCTGCCATTCGACCGGATCTGCTCCATGGTGAGTGAATTTGGAAAAAAAGAAGCACTAACCTACGCCACGCAGGATTTCTTCAATGAACATTATAAGTTGATCTTAAAGGATGATGCGATCACCCGTTTGTCATTGCTTTGACCCGTATGCAGATTACCAATAACGCATTTACAAAAAGACAGCCGCTTTTCTACCATGGAAAAACGGCTGTCTTTTATCATCTGACTGTTTAACAGTGTCAATTTCATTTATACACTTGCCTTATTTGCCAGATATTCATTTATTTTAGATACTAACTCATCACAGTCGATACCATGAACCATAGCTGCTTCTTCCAGGCTTTCCCCCTGAGAAGCAGGACACCCTACACAATGCATGCCAGATGCCATGAGTATAGCAGCAATTGTCTGATCCTTTGTAAGAATTTCACCGATAAGCATGTCCTTCGTAACTTCCATCATTCTGATCCTCCTTTCAAAAACAGTACCACTTCGATTATATTCACTTGCAGCACAAATGTCAAGCTAGATTTAGTATGTACAAAACCTATTGGGTTCAGTCAAATTTTACTTGTATTTTTCCTCAATTTGTATTAGAATGATGGTATCTACTAGAAAAGGAGGATATTATCATGGCATACACTATTACAGATGCTTGTATCAGTTGTGGTTCTTGTGCAGCTGACTGCCCTGCTGGAGCAATTTCAGAAGGTTCTGCACATTTCGAAATCGACGCTGACGCATGTTTGGATTGTGGAGCATGTGCTTCTACATGTCCTACAGGCGCTATTGAGAACTAATACGGTGTTACATACAGACTGTATTTTCTTATAGCGGTTTACTGTAGAACCCCCAAGCGTCACGCTTCTTGAGACCGCTCGGGTTCACAGGTGCATTTGGATACCCTGCGAGCAAATTCGCTGGTATTTTCACTTCACCTCGTTAAAATAAAACAGACAGGATTCATTCTGACGAATCTCCTGTCTGTTTTATTTGTGCGGAAGGCAAAAGCCAAGCTGGAATGCTTTCATCCCAACTTGGCGCCGCCCGCGAACGTGAGAAACTCGCAAAGCGTGTTTCTCTTCGTTATATCAATATTCATCAAAGCCGCTTCAAAAGTTCTTCACGCTGCTCTTCAAATCCTGGTTTACCAAGAAGGGCAAACATATTCTTCTTATAGCTCTCCACTCCAGGCTGATTGAAGGGATTCACACCAAGAATATAACCGCTCACTCCACAGGCAAACTCGAAGAAATAAAACAGTTCTCCGAGATAAAATTCGTTCTGCTCCGGAACACGGATCACAAGGTTTGGTACGTTTCCATCTGTATGAGCCAGCTGGGTTCCTTTCATGGCATTCTTATTTACAAAATCCAGAGTCTTGCCTGCGAGATAATTCAAACCATCCAGATCAACCGGCTCTTCCTTCAAAGTAATATCCATCGCCGGGCTCTCCAGTTCCATTACCGTCTCAAACATGATACGGGATCCATCCTGGATAAACTGTCCCATCGAATGAAGATCTGTGGTCAGATCCACGCTGGCAGGAAAAATACCCTTCTGATCCTTTCCTTCACTCTCTCCATACAACTGTTTCCACCACTCACTCACATAATGGAAAAACGGTTCATAATTCGCAAGAACCTCTACGGATTTTCCCTTTCTAAGAAGGATATTCCGAATCGCCGCATACAATACAGAATTATTTTCATTCACCGGGCTCTCCAGACAGAGCTTTCTCATGCTCTGCGCCCCCTCCATCAGCAGATCCAGATCCGCACCACTCACTGCGATTGGAAGCAATCCCACAGCTGTCAAAACAGAAAAACGTCCTCCCACATCATCTGGAACTACAAAACTCTCATAGCCCTCTTCTGTGGCAAGGTTTTTCAGTGCTCCCTTTGCCTTATCCGTGGTAGCATAAATCCGTTTCGCGGCCTCTTCTTTTCCATATTTCTTCTCAAGCATTTCCTTAAATACACGGAAAGCAATCGCCGGCTCTGTGGTTGTCCCTGATTTACTGATGATGTTGACAGAAAAATCCCGGTCCCCAATGGTTTCGATCAACTGAGACAGATATGTTCCGCTGATACTGTTTCCTGCATAATAAATTTCAGGAGTCTTACGTACTGACTTGTCCACACAGTTATAAAATCCATGTCTTAAAAATTCGATGGCAGCCCTGGCACCAAGATAAGAGCCTCCGATACCAATCACAACAAGAACCTCTGAGTCAGACTGAATCTTCTGTGCCGCCTTCTTGATCCTGTCAAATTCATCCTTATCATAATCTACCGGAAGATCGATCCATCCAAGAAAATCATTTCCGGCACCACTTTTACCCACCAGAGTTTCTTTCGCTGAAACCGCAATATCAGCCATAGATTTTACTTCATCATCACTGATAAACTTCCTTGCCAGTGAATAATCAAATGTAACATGCTTATTCATACTTCGCCCCTTTCTTTTCACTTCGAGAAATAAACTTTTGAATTGGCACATTGTGCCAATCTGATAATTTCATTATATCAAACCGGCTGCCAAAACACAAGTCCAACCCGGCGTTTGCGCCATCAAGCTAACACTACATCAGACCATATATTCTTTCAAAACTTCCTCGATAACAGCCTCTTCTTCTTTTGTGAATTCAATTTTAACGGCGGGCTCCTCTTCCTGTTTCATGGACAACAGTTCTTCCAGCTGTGCCCGCTCTTCCTCAAAATACTCTCTGTGGTATTCTTCCATTTCTTCATGTTTAAATACCTGGTTTTCCAATCTCGGTTTATAGATGTTTTCCAGGTAATCCCGCACCTCTACCAGCAGTCTCTTTCTTCGGAACCGAAGATTTAAACAGATGTCTTCCAGAATAATGATACCGCATATCACGATTCCCACAAACAGAAATTCCATCATTACTCTTCGGTCACTGTCCAGGACTGCTATGTACAGATTAGCGAGAAGACTTGTCAGAAGCGTAATTCCAAACATTACATCTCCCAAAACCTCCCAGGTGTAGAGATGAACACCTGCTGCCCGGTATGAATTCAGATACTTGTCCACAAAAATTTCAACATTTTCAACTCCCATTTTCAGTTGATAGCATGTCTCAAATTTTTTCAGCAGCATTTTCATCAGCGGATGTTCTGATTTCCCCATCTGCCCTGCTGCCCGAATTAACCTTCGGTACATTCTGCTCACAAACAATTTGATCACAAAACATAAAAATCCAAATCCAATTATCAAATACATTACATCTCTCATATCATACCTCACTTCCCGATAATTACAATTATCTGCCTTTTGGCACGAATTGTGACAGGAACGGCGGCACCGTCCTTTTGTACAGTATATCAGATTCCTGATATTCCTGTACAGATACCGCTGATATAATATGACATTTTCGTATGACAGGAAACGACAAGCTTTTACTTTATTCTTACTTCATCTATGATATCTGCTACTTTTACCACTGCATTGTGCTGGTCGCTGGCTTCCATGGCGCGGACATAATCCTTTCTGCAATCATAAACTTTTTTTACAGCCTCCAAAAGCCGGTCACTGGTAAGTTCCTCTTCCTGGATCACATAACTAAAGCCCTGCTTTTCAAAAGATTCCGCATTTAAAATCTGATCGCCTCTGCTTGCTTCCATGGACAAAGGTATCAATATATTAGGCTTGTGGAGCGCCAGCAACTCACAGATCGCATTGGCGCCGGCACGGGAAATAACTAGATCCGCCGCATCCAGTAGATCGCACAATTCTTTTTGAATATATTCAAACTGAACATATCCTTCCGTCCCTTTTAACGCCTCGTCGACTTTATCCTTCCCACACAGATGGATCACCTGATAATCCTTCAGCAGTTCTGAAAGAATATCACGGACAGCTTCATTGACCCGGACGGACCCAAGACTTCCCCCGATCACAAGAATCACTGGTTTTCCAGAGGAAAAACCACAAAAATCAAGCCCCTTTAAGCGATTGCCGGAAAAGAGTTCTTTTCGGATCGGAGATCCTGTAAGATGCGCCTTTTCCTCCGGCAGATGTGAAAGTGTCTCCGGAAAGTTGGCACAAACTGCCGTCGCCGATGGCAGGCAAAGGCGGTTGGCAAGTCCCGGTGAGATATCGGATTCATGAAGAACACAGGGTACCTTTTTTCTCTTTGCTGCCATGACAACCGGAACGGTAACAAATCCACCTTTGGAAAATATAACGTCTGGTTTTATCTTTTTTATAATCCTGGAAGCCTCTACATAGCCTTTTAATATTCTTGCTGGATCTGTAAAATTTTTCACGTCAAAATATCTGCGCAGTTTTCCGGAAGATATTCCATAGTATGGAATATCAAATTCCGCCATCAGTTTCGTCTCGATCCCGTCTTTGGAACCAATGTAATGAATCTCATATCCCCGCTTCTGAAGTTCAGGGATCAGCGCAATATTCGGAGTCACATGCCCCGCTGTTCCCCCGCCGGTCAGTATTATCTTCTTCAATCTTATCGATCCCCCAGTTATAAATTCTTTTTAATCTCATCTGCTACAGCCTGAAGATCTGGAGTTTCCCCCGGTTTCCACATAATATTTACACCATCGCCATAGTATCGCGGAACCACATGTACATGAAGATGAAAAACTGTCTGTCCGGCTGCCTCTCCATTATTCTGAAGAATGTTCACCCCATCACAGTGATACGTCTTCATCAGCGCAGTTGCAATCTTTTTGGCAATAGGAAATACCTTGGCAGCTTCTGCCTCCTCCAGCTCAAATATATTCGCTGCATGCTTTTTGGGCAGGATGATCACATGTCCCCTGGCCGCTGGATTTACATCTAAGATTGCGCGAAAATCTTCGTCTTCGTACACCGCTGTGGAAGGAATCTCTCCTGCTATGATTTTACAAAAAATACAATTTTCATCTGCCATTTGAATCTACCTCACTTTTCATAAATTTATACAAAACGGAAAACAGTATCAAAATTCCTCAGAACCTTAAAATTGCCCTGAGCAGATAATTCCCCTGACATAAAAGCATTTTGAAACGGTTTTTTACCAGCCAGAATCTCATTGAATACCGCACTTTTCGTCTTGGCTGTTACATCCGGATTCTGGACACTGCCAAAATAGCACTTTAAACTATCATTGTCCACTTCTATGACAAGGCTCCTGTTCTCATCTGTCAGATCAATCTGAAATACTGCCTGCATATCATCCATTGGTACGAAATGTGATTTAAGCTCCGAAATATAACGGTCCGGGTTTTCATCTCCATCCAGCATCTCTTTAAACAGGTTTGCCAGTTCCTCGATATCTTCTTTCTGCTTTTTAACATAATGATCATTGGACACATAGGCTGAGAGTTGTTCACTTTCCTGCGGCGTCAGAGAGAGGGTATTGCTCCGCAGCACCGATTTTTTAACCTGATAACTGCTGCTGGGGAAGGCCGCCACTTTTTTGGAAATCGTACGGTAAAAATTCTCCGCACATTTTTCAATCATCAGATTATAATCTGGATTTGTCTCGAATTCCACATGGTTATCCACATATGCGCACACCCCTTCACAGGGTACGCCGCCAAGCATCTCCCACGCCTTGATCAGCGTAGTTTGTGCCTCTCTCTCCCCATAGGTCGTTGCCATAACCACGGGAAGCATATAAATATGCTGTATGCTCTCTTTATCTCCGTAAAGCCAACAGGCATCCAAAAACTGCTGCAGATATCCTCCGATCCCAAGCCACTCTAAGGATGCCGCAAGAATCACACCATCCGCCTCTTTTAATGTTTTGGGCAAAACCGAAATTCCGCTTTTATCCTCGTATAAATTATATCTTTCCACATTTACGCGAAGTTCATCCAGAACCTGCGAAATTTTATCGATGGTAAATAAGGTAGGATCATCTATGAGTCCGCGGCCTCCATAATAAATATTTACGCGCATCACATCACCCGTTCCTTTCTTGTTGAAACTGTTCTTTTGATCAGGTACATTCCGATACAGAGCACAACACCTGCCACAAACCCGCCTGCATGAGCATATTGGTCTACCTCTGGATACAGCATCCCATAGTACAGATTCAAGGCAACATACGCTGTAAATCGAAGAATCTCCCTGCGCAGATTATTTCTCCGATTTACAATCAGCATAACAATAAATGCCCCCATCACCCCATACACCGCTCCAGAAGCACCACAGGAAACAATTTGGGCATTCTGGTTCAAATGAGTTGTCACAGATACAAGTCCTGCGGTAATTCCTGAAATCAGATAAATGCCTGCGAACCACAATCTGCCTATAGCATTTTCCATCACATGTCCAAACATCACCAAAGATACCATGTTAAAAAACAGGTGCTCAATTCCAAAGTGAAGAAAGAAATGTGAGATAAGCCGATAATATTCATGCTCTCCAAAAAAAGCCGGTGCATACATGCCCCCTGCCTCGATCATATAATCAGGGTCCAAAGTGGAGCCTCTCCACTCTGTTATGAAGAACACTGCAACATTTATAAACGTGATCAGCACCGTAACCAGCGGAAGCCTTTTCATTAAATTGTTTTCTTGCAAATCGTAATCCTCCCGACTTGTCTTCCCAATCAAAATATGTTAGTATTGTAGCATATTTTAGTGCAATAGTCCACAAGACTATTCAGAAATGGGGAAAAGATGAAAATTACCGTACACGGGACACCAGATAACACAAAATCTATATTGGATCTGCTGGAAGATCAGGAGGTTTCTCTTCCATGTAACTGTCATGGAGCAAATGCCTGCGGAGGAAAGCAGTATGATTTTCCCTGTAACCTGATTCCTCATGAGGATATTACGGTGACCGTTCACCCCAGAGAATCTTTTGGCGGTCTGGCACTGTCCACAGATCAAAACAAAGATCATCTTCCCGATACTCTGCTTATCGACCTTGGCACCACAACTGTAGCAATGGTGTATTATAGTTCTTTACACAAAACGGTCTTTTATTCGGAAGTATTTCCCAATCCACAACTTCCTTTCGGAGCTGATGTGATCAGCCGTATCAAGTATGATACAGAAACCATTCATAGACATCAGTTAACCCACATGATCTGTGAAACACTTTCGCAACACTATAATTCTTTCCTGGCTTCCCATAAAAATGTATCCATCGAGACCTGCCTCATCGGCGGAAATACCACCATGATCCACCTTCTTCTGGGTCTGTCTCTGGAAAAAATGACTGCTGCCCCCTTTACCCCTGACGAAGTTTCTCCTGAGAAACTTAGTTTCCACCAGGGCGGCACTGAGATCCGGATTCTTCCATGGCTTTCTGCTTTTATCGGCGGCGACATTGTTTCTGGCATGCTTTACCTGAATTTTGACACACGGAAAGACACCTGCCTTCTGGTGGATCTGGGAACCAATGGGGAATTGGCACTTATTTATAATGAAAAGATTTATACAGCAGGAACGGCGGCCGGACCTGCCTTTGAAGGCGGTGGGCTTTCCTGTGGTACTCCGGCAGTCCCCGGTGCGATATCCGATGTCAGCCTCAAAAGAATCCTGCCAAAGACACAGACTATCAATAACAAACTTCCAACTGGAATCTGCGGAAGCGGCGCTGTCAGCATCCTGTCTCAGCTTCTCACCTGCCGATACATGGATTCTTCTGGCATATTAAACGATAAATTTCCAGAGGATGGACTTATCCTCTCCCGGACACCTTCTGGACAAGAAATCCGATTTACGAAACAGGATGTTCGTCAGATGCAGCTGGCAGTGGCTGCTATTGGCGCCGGCATCGATACATTGTGCCATACCGCTGGTATTTCTGTAGAAAATGTTGATCAGCTCTATCTCGCCGGGGGACTGGGCTACCACATGAACATTACTAAAGCTGCTGCTTCTGGAATGTTTTCCGGCATGGAGACATCTCATATCCATGCTGTGGGAAACAGTTGTCTTCTCGGTCTGGCATCGGTCTCCCACAGACCAGATGACCTTTCCCAGCGCATAGAAGACATTTGCCAAAAATCCCAGGAAGTCATTCTAGCTGATGATAGTTATTTTCAAAAGGAATTTATCCGACACATGACCTACGAGTATAATTCCACCTTATAGTATATGGAAGAAATGCCGATCATATCCCCATCCTCCAGCTGGCATCTCTCCCAGGGCACCAACTGCCTTCCGTTGACAAAAGTACCGTTGGTTGATTCCTGATCGATTAAAAATACTCCCTGTGCGTCTGACACTACTTTTACATGAATGCGGCTGACTTCTCCCTCTCCGATAATTTCATCTGCCCTTGCCGCATCTTTTCCGATAAAAAAAGGACTTTTGCGTATCTTGATTTCCTGTCTATGCCAATCCTGCGGAATTAGATTTATTATCGAATCTTGACACTCTGTTTGCTCCAATACGATGGTTTCATCAGTACAGGTACTGACTAATTGTATCGTGCTATCCTCTGGTTCTTTTCCTACTTCTCCCACTATTTTTCTTGTTTGGTCATGGCTGATTAACTCCTTTTTGTGATAGCAGTAAACTGCTGCCAGAAGAATGACCGCCAGTATACCGCTGCGCCTCAGATCAAGTCCTCCAGAAACTGGATCCCGAATAATTCCTGCCTGATACAAAATGATAGTGATAACCATTGAGACGGCAGCAAAAATAACCCATTTTCCCCATAGCTGCTCTGGTTTCTGTTCGGATTTCTTTTCCACCTGTGGCAGTGCTGTAGAAGGACCCGCCTCTGATGACAAGACTTTTCTTTCCTGTCTGCCATCACCCCTTTGAGAAACTTTCTTGTTTCTGTTCTCTTCCAAAATTTCAGACAGTTTACTTAGATCAAAATGACTGTCTCTGCTGAGGCTATGAAGTCCATATACCAAAAAAGCCAGCTCTCTATTCTCATGATTCATCGTATCCATAAATTTTTCCAACAGTCTGGAAATTCCTTCATTTACTTTCTTATCATACCCATCCAGATAGGGAATCCAGAGCTGTTGTTGTTTTTCATCCCAAAACACGGAATCACACTGCAGCAGCAGATTTTTTTCATCCAGAAAATATTCCTGGCAGCGGGCAAGAATCTGGACCAGTTTTTCCAACAGATCAACCAGCTGTGACACATTCATATCTCCCCGTCCAAAATACTCATTCAGAGAAATCATATCCCTCACCCGGTACAGGCACCGCACCTCCTGATCCACGTTATGCAGCTCTGCACCCAAAATTCCCCCAATTGCATTATACTTAAGCATTTCACTCCCAAATCTTCCAACTCCCCCCAGTTCATCAATCTGCAGGATTCGTCCTTCCAGCTCCTGTAGCAAAGCTATTCTCATTTTTTTCCTCCCCCTTTGTCACTTCCGCATCCCATAAAATACTGGGCGCGGACAACTTTTCATGAGATAGATCTATTTTCTTTCCCTCCTGTCCCGTCAAAAGTGCCTTTACAAATGGAAACCGGATGGTAAGCAGAAGCGAAACTTCGGCTTCCACCGAAACCAGCCCCTTTTTTACATAAACTCTTCCAATATCAGATATCAGCAGTTTTTCTGACAAATACTTTTCCAGCCCCTTCTTTAATTCTCCTTCTCCCGCATCTGCTCCATTTTCCAATGCCATCTCAAGGTAATGCTGTCCCAGTGAATATACCACTGTCCGGTCATGAACATACATGGACAGGTAACAGATACTGAAAAGGATCCATATGGCGATGCTAAATATAAACGCTGCCTCCACAGTAAAGGAGGCCTTTTTCCACATCATATCCATATCTCCCATAGATAAGTTACCCCAAAGCTAATACAGATAAAGGGCACAAAAGGCATGATATAACTTCTCTTCACCCGCCGGAACATCATCAGTACAGCTCCAACAGCTGCCGATAAAACAAGGGCAAGAAACAATAAAAGCAGGTTCTCAAACAGAGAAAGTACTGTTCCACATACCATCATAACAACCCCATCCCCCATCCCAATCTTTCCATGAGTAAAATAACTTAGTAATAGTACCAGTATCCCTGGCACAACTCCGAGTGCCTGTTCAAACGTAACGTCTTTATGAATAAATTGAAAAATGCGAATTGCTGCCAGAACGCCGCCTGTTAATAAAGTTACTCCCATATGTATCTCCTTTCGCTTTACATCATAAATTGACATTGCCAGCAGATATATAAACAAAATACTGTATAAACATATCTTCATATTGTGTTTTCTCTCCTTTTTTACTTAGCTGGGTTGCGCAAATTTGAACCTGGCTCGACTGCTCTAATTAGACGATGCACATTTTGAACAGGGAAGCCTGCCGCCAGCCTCGGATAATTTAATCTGACGAATGTTACGTCTTAGCTTTTGACAAGCTCTGCTACTGTGAAACCGGTTTCCAAAATTGCAGACAAATACATCTTGCTCCTTTTGGAAAAAGCCCCCTCCACAGCGTTCACAGGCATAATATTTTCCACCATCCTCCCCTCTGAGATACTCCAAATCCCTGTATTTTACCTGGGAAATACTTAGTTTTAAATAGGTACATTCCAACGTTTTATGATACACTTTTCCCGTCTCCGTCACATAGACAGAGATATCCTTCTCCTGTAAATCTTCTTCTACCCTTGTGTTTACGCCACAAAATGCCCTCGTGTGAATCTTCTCCGTAAAGTGAAATGGAAAACGATGTAAAATAGGGAAGGGAAGATTTACTCTATAATCCGCCACCAGCACGATATCCTTTGTCTCCTCGTCAAATCGGGACCGTAGCATACTGACGGGAATCTCTTCCTGTATATACCGATTCATCTTCATTGTTAGATATAAAGGATCTGTCACAGCGTTCTTTTTACTGACAGCATATTCTACTGAAACTTCTCTTCCGGTTCTCACCAGCGCCCACTGAACCTCGTCTTCATATAAAAGCAGCTGGCATATGTAGATGACAGAAAGAGCAGCAAATATAAAGACAGGAAATACTAAAGACGCCTCCACGGTTAAAGATCCTCTTCTTAACTTCTTTTTCAAATTCTCCTCCTTTGGGGCTCAAGGCGGCAGAGGGTATTCTATTGTTGTATGATTGGCAATTTTCTCCCTGTCAGGATAAGATAGTATTATTTTTTTATAGAATACCCTCTCCCGCCTTGATAAAACCCATATTCCAAATCCCCTTAACGAGACCAAACCTCTTTAGGTAAATAGCCCGCATAAATCTCCGCCCCAGCCCCTGACTGCTCCAGTTTTCGGTTCAAAATCTTCTGTATAAAGGGCAGGCGAAAGAACTTTGTCTTCATGGAAAATGAACCACGCACCTGAAATGATTCCACACATTTTCCCAGAGAAAATCCTTTTTCATAATTGTCCCGGATATTCCATTCCATAAGGTCCATCATCCGCCGGCATGTAACAGAGCTTCCATTACCAAGTATAAATAACATCAGGTAATGTTCATATGTAAAGTCATTTTTTCCGGCATGAGGAAGCTTTTTCACCTGATTTATGATATATTCCCTTCCCATAACAAATAAATCTGTGAACTTTAGAACCAGATCTTTTTCTGCCTTTATGAGTGGAACCTGTCTTCCCTGCAGTATACCTGCCACATCCACAAGAGCTTCTGACATCCCCCATAAAATGATAAGTAATGTCTGGGTAAACCGGACTAAAGGTTCCAGTCCGGTAAAACCCACCACAGCCAGCGCCGCCGCATAAGCAGTTTCACGCTTTGATGAAGAAGCAAATAAAATCCCAGTGTTGATCACAGTACGCATTAATACTATCTGGTTAATGACCTGTTCTAAATTTTCCTTATCGCTTCCTCCCCCGCAGGCGAGATACTCCCATTCATAATCCAGCCGTTTTTTCATCTCTCCTATGGATTGGATTGCCGTGGAAAAGTACTTTTCCATATATTTCAGCAGCATAAAATCAGAAAGAGCAATCTGTGAAATGTCTTTAACCGCCCCTTGAAAATCCACGTTCTCTTCACTGGCAAAATCCTGTACTGCCTTTTTATAATCCCTGGTTTTCTCCTGGCCGTTATAAAGCTTTTGGTACTGATCGGGACATCCTGTTTTCTTCTTGGAGATCTTGTCGACGTCTTTTACAACAAGCTTTGTCAGGCCACTGGCAATCAGCTGACGAAAATTCTGAAAGGGATTTTCTCCACCCCCCTTTTTATTGATCCCGGTATAATCAAACACGATTGCTGATGTATCATATGTTTTCCACAGTTTTTTCAGGGAATCTAAATCCAACTCATCCGCTGATTTCTGCAGCATACTCTTTGCATCTTCTAGTACCCTCTGATTCGAATTCAGAATATTTCGTGCATTTGACGATATTCCAAGAGTCCCAGCCTTTTTCCCCAGCTCTTGCAGCAACCGGATTGCCTCTGTCGTCTTTTTCTGAACCTCACAAATTTTTTTCACAAACCCATCACGGTCTCCTTTTCCGTTGACAATGGCTTTCATCTCAGAATTTACATCCACTACATGTTCTTGAATTGCTTTCCACACAGAAGCTTCTGTAATCCCCAGGCTTTCTGCTCTTTTTTCACCGGTACAAAACATTTTTACAAAATGCTTTTTTCCCTGTACTCCACTTTCCAATACCGAGACGCCGTCGATCAGCTCCATTAACGACAATAATTTGTTGTCTAGTTCTGCTGCCTGCTTCTCTTCCTCTGCTTTCTGTTCCAGCCCGGCAGCAGAACTCCCCAGGGATTCTACCAGAGACACGCCCTTTTGAAACTGTTTGAATGCGTCTGCCGCGATGACTCTCTTCATATAAGAAGTAATCTGTCTTTTAAGCGCCCGACAGCCCTGGTCCCCTGTATAAGTTTTTCCTTCTACGGCAAGATCTGTCATCGCCAGATCAAATAAATCTGTCCTCACAGAAAATATGCTTCCTGGCTCCAACGTATCTGCTGCATACTCCGCAATGCTTTTCTCAAAGGGCTTTCCCACATCTTCCAGAAAAAGTAAACGATATTCCTGATAAAGCGGCAGGCTGTATTCCGACAGAAGACTTTCGGCAGCAGACCTTAACGTCCGCCTGCCATGTACCTGACATACCTTTCCCCGCCCAACTTCGACCATCGTTCCCAGAAGAGCCAGAATCACTACAAGCGTCAGGGACAGAAATACGCTTATACTGGCTCTTCTATACTTATTTCTACTTTCCATTGATGATGCTCCCCGAATCCTTCTCAAATGTCTTGAACGCTTTTTCCACCACTGCCGTAATCTTATCTTTAAACAACAATACCAGCGCGATCAATACAACAAGGATCAATATAATCTCTACCACGCCAATTCCATCTTCTTCTTTCCAAAACTCCATAAACCATTTCATGATATATTCCTCCTTAACAAACTTTACATTGTCATAAATGCCGGGACAAGAATGATCACCATAACCACTCCCAGCATTAGCATCATAGGAAGGAGCAGTTTTGTTCCCGCTGTCTCTCCCATTCTTTTTACTGTTTCCTTTCTTTTTTCAAAAGCCTCCACTACCTCCAGCTCCAAAATAGCAGTTAGTCCCTCGGAGCCCTTGCGTATATTCTGATTGACAACAGAGGCAAATTTAAGATAGGGAAGCTGCCTGCACCGTTTTCCAAATGCCTCGATCACCTCTGCTTCTGACACTCCATTTTTCATTTCCTGACAGGACACATTGACTTCCTCGTACACATAGCGCCTATCCCCTCCCTCTTCCAGCCGTTTACTATACTCGCCGGAAATTCTCTCAAAACAGCCCCGTACTGTAAGCCCCGTGCTGAGCAGTAGAAGAATTTTATTGATCAGTTCGGGATAATCCAAAGCCAGCTGCTCTTCTCTTAATTGAAGCTTTTGCTGTCTCTGATGCTTCCATAAAAATGGCAGTGCCGGTAATATCGCCAGAGAGAGAAAAAAAGCTGAATAATCTTTGTTCTTTTCCGGATTCAGATATTCAACCCTGTTGCCGGACACTGTTTCCGGCAACAGAATCTGCTCCGAATCCCTTTGTTGTTCCACTGCCTCCTGTACCCTTTCCTGGATCTCCGCCATAAGCACTTCTGTCTGTGGCACAAATGTCTCTTCTGGAAGCTGGTCCTCCTGCCCCTCTTCTGACTTTAACTCCACGGTTATCTCCTTCTCAATAGTATCCTCCCCAGTCTGTGCCCGGATCCCAAAAGTCACCACCTCTTTATTATTCTTGATGATCCGTCCATCATCTATAACCTGATCTGGCTCGTTGGCTGACAAACAGATTAGAAGAAAGAGAATGGATAGGATAACCGTTGCCAGAATCAGCAAAATTCTCTGGCACCATATTTCCTTCCATATCTTTTTCTTGTCCTGACAGCGGTATAGGATCTCCACTGCTTCCTTTGTTCCCTTATCCTGATCCAAAATACATTCCAGATGCAGTTTATGGACCAGCTGCCAAATATACGGATAGTATTTTTCCATTGCTTCACCTCATTTAAACTTCTATCCTCATTATTTTTTGTCCCCAGAGAAAGGCCGCGCCATATACTGCCAATGCTCCTGTCATTACCATTCCTCCCATCAGGTTATTGTAGAGTGGATCCAGAAACCCCGGAGAGAAAATACGCAGATATAGAATCATAAGAAGGGGGACTGCGGTCATACAGACCGCCTCCATTTTTTTGCCTGCCACCAGTGTCTCAATCTCCCGGCGCATCTCTATCTTTTCTGCAATATTCGACGTGGTCTGGCGCATGATACGCACCAGATTGCCGCCGGTCCGTCTCGCTGTCCCCAGGATCTCACTAAACATCATGATATCCTCTACACCGCTTCGCAGCCCCAGTTCCTTCATCAATTCCTCCACGGTTATCTTTAGCTCTATCCGACGTCTCATATGGTCAAATTCTTTTCGGATGATATCCTCCGGCGAATACATCAGTTTCAAATCCTCAGCAGCCTCCCTCACCGAATTCTCCAAAGAATAACCTGCCGACAGTGCCGACACCAGACTCTCCATAGCATCCTTAAACTGAACCGTGAGCTGCCAGCGCCGTCGTTCCAAAAGGATCCTGCGATAATAACCCAGAAAAAACAGAGCTGCTGGTACTGAGAGAATCCCACAGAGCAGTACATTGTTATAAAATAACATCAACAGAGCAAATCCCACACCTCCTCCGCACAAACTGTACCGTACAAGTTCCTCTTTCGTATAAATATACTGATTATAATCGATCATATTTGTACACCTGCCTTTGCACATTTGTCCTCGTTGATCAATTTATGGTCTGTCCGTTTTAGACTTCCTATGATCTTTCCCTCCTGCTCCCTTTCCTCACAAAACTGAAACAGCGGATACATCCCAATCTTTCCCCTCTCACACTGTCCCACCTCGCAGATCTCCAAAACCTTTCTGCTTTTATCCCGCAGCCTGCCCAGATGAACGATAATATCAATTGCGGAAGCAATCTGCTGTCTTACAGCTTCCAGTGGGATCTCCATCCCCATAAGCACCAGAGTCTCAAGGCGGTTCAGCATATCTCCCGGACTGTTGGCATGCCCTGTAGACAGACTTCCATCATGACCAGTATTCATCGCCGTAAGCATATCGATGGCAGTGGCATCCCGGATCTCCCCCACCACGATACGGTCTGGCCGCATTCGCAGGGCACTTTTAATCAAATCCCGGATCGTCACCTGATTCTTTCCCTCTACGTTGGCGTTTCTCGCCTCCAGCCTCACCAGATTTTTTACCTCCCGGATCTGCAGCTCCGCTGAATCTTCTATAGTTATGATCCTCTCATCCTCAGGAATATAATTGGATAAAATATTAAGAAAAGTAGTCTTTCCGGCACCTGTTCCACCAGAAATGAATATATTATACTTTGCCTCCACCAGTTTTCTAAGTACCTCCGCCGCCTCTTCCGTTAAGGCTCCCATCTCTGTTAATCTATCCATGGTCAGTGGATCCCTGGGAAACTTACGAATTGTAATAACCGGTCCATCCATCGCCACAGGCGGCATCACAATATTTACCCTGGATCCATCCGCCAGCCGCACATCCAGGATCGGGCTGGTCTCATTTACGATGCGGTTACCCTCAGAGGCAATCTGCTGTGCAATATCACTGAGCCTCTCCTGGGAATCGAATACAAGTCCCGTCTCCATCATTTGTCCCTTCTGCTCGATAAAAATATGGTCTGGTCCATTGACCATGATCTCTGTAATATTCTCATCCTCCAACAGTTCCTGCAGCACATCCAAACGCCTCATGGAATTATAAATACTGGTTCGCAGTTTTTTTCTGTCAGCAAAGCGCAGATAGCTTTCCCCACTCACACGCTGAATATTTTCATCAATAAGCTGCAGCAGTTGTCCCTCCTGCAGTTCAGAATCTGACGGGATCTGTTCTAACACCATCCGCCGGATCTTTTGCCGTTCTTCCCTGCTTCCCCTGTTACTCATTCGTTATCCTCCCCGTTTCCCAGGAATTGTAATAAATCTTTTTCCTTCTTTGGAACGGAAACGTCTATCACCTCAAAATTCATCCTCTCCCACAACTCCGGCTTTCCCTCCATTCCACAATACCGCTGCAATACATTTCTCCGGATCGCCGCCAAAATTCCTGACTCTTTCGGGATCAAAATCTGGTCCGCATATGTCATCAGATCCAGGGTATACTCAAAAATCTGCCCCAGTTCCAGCACAACAACTTCATACGTACTCTGTTCCTTCAATCCTTTCATAAATCTACGGATATCATCCATAGAGAAATCCAGCAGGTCTTTATAATGGCTGACCGGCGTTATCGTCCAAATTTTCCCCAGTGGAAATGCCATACTTTCCAGTTCCCGCGTAAAATCTTCACCCGCTGCCCGAAGCATGAGTTCAGAAATTCCCAATGAGGAATTAATATCTCCTCCACTCCCCTCCTTCCATAAGGAATCAAAAAACACGGGGAATCCACAAAGACTTATATATAACACCCGCTTATAGTGAGACAATTCACCAGCTCTCTTTAGAGCCAGCAGCGTTTTTTCATCTCCTCCCTCTGGGGAGAACACGACAATGATTCCGCTTTCATTTGGGGGACTATTTCCTTTATACCCTTCTTTCATCCCCGTCAGTTCCAACAAATCGCTATAGATCTCTTCTCTGCTGCGGAACATAAAAATTTTATTCTTTCCCTTCTCTTCCGGTGTTTTTACAAATAAAACGGTCTGACACCTAAGATCCTCCAATATCTTCGGATCATCTGACAGGGCTATATCTTCCTCCCCCACATCTGTCTTATCCCTCCATCCGGTCAATAGCTCTACCTCTATCCCGGAATTATACTGACTGGTCAGGTATCTTGCCAGTCGGTTTCCATAATCCAAATCTGTCATACAGATAAAAATTTTCCTTTGTCCCAAACCTTTCCTCCTCACACAACAGGGTAAACTTTCAGGCATAAGATAACCGCTGTGGAAATACATATAGTAAAGGGGATGACGCCATCATCTCCACATACCATCCGGTCATAGTACACTTTCGGCAGCTTACCTGCCCTTATACTCTCTACATACTTAAAAAAATACTGGAATCGATCATAAACTTTTCTTTTGTGGATCATTTTGACAATAGAAAATAATGCCCCGATGACCAATGAAAAGATCATAACCCGGAAACAAAATTTGAAATTAAAATAACTGCTAATTATGGAAAATAATTTGATATCGCCTGCACCGAAGAAATGGAGCAGATAAAAGATAAAACAGACAACAATTGGAATCAGACCATTCCATGTAAAATGCCACAATCCCGCCATACCATACAGACTCATATTCCGATAGAGGCTGAGTGCAAGTCCTCCCACTATAAAACAATTCGGAACACGATAACAATACAGATCACAGAGTGACACCGGAAGCAGCACGAGGAAAATCAGCATATGATCCCCGATACTTACACCTCCTGATTTTGTTGTGATTCATATACTACACGCTGAAACTCCCCTTGTCAACCATTATTTTGTAAATACTGGAATATTTTTTTTGACAAGGGAAATACTGTTAAAAGAAATAGAGTAAAAATAGAAAAATTGTCGTTTCAAATTTCCCCATTTTACGACATTTTGAAAGAAGAAATACATTGAAAATAAACAACGGAGGGAGCTATGAAAAAGAAAACGGACAACCTTCTACTTGCAAGAGAAGAACTTCTGAATGAGATCGAGGAGATCAAACTTTCACTGGCAACTGCGCATTCAAATTTTGATAATGCCTGTGATCCAGATCTGGTGGACAGCTGTATTTATGAAATGAACGCCATTCAGTACAAATACAAATATCTACTCAAGCAGATGCGTAAAATGGAAAGTTTGACAAATTAAAAAGGGGCGGCTCATAACGCGCGCCCCCCTTGATCTAAATTTATTAAGCCCGACAACACCAGACTACGCCTGAAATCCCCGGTTTGCTGATACATCCACCCCAATATTCTCATTGAGGCTGGTTCTGCCATAGGTAAGCCCGGCATAAATCGGCTGTGTATTCTGCATAACTGCCTGTGAATGATCCTGATCAGCCACTTTCTGAAATGCCGGAAGAAGTTTTTTAATAATACTTGCAGCGTGGTCAAAACGCTCACTCTCCCGAAATGCCACTCCCTGACACAGTTCCTGATAGGCATACACATACAGTCTTCTCAGATAATGAGAGATCTCATAGCTAAAATCCAGACTTCCCATCAGCTCTGTCAAAAGCCCTCTGGCACGTCCGATCTCCCGCCGGCAGACCTCTATCTCGTCTGCCTCCAGGCATTTCCTGCCCTCCTCTACACTATCCAAAATTGCCTCATACATGATAATGACAAGTTCACTTCGGTTTGCCTGTGCCACTCTTGCAGCATAGGCATTTAATACTTCCTTATCCAAGATTCATCCACCTTTCGTTCATCAGCCCTGAAGCAGCTGCAAAATAGTCTGAGGACGATTATTCGCCTGTGCAAGCATAGCTGTTCCTGCCTGGCTGAGCACGCTCAGCTGCGTATATTCTGTCATTTCCTCTGACATATCCACATCCTCGATACGGGAACAGGATTCTGTCAGGTTCTGGGAGGTAATATCAAGACTCGAAGTAGCGGAGTCAAGGCGGTTTTCATAAGCACCCAGCTTTGCACGGATGGCAGAAACTTCCTCTATGGCTGAATTAAACTTACTGATCGCTGTCGAAGCTCCCTCTCTCGTACATACATTGCAGTATTCAATGTCCAGAGATTTACAAGTCACTGGAGGAATGGATATATCGATGGTCTGCCCCTCATTGGCGCCAATCTGAATTGCCACAAAACCTGCGTCCAGTACGGTCACAGCCGCATCGCTGCCCGCTTTTGCATTGGAAACATCAAAAACCATACAGAAGCCGTCCCGGTCTGAAACCGTCACTCTGCCGCCCTCTACAAACGTGGTAGCAGTCTTGGAAAATCCAGAATCCGTATCCAGTGTTACAATCGCATCCTGTCCCTGCACTATGTTTCCACCATCCACGCCCAGTTTTGCAGCGAGAGTCGGTGTATCTGTTGTCACTTCTATTTTATGCTCCACACCATAGAGCTTTGATTCAAACTTTAAGGATGTAGCGTTGGCGAGCTCGGTCTCATTGCCGAGGGCATTGACTGGTGTCACTGTGATATTCATGCTCTCACAGCAGTCGCGGATCTCCGCATATACATCTTCCAATGTATCTCCCTTCGCCACATGAATCATCTCACCATTGATCTGAATATCTCCCTCTTCGGTAAATACATCTGTGGCTGCCATACCAAGCGCACCGGATGTAAAAATTGTCTTCGTGGCCACCTGGTCCACAGCCATTCCATATTTTGTCATTTCCACCGAGTCTGTCATGGAAACAACCTTCACTCCAATATTATTAGAAGATGTCTGACGACAGCAGGAACCATCCAGAATACTTTTCGTGTTAAATTCCGTATCAGTTGAAAGACGGTCAATCTCTTCCATCAGAGAATCGATCTCTTTCTGGATCGCCTCTTTATCTTCCAACATGGTCACACCCTGGTTAGCCGCCTGCACAGAAAGCTCACGGCATCTCTGCAGCATATTTTCTACTTCGATAAGGGCGCCCTCTGCGGTCTGGATAAAGGAAATACCATCCGCACCATTTCTGGAAGCACGCTGTAATCCGCGAATCTGCGCATGCATTTTCTGGGAAATCGCCATTCCCGCCGCATCATCTGCCGCCTTATTTATCCGGTATCCGGAAGAAAGTCTCTCCAGGCTTGTAGTGATCTTATCCTCTGTCCGGTTCAAGTGTCCACTCGCTTTGATCGCTGCAATATTTGTGTTTATCTTCATTTTTCATCTTCCCTTCTCTGCACATTTTGAATAAATAATTTTGCCACCAGATACAATCTGTCGTTTGTGGCTTCTTCCTCTATTTGACTACCTGAATGAAATGAATTTCTTGTTCCCTTTGCAAAATCTCCACGCTCCATCGTAAATCCATTCATTTCCAAATCCGTTTCAAATTCACCGAAAATACTTCTGGAAACCTCCAGAGTACCCTCTTCTTCGCTGGTAACAAAACCAGATACCTGTGTCCCTGCCACCTTAAAGGTGGCCTGAAGACTTCCAAACCGGCTGGAACTGATACTAATTTCTACGGTTCCTTTTTCTGCCCTGTCTCCCTGTCTTACTGTGACCGCACAGGCTGTCACACCGCGCTCTGTCACAATCGGCACCTCATATTTCTGGAAACGCCGCATCTGCCGGTAAAAAGATATGCTTCCTGCCATAACAGCGATCTCTTTTACCGTGTCACTTGTGACGTCCTCGGCATCTTTCTGTTCCCGTAAATGATCAGCCAGCGCATTTTCTTTTTCCTCATACACTTCCGAGAGCAGCTGTGGATTATCGAAGGCCTCTATGATCTCCTCGCTTCCCTCCCGCGTAAAGAACTTAAGGTACTCCTTCGCTCCCTGTTCCAGATAAGACCTCATCAGATGCACATTCATAAGGCTGTCTGGCAGCTCCACCTGCTTTAATATATGTAAGATCTGTTCGTCACTTTCTGACGCCATCTGTCTTATCTCTTCTGCCCTCTGCTCATAGTACTCCGTGGTTTCTCTAAGCGCCCCTTCGCTACCCTGGCATTCATCCAGCAAAAGTTCCAGCGGATCACTCATATAACTTTCATTTCGGTCCTTTAACACCGCCGGGGAAAGCTCTTTCTGAAGCTTGGAGACCACGCTGCTGCCAAATGCTGCGCTGATCTGGTCGCTGATGCTCTCACCATTCGATACCACCTCTTTCAAGCCGCCGAATTCATCATCCACCTCCCGGTCAATCCCCTTGGATTTTCTCGTGCGAAGTGCTGACAACAGAGAAGAAAAGGATAGTTCCCTGCCATCCCGGACGACCTGCCCGATCACCGCCCCATCACTCTTATTAACTTTATCTAATAGCCGGTAAATACCGATCATACTTTTTCTTTCTTCTTCTGAAATCCCACCGCTGTGATCCAGCTTCCACAAATACTTTCGGAAAGAGACATCATCCTGGGTGAGTTCTTCACTGATCTGTGAAACCTTTTCCCCCAGTTCATCCAGACTCATCTCCAAAGGATTTTCCTGCCGCCGAATCAGTTCTGCCACCACCTGTGGGCGGAGTTCCTTGACTAGAGTCGTCACCTTGTCATCGTATTCCTTCATAGAAAGAATGTTTTCTCTGGTAAGCTCCATGCGGTTATAGGCCAGAATCCGCACCGCCCGCTGATTCATCGCAGTAGGTTCCAGCTGAAGGTCTTCCAATATATCATTTACATTGGAAAATGCCTTGCTGATCCTGTCCCCCAGATCCGCTCTTACCTCTGTTCCCACAGACTCATAGCTGCTCTCCATGCGGAGTCTCATTTCCCTGCCTGCGGCTGCCACATCTGCGATGGTATCGCTATGTACCGTTTCGATGGTCTTGCCATACACTGCTGCCGGAGCTGCCAGGATATCCTCCCTTGCCTGCAGGGTATCCGCCATAATCTCTACATTGGCTTCTGACTGCTCGATTCCGGAAGCCTGCAGATATCCCATGCACGCCTCCTGCTCCATCTGCTTCAGTTCTTCTACAATCTGAACCAGATTTCGTACATCCAGATGAATCCCTTTATTCTCCATACGTCGCGCCGCATCGATCGTCAACGTGAGCCGGATCTCTTCCAGCTGCCTCTTTGCTGTTATGGCCTCTGCATCTGTGGCAAAAGTACGCCGAAGCGTCTCCTCATCGGTCTGTACCAGCTTCTCCAGCCGGTCCGCCGCTTCTTTTCTGGATATATTGGTAAGATCTGCCTCCTCCGGGTGTATGCCGTCCAGCACTTCATCTTCAATGCGCTCCTCCAGCATTTCCGGTGATAGTTCTTTCAGATCCTGAATCGCCTGATAGTTGCGAACATTTTCAGCGGTCACCGGAGCTCCCTCTTCATAAAGCTTCTCCGCCGCCTGCATGTTCTCTTCACTCGCCGCAAGACCACTGTTTTCCAGTATCACCTCCGCCTGGTTCCGGACTGTATCAAATGGCTCTCTGCCCTCTGTGGGCATAACACCCCCCGACACTGCTCCTGCTGCCAGACTTCCTTTTATCGTTGCCGGCGTTACTGGAAGTTCATTTTCCAGAAGATATTTTGCTGCTGACTCCGACATTCCCTGCAGACCGGATGCCATCTGGGCAGCTTCCTTGATCCGCCGGTCGATCTCATCCATAAACTCCTTTTTTTCTTCACTGTTCTCGACCTGCTTTTCCACCGCTTCTGCATTTTCACGGCGCTGGGTTTTTACCCGCTCCAGAGCGCGCTCTAAAGAGGACGCCACATACTCTTCCAAGATGGAGCCGTCCTCATCCTCAATATCTTTAGCATCCTCGCCATTCATGCTCTGGCTGATAAACTGTGCCGGATCAAAGGTGTCTCCTGACAATCCCTGAACCGCTTCCTGCAGCATGCTGTTGTTACTATTCGTATCCGTATATACGATACTGTTTCCCATGTCCTTTCGTACCGCACAATCCGTTGTGTACTCAATTCCTATGTTGGAAATGCTGCCTTCCCTGGCATTCTGTACCGACACCCCTAAGCCCTTCGCGTAGTCAGTGTCTTTAAAGTCAATGGAAATCTTATTGCTGTTAATGATCATAGATTTCACACTCACTCTCCGAAATAATTGCTACTATATATTTCGGTTGAATCTTTGAAACCTTTAATCCTTTCCTCAATTTCCTGTAGCCAGCTCAGCCATGCGGTTCAATTTTTTCGTCACGATAACAGATCTGCCAGAAAGTCTACGATCTTAAAGCCATATTCTACGTCCTCTCCACCGGTGAGCAGAGACTCATATTCCTCTTCGGACAGATTTTCCTTTAACTTTTCTTTGGATTCCTCTGGCACGATCTGATACGTGCTGTCAACGAAACAAAGAGTGGGATACATAACACACCACCAGTTCTTTCCCTCATGCTTTCCGATATTTACTTTCAATGCCTTATATTCACCCGCCGGAAACGTCATATCTCCGTATTGTTTCACAGGAAAATAACAGGTGCCAAGTTCCGCCTTTACTTCATAATCATACCCTTTTCTCTGTATGTAGCCTGAAGCGGTCTGCTCTACTTCCCTCAAATGATCCCGCAGTGTCTGCTGAGCAGAGATTACAGAGGTGTCCTGTACCAGTTCATCACGGAGCATCTGAACGACCTCCTCTTTTACTTCCAGTTTGAGCTGCTGGTCCTCTTCGCTGTCACTGTTTGCCACCACATGAAGCCGTATGACCTGTTCCGCGATATCCCGCTGCATTTTATCCCCATCTGTCGCTTTCCCATAAAAATACATCAGCCCGCAGACAAATACCACAGATGCTGCCAGTAAAACCTTTTTCATTTTCTTTTCCTCCAATTTTTTATATCTTGACGGCGCCGCCAAGCTATTGACTAATTACTTTTTATGATTTTTCCCAATAAAAACTTTTTTATTCCGCCAAACTTTGTTATAATAAATAGAAAAAAAGAGAGGGTGAACGATATGGATTCATTATGGATAAATGCTCCTGCCAAGATCAATCTCGGTCTGGACGTCATACGCAGACGGGAGGATGGCTACCACGAGGTAAAAATGATCATGCAGAGCATCCGGCTTTTCGACCGGCTTACCCTCGCTAAATCAAAAAATCCAGGCATACATCTGACTACAAACCTCAACTTTCTTCCGGTAAACGAAGATAATCTCGTATACAAAAGTGCCAAACTTCTCATGGACGAATTTCATATTAATACCGGGGTCAGCATACAGCTGGAGAAGCGTATCCCTGTCGCTGCCGGTATGGCAGGAGGAAGCACCGACGCCGCTTCCTGCCTGCTGGCTATGAACCGCTTATTTAACCTGAAACTCTCGGATCAACAGCTGATGGAACGGGGCGTCACCCTCGGCGCCGACATTCCCTATTGTATTATGAAGGGAACTGCTCTCTCAGAAGGTATCGGAGAAATCTTATCGCCGCTCCCCGAAGCGCCGGACTGTTATGTATTGATTGCGAAACCAGGCTTTCACGTATCTACAAAATTTGTCTACTCAAATTTAAAACTGGATGAGCAGACAGATCACCCGGATATTGATCATATGATAGAATGTATCCAAGAAAATAATCTTCGGGCTCTGTGTGACAGCATGGCAAATATATTAGAAACGGTAACCATTCCAGAACACCCAGAGATCGCAGACATCAAAAAAACAATGCTGGAACAGGGCGCCCTGGGCTCTCTTATGAGCGGCAGCGGTCCTACCGTATTCGGTATCTTTGATGATCTGGATAAGGCAAACGCCGCCAGGAATAAATGCAAAAAGCTCCCCTATCGTTGTTTCGTTTTTGTTACCGATTTTTACAGATAGCCTGACGGCGCCATTTTGCAGAATGGGCCGCAGCAAACAAAAAGAGATTAAAAAAACTGTATTATAAACCAGAAATTTTTCCACATATGAATGGATTTCCAAAGATGAATCGTATTATATATGAAGCAATAAATAATACATTTGTTATTTTATGGAGGAAATAGGCATGAAAAGAAAAACAATTATAACAGGGATTGCAGTTGTGGCTTTAGTAATTACATTGCAGACTTCCAGCGTTTTTGCCGCAGCACCAACAAAAGAAAAAAGTTCTAACGACACAAACACAGACACGGTATGTAACTATTGTGGTGAGGGCTGTTCTTTCATAGATGAGGACGGCGACGGCATCTGTGATAACTATGCTTCCAGAAGGCAGAATGGTACCTGCGGCTGGGGAGGCGGCCACGGGCACGGCAACTATGGACACGGCTACGGAGGCTGTCACAGGAGATAACAACGAGGGCGCTTATGCGGAGTGATCAAGAGGTAAACAAAGCAATCGAACAATATGCGGATATGATTTACCGTCTTTGTATGATTCATTTAAAAAATTACCATGATACCCAGGACATATTTCAAACCGTATTTTTGAAGTATGTCCTAAGTTCTGTTGTGTTTGAAAATGAAGAGCATGAAAAAGCCTGGTTCATCCGTGTAACCATAAATGCCTGCAAAGATTTATTGAAAAATTTTTTTAGAACCCATGTTATCTCAATCGACGAACTGACGGAGCAGCCCTGTGAATTATTACCGGATCACCAGGAAGTACTGGAGGCTGTTCAATCCCTTCCACAAAAGTATAAAAATGTCGTATATCTTCATTTTTATGAAGGCTACACCGCACCGGAAATAGGAAAAATTCTTCATAAAAATGTAAACACAGTTTACACCTATCTGACACGTTCCAAAAAAATACTGCGGGAAAAATTGGGAGGTGATGGATATGAATAACAAACTAAAAGAGACCTTTGACAACATTCATGCGGAAGAAAAGTTAAAGGAGCAAACAAAAGTATTTATTGCAGACAAATCAAAGAATTATACGAAGTTACAGAAAAAGTTGGCATATAAAAAGATCATTCCAGCGGTGGCCTGCTTTTTATTTCTTATGATCTGTTTTAGTGGATATCGGTTATATTTTACACAGACCTCGGTAATCAGTATCGATATCAACCCCTCCTTTGAACTAAACTTAAACCGGTTTAACCGGGTAATCTCAATCAATTATTACAATGATGATGGGCTGAAAGTGACAAATGATCTGGACATCCAATTTATGGACTATAGGAGTGCACTTGATGAGATCTTGAAAGCAGAGAGTATCGTCTCCTATTTAAACCAGGACGAAATGCTGTCAATCTCTGTGGCAGGACGCAATGAACAGGAAAGTAAAGAAATACTTGACAATATCGAAACCTGTATCCCCAAACACCAAAACCACTGCTGCGATATGGGCAATTACGATGATGTCGACGAGGCTCACGCCGCAGGATTATCCGTGGGCAAATACCGGGCATTTTTAGAATTACAGAAGATGAACCCGGATATAACGGTTGAAGATGTTAAGGGTCTTACTATGCGGCAAATACGAGATTTAATTGGGGACTCGGGCTGTAAAATCCACTCCGGTAATAGAGGCAATAGACATGGGAACGGACATGGAAAAGGAAAGGGCCATGGTCATGGCGTATGGAAGGAGAATGACTAAGACAATGTCATCCTAATATTCATCAAGATCTAGAGTGTAATATAAAGTGCGGTATACTCGAATGAATGGATGAAAGGATTTATGAATACAGGAATTATGGCACCCAGAAAGAACAAACGCAATAAAGCTGGTATGGCTATTGCACAGGCAATTATTAATGAATACCAGCCACAAACTGCCGAGTATATGCAGGCAGCGATCGAAGACGTATTTGGACCAATGTTTGAATCCTTGCTTCAGGGAGAGATGGATTCCCACCTTGGCTATGAAGCCAACGACCATGGATACAAAGCCACGGATAACCGCAGAAACGGATACAGCCACAAAACGGTTAAAACAACCTACGGGGACATTCCTGTGGAGGTTCCAAGGGACAGGGATGCTTCCTTTGAACCATCCGCTGAGAAACAGAAACCATAAACTGTGCCGTTTATGTAATTCTGGTATATGATGTGAATGGGATAAAAGACATCTTTGGACTGTGGATCGGTAAGGCAGAAGGAAAACACTACTGGATGCAGATCTTTGATGAGATCAAGGCAAGGGGTGTGGAAGATGTGCTGTTCATCCGTATGGATGGTGTTTCCGGCCTGGAAGAGGGAGCAAGGTCCATATTCAAGAATGCAGTGGTTCAGCGGTGTATTGCGCATCTGATCCGAAATTCTATCAAGTACATACCATCCAAGGATTACAAGACATATACAGCACAATTAAAGAAAGTTTATAGGGCTTACAGAATTTGAGCGTTTTAAACAGGCATGGGGCCAATATCCGGGAGCCGTGGATGTCTGGGTCCGCAACTGGCAGCATGTGTAGCAGCTGTTCAATTATGGAAGCGCCGTCCGGAAAATGCAAAAGCCCCACTTTTGATATATGTTACCGAATCAGCCATAGCGACTGTTTTAAATTTATAAAACCGTCAAATGCACCTATACCAATCTCAGTAATGCCATCATTTATAATGATGTGTTCTGCCTTGGTGTTCCAGACGTACCAGCCTGGTTCTGGTATATGGCCATCCATCACAAAATCTTCTATACCTTTATTTCCTGAAAAAGTCAGGGTTTTCGTCTTCACATCATACACCCAGGTGTTTCCGTTCCCATCTGTTCCACTGGTCTTTTTTGTTACGGCATTGCAAGGGATACTGCCCATACATAAAATAATACAGAGCAGGATTGTTGTCCATTTTTTTACTTCCATCCTTCCACCACCTTCTTTTCATCACAGTGTCCGGATCTTTACCTTTTTTTCCAAGCCACTTTTTCGTAGCATCCTGGTGTACTTTTTCTTCCTGCTTTTCGGCACCTTGATCACTACTTTGGAAGAAAGACCAGAAAAGGAACCTTTGGCAATGCTTTTTACCTTTTTTGACCATATTTCGATCAGGCGGAGGTCTTTGGTTGGCAGCTCGAAATCATAATTTACGGCAAAAACTTTTCCTCTATAAGACAGTCCTTTTTTTATCGTTGTTACATTTTTCGGCAACTTGATCTTTTTTAGTTTTGTACCGGAAAACGCGGACATGGAAACAGTTGTCACAGCTTCAGGGATTTCTAAAGTTCTCAGGTTCTTACAATTGGCGAAATCATGCTGTTTAATTTCCTTCATACCTTTTGGCAACTTGATCTTTGAAAGGGATGTACAGTCAACAAATAGCGCCTTATATGTCCTGGATACACTGTCTGGTATGATAACTTCTTTCAGTTTAGAACATGACCCAAATGTTCCCAGGGTTTTTAGAGTATCTGGCAGTGTGAGGTGTTCCAATTTGGCACAACGATAGAATGCTTCCCGTTCTATAGTTGTAACATTCGCAGATAATCTGATAGATTTTAGATTTCTGCAAGCTGAAAAAGCTCCATAACCGATCCGTGTTACTGAATCAGCCATGACAACGGTCTTCAATTCTACAAATAAATAGAATGCCCATTGTCCAATTCCTGTAACACCATCGTTTACTATAATATGTTCTGCCTTGTCATGCCAAACATACCAGCCTGGCTCCAGACTATGCCCATCAAAAATGTAATTTTCTATGCCTTTATTTCCTGAAAAAGTGAGGGTTTTCGTATTAACGTTATACACCCAGTTGTTTCCGTTCCCATCTGCTCCACTGGTCTTTTTGGCTGCAGCATTACAGGGGATAGGGATACTGCCTGCACATAAAATAATACAGAGCAGGATTGCTGTCCATTTTTTTACTTCCATCCTTCCACCACCTTCTTGCATCACAGTGTTCGGATCTTTACCTTTTTTTCCAGTCCGCTTTTTCTCAGCATCTTCGTGTACTTTTTCTTCCTGCTCTTTGGCACCTTGATCACCACCTTGGAGGACAGACCAGAAAAGGAACCTTTGGCAATGCTTCTTACCTTTTTTGATTTTATTTCGATCAGGCGGAGGTCTCTGGTTGGCAGATCGAAATCATTATTTATGGCAAAAACTTTATCTTTTCCACGATAAGGCATCCCTTTTTTTATCGTCGTTACATTCTTGGGCAACGTGATCTTTTTCAGTTTTGTCCCAGAAAAAGCAGACATGGACACGGTCGTCACAGTTTCCGGAATATCCAAAGATCTTAGGTTTTTACAATTGGCGAAATCATACTGTTTGATTTCCTTCATGCCTTTGGGCAGTTTGATCTTTGTAAGAGATGTACAGTCAACAAATAGAGCATTATTTGTCTTGGATACACTGTCTGGTATGATAACTTCTTTCAGTTTTGAACATGCCCCCAATGTTCCCAGGGTTTTTAGAGTGTCCGGCAGTGTGAGGTGTTCTAATCTCTCACAAGCATAAAATGCGTCCCCTTCTATATATTTTATATTCCCCGATAGGTTTATAAGACGCAAACTTCTACAAGATGTAAAAGCCCCATTTTTGATATACGTTACTGAATCAGACATAGCGACTGTTTCTAAATTTGCAAAACCCTCAAATGCACTTTTACCAATCCCTGTAATACCATCATTTATAATGATGTGTTTCGTCTTAAAACTCCAAACGTACCAGTCTGGTTCTGGTATATGACCATCCATCGTAAAATCTTCTATCTCTCTATTTCCTGAAAAAGTGAGGGTTTTCGTCTTAACGTCATACACCCAGGTGTTTCCGTTCCCATCTGTTCCACTGGTCTTTTTGGCTGCGGCATTACAGGGGATAGGGATACTGCCTGCACATAAAATAATACAGAGCAGGATTGCTGTCCATTTTTTTATTTCCATCCTTCCACCACCTTTTTGATATTTGCATTCCCAGCATTGTTTACGACTGTTTTAAGCTTGTTATTATCTCCTGGTTTTAGATACTTTGTCAAATTCAGTATTCCATAGGATTTTATCAAATAATTTTTTCTATCCGATGTCTTCCGAAGTTTCAATGCTTTTTTTACGGATTTATAAAAATAAATGTTTTCAAACACCTTTTTGTTTCCTGTTTTATGCTTCAACACAGCCTGATTCATAATTGCGTCACATACCTTTTTCGCACTTTTGTAGTACCTGCTTGATATACATTTCGTGGAATCTGCAAAGTTTTTATCCGCATAAAAAGTCCCATCTTTCTTTTTCGGGCCGTGCTTCAACACATTCCACTGTTTACAAAGAGAGGTTAAGGACTTTTTCTTTAAGCTCTCCCGATTATTTCCTTTCGCTCCCGCCGTACTGTGGGAAAATATATCAGCAGCCGTATGCAGAGCCATTCCGTATACAAAGTTTGCCTTATCTTCTTTTTTTGTTATTTTATTATATTTAAACCCTAAACTGGCAGCTTTTTTAATGTCATTATAAAAATCACCTTCTGATTTGGGGAATTTCCCATCTTTATACAGTTTTGCCGCTACTTTTGTTATGGTAATGTACGCATTCACATAATCTTTTTTATAATATCCGTGAAATTCCGGGTGGTCCTTCATTCCCCTTACTGTAGATTTTTTGTTATCAGGCCATACCGCTCCATCTTTTATAAAACTAAGTTGCTTTTTTACAAGAGTTGCTGTTGATTTATGTTCATCACGCCCCCAGTACCCCCGAACCACTTCTTCGTCCGTCAGCAGCAATGTATGGTCATTATCTGCCAGCAGGGACATCTTCTCCGTGCCTGCTGCATGATATCCTTCCGTAAACTTTCCATACTGCTCCAGAGCGTAAGCGCAGTCGATCAGGCCATACCCATACTTTACAGGTTCGCCAAGGGGATGTGCCGAAGCACCGATCAGCTTCCGGATAAAATCGGCAGACTGGGAAGGGTCCTGCTGCCACAAAATAGCGGCCAGGGCGGACACCTGTGGGGCCGCCATGCTGGTCCCCGACTGGTTTGTCAAGATCTCGAAGGGGCCGTAGGTGGTTACGTCTTCCCCTGGTGCGACAACTTCAATCTCGTTTCCGGTGGGGGAGGATCCGGTCTGCTCCCCATTGCACTTTACAGCGCCCACGGCCATCACTTCCTCATACTTCGCCGGATACTGGACGGTTTTTCCATCCCCCGCTGCGGCAACGATCAGGATTCCCTTGGCAGAGGCATTTTTGATGGCGTTATGTAATTTCGCTGAATCTTTTTCCAGTCCGCAGCTGATGTTCAGGATCTTAACGCCCTTTTCCACGGCCCAATTGATTCCATTCACCAGCTGGTCCACAGTGGTCTTGTTGGATTCGTCCAGGACTTCGGCGGAGTAAAGTTTCACATAGGGATTGATCCCGCTGACTTTTTCTGTGGTCAGCTGCTTTAAGTATTTGTTATCAAACTGGTATGAGTCTTCATTTCGGGATGGATCCGAAGCGAGGATGCCTGCCACGGCTGTTCCGTGCCCGGATAAATCCCCAAAGATCGGGTTCTTTTCGGTATAGGCGGTGACAAAGTTTTCAGCTACTGCTACTTTTATATTCGAGGAATAGTCGATTCCTGAATCGATGACGCCTATTTTTATCGTGTTCTTGTTTTTTTGAATTGCTTCCAGTACTTTTTCATCGTTGGCACGGATCATGGTCCGGTTCCATTCCTTATCAAAATCGAGATACCAGTCATCTTTCCGGTACTGGTATAATTTGATGTCATAAGGTTTTTTGAACTCTGCCCCCTCAGGGAAATGGATCTGCATGCCGAAGGTCTCACTCTCCCCGGGCCGGATCACTGAATTGTACTCACAGTTGGCTAATTTATACATATTTCCGTTCCGGCTTTCTATTTTAGCCCTCCAGATGTTCTGTATCTCGAAATCGAAACCGTACTCCATGGACCAGTTTTCGATATTTTTATCCGAGTTGTTGTACAGGGTGGCATTCATGATACAGCCGTCATGCCATTGGTTGACCACATCGAACTGGATCCGGCATTCCTTATTGTTCACCACAAGCCTGTCCCCCAGAATTTTATAGGACCGGGGAATATCCACGGATTCTCCTTTGTATGCCGCCTGGAAGCCGAAGGAAACAGACTCCCCTGGATGAATATTTTGGTTATGTCTTGCATTTTTTATATTGTAATAGTTTGCCCCGCGATAGTCAATACAGGCATTCCATAGATTGACGTATTCATCCGCAGACTGATAGGACAATTCCCAGTTTTCTATCGTTGTACTGCCTGTATTGAATATGGTTACATTGGCTATGTAGCCGTGGTCCCATTGGGATACGATCTGATACTCGATCCTGAAATTTTCTCCTGCATAAGTTGTGGTCTGCTGGTCTGTTCCTGCATAGCAGGCTGTTTTGTTGAATGGCTGGCATATCCCTGACAGCATCATTCCCATAAACAATAGGATTGCTAAAATTTTTCTCATATGTCACCTTTTCCTTTCTGCTGGTTATTTGCAACATCTCCTATATTTTTGCATTGGCATTGTAGTTGTTATTTACATTATACATAATCTGACATAACACAACAAGAACAACTGTACGACATATATCGACAAGTTTCGACAAGGAAAATGTACCGTTTTGAGTCACATCCTCCCTGCATATTCTTAAAAATAAAGGGGTTGTCGGGAAATGGCAGCTCTAAAAACAGGGAGACGGCAGCTCATTCCGAACCGATATCTCCCTGTTTTATCAAAAAAGAAAAAAGATGGCTAACGACAACCATCTTTCCTTCGTTACATGTTATAATGCAACTATGATTAACAATAAATATTATAACGAATTTTTTGAATTAGGGCAACAGAAAATCAACTTCCCTCAAGAATCTTCCTGATCCAGCCGTTCCAGCTTTTTCTTCAAAACTCGGGTACGCCTTCCCACCAAAAGTTCCAGTTCTTTTCCTGTCTGCTCAATCCGCTTCTGCAGGTTGAGCAGAACCTCCTCATATTTCTCTACCTCAGAGCGGACTTCCGTCAGCACCCTCCACGCCTCACTGCTCTTTTCTTCAATTTCCAGTGTCCGGAATCCCATCTGCAGTGTATTGAGAAGAACTGAGAGGCTTTCCGGAGAGGCCATAGTGATCTGGTATTTTCTCATCAGCTCCTGCCCCAGTCCACACTTCACTGCTTCTACATAGACTGATTCCACTGGGAAAAATAGAATACCAAAATTCGTAGTATATGGCGGCATAATATATTTATCACGAATTTCCTTGGCAAATCCTCGAACCCGGTTTTTAAACAAAATCTCAGCGTCCTCCATCATCTCCCGGTTTCCACTGTTTCGTGCCTCTTCCAGATGGAGATAAGCGTCCAGGGGGAATTTAGAATCTATGGGCAGATATACCGTCTGTTCAAACCGCCCCGGAAGTTTTACCGCATATTCTACCCGGTTCGTACTTCCGGGAATCACCATACACTCTGTCTCATACTGCTCACTGGTCAGTGTCTCCTCCAGAATGCTCCCCAACTGCCACTCTCCCCAGATTCCCCGCGTTTTCACACCAGTGAATATCCGCTTCAATTCGTCGATATCCCGGCGCATCTGTTCCAATCCGGCATCCGGTTTCCCAGACCTGTCTTTCCTAAGTACCATAAACATCAGTGCGGCATTTATGAGCACCAGCACAGCCAATATAATTCCTAACAGAATCTCCATCTTATCCCCCATTTCGGGATTCCTGGCAAGATAAACCTAACGGAATCCCATCTCGTATTCTCCCGATACATCCATCGGATTATTTTCGTCTTCTGCTTTTTCCACAAGCTGGAACCGCATGATTTTTAACCTGACTCCGCCTTGCGTAAAATGCAATCTAAGAACCCCGTATTTTGCTCCGATACAGATTCTTTTTGTTATCGTCTGCCACTGTCCATTGGTTCCATTAAATGAGATGGCACCAATGGGTACGCTTTGGGCAAAAACAGTCATGGGAATCTGTGCCATCAGCTCCAGATCAGAAGAGAATTCAAGTTCCATTTTATAAATTCCCTGGCTTTTTACCGATAAAGCAAATACAAAATTTTTGTCTTTGGATGTATCTACCTGCTCCATCGGAATCTCCGCCATATCGTTTACCTCATAATATTCGATATCATCCACACAGAAGTCTTCTATCTCCGCCGGCCGGTTTATAATCTCAACCTCGCATTCTTTTCCAATCTTCCGCAGATACGCCGGCGTTGCCATCAGCTGTCTACAGATGTTTATGGCACTGCGCTGCAGTTCACCCTTTGCCAGTCCCCCTTTTTCCAGCTCAGAGAGAGTATTGTCCCCGGTCAGATTTTTATCCCCTTCTTGACAGACCATATAAAGATCATTCTGAGCTCTTATCATGGAAGCAAAATCATTTCCGCGTGCCGGCTCATCTCTGTCCTGGCTGCTGACCTTTGCCCACCAGTCTGTCATCACAATTCCCTCAAACCCCCATTCATCACGCAGAATCGAGGTATTGAGTTCATACCTTCCCGCCGTCCACACACCATTCAGTGAACCATAGGTGGTCATGACAGAATCGGCTCCCCCCTCCTTCACAGCGATTTCAAAGCCTTTCAGATAAATCTCCCGCAGAGCCCGCTCCGATATGACAGAATCTGATTCCGTTCTTTTTGTCTCTTGGTTGTTGGCGGCAAAATGTTTCAGAGTTCCGGTAACTCCTGCTTCTTTCAGACCCCTCACCTGGGCCGCCGCGATCTTTCCTGTGAGATATGGATCCTCAGAAAAATACTCGAAATTTCTTCCGTTCAGAGGATTTCGATGGATATTCATACCTGGTCCAAGAATATTGTCGATCCTGCTGTTGACCATTTCCCGTCCGGTAAATGAATATATTTTCTGCACCAGCGCCGGCTCAAAGGTACATGCCAGCATCGTACCGTTAGGCAAACTGAATGCCTTTATCCCGCTGTCAATCCGCATCCCCGAAGGGCCGTCGGCGCAGCAGCCACAGGGAATTCCCATAGCAGCCAGATGTTTCGATACACCTCCATAGGCTGCTGCTGTCCCAAGGGTAACTTTTGGGCTTCCCATCCCTTCTCCCCGGATGATACAAGAGAGATCTTCCTCATCAAATTGTCCCACGAACTGTTCCATGGTTATGCTTCCCTCTGCCACATCCCGCAGTTGGTATCCCTGGTCCCCGGTGTAAGGTATTTCCTCCGGCAGATGCCGGGAACGCTTGATTTGATCCACTTTCTCCCCCAGCGGCACCTCTTCAAATGTCATGCGCCAGCCATCGTTTCCTTCAGCCGGTGCCTGCGGCTTCATTCGCTGAAAAGGAAGTATGGGCGCCATATTCTGGGACAGCTGTTCTATGATCCTTATCTCTCCCAGACAAAACCTCCCCGCGCAGACAGCGTCCCTTACATTTTTCCCTGCATATACCCGGTATTCGCCAGACTCCAGCACATATGAATAAGCATGTCCCGTCACCCCCTGATCATCATAGGAGGCAAAGGTATAGGGAAGAATGTGGAACTTAAGTTCCTCTTTCTCTCCAGGTTCAAGCTGCCTGGTCTTCCCAAATCCTGCCAAAACTCTGGCGGGCTTACCTAATTTTCCCTGAGGCGCTTCCACATAAATCTGCACCACCTGTCTGCCATTCCTGTTCCCAATATTACAAACTTTCACAGTAAGGATAATCTCCCCCTTACTCTCCTGAAAATCCGCTACCTCTTCTTCAAATTCTGTATAAGACAGTCCATATCCAAAAGGATACATTACCTTTTCCTTCGCCACAGTCTCAAAATAGCGGTATCCCACATAGATATCTTCCTGATAATAATTTCTTATTTCATCGCCAAAATTAGCAGTAGAGGGATAATCTTCTAATCTTTCCGCTATCGTATCCGTCAGACGCCCCGACGGATCAATCCTGCCCATCAGCACATCCGCCACTCCATAACCTCCGATCATGCCTCCCTGCCAGCTGTACAGGAGCGCCTGGCACTGTTTCAGGCATGGATGGGACATATCCATAATACTTCCGACATTAAAGATCACAGCCACCCGGTTAAAATATTTTGTCACCTTTTCAATCAGATCGGCTTCTGTATCTGACAATCGGTAAGCTCCCTTTTCGTCTACATTATCCTGGTCTTCTCCCGCTGTCCTTCCAATGAGTATAAGCGCCATATCGTTTCTCTGCTCTGCCCCTATCACCAGCTCATCACTCACTGGCATCTCGACCTGGGACCAGGGCTCATTTGCCCAGCCCAATCCCTCATCAAAGGGATTCGTCTGTTCCCACCTGTCATAGATTTCAAGCAGCTCCTCATCCACACAGAGGGAAGGTTCCTCCAGAAGTGCGTCCAGAATGCCCACCACCCTGGACACATTCACCATGCCTCCAGAACCGGTTCCGCTCTTATAATAATGGCGCTGAATCCGCCCAAACACTGCTATTTTTTCGCCACTTTTCAGAGGAAGTACCTCCTCCTCATTTTTCAAAAGTACACAGCCCTCCGCGGCCGCCTGCCTCACTGTATCCGTGTATTCCTTCCAATCCAGTATCATCCTGTTCCTCCTTCTCCCGACTCCACGGCGCAGTAGCGCCGTCGGGCTAAAATAAAAAGATTTCCTTTGACTTTTTTCCAATCAGTGATATAATAGAATCATGCAGGCATAGTTCATTGGTAGAACACCAGCTTCCCAAGCTGGGGAGGCGGGTTCGATTCCCGTTGCCTGCTTTTTTAGTTCGGCGGTGCAAATTTGCGCCATCGAGCTATTTCTAATTATATCTCTTTTTTCGGTACAAATAATATCCACCACCGGCCAGATCAGCCAATCCCCAGCCAATAGGTACTGCCAGCCAGATCCCTGTTACCCCAATCTGTGGTACTGCGGACAACATATATGCCAAAAGAACCCTGCTGCCAAGGGAAAGCACCGTCAATATAAGGGACATCTGCGGCAGCTTGATTCCGCGGTAGAAACCATAAAAAAGAAACAACAATCCGATGCCAAAATAGCAGGACGCCTCAATCCTCAGATATCCAATTCCCACAGAAAGTATCTCCGTCTTTTCTTCATCGATAAAGAGAGACATCAGTCTGCCGGCAAATAGATTGATCACCAAACTTATAAAGACACAGAATAAGAATACAAGGAAAACCGCTTTTTTCATTCCCTGCCAGATCCGCTCCCTCTTTCCTGCACCATAATTCTGTGCAACATATGTAGAAAATGCGTTTCCAAAATCCTGAACTGGCGAATAGGCAAATGAATCAATCTTTACGGCTGCCGCAAATGCAGCCATCACCACAGTTCCAAAACTGTTCACCAGCCCCTGTACCATCAAAATTCCAAAATTCATCACCGACTGCTGAAGACAGGTGAGTACCGATAAGCTGGATATTTCTTTTAAAATGCCTCCGTCCCATCGCATATGCACTCTCTCCACCCGAAGCAGGGGACAATTTTTAACATAATATATCAGAATTCCTACTGCCGCTGCATACTGCGCCAGCACAGTCGCCGACGCTGCTCCCGCCACGCCCCAACCGAACATTAATATAAACAAAAGATCTAGCCCGACATTCAAAAGCGCAGAAATTCCTAAAAATATAAGGGGAGTCAGGGAATTTCCCACGCTTCTCAACAGACTGGCGATAAAATTATAGATAAAAACTGCCGGAATCCCCCAGAATATACAGATCAAATATTCTTTCATGCAGCCCTGTATCCCATCTGGAACCCTCATGAACCACAAAATACCCTGGATTCCCAAAAAAGCCCCTACCGTTAACAGAACCGTAAGTCCTCCTATCCCCACAAAAGAAAGAAAAATTCCCCTTTTTAAACGGTCCTGCTCACCCGCCCCGAACTGGATCGAATAAAAAGCGCCGCTTCCCATACAGAGCCCTAACAAAACGGAAGTGAGAAAAATCATCAGCGTGTAAGACGATCCCACAGCAGCCAGCGCATATTCACCCAGGTATCTGCCCACGATAAGCGTATCCGCGATATTATACACCTGCTGCATCAGATTGCCAATCATCAATGGCAGAGCAAACTTCATGAGGCCACTGGTGATATCTCCTCGTGTCATATCATAACTCAATCAAATCAACCCTCTCCAAACAACAAATAAAACGAGCTGTAATACGAGGATCGCCGGCATTCCCCATACAAAATACCAATGCCTGGTCTTGTGGCGATATACCCTCATACCCAAAATACTTCCCACACTGCCACCAGCAAGCGCCGCTAAAAACAGATGCGCTTCCGGAATTCTCCACTCATGCCTTTTTGCCCGCCTTTTATCAATACCCATTTGAAAAAAACTAAAAACATTTATGAATAAAAAATAAAGTAAGTTCCACTTCATCACAATCTTCCTTTCAAATTTCTTCTAAATTTTAGAATAAACTTTAGAATAATTGTAGCATAAATACTAGGTCTTTTCTATAAATAAAAATTATTTTTTACCATGTAAAAAAATCTCCCCAAACTTTCACGTTTACAAAATAATTACGAAAAGTATGTTCTTTCCATTTTTAAAAACAAATTGGATATGGTGATAATTTGGAGATATTACGGTTATTTTTTGGCTATTTTTTTAGTTTTTTGTTGACCATACACAAAATATTATGTATAATACACTTAACCAATCAAAATATTGCAGAATGAGGGGTGAGCTTATGACGATTGATGAAATGAAACAAAAAAAAACAGAGCGGGGATATTCCTATTCTATGATGTCTGAATTATCTGGCATCCCGCTAGGCACTATACAGAAGATTTTTTCTGGTGAAACAACCCATCCCCGCTATGACACTTTGATGGCTTTGGAAAAACTTTTTCAAGATTCACCTGAATTACATGAAAGTTACGCTTATTCCACAAAACATGGCGAAACCTTCACCATAGGTGACTATTATGCATTACCAGAAGACCAGCGCCGGGAGCTCATTGATGGCACATTTTACGATATGTCCGCACCTACCGTCCTACATCAACGCATATGCGGCGAGATTTATCGCCAGTTTTCCAATTTTATTCTGGAGCAGGACGGACATTGCTTGCCTCTGATGTCCCCGCTGGATGTTCAACTGGACCGGGATAACAAAACTATGGTGCAACCAGACATGATCGTACTGTGTGAAAACCAGGATGAGAAATTGTGCGACTGGGGCATCTACGGAGCACCAGACTTTGTATTGGAAGTATTATCCCCTTCCACCAAAAAGAAAGACTGTTTTAAAAAACTTTCCAAATATGCTGATGCCGGCGTTCTGGAATACTGGATACTGGATCCCTATCAGAAGAAACTTCTCATCTACTTCTTTGAAGAAGATGTGATCTATCCCAAAATATGCGGCCTGAATCAACCTGTCCCAGTCAATATCTATCATGGTAAGCTTTTCATTGATTTTGACAATATTGCTTCATGGCTTTCGTCATGACACATATTATGATGCTGGGCGCAAAAATTATTTGCCCTCAATGATAAATTGGACTGACGTGTTGATATTTGCTTTTAACATGCCAGTCCAATAATTACCTGTTGAATGCTTCGATCTCCATCAAACCCTTTGCATTTCTAGCAGCTCTTTTGAAGGATCGTAGTATTCACCCTCTCCATTGGTACCCTGACCCCCGATGCGGAGCATACCTTCCTGGGTGCTGATAATTAGCTGCGCCTTTTTTAAATATCCATTTAATCTTTCAGAAAACTTTTGTAACCGCACTGGATCGCTTTTTTTAGGATAGTTCAAATCAAATTCAAAAAAATCCGATGCAAGTATCTTTTCCTTTCCATCTTCTGTGAGAGAAAAAACCTTCCACTCATAATCAGCCGCTCCCTGGTACATGGCAGGATTCCAGGTCATAAGAAAAGGCTTCCCGCCATCCCTGTACAAATATACGTTATTCCATCCAACATGAACCGTATTTACTGGAAGAGACCAGATCATCTCCCCTGTTTTTCCGGAAAGAACTTGTATCGTTGGCTCATTACCTGTCATTGGTTCCGCCGCTACTCTCTCATCAATCAGAATGCTCTCTGGAATGCCATCCCCGGTAAGATCTGCTTTCATTAAATTAATTCCTCTATTTCCTATTTAATTTAATATATCATTTTCTTCTTTTTTTATAAGTAGAATCTTGTCATTTATCTCAAAAGCATTTATACTTATCTAAGATACAATAAATCCTAGCGGATTTATTACGTGCACAAAAACGATGCGAAACACGCTTTGCGAGTTTCTCACGTTCGCGGGCGGCGCCATGGCTTGTGCCTTTTCGCGCTAAATTGAAATAAATAAATTACAAGAATGGAGGTTTACATCATCTTATGAAACAATTGAAAAATCCGGTTCTGCCCGGCTTTCACGCAGATCCTTCCATTATCCGCGTGGATGATACCTATTACATAGCAAACTCTACTTTTGAGTGGTTTCCGGGCGTGCGCCTGCATGAATCAAAGGACATGATCCACTGGAATCTGCTCCCTTCCCCGTTATCAACGACAACACTGCTCGACATGAAAGGGAACCCTTCCTCCGGCGGTATCTGGGCCCCAGACCTTTCCTATGCTGACGGAAAATTCTGGCTGGTATACACTGATGTTAAAATAACCGAAGGATCTTTTAAGGATATGGTCAACTACATTACGACGGCAGAGGATATCCGTGGTCCCTGGTCTGACCCGATTCGTGTCAATGGTGTGGGATTTGATGCCTCTCTGTTCCATGATGAGGACGGCAGAAAATACCTGGTGCAGCAGACATGGGATCATCGTGAATATCACCATGGATTCAACGGTATTACACTGACAGAGTTTGACACTGCTTCCATGAAGTTAAAACCAGAAACAGCTCGAAACATTTATAATGGTACAGAAGTAAAGCTTGTAGAAGGGCCTCATCTCTATAAGATAAATGGCTATTATTATCTTTTTGCTGCCCAGGGCGGTACCGTGTACACACATCAGGAAGTTGTGGCAAGATCTCGTACTCTGGATGAGCTCAGCTTTGAGACAGAACCAGACGGACCATTTATTACAAACTTCGATACTCCATATCTGGGTATCCAAAAACAAGGACACGGCGCTCTGGTAGAGACACCTGGCGGCGAATGGTATTACGCCAGCCTGTGTGGACGTCCATGGACACACGAAAATGAGTCCTGCATCGATCCCCGCGGCTATTGCACACTGGGACGAGAAACATCCATCCAAAAGGTATACTGGGATGAAGAAGGCTGGCCGCGAATCGAAGGCGGACACGGCGGCTCTGTCTATGTGGATGCGCCCGCCGATGGCATAGAGACTGCCGCACCGGCAGACCACTCTTTCCATGATGAATTTGATTCATCCCTGCTTCACGACGAGTGGAATACCCTTCGCGTACCTTTTACCGACGAGATGGGCATCGCTGGTGATGGAAAGCTTGTTCTTCGTGGACAGGGCTCCCTCTGCAACACACATGAATTGTCCTTAGTTGCTAAGCGCTGGCAGGCATTTTATTTTGATGCCTCCGTAAAAGTAAGCTATAATCCATTTTCTTATCAACAGATGGCTGGACTGACAAACTACTACAATGACAGACACTGGTCCTTTGCCTTTATTACATGGAATGAGAAAAATGGCCGAGTGATCGAGGTGGCGCAGTGCGACCGCGGAAACTATACTTCTTTTCTGAGGGATGACGCCATTCCAGTGCCGGAGGGCGCAGATGTCTGGTTCCGAACAAAAGTCAGAAAAGAGAGCTATTCTTATGAATATTCCTTCGATGGGAAAACTTTCAAGGAGATCCCGGTCACCCTGGATGCTGCCATCCTGTCCGATGATTATGTATTACAAAGCTATGGTGGTTTCTTTACAGGAGCTTTCGTCGGTATGGCGTGTGTTGATTATGCTTACTACGATGCCAAAGCAGAATTTAGAAACTTTGACTATAAAGAACTCGGTGATGTAATAAGAGATGATGGAAGTTTCGCCTGGGAATAAACTTCCAGGCTGAATTATACAGAGCTGCCAAATAGGTATTGATGTACGCAACAGAGAAATCGACGTGTCAATATCAGAGGACAACCAAATTCATCTTGTCTATTTTGAGAACAGCAAAGAAACCTATGATATTACGGTTTCAGACGAAAACACATTAACAGTAACAAGTGCAAGCAACAAAGATTGGACAGACTATGTTGGAATAAAGCTGTCTGCTGAAAATCGGAAAATATCGTTACAGATACCCAATGCACTTATAAATACCCTTACACTGTCCACTACAAATGAAGATATATCACTTCCGTCGTTGACTGTAACAGGAGGCATAAGTATTTCTTCTAACGAGTTTGTAAAGGAATAATTCTATTTATGTAAACTGTTGTTTTACGGTTGGAGAGCAACGGGCAGGAATAAAAGAACGCCGAGAACGTGCAAAAACATAGTGTTTATGCGGTTTCCCGGCGTTTTCATTTCCTCAACCGACCTAAAATCAGCTTGTAGGGGAGAGAATATTCTACTATTTTTTATTATTTTACCGCATCAATAAAGGAATAGAAGGAAGGTTTTGGATCATAAATGTTATCCCCAAACAGAAGCGGCTGGCATTGGGAACGCCAGGAAGTGCTATCGGTGAGCCCCCACAAGGTGATATTAGTGATTCCCTTTGGATTAACATTGATATCACGACTCTTCTGTTTCGTAATGATCGTTTTCATGAGATTGCTGACAAACTTTTTCTGGTCATTATTTGTCTCATCTTCATCCACATAGGAATATGAAGCAGAAGATCCTTCTGTATCAAAATTGATGGTAAAATCAAGCTCTGTTATCTGAATCTCATAACCGGCAGCCAGGAACTTCTCCAATGCATCGCCGTATTGTTTCACTGTTGGTACTTTTACATCTACATGACTCTGCATACCGATACCGCCGCAGATCTTCTCAGGTTCATCTTTATTGATAAAACTTACCAGATCCAGTACCTTCTTTGTATTAAAGTAGGTATTATAATCGTTATAGAAAAGTGTCACCTTATCCTGAACATCATAGGTCTTCAGCATACCATAGGCCACCTGAAAAGCCTTTTTCACATAGGAGGGCGAAGCACCCATATTTCCATACACACTATCCCAGACTTTTCCAAAGGTTCTCCGGTTCAGATACTCATTTACTACATCCCATGCGTAGACGATACTTCCAGCAGAACCGGTGAGCGCTTTTTCCTTTTCCATCACATGCGCCATCACATTATGTACGTAATAATCCAGACGGGCATCCATAACATCCGTTGTCACGACAGTATCTCCATCATAATTCTTTGTAAAGAACCATGACGGCGTCTGGCTGTGCCATACAAGAGTATGGGCACGCATTCTCAGACCGTTTTTGGAAGCCACTTCCAACGCGCCATCCACCTCATTGAAGTTTAACTGTGGAACCTTCGCCTCACTGTAGCCTTCCGGAATATAGTAGCCTTTGTTCTTTGCTTCCTGGACGGACAGAGTCTTTGGTGCGGAACCAAGGATGTTATCCGGCTTCATTTCATTTTCCAGAGTAATGCTGTTAAAGTGTTTCTTGATGAACGCTAATGTTTTGCTGGTCCGCAGCTCCCTGGGAGCTCTGCTTCCATAATTGACGGCAGCACCTATATTCGGAACAATATCTTTATAGGCAGCGAGAATACTTGGCGTGTTTACGACCTTCTTTGGCTGCACCTTCACTTTACACCGCAGTTTATAAGTTTTGCCACCAATCTTTACCTTGCAATTCAAAAGAGCATTTCCCTTTTTCAGCCCTTTCACTTTACAGGAAGTCTTTTTCTTGTTAGATAGTTTAATTACTTTTTTCTTATTGGTACTCCATGTTACCTTTGCCTTCTTCCCCGCACGGGAAAGTTTGATTGTCTGCGTCTTTCCAGCAGTGACTGTCAAAGTCCCTTTGGAAAGCTTTGGTTTTTTTGTTTTTGTCTCGGAAACCGTGCCGGGAGCAATCGTCGCCAGGCAAAGTCCAAAAATAGCTACATGCGCTAAAAATATTTTACAATGTTTCATTGGTTTACGCACTCCTTTCTACCTACAATATATTTATGGTTATTATCCCTTACAGCCAGTAAGGGATTATCCATCTTGTTACTTAGCCCGACGGTGCCAAATCGAACCCGTTTCTTAACCAGCTACTTTGAAAATGTGTTCGTTGTTCCGCTTCGGTCCGTGCTAAACATGTACACTGGCATAAGTTATTCTCGGAATTTCATTTTTAACCGCTGGATGCCTGCTTCATCTTTTGAGCGGTGGGAAGAGATTGCTTTGGTTGAGATAGAAACATCAATCGCTCTCACTACACATCCCACTCATTAACAGATTTAACCTTTACATATTTGTACTTCGTTTTCACCTTCTTCTGTTTCGTCGTACCGATCCGCTGATATTTTCCTTTCTTCCCCTTTCTGCCATAAATCTCATAAACGGTTGGAACTTTTTTCGTACTCTTTTTCCACGTTTTCCTTTCCTTATCGAATCGACACGAGAGAATCGTTGTCTTCGCCTTTTTCCAAGTATGCAGAAAGGTATCCGCCTTCTTTTTGCGTATGACCTTTTTTACCTCCGCCGTTCTCTTCACATGATATTTGATCTTATTCTTTTTTGCAAACCGGATCGCCTCAGCACCTTCCACTGTATAAATTTCCCCAAAGGTAACATGGCCTTCTGCGACATACCCCATACGGGCTTCTGCATTCGCCTCTATTTTTGTCTGCTTCCCATTTACATACAGCTTTTCCACCCGGCTCTCCCCGTCACTGAAATTGAACATCAACTTCGTCGCATCCTTTGGCGAAATCAGTTGCTTTACCGTAACCGACACCCAGGGCACAGCCAGACTAAATACAGTATCTTTCTTCACGGATAAGATCATCTTTTGAATGACGCCAAAAAATATATTCTCTCCCATAATGGAATTACTGATCTGCAGCGTATCCGCATGATCAGAAGGAAGCGCACTCTCTTCACAAATCGTATTGTATGGCAAAACAATATCCTTCCAGTTGTTACAGCCGCTAAAACTGGCATAACCAAGTGTGATACCCTCTGGTAAAGACACTTTTGAAAGTCTTTTGCACTCTTTAAAAGCAAACGCCCACACCGTTCTGACCGAAGTCGGGATCACCAGTTCCTCCATGTGTTCCTTCATCTTCCCACCCATTTCCTGAAAATTCTCATAATTATCATATGCATAACTTTCATACCCCAGAGCACACACCCGGTACCCGTCCAGCTCGGACGGAACAATGATCTTTTTTTCTGTGGAATCGATGGCACAGATGGAAATTTCCTTTTTCAGTTCATCTAAAACATAATAGGTATAGATTCCTGACATATGATAATTACGTTCCTGGGCACGGCACACTGTGCCCGGAACGAAAAATGCAATACATAACAACAAAGATGCTATCTTACGGAACAAAACACTTTTCTTTAAAATCAACAAAGCGGAACCCTCCCATCTGCGTAATAATATTCAGTCTGTGTACAATTTCATTATAAGGAACAATTGGAAAAATAGCAATTAAAAATATTCACAATACAGAAAGTATTTGTCTTTTGGGTTGCACTGAGCGAACGAAAAATGTTATATTATAGATAGAAAATAGCGGGGAGGAACGCATCTTATGAAAATGACATATGATATTAATTTAGACCACAGGATACCTTTTCACAACAATGTGACCTACTGTGTGGGAACAGGGCGTATGGGACTGGCACTTCACAAAGAATACTGGGATCAGCTGACATTTGTCCAGAAAAGGATAGGATTTTCTTACATACGGGGACATGGCCTTTTCTGTGATGATATGGCGATTTATCAGGAGTATAAGGACGAGGATGGGAACATTAAGTCTGAATATAACTTCACTTATCTGGACAGAGTTGTTGATAGTTATTTGGAACTCCAAATCCGGCCTTTTTTAGAACTTGGCTTTATGCCTGAGAAACTTGCTTCCGGCACTCAGACTCAATTTTACTGGAAAGGAAACGTGACGCCGCCAAAAGACTACGATCGGTGGTGTGCACTGGTACAGGCGACACTCAAGCATCTACTCTCCCGATACGGTGAATCAGAAGTGCTCAGCTGGCCGGTGGAAGTGTGGAATGAACCAAACCTGAAAGGTTTCTGGGAGCACGCAGATATGCCAGAATACTGTAAACTCTACTCCCGGACGGCATGCGCCGTTAAAGAAGTTCATCCGGATTTTCAGGTAGGCGGACCGGCGATCTGCGGAGGAAATGACGAAGTATGGATGCGGGGATTCTTAACTTACTGCAGAGAAAATAAGGTTCCTCTGGATTTTATTTCCAGACACCACTATACCATTCATTTTCCAGAACGCGACGGACACTATGACTACGCGGACCTTCAGTCCAGCGAATATTCTTTTAGTACGCTGAAGCGGTGTCGTGAAATTATTGGTGAGTTTGAAGAATACGAAAATCTTCCTTTTTACATCACGGAATTTAATACTGCCTACGTGCCCAATTCGCCACTCCATGATACAAACCAGAATGCGGCGAGCCTCGCCCGGATCTTATCGGAGATTGGTGATTACTGTACTGGTTATTCTTATTGGACCTTTGGAGATGTATTTGAAGAACAGGGTGTGCCATTTACTCCATTTTATGGAGGATTTGGACTTCTGGCGAATAACAGTATTCCGAAACCCACTTTCTGGACCTTTGAATTTTTCAAAGATTTGACAGGAAAATGCGTCTTCCGTAGCGAACACGGTGTTGTTTGTGAAAATGAGGGAACGCTTCGAGGTGTTTTATGGAACCTTTCCTGTGAAACAAACAGTGACTCGCTTACTCTGGAGCTAAATCTCCCGGTTCCTTCCGGTGATTACTGCTGTATGCAAAAAATCGTGGACGAGACAACCTGTAATCCACAAAAGGTATGGCATGATCTCGGTGAGCCGGCGAATCTCACCAGCAGCCAGACACAGCTGCTTCAGGAAGCGGCAAATCCACTGATCCTGACAGAACGAAAAACTGTTTCAAAGGATAACATGACTGTAGAATTTACATTAACTCACGATGCTGTGATTTATTTTGAAATCTTTCCTTCCGAACTGACCACAGACCGGGGATTCCGGTACGGCTGGAGCTCCTCTGTGACAGACAGTAACGATTAACCTGCCTGACAGTTACAGACTTCCTGATACATTCAACTTTAACACTAGCGGCGCCGAATTGATTTTGTTCAATTCGGCGCCGCCTTATTTATTAACTATATTGTTATGAAACTATTCAAACATGGATAGATCAATGGCGTCCGCCATTGCACTATAACCATCATAGGGATGAAGTCCATCTTCGTGGGTATATTTTTCCAATATGTTTTTGGGATTGTTAGGATCTGCCACCGCACTCTCAAAATCAATTATACCATCCACTCCCGAATCTTCTGAGCGCATCCAGTCATTGATCATAGTCCGTACTTCTTCCGAAGATTCTGTATAACTATTGCTTGTTCCGAAGGGGAGAATCGGCGCACCATAGACCTTAATTCCATTTTCATGACATAACTGAATCATCTTTTTGTACTCCGGAATCAGCAGATTATATTTACTGGTTTCCTTAAGATTCGTTATATCATTTACGCCAAATAAAATAATACAGTATTCTACGCCGTCGTGCTCCAGGAGATCCCTGGCAAACCTGTCCTTGCCGGCATCCGTCGGGTAGGAGCCAAGAATTGAATTTGCACCAATTCCCTCATTGATAAGAGATACATTTGTTGTTCCCTCATTTGCCTGAAGTCTTTTCGCAAAATAATCGATCCACCTCGTATAACTATCCGGCTTCTTGCCAAGGTACGTAGCATCTGTTCCATAACCGTCCGTGATGGAATCACCAAAACATACTACTGCCCTGCTGTCCTCTGGTGACCACATGGATACATCTGCGAGGAAAAACCAGCTTGTTGTCGTTTTAGCTGAAGAAAATCTCTCTTCTGATACCTGATTGCCGGAAACCTGATAGGTCGTCGCCCTTGCACCTCTGTGACCGGTTATATTATCCTTTGGCGCCTCACCAAAATATACAGAAACAGCAACATTCTCAAGAGCATCCACCGGAAATTCAACTTCATCGGTCAGAATAACTTTTCCTTTCGGGATTATAAACTCTTCTTCCCCATTTACTGTCACCGCCGTATCGGTGGATACATCGATGGTAGAAGCATCGGCTTTGATCTGTTTGGCGAGATGGAGGGATTGGATCTCCACATCACTTTTCCCGTATTGATTCGACAATCGGAGACGAAGTTTATTTCCACCTGTGGTAACCCGGATGATCTGACGAACCGTGGTATCCGTGAGCGCCATTTTAGGCATGGCAGAATCCGTGGCATCGCATCTTTCTTCTGCGGTTCCCCAGGTAGTCACCCATTTATACGCCTGTTCCGGTACATCCGGCGAGGCAGATACATCTGGTGCATTGGAAGGAACTGGCGTATTTGGTGCCGCAGTCGCTGAAGGCGACGGGGTCGGTGCCGGTGATGCCGTCACTTTGACAGTGCTTTTACCTTTTACTACAACTTTGCAGGACAGTGTCCTGGATTTTTTTCCCACTTTATAGGTTGCTTTAATTGTGGCTTTGCCAGCTTTTACGCCTTTGATCTTAGCCGATTTTTTTGATGACTTTGTTATTTTTGCTACCTTTTTCGACTTGGAAACCCACTTAACCTTTGCCTTTTTTGCGACATTTTTTAATTTCAAAGTAACCGTCTTTCCAACGCTTACATTCACTTGGCTCTTGCTCAATTTTGGCGATTTTGCCGCCTCTATACTGGATGGTGCCAGTAATGACAGCACCATCCCAAAACTAAGTGTTAAAACCCCAATCATTTTTTTCTTTTTTGAACTACAACTCCTTGAATTCATTCTGAATTCCTCCTCCTAATAAATATTTTTGTATTAGGCATTATCCGTTGTTTTACTGGGAAGAAACTTCTTTTCCCACATAATAACTTTCACCAGGACCCATATAAGAGTTCTTTAAGTTTTTATTCGTTGGGTGTAAGACAAATTTCTGTAATACAATCTCCGGGTCCATAGAATAAATCCGAATTTTATGTACGCCCGCACTTAATTTTCCCAAACTGACCTTTTTGGTGTGAATTCCATTTTTGACACCATTTGACCAGAGTGAATCCCTCCATGTTCCGGCGATATAGTTCTTAGAAATCGTGTCTACACTTTGTACTTCTCCCTCATCCACGGATATGCCAAACTTCATTGTTACATAATTCCAATCTACGTTGTTGGATGGCGCCATATATGCCATTAAGCTGTACTTATCTGTACTAGCTGTCTTTACTGTATATTCTACATATGGTGCATCTTCTACATCGGTAAACCGCCCTGTACAAGGAAATACCTTTAGGGAGGATCGTCCTCGACCATAATTCTTAATCTCCTTCCAGGCAGCCCCATCAGCTGCTGCATTAGAATCAGTATAATTTCCAGCCTCTATAGATATATAGTTGTGGGCCTCGATAAATGTCTTTTCACTTAATCCTTCTGTAGAAATCACAGAGGCAGATACATTTATTTTTACGGTCTGTTCATTTCCTGTTATCGTTACTGTGCCAGTGCTGTCAGCACTTAATTTTGAAAAATCTACGCTGATTTCTATGGTATCCTGCTCCTTCACTGTGCCTGATTTTCTACTCAGAGTAATCCAGTCATGAGAAGCTTCCACCTCATAATCAAAGGTGGCTGCTCCACCATTCATTACATGGATACAGTAGCTCTCATCGTTGATACTTGTGAAGTCCTGCAAATCTGCACTTCCGCTGTCATATGCTTTGGAGTCCCCCTGCAGACGCACATACATATGTGCTTCGTCTGGTATATCTACGTATACAGGAACGGGATAGGCACCTTTTGGCCTCCATTCCGGATAGCCGACATGTCCTGCATTTTTCGCCTGATACATCATGCCATCCCATTTATTACCGATGCCTCCGGGCATATTTTTATCATAAGTCTGCTCCATCTCTTGATCCAGGGAAACAGCCTCTTCGACCAGCGCTGCATACACATTTGCACTACTCAGATTCTGTTTGGCATACGCCTGATTCAAGCCGGAATAAATCTGCATCCGGTTGACATTTGCTACTGCCACAGCAGGATAATAAATCAACTCATAATACGGAGCCTGCGCTCTCTCCGGCAGCTTTTCTTTGTACTGATCTGCCAGCTCGATCAATTTGTCGATCCGCTCTAACATCTCCACTGCCTCATTGTAATTATCAAGGCTGTAGGTGGTTGAGAAGACATTCTCTGCCCTGCGCGTACTATTCATCTTTAAGTATTCTTCAAAAATAGTCGTCAAGTCCTGAATCCCCTGCTGGTCTGTATCTTTTCCAAACTGTTGTTCCATCCACTGCTGGGTGTATTCCTCCGTGCTGCCTAAGTTGCTACTGCCCCATTTATCGTAATCCCAAGCCATATCCATAAAATAAGAGATTGCCGATTCCATAGGTTTTAGATCACCCACATTGAGAATCCACATATCGTCCACGCCGTAATCATACGCCATAGACATCTGCTCCCACATCTTCTGAAGCTGCAATGTCTGAACCCACTGGTAAGAAGTTGGGGCGCCATTGTAATCCACATGGTAATACATTCCCCAGCCGCCTTTTCGATCCCTATTCTCCTCCGTCGGCAGAGTCCTGATATTTCCATAATTGTCTTCTGAAAGCATGACAATCGTATCATCCAGTTCGTTCCAGTCACACAGACCTGGTGTTGTCTCATCTCCGTACCAATATTCCTCGACTTCTTTATATAAAGCGAGGAGGGTTGGGGCGTTCTCAAGTCCGTTTTCTTTCAAAATACTTTTCTGGTCTAAAATTACTTCCTTCAACAGATCAATATTTTCCTGAACTGAACTTCCTTCTGGCAGCATGGAGGTATCACCATCCCCGCGCATACCTATCGTAATCACATTTTCATATTTGCCATTGCGCTCTGCCCCTTCTGTGAAGAACTTTTTCAGTCCTTCTTTATTGGTATCATAATTCCACTCACCATTTCCATAATTTAATTTGCCTTTACTCCATTCCTGATGCGCTTTCATCATCGGCTCATGATGGGAAGTGCCCATCACAATACCGTATTCATCTGCCAGTTGAGCGCTGGCTTCTGGTATTTCTACACCATCCGTGCTAAATGCCGACGACCACATAGCTGGCCACAAATAGTTTCCTTTTAAGCGTAAAATAAGCTGGAACACATTTTCATAAAAATACTCATTAAATTTTCCACCTTTGCTTTTCTTGAAAAAATTATTTGCCCAGCTGCCCAGAGCAGGCTCTTCATCATTCAAAAAAATGCCACGATATTTCACGGACGGTTCTTTTGATGTTACACACAAGGTTTTGGAATTTAAAGAAATAGTGTCTTTCTTCTCTGGTGTCACATCCGCCCAGTAAACCCATGGGGATACCCCCATCAGCTCAGATATATGGAAAATTCCATATATTGTACCTCGCTTGTCACTACCTGCGACAACAAGAGCCTCTTCTACTCCTTCCACGGGATGTTCCACAAAATCAATCTTATAGGTCTCCCATTTTCCCTTAATTTCACTGACATCCAATCTGCCATGTTCAATCATGTTATCAATAAGCCCGTTATTTCCAATACTTCCTGCAATGATAGGGATTCCCGCGATCTGTCCTACATCTGTCACGATATCCAGCTCCGCATCGGATACCATCTTTACATCTTTCTGAAAACACTCTGCTACTAACCTGAGACCATTATAATCTGCGCCCTCCGCATCCAGATACAACTGCTGTGCTTTTCCAGAATCCGCCAGCATATAATCTTTTGCTGGTTTTTCTGTTGGCGTTGGCTTTTCTGTCTTTCCAGACGGTAAAGTCGGAGCGGCACTTACATCTGTATTTGCTGGTGTAAACAACGGGGAAACTTTCTTTTTCACAGTTACTTCGCAGACTGCTTTTTTGCCCCAGCCATCCGCCGCAAACACGGTAATCTTCGTCTTTCCCTCTTTTTTAGCCTTCACCACACCCTTTTTACTCACAGATGCAATATTTTTATCTGTTACTTTATATATAACATTTTTCACAGTTGCTTTCTTAGGTGATACTTTAGCAGTAAGAACTGTCTGTGCCTCTTTTTGTTCCCCACCTACATATAATACCACTTTTTTAGCACTAAGTGTTACTTTTTTTACTTTTTTTAATCTTTTAACTACCTTGACCTGAACATTTATCTGCTTTTTCCCTGTAACAGATTTTACGCTAATAGTCGCTTTTCCACATTTCTCAGCCTTAAGTTTTCCATTTTTTGAAACAGAGACCACAGAGGGCCTGCTTGAACGATACCTAAGTCCTTTACCTGATGCCGTTTTGGAACCTGCCTTTGTCTTCAACTGATACCTGGTTCCCTCTTTTAATGTTAAAGAAGTTATCTCTGGTTTTACGAGAGTAACCGAAGAACCCGTTTTCTTCGTCACAGCCTCCGTTACAAAGCCTGAAGAAAAACAAGACATAGTCAACAGTACAGTGGTTAAAAAATTCGCCAGAATTCTTTGCCTTCTGTTGTTTAATATTTTCATAGAATACCTCCAATCCGATGGATGCAAATAGACTTATCACATCCACTCTACAGCTTGCAATATGTTTCCTTATGTTTTATAATAAAACAAAATATATATAATATCTTTGCTTATATTGTCAGAAAACTTGCAAATATTGCTGTAAAGGAGAATACTCTATGATTCATGAATATTCCGATGAAATATCTTATAACATTCTTACATCCCGCCAAAGTTATGTAAAGGATTTTCACTTACACAATTTTTACGAGCTTTTTTTGCTGCTGGAAGGAGAAATCAATTTCTGTATTCAGCAGAGCTTTTATCATTTGACCCCCGGTTCGCTTTTAGCAATCAACAATTTAGAGATTCATAAAGCAATCAATGAAAAACAAACCCCTTATAAAAGGATTTATATCCATATTCCTCCGGCTTTTTTCCAAAAATACGGCGCCAGGGATATGGATCTTTCCGCATGCTTCACTTCACGAAAAACCGGAGAAAGAAATCTGATTCAATTAAAGGATCGCGAGCTCGCCTATTTTTCTAACCAATTTCAATTCATTCAGGAAAACAAGAATTATACACTGCCAGGAAAGGAATTGCTGTTGGAAACATATCTACTGCAGCTGTTGGTTTTTATTAACAACCTTTTTAGCTACTCTTCCTGTCCAATTATCTCCCAGTACACACCAACGGTCCAGGATGTTGTCAACTATTTGGAAAAAAACCTGCTGGAAAATATTTCACTGGACTCTCTTGCCCAGACTTTTTCACTCAGCAAGTACCATCTCTGCCACATATTTAAGGAAGAAACCGGAACTACTATTTTTAACTATCTTCTTCTTTTGCGTATTTCCAGAGCAAAATCCATGCTCGGTGATGGAAAAAATGTAACTGAAACCTGCTATTTGTCTGGCTTTACAAACTATAGCAATTTCATCACTTCCTTTAAAAAACATACCGGTTACACACCAAAAAAATATGCATCCCTCTTCCATCATACCTAGGTGGACGGCGTGTTACGGACTTTCACCCGTTAGAGCGCGCCCATGGCGTGCAAACAAAAAGTGCCCCACGCCCATATCCAGGCATGGGGCACTCTTCTTATTTTCTATTATTGAAAGATCTGAAGGGCGAAGTTATAAAGTCCGTGTTGTTAATCATAAGTAATGTATGATCTTTGTACTCATCCGGCAGACGGAATGTCTCCTCGGTAAAAAGGCCGTCTTCTTTTACGCCGTTGGCCTCATAAGCAAAAACTCCAAATCCTGGACTGAATGCTGCGATGTAGCCAAACGTCTCCGGCATGTGCAGACCGATATTCAATGACTCCCTGCCACCCATGGACAATATAACACCGGGTACTCTTTCTCTGTCGTATATGTGATCTGACCACCATCTAATGTATAAAAGGTATGGTGTACTCCGTTTGCCTCTAATGCATTATGGTAGCGTTGTGGCTCTTCTTTCATCATGCCATCCTGATTTCCGTTATTTGTAAGCAGATATGTGCTGTTCTTATAATAATACGGCAGGGAAATACCAATAATAAGTATAACATATACAACACAGAACAAAAAGAAAAAAATTACATTATATAAGCTCAGCGGCGTCAATTTGAATCACATCAAATTGACGCCGCTGAGACAGATATTTTACATATAAAATTCAAACCCTATTTCTGAATCATCCAACCTGTACTTTTCCCTCAGCTCTGGTCCGCAGCTATGGGAACCTAGACCGCTCATTTTATAATCGATGCGGACATGTACATATCCGTCTTCCTCTAATTCATCGGTGTGGGAAGCACTGGTTAGGCTTTGGGAACTGTAGCGGGACACATTAAATTCAAATGGTCTGTCGGCAGCCACTTTCATTCCTCCCACTTCCAGCCGTCTGGCACCGGTATGGTTTCCATGCTCCTGCGGTCTCACATAAGGCACATACTCCAGCGATGGACGGCTTTCATACATTCCTATCCGGGTGTGGCAGGCCATATCCACATAATTTTCTCTTTCTCCCCGTCCAAAATAACGGAATACATCATCATTTGGGGGAAGTCGGAATTCAAACCCCAGCCTGGGAAGAAATTTGCTTCCCTCCCGCTTCTCTCCATGTAAAGATACCTTTACCTGACCATCCGAACCAATGATAAAAATAGTCCGGTAGCGCAGGAAAGGCATTCTCGATATACCGGCAAGACTGCCCTCGACTATAATCTGATTTTCCTCTCTCTCACATTGGTACACTTTATTCCACAATTTGTGATAGTTGGCTGCTTCCCAGTCCTCACTGTCCATTTTATCATTGTCCGTTGGGGCACGCCAAACAGTGAGATCCACCAGTTCTTCGAAAATCACTCTGCCACCACGCTCCATATACTCAAAATTTCCATAATGGGTGTTAAACACATATCGGAAATCCTCTCCTGATATTAACAGCTTCCCTCCTTTTTCCTCAAACTGCACCGTACTTTCCTTATAAAAAACTGTTGGCAGCTTCTGGATCGCTACCGGAAGTTCATGCTGTTCCATCCCGATCTCTTCGTCGCCGTCCAGAAGGAAAATATCCAGAAAACAGCCCAGCTCACATTTATCCGGAATCTGCAGTTCAAGAGAATACTCTTTCGTCTCTCCCGGCTCTATATCACAGTTCAGCTGCTCTTCCTTTACTATCTTTCCGTCGATGACCAGTCTCCAGATCAGGCAGTATTGGTTCAGGTTGGTAAAATCAAACCGGTTCGTAACAGAGAGTCTGCGGTCTTTGTAACTGGTCTTTATGTTCTGGTATACTGCCTTTACATTCAGGCTTCCTGCTTTCAGGCTGCGGTCTGCAAATACTAATCCGTCACAACAAAAATTGCTGTCATGAGTCTCTTCTCCAAAATCTCCCCCGTAGCGCAGCACTCCATCTTTTAACACTCCATGATCCGCCCATTCCCATATGCAGCCGCCGATACATGCCGGAGTATTATATATAATATCCCAATAGTCCTTTATATCACCCGGTCCATTTCCCATGGAATGAGAGTATTCACAGAGAAAATAAGGACGCGTCTCCCCTTTTCTCTGGATCAATTCCTTCATCTGATCTTCATCGCTGTACATACGGCTTACCACATCTACACCACACTGATCTTCGATCAGAAATGCGCCTTCATAATGCACCAGCCTTGTATTATCCCGCTTCTTTGTCCAGGCGATCATGGCATCATGATTTTTTCCATATCCACTCTCGTTGCCCATGGACCACATAATGATCGAGGGATGATTTTTGTCCCGTTCTACCATCCGGGTTACCCGGTGCACATAAGCATCCCGCCACCTTTCCTGATGACAGAGCCAGTCCCCGCTCTCCATATCATAATCATACTGTGTATTCCTCGTGCAGAAACCATGGGTTTCCAGATCGGTTTCATCTATGACATAAAAACCCATTTCATCACACAATTCAAGTAAATAAGGGGATGGTGGATAGTGGGACATCCGAATCGTATTTATATTTAGTTTTTTCATCTGTACTAAATCCCTGCGAATATCCTCTTCGGTAAGAGCATACCCTCTCACCGGATGGGTATCATGATGATTGACACCTTTTAACTTTACAGAAGTCCCATTTATAAGAAGTTCCCTGAGGGGGCTGACACCAATATCCCGAAAACCAACCTTCACAGGAATGTACTCCCCTGCCTGCTCCGCGATCAATGTGTACAAATAAGGGTTCTCTGCATTCCACGTCACAGGATCATTCAGATTCTCTACAGGTGTACCTCCATCATACAAGGTATAGGGGACGCTGCAGGTGATGTGATTCCGGTCGGTCGTTATCTCGATGTCCCGAATGTGTCCTTTGTTTCTTGACAGCAGGTATACATCACGGAAAATTCCAGACAACCGCAAAAAATCCTGATCCTCCAGATAGCTCCCGGCACACCACTTTAAGACTTTTATCGTCAATCGGTTCCTACCCTTTTTCAAATAATCTGTCAGCTGCAACTCACTCTGCATATGGGAAACCTGGCTGAACCCCACATAATCTCCATTCATGTAAAGATAAAAACAGGAGCTCACGCCTTCCAGTACAATGTATGTCTCCCTCTCCTCCCATTCCTCAGGAATCTCGATATCCAGAGAATAGACACCGCAGGGATTATCATCCGGCACATAGGGTGGATCTACAGGAAACGGATAGTTTAAATTCGTATAATAAGGTATATCGTAACCCAGCATCTGCCAGTTCGACGGCACTGGAATGCTGTCCCAATCCGTAATCCCAGAGGGCACGTCGATATCACGCTCATAATACCTGAACTTCCACTCTCCGTTCAGACTCATATAGTAGTCTGAGGTTTCTTTCTCTCCCGCCAGCGCCTTTTCCAATGAATCATAGGGAATATAATAAGCTCTCTGGGGCTCACAATTTTCCTGCAGCAGCTGAGGATCTTCATAATGTCTCATCTTCTCATCCCTTTCTCTATTATAACTATTAGCATCATTGTAGCATCCAGTGATGGGAATGTCTATTTATTTTAGCGCTATGGTGCCAGGTTGGTTCCCGCCTCTTTCTCCCAGATCAGATCGCCATTGATATAAATCTTCTGGATATCACCCTTTGGACGGTAAACCTCGTCTACGTCCTTCTGCGGGCGGAAAAATGCCGATGGCATGCACATGATCTGAACATTCAGGACACCATTCTGTTCCTTAAAACTGGACTCTTTTACGGTATGTCCCTCCGGAACCTCACCTTTAATGACAACCTGATCCTCTGATACCGTCATATTAAAATCCATATTAATCAATGTCTGTCCGAAATACACGGCTTTAATTAGTACCACGGCAGGTACAGCAAGAAGTACTGCCACTGTTAAAATACAGCAGACAACCAGTCGATGCCTTCTTTTCACCTTTTTCAGAAAATTGATCTCCCTGTCCTGCCGCAGCTTCTCCTGTACTGCTTCCTCCGGCAGCCTCATGTCCGCCAGAATCTTAGCGCATGCCTCACATTCTCTAATATGTTCCTCTACTGCCTGAATACTGGCATCGCTCAGGACATTATCGACATAAGACGGAAACAGATCCCTTATGATCTCACATGATAAATTCTTACTCATCTTTTTCCAGCTCCTTTCGCAATTGTTCCTTTGCTCGATAAAATGTTACTCTTGCCCAGTTTTCGGATTTGCCCATCACTTCTGCGATCTCCCGGAAAGAAAGCCCGCCAAAGAGTCTCAGATGCATAATTTCCCTGCCCGGTTCCGCCAGCTCATGCATCTTTCTCAGAATCTCCATCTTTCCCATGGAAGCGGAGACGGCTTCCTCCACGCTTTCTGCCGTTATATGGGATTCTGAGATATCTTCCATGACCGGGTTTTTGCGCCGCCAGCTTTTCAGTTGATTTTTTGCAATAGCACACAGCCAGGTAGAAACTTTACAGCTTCTGTCAAACCGGTGTATCCCTTTGACAGCCTGGAAAAATGTTTCCTGGGTAAGTTCTTCTGCCAGATCCGAATCTCCGGTAAGCGAAAGCAGATAGCGGTATACCATTTTAGAATGTTCTTGATAAATAGCCTCGATCGAATGCATGTATCTATCTCCTCTCGTTGTTCTGTCTATTAATGTAAAAAAACTACCCTTTGTTACAAAAAATCATATAGTATGGTCTTTTTCTTGTCAATTTATACTTGTATCCTATAGAAAAAGAACGTATAATAAAAATCACAGGTATCGTGAGAGCAGAAAGGAGAACAATCCATGTTTTCAAACCAGCGAAAGACAATCGGTGTATTGGTTGAGGCCGTACTCAACGAATGTCCAAGCCGTCTGTGCCAGGGTGTCATCCAAGCTGCAGATGAATTAGGCTATAACGTAGCCATCTTTACTTCCTATGGGAGTTACAGCAACAATCTGGAATACTTTAAGGGTGACTGCTATATGTATGAACTCCCTCCCTATGAAACACTGGACGGCATGATACTGATTCTGGATACGATTCAGAATCTGCAGACCAGGTATCACGTACTCAAATATACCCTGGAACGTTGCCAGTGTCCGATCGTCAGTATCCGTGAAGACATCGACGGCGCCAACAATCTGCTTGTGGATAACACGACCTGTATGGAAGGAATCATACGCCATTTTATTGATGTTCACGGATTTACCCGCCTCTGTTTTATGACGGGACCAAAAGAACGCTGGGATTCCATTGAGCGGTTGAATTGTTTTCGGCGTATTATGGAGGAATATCATCTTCCTGTGGATGAACACCAGATTTTTTACGGTGATTTTTGGAAAAATAAGGGTAGTGATGCCTGCGATTGGTTTCTTCAGAGCAGTGAACTCCCGCAAGCAATCGTATGTGCCAACGACTATATGGCGGCGGCTGTGGCGAGTGAACTTATCAAATTAGGCTATGACATTCCAAAGGATATATGCGTCAGTGGGTATGATGGTCTAAAAGATACTATGTATTTTTCTCCCTCTCTTACAACGGTAGAAGTTCCCTTTTATGAGATGGGGATGAAGGCAGTAGAAATCATTGACAAAAAACAGGAAAGCCCTTCCCGGACGGAGAACTACTTTTTTGATGTAACACCACTTACAAGAGAATCCTGTGGCTGTCAGCGCATCAACGACAGAGAAGTCATCGCCACAAGACGCAATTGGTTTGAGGAAATGAAGATAGAGAGAAACCGAAAGATTCAATTTAATTTTTTATCCATTCATCTGGGAGAATGCAGAAATATCAATGAGATTTCGGAAAAGATACCAGAATATATTTTCAATATCCAGGGATTTAAGGATTACTGTGTGTGTCTCTGCAAGGACCTGGAAAAAATGGAAGAGCTTAACCATTATACAGAGCAAATGGAGCTGCGCATCGCCATGCGGGACTGCAACTCCATGGGACCTGTCCGGACCGCTTTTCCCCGGAATGAGCTTCTTCCGGCAGAGATGACCAGCGACAAACCTCAGGCATGGTATTTTGCACCCCTGCATTTTGAGAACAGAACCTTCGGTTATGAGGCAATCCAATTTCGTACGCCAGAAGTCACAGCAAATATATACTTTGACTGGAGTACAAATATTAGCAATGCGATTCAGGATGTGCTGAACCAGCATAAAATGCAGACATTGATCGAAGAATTGGAATACATGTACGACCGGGACGCCCTTACGGGAATGTACAACCGGCGGGGCTTTGAAAATCGCGCTTACACTCAGTTTGCCGATGCCAAGAGACAAAAACTTCCTTTTTTCCTGGCGATCATCGACCTGGATGGGATGAAGCAGATCAATGACATATATGGTCATGTGGAAGGGGATTTTGCTCTGAAAAAGGTCCGCTATGCCATTCAGGACACCTGTGAACCTATATTTACCGGTGCTCGAACCGGCGGCGATGAATTCGTCATATTTGCCTATAACATCCCAAAAGAACAGTGCCTTGAGCATATGGATGCCTTTGAAGACTATCTGCAAAAGTTCAACCAGTTAGAGAAAAAACCATATCATATCCATGCCAGTCTGGGCTATTTGTATAAAATCCCAGAGGAAGAAGATTCTCTGGAAACCTATATAAAAGTCAGCGATGAAATGATGTATAAGAACAAAGTAGAAAATAAACTTCGCAGAAATGAACCGCTGCGTTAAAAGCTAAAATTCAGGAGATCCGGTGTACTTTAATTCATACGCCGGATCTCCCTTTTTTATCTGATAGAAGGTCCTTTTGTGCGCAGCATTCTCAGCCGCACCTTTTTCAGGCATCAATCATACAAAAATATCCCAAATCTAATTTTCCGGTAAATCTCCTGTCCTAAAACTCCGAATAAAGATGCAAGAAAATAAATCGTTGTCAAATGCCTCTCCTCCTAGTGTTTCAATACACAAATACATATAAAATATACAACAAAATGATTATTTTTCAACAGTTAAAGTAAAACATAAATATTGTTAAATTTCATGGATTTCCTTGACGTAACCAGTGAATTGATGTATTCTAAAAGATGGAATACCAGTTAACATAATAATTCATTTTTGCTAGTTGAACATAAACCGAGGAGGATTGAATATGAGCAAAATACTATTTACATCTGAATCCGTAACAGAGGGACATCCTGATAAAATATGTGACCAGATATCCGACTCCATTTTGGATGCTTTGCTGGCACAGGATCCCATGAGCCGTGTTGCCTGTGAGACAGCGATCACAACGGGACTCGTATTGGTCATGGGAGAGATCACTACCTCTGCACAGGTGGATTTTCAGAGTATTATCAGAAATACAATTAACGAAATAGGTTACGATGATTCCGCAAAGGGCTTTGACGGTTCTACCTGTGGTGTCATGGTATCCATCGACAAACAGTCCGCCGATATCGCTCTCGGTGTAGATAAAGCACTGGAATCAAAATTGACAGATACAGAACTTGATGCTATCGGCGCCGGAGACCAGGGAATGATGTTTGGTTACGCCACTAACGAAACCGACGAATATATGCCATATCCGATTTATCTGGCACATCTTCTGACTCACCAGCTGACAAAAGTACGTAAAGACGGTACCTTGCCTTATCTTCGTCCGGATGGAAAATCTCAGGTTACAGTAGAATACGATAAAGAGGGGAAACCAGTCCGTATCGATGCCGTTGTCATCTCCAGCCAGCACAGTGCAGATATCTCCTGGGAACAGATTCAAAAAGATATCCGTACATATGTGATCGATCCGATTTTACCTGCGGAACTTTTGGATGATGATACCAAAATGTACATTAACCCGACGGGACGTTTTGTCATCGGCGGACCAAATGGCGACAGTGGAGTGACTGGACGTAAAATTATTGTAGATACTTATGGCGGATGGGCTCGTCACGGCGGCGGCGCTTTTTCTGGTAAAGATCCGACAAAAGTGGATCGTTCCGCAGCTTACGCAGCCCGCTATGTGGCAAAGAATCTCGTAGCCGCCGGACTTTGTGACCGGGCAGAGATTCAGCTCTCCTATGCCATCGGAGTCGCTTCTCCTACTTCTATACGAATCGATACTTTTGGTACTGGTAAACTTCCAGATGAAAAGCTGGCAGATATCATATCAGAAAATTTTGATCTCCGACCTGCCGGTATCATACAGATGCTGGATCTGCGACGCCCAATTTATAAAGAAACTGCTGCTTACGGACATTTCGGACGCAGTGATCTGGATCTTCCATGGGAAAAAACGGATAAAGCGGAGGCTCTAAAGAAATACTTATAATGAATTTTTTTAAAAGATACGATTTACAAAAATAACAAAAAGATATACGTAAAAATAAGGCAGTAATCTGGTCACATCCAGAATTACTGCTTTATTTTAGAGAAAGGAATTTATCATGGATTATATGAAAGAAGCTTTAAATGAAGCATATCAGGGCATCGAGAAGGGGCATGGCGGTCCCTTTGGTTCTGTCATCGTCAAGGACGGCAGGATCGTGGGAAGAGGACACAACCGGGTCCTCCTTAAAAAAGATCCTACCTGCCATGGCGAGATGGAAGCGATCCGGGATGCCTGCCACAATCTGGGCACTCATGACCTCTCAGGCTGTGAACTCTACACCACGGCAGAACCATGCCCCATGTGTCTGGGCGGTATCCTCTGGGCAAATATCGAGACTGTACACTATGGCTGCGACCGCACCGATACGGATGCTATTGGTTTCCGTGATGACAAGTTCTATGAGTATTTGACAGGAAAAACTTCACTCCTTGATATGAAAGCAGAAGCCCAGGAAGAATGCCGGAAGCTTTTCCAATCCTACCAGAATATCCATGATAAAAAGAGTTATTAACATGCACAAGATTACTTAAATGCATATTTAATAAAATACAACAATCGTATCTTCCATCAAGCCCTGTACATAGGCACCCGCTGCACATATCAGTTTTTTCTAAAAGCCGCAACCGATAAATAGACAAAAAAAATTCTGGGTCTAGTCAGAAAAGCTACAATTTGGTACAATAGAGTTACTATTGCAAATATTGGAGGAACAAGTTTGAAACAATTAAGTAGAGGACACCCAAAGAGTGAGCTTGAAACGGTATCTTACTAAATCTCTTAATTCTCGGATGTCAGCAGGTAGAATGAAGGACAGCCGCTATACAGCCTCGCCACTCACCTCCACGTGTTCTGTAGTGTGTCAGTCTTATAAGAGAATTGTATCAGAAGGAAGATCGAAAAGAAAAGCGAAAGTCAGCCAATATGTTTTATGACACATTGGTGCCTTTCGCAGAAAGGCGGATTATAAAAATGAAAGAAAAAGAAAATAATAATCTAAAATCTGTAAACAAATTTATTTTGATTATCATGACGGTGATCAATATGTTTATGTTTTTTGGGTACATATCAGATTATATGAAGGGAAATATTTCCTTTGGTTTTACACTCGCCGTAGATGTCTGCGTATTCCTTTCGCTGGTTGTCTGTTTTGCCATCTACTTTAATAAAAAAGACAGTACTCTGTTTAAGAATGTCTCGATGACAGGTTATCTTATTGTTTACGCCCTCCAGCTTTTTGGAGCCAAAAATGACCTGGTTTTTGTTATCGTTTTTCCTGTATCCGTGCTTTACATCCTCTATTATGATTACGGACTGATCCTTCGCACGTCCATAGCATTTTCTGTCCTTAATATAGCAGATATCATATATACTGTTACAATATTAAGAACTACACATGCGGGACAGGAGATCAACAGTACCTCTCTTCTGCTCCACGGCGCCAGCGTTGTGGTTTATCTTATTGTTTTGTGTGGAACAACGTTAATTTCCAACAAAAATAATTCCATACGTATTAACAACCTGAACGATGAAAAAGAAAGAAGTACACTACTTCTGAATGATGTGCTGCAGGTTATCGATACCGTTCGGGAGAACTCAACCAAAGCAAATGATTATATGGAGTCTTTGGAGGTTGACATCGACAACACTGCCGCCGCCCTGGAAGACATTGCCCATGGAAATGCAAACAACACAGAGAGCATAGGAAAACAGACAGTTATGACGGAAAACATTCAGGCTATGATCCGAAAAACAAAGGAAAAGTCAGATGAAATGCTGTCACTGGCGAAAGAGTCGGAACAAGCTGTTACCGGCGGACAAGAGTCCATCAATAACCTGCAGATTCAATCCAAAGAATCTCAGTCCGCCAACCAGAAAGTTGTGGAGGTAATTACAAATCTTACCCACAATGCAGAAAAAGTGGAGGAAATTACGAATCAAATCTCCTCTATCTCCAGCCAGACGAATCTGCTCGCCCTGAATGCTTCCATTGAGAGCGCCCGCGCCGGAGAAGCCGGAAAAGGATTTGCCGTTGTGGCAGAAGAAATACGTGAACTTGCGGAAGAAACCAGAAAACTTACCGAAGGCATTCAGAAGATTGTAAATGAACTGCAGAGCAATGCTTCCATTGCCAAAGATACCGCCGACACGGTTTTGTCCACCAGCAGGACAGAACGTGAACTTATCGAAAATGTCAGCCGGCAGTTTACCGGTATCGGAACAAAAATGAACGGACTCAACCAAAATGTCCATGAAATCTATCAGGAGATTGAAGAGGTCATGGACTCCAACAACACGATTGTAGACAGTATCAACCAGATCTCCGCTGTCAGCGAAGAGGTTTCTTCCAGCACCCAGCAGGCTGTTGAACTTGGAAAGAATACCAATTCAAAGACAAAACAGACCAGTGAACTGATGAAAGAACTTTTGAACACCGTTTCCGCCATTGATAAATATATGGATAAATAATTGTTTTATTTAACTTTAAAAAAATATTATCAATAAGAAAGCCGCCTTGCTGTATTCCCTGCCAGCAAAGCGGCTTTACTATCTCTTATATTCTTAGTGATGGAACAATCTCAAACCAGTAAAGCTCATCACAATTCCATGGCGGTTGCAGGCATCGATCACATCCTGGTCCCGGATGGATCCACCCGGCTGTGCAATGTATTTTACTCCGCTGCGGAAAGCACGTTCTACATTATCATCAAAAGGGAAAAATGCATCGGAACCAAGGGTAACATCCTTCGCATATTCACTGAGCCATTTCTGCTTTTCTTCCTTTGTAAATACCGGCGGTTTTTCCGTAAAATATTTTTCCCAGCATCCGTCTGCCAGTACATCCATATAATCCTCACCGATATAATTATCAATGGCATTGTCTCTCTCGGCACGTTTCATGTCTGTTTTAAAGGGAAGATTCAGCACCTGAGGTGACTGACGGAGGAACCAGTTGTCCGCTTTGCTGCCGGCAAGTCTGGTACAGTGGATACGGGACTGCTGTCCAGCGCCGATACCGATCGCCTGTCCGCCTTTAACAAAACATACAGAATTGGACTGGGTATATTTTAATGTAATCATAGAAATTGCCATATCAATTTTTGCCTGATCCGGTAGCTCCTTTTTCTCTGTTACTACATTACTGAAAAATTCATCATCAATCACCAGCTCATTACGGCCCTGCTCAAAGGTAACGCCAAATACTTCCTTTCGTTCAATTTCCTTTGCCACATAATTCGGATTGATCTCGATAATAGCATAACTGCCCTTTTTCTTTTCCCTCAATATCTCCAACGCTTCCGGCTCATAACCAGGAGCAATGATACCATCAGAAAATTCTCTCTTGATCAGCTTCGCTGCCGATACATCGCATGTATCAGAAAGGGCAATAAAATCACCATAGGAAGACATACGGTCAGCTCCTCTTGCTCTGGCATAGGCGCTTGCTAATGGTGATAATTCCCCCAGATCATCCACCCAGTAAATCTTTTCCTCTACCTTGCTCAGTGGCAGACCTACCGCCGCCCCGGCAGGGGATACATGTTTAAAGGAAGTTGCTGCGGGAAGCCCGGTAGCATCTTTCAGTTCTTTTACCAGCTGCCAGCCATTAAAGGCGTCCAAAAAGTTGATGTAGCCAGGTTTACCATTTAACACCTTGATTGGAAGTTCTCCCTCTTCCATAAATATGCGCGAAGGTTTTTGATTTGGGTTGCATCCGTATTTCAGTTCCAATTCTTTCATATTTAAAAATCCTTTCTTCGATGAATATATTCTCTTTTTTTATTTTTGATTCTTATTTACAATTATGGAACGGTACTCACCGCTCTCAAGTTCGATGTATCTAACAAATAGAGAAACCTTATTATCCTCATTCAGACTGGACCAAAGCATATCTGTAAAAGCATCCATATCATCCATCAGTTCTACCCGTTTGGGCTCACCTTCAAAACTCGGAAGGGGATCGCCATCGCACATATACGTATGAATAAAATGTCCCTCTCCTGCTATCGGATCACTGTAAGCAAAAGTATATCGGCTGCAGGAATCCGGATTGCCATCGCTGCTCTTAAGAATCGACATGGCATAATTATAATTACCATTTTCTACGTGCATGATTCCGGAGATCCTCGGTGTATAATTCGGTCCATCCGGCTCAAATTCTCTGGTGCGAAGCGCCTGCTCAAAAGTCTGCTGCTTGTCCATCAGTTCATAGATAGTGTCTGTCTGATCGCCATTTGTCACAATGGTCTTATTTCCCAAAACCCGTACTGGTGCATAGATAATCAGGCTTGGATCACTGAGCTTGGAAGGATCAAACGCCTGTGTCCGAATTCCCTCTCCATCTTCTACAAATACACGATTTCTGCTGTTCTCACTGCGTCCCATAATAAAATATGCAGTGACCGCGTACTTTCCATTTGGCGATTTTCCTATTACAATGCCACGCCCCGGATAAGCATTTTCCTTCAGTTCCTGTTCCAATGATAACTTCTGCATAAGCGTTCTCCTTTTCTTTATGTGATCAGATTTCTACTAATAGAATATAATATTTCTTCCATTATTTCAATCATAAAATGAAAATCCATCCAGTTAATTTACAACTCTTTCCTTCTTATGCTTGCGGTATTTCTTAAGTATATGTTACAATAAACACATATTATAATTAAGGAGGTATTTTTATGTCCAATTCTTCTATCCCTGCAACATCTGCAGAGGCAACGGAAATGATCCATGGCTTTCTGGGGAATCTAAAAGATTTGATCAGTTCACCGGCTAAGGGAGCAAAACTGCTTACCTGTCTGTGATCGTATCCATTGTATACATCATTTCCTTTGCCATTATATTCCAACTAATTGCATCCGACCTGGTACAGACGATGATCTACTCTGCACTTTCAAGTTCCTTTTACTAAATTAATTTAATGGAGGTAAATAATCATGGCTGGATTTTTTGACAAGATGTCAGACGCACTCAATGATGCGGCAAATGATATTACAAACAAAGCAAAAGAATTTTCTGAGGTCTCTTCCCTAAATGGCCAGATCCGAAGTCAGGAAAAGACCATCGAAAGTACCTATCGAGAAATAGGAAAGCTTTATTATGAAGCTCATAAAGATTCAGAAGAAGATGTTTACATAGCGCAGATCCGTCAGATTACCAATGCGATACAGACCGCTGAAAAACTTCGGGCTGATGTAGCAAACATTAAAAGGAAGTAAATTTAGAAAAAATTATATGTCACTTACATAAAAATACCAGTTCCTTTACTTTCCATCAAGAAACTGGTATTTTTATCATACTTATTTTAATCGTCGGGTATAAAAATCCCGTTCCCGATTCTTCATCTTATGCCGGCCTTTTTTAAATCTTATTCGACCCTCTGTTTTGACTTGATATGCGCGGACCTTAATGAAACATATAATGCTGAGTCCCAGCACACATCCCGCCAAAATGATTACTAAGATACATTTTTTCCATGGAAACGGCTCTTTTTTGGCAACCTCAATTGCTTCATCGAACCATTTACTCATATCAATGCTGTCTTTCAGTGTCAGTGAATCGTTATCCTCAAAATATATGTTTGACCCACCCACTTCCTGATTCTTATAAACATAAGAAAGACGGCCGATCACTTTCTTTCCGTTCAACTCCTGAGGCTGATCAAAATACTCCACTTTTTTCTCCGCCTTATCTGCGGTTACACCTTTTGGCAAAATAATTCCTGCCTCTTCTTCAATATGAAGGGAACTTGTACTCTTGCTGTAAAAAGGACTAAATTTAGTAAAGAGATACTGCTCATTGATATCACTTGCCATATCCTGCTGAATACTGGTCTTTTCGTAATTGGCAAAACAATAGTTGAAAAGTCTGGTCGTATCGGTATAAGCATTTGGTTCCAGCCAAACAGAATTATCGCATTTCAGGATTACGCATACCAATTCCATATTTCCTTTTTTTGCAAAAGTAACCAGTGTGTTTCGGCATTTGGAAGTATATCCTGTCTTGCCACCCTCACAATATTCATATTCATATTGCGGATAATCACCCGGGTTGAGCATTTTATGGTGACAAGCCAATGGATACCCTGCCTTTCTTTTGTTGGTTTTAGACATAATAAATAATCTAGTACCAGTAATTTCTTTGAAATCCTTGTTCTGAATCGCTGCCCGCCCAATAAGTGCCATATCATATGCCGTAGTATAATGATCCTTTTTCCAGAGCCCGTTTGTATTGGCGAAGTGCGTGTTTTTGCACCCCAGGGATTGTGCCTTTTCATTCATCTTGCCTACAAAAGCATCGATACTACCTGCTATGTGATCTGCCACACCATTGCAGGCTTCATTGGCAGAAGCCAGCATAACAGCATACAGACTTTCCTTCATATTGATCTTTTCCCCTACCTCTATACTGGCATTGGATGCTCCAGGTTCCCAGTTGGCAAAAGCCGATTTACCATACTCAACCTCTTCTGACAGCGAACAATTTTCCAGTGCCACCAAGGTCGTCATGATTTTCGTAATACTCGCCGGATACTCTCTTTTGTTCATATTCTTATCATACAAAACAGCACCCGACTGAACATCAATAACACATCCTGCCTCTGCCGAAATGCTGGGAGCTGATTTTCTTTCCGCTCCTGCATATTCTGTACTGATACCTAAGCCTGCCAGTAAACAGATTCCCGCCATGAGAACTCTCATACGCTTTTTCATTTTATTGAACCTCCGTAATTTTTACACCTCTTGATTTGGACAAATCTAAAAATGTTTCATCATCCAGCATAACCATAGGATGTGACAACTCGTCTTTATTAATAAGGACAACTTTTCCTGTCAGACCATTGCTTAATATTACTCTGTGCTGGAGATATGTATTTGTTAAATGCTTCAGCAATGGAAGCAGATAAACAGGATCAAATTGCTTTTTTCCTTCCTCTTCAAAAATCCGAATCACATCAAATGGACTCATTCCCCTTCGATATACTCTTGTAGCAGTCATCGCCTCATACGCGTCTGCGATCGAAGTAATAGCAGCAAAGGGAACAATTTCATTAATCCCAAATCCATACGGATATCCCTTTCCATCACTTCTTTCATGATGAAGAAGTACTCCCCGCTTGACACTATCTGGGATCTTTTTATTCTTCAAGCAATTAAATCCCAAAACTGGATGCTGCTTAATCTGCTCAAATTCATCATCAGTAAGTTTGCCAGGCTTTCTTAAAATGTCTTTATCCACAAAAAGTTTCCCAAGATCGTGAAGTAACCCACACAGTGTCAGATTCTTTTTTTCTTCTTCATCCATCTTAAGCCATTCGGCAAATATGTTATTAATTATGGCAACATTCAGAGTATGCCGAAAGGTCTCATCGGCAAAGGTTTTTATGTCGTGAAGCATATTGAAAATATGATACTTACTTTTAGATTTATAAACCAGCTTGTCCACTTCATTTACAAGCTCCGTATAATCTATCTCCTCATCTTTATTCAAAAGCTGCTTTAACTTTTTTGACACAAATTCCAGTGTTGAATTATAATTTTTTCTAAACTCAATAAACTCTGCTTTTTCCTCCGTAGATGCAAATTGATTCTGAAAATTCTGTTCGTGTATCTGTAGCAGCAATGGATCATCTGCATACACTGTTACACTCGTAATCTCAAAAAGAGTTATTCTTGTTATTCCAGCTCCATCAATAATCGAATCCTTTGGAATGATAAGCTCATTATTCATGTCACAAATATCATTTGCCGCAACCATACCCGGAATAATATTACTGACCGGAACAAATACCACTTTCTTTTCTTCCATAAAACACCACCAATTTTTATTTAATTTAATCCCCTATTACAATAATACACGATTTTTACGATTTTTCCAATATATTATTGTCATTTTTACAAAATTTTGATAAAATATTGTGTGCCGCTGAAGGCAAAATGTCCGTAAAGAAAGGTAAAATGTTAAAATATGAGATTACGAAACGTAAAAGGGGCAGAAGAAGCCATCGAACATAGTATTTATGTAATTCAAGAACCCGAGGCATATAAAGGAAGTTGGGATACCTTCTTTGGAAATAACCACCCTATTCATATTGAGATTGGAATGGGAAAAGGAAAGTTTGTTCACACACTGGCTGAACTTCACCCGGAAATTAATTATATCGGTATCGAAATGTACTCCAGCGTGCTATACCGCGCCATTGAAAAGAGGCAGGAAAAAGAGCTTCCCAATCTTTATTTTATCCGGATGGATGCAAAAAAGCTTTTAGATGTATTTGGTGAAAACGAGATTGACCGGATCTATCTGAATTTTTCAGATCCATGGCCAAAGGAAAGGCACGCCAAAAGAAGACTGACTTCACCTCAGTTTCTCGCTTCTTATAATATTATTTTGAACCAGGACGGTGTCGTCTGTTTCAAAACAGATAACCGAAAACTTTTTGACTACTCTGTAGAAACCATTGAAGAGTCGGAGTTATGGAATCTCAAAGACGTAACCTATGACCTACACAATAGTACCCTCGCAGAAAATAATGTGATGACGGAATACGAAGAAAAATTTTCTTCCAAAGGTATGCCAATTCATCGTCTGGTTGCTGCGCACAATAAAAGCTCACGCATATAATAATGTAATGACACGAGGGAGCTTATCATATGAGAAAAAATTGTCACCGGATCCTACGTAACTTTTTTTCATGTAAGCCGGGACTCTGCAAAACTTTTGAGAAAATTGCAGAGTCCACACATTATATCATGAACCTGCTAAATATAAAATGATGCTGGGGTCAAAAAGTATTTTGCCCCCAACGGATGCTAATTATTTTTATATTCCTGCAGCATCCTTTTTTTAATCTTCTTTTCCATAATTACATTGACAATATGCATAATCACTGCCACCGTCGGTACTCCAAGAAACATACCAAGAACGCCAAAATACGCGCCGCCCACTGTAATACCAAAGATCACCCAGAGCGGTTTGATCCCTGTAAGATCGCCCAGGATCTTTGGTCCCAGATACAAGCCGTCAAACTGTTGAAGTACCAGTATCATGATCACATAAATAATGGCGTATTTTGGTTCTATCACAAGATAAATGATAACCCCTGGTATGGCGCCTATAAATGGACCAAAGTATGGAATCATGTTGGTAACTCCAACGATCACGCTGAGAAGTAGTCCATAGGGAAGCTGAATTACAGACATGACGATCAGTGACAAGACACCAATAATCAGTGAATCAATGGTCTTTCCATACAAAAATCCGTTAAAAATATGGTTACATTCCCGGAAGGTATCCCAAATAACCGGAGCCTGCCTCCTATTGGTAAATGCATATATAACTCTTCTGATCTGTTTAGAAATTTTCTCTTTATCCAAAATGATATAACAGGATATAACAATTCCAAATATGACATCGATAAATCCTTTGATAAAGGAAGCAGAAAGATTATATAGATAAGGAAAGACAAACTTTGCCAGGTCTGTTCCATATCCAAAAATATTATCTGGTACTACCTTCAATAAAAGCTGTTTGATATCCTCCATCGGCAGGAAAGGATATTTTTGTTGAATCTCAGCAGTGTTGTTTATGACGTAATTATATCCATACCCCAATGATTTTGTTAATTCTTTTAAGCTCTCAGAAATCTGTGGAACAATGTAAACAATCGTTACGGCCAGTATTCCCAGCAGAATCAAATAAGATAAAGCAACACTGATATATTTACATCCCTTCTGCCGTTTATCCTTAAAAATGAAATGGTTCAACAGCTGATATACATTACTTACCAATGGATTGATCAGAAAGGCAAGCACGATTCCCAATATAAAAGGCATCAGTACTTTGACCAATCGGCTTAACTCTACTATAACATTCTCCCAGTTCATAATCACTGCAATAACGATACTACAGGCAGCCACAATCAATATTAACTTTCCCGTATTTGCAAGTAATGCTTTTAAAGTCTCTCTTATTTTTTTGTTTGTTTTTGAATTTTTAGCCATTTTAATTCCTTCCTGCACCAAAACTAACAAAAAATTGATATAATATTTTTATTATCTACATTTTTTTTGAGTTTTAGATTTTTTTTAGATTTTTTTTATTGCTTTTTCTCATATTCTATTATATAATATTTCTTGTAGCTCAAAGATAAGCGCCTTTAGCTCAGTTGGTAGAGCACCTGACTCTTAATCAGGGTGTCTGGGGTTCGAGCCCCCAAAGGCGTACTCCCGAGTCCTTGTTTGGCAGACCTGCAACTGCTGGGTAAGGGCTTTTTTTATACTTTTTAATCAATTGCTCGCTGCCAACCTTCCACTTGTATAGGAAAACTTCTATTTATATGGCAAAGGCATTTACTGTGCCTTCGCCATCTCCAATGCCTGTCTCTCTTCTTCTGAAAGTGTTACAAATACTTCTCCTCCCTTTACCTCTTTGATATAGGTATAACAACCTTCACTGTTAGAGTGCATAGAATTCAAAATAAATCCGTTATTATTTTTAGTCAGGAGCACCAGCACAAAACTAAGTGTACCGCCAATCTCTTTAAACGCATCATATTTTACAATACCAATTTTCTGATATGTGCGCAATAAATTCTCATTGATATTGGTGATCTGCCAGTCGATCTTTTTCAGCTCTTCATTGACATAATCCATATTCTCAAATTTTTTCTGAAATGATTCTTCCAGACTTTTACCATCCTTACCTTCCATAAAATTCGTATACCTGTTTTTAAGGTTACTTATTTTAACAAAAACGACGATAAGTAAAACCAACATAACTACTAGGACGCCAGCGAGGCTCATTATAACAATATCAGGCTCAATTCCATAATCTCTTAAACGAAACATATTTATCTCTCCTATCGAATGTGTGTTCTAACTATTTAATAACCCAATGATCTTTTCCAAATCCTCAGGAGTATAATACTCAATCTCAATTCTCCCGGATTTTTCAGTTTTTCTATTAATAATAACTTTTGTTCCGGTAATCATCTTTAACTTCTCTTCCAGATCCCGATAAACAAATTCATTTTTTAACTCTTCTTTCTTTTTTCCTGCTTTCTTTTCTTTCCCAAGAGATTTGATCAGCTTTTCCGTCTCACGAACACTTAATTTTTCATCAAATATTTTCATTGCTATGTTATACTGTTCATCATTATCCTTTATAGCAAGTAGTGCCCTGGCATGTCCACTGGAAATATTCTCTTCTACCAGCATACTCTGTACCCGTTCATCCAGCTTTAAAAGCCGGATAGAATTTGTTATAGCAGTACGGCTTTTTGATACTCTCTCCGCCACTTCGTCCTGCTTTAAGTTATATTCCTTTATCAGACGCTGATAGGCCATAGCTTCCTCCACTGGATTCAGATCTTCCCTCTGGATATTTTCGATTAGAGCAATCTCCATAATTTCCTGGGGAGAATAATCCTTGACCACAACTGGTACTTTTTTCATACCCGCCAGCTTTGCTGCACGCCATCTCCTCTCTCCGGCAATGATCTCGAAATAATCATCCCTCTTTGCCACTACCAAAGGTTGTACGATACCATGCTGTTTGATGGATTCAGATAACTCGATCAGAGAATCCTCATTAAAAGTCTTTCGCGGCTGATCTTTATTTGGCTCTACCTTATTAATATCAATAGTTTCCTCTACTTTGATTTTTGTTTCTGCTGTAGTATTATTTAGCCCAGCATTCTTATTTGGAATAATTGTATCAATACCCTTTCCAAGTCCCCTTTTTACCGCCATTTATTTATTCATCTCCTTTTCCAATCATTTCTTCTGCAAGAGCACGATAAGCTTTTGCCCCCGTTGACTTACTATCATAAATACTAATGGGAAGTCCATAACTTGGCGCTTCCGCTAACCGCACGCTGCGGGGAATGATTGTATTATATATTTTATGATTCAGATTTTCCCTGACATTTTCTATAACCTGGAGTGAAAGATTCGTTCTTCCATCGTACATTGTAAATACAACACCATCTATTTGGAGTCTCGGATTTAAACGGTCTTTTACCAGATTAATCGTATAGATCAACTGGCTCAATCCTTCCAGCGCATAATATTCACATTGTATTGGTACTAATATCGCATCTGCTGTCGTCATGGAGTTTATGGTAAGACTGTTGAGGGAAGGGGGGCAATCAATCAAAATATAATCATATATATCTTTAATCTTTTCAATTTCCTTTGATAGAATATAATTTCTGTCCTCCATGTCTAAGGTCTCAATCTCAACCCCAGCTAAATTTACATTGGCTGGAAGTACATCTAAATTTTCTAAGACATTTCTTTTTACGCATTCATCAAAAGTATTAGTTCCTATCATCAGTTGATAAACTGTTATATCTAATTCATCTTTGTCAACTCCCAGACCACTTGACCCATTACCCTGTGGATCCATATCTATCATAAGAATTTTCTTACCCTTTTCAGCTAAAGCAGCAGCAAGATTGATTGTAGTCGTTGTCTTACCAACACCACCCTTCTGATTCGCGATTGCAATGATTTTGTGACTCATCATATTCTACCCTCTTCCCGCATAACATAATTTATCTGTATGCAACTTTCTGTGATACTTCTCTCCTACCTTTCTATTATATCATCAATTTTCCTTATTTTCTATAGAAAAGTAGTAAAATTATAAATTAAAATGTTTCACGTGAAACATCTTACAAATATATTACAAATCTGAATTCCACTGACCTACACCCTTAAACTACAATGGTTTCTTTTTTGCTTTTCCAGGCTTTCGCGGATACTTATCTGGAGTAGAATCATTTTTTTCTATTTCTAATATATATCGCATATAATCATTATCATCAGCTAATAAAATATTGTTACTAATGGAACAATTTAATATAGATAAAGCGTTCTCTGCACAATCAATTTCCTCTTCTACTTTCATACTTTTATACATATATAAAACTCCTCCTTTCCTGATAAAAGGAGAACAATATTCCAGCAATAAAGGTAATGCAGCTACTGCCCTGGATACACATATATCATATCTATCTCTATACTCTGGATCAATTCCAAGTTCCTCAGCCCGTCCATGAATCAAAGTAACATTTTCAATCTTTAGAATTTCCACTACCTCTTTTAAAAACTCGATACGTTTATTTAAAGAGTCAATCAATGTAAACTTCGAATCTGGCAGCATAATGGCAAGAGGTATTCCCGGAAATCCAGCTCCTGTTCCAACATCAATAATATTCTTTGCTACAAATGAATCCTTTGAAAAGGCTTTTAATAAAAGTACACTATCTAAAAAATGTTTTTTGATTACATCTTCATATACAGTAATTGTAGTAAGATTCATTTTTTCATTCCATTTAATTAACAGATTATAATACACATTAAATTTATCAATTTGTTCATTACTTATTTCTATATTATAATTAGAAAATAGTTCTTTCAAAATATCGACCACCTTTAAATGTTTCACGTGAAACATTTCTATCTATTATAATTTTCAAGATATACTAACAACACAGAAATATCAGCAGGTGAAACTCCAGATATTCTTGCAGCCTGTCCCACTGACTCAGGTCTTATATCCTGTAACTTTTGAATTGCTTCCAATCTAAGACTATTTATTTGTGAATAGTCAATATTATCAGGTATTCTTTTTTTCTCTAATTTTACAAACTGCTTGACCTGTTTCTCCTGTCTTACAATATAACCTTCATATTTAATATTTATATTTATCTGCTCACAGATATCCTCAGGTAAATCAGGACGTTCCAGATCAATTTTAGAAATTATATCATAAGATAATTCAGGACGCCGAATCAACTCCGCCAGAGTAATCCCACTAACTAAAGGAGTACTCTTATATTCCTTTAAAAGATTTTGCACTTTTTTCGTTCCACCTACCGAAGTATGTTTGATCCTCTCTATCTCAGTTTGTATCTTTTCTTCTTTTCGTAATATATTCTGATATCTCTCCTCATCAATCAATCCAGCTTCATAACCGATGGGAGTAAGTCTAAGATCCGCATTATCCTGACGTAGAAGTAAACGATACTCTGCTCTGGAAGTCATCATACGATAGGGCTCATTCGTACCCTTTGTCACCAGGTCATCAATCAAAACTCCAATATATGCCTGGGAACGATCTAATATAATCGGTTCTTTTTCCTGCATTTTTCTCGCCGCATTGATACCTGCCATAAGTCCCTGGGCTGCTGCTTCTTCATATCCGGAACTGCCATTTGCCTGACCGGCGCTATATACACCCTCGATTTTTTTAAGTTCCAAAGATGGTTTACATTCCAAAGAATCAATACAATCATATTCAATGGCATAGGCATTTCTCACGATCTTTGCATGTTCCAGACCAGGTACTGTATGATACATATCTGCCTGTACATCTTCAGGGAGGGAACTGGACATTCCTCCTATATATACTTCAGAAGTATACAACCCCTCTGGCTCAATAAAAACCTGATGCCGGTTTTTATCTGCAAATCTCACTACCTTGTCCTCGATAGAAGGACAATATCTGGGGCCAGTTCCTTTTATCATACCAGAGTATAAGGGTGAGCGGTCAAGATTGTCCCGTATAATCTCATGGGTCTGTTCATTAGTATAAGTGAGCCAGCACTTCACCTGCTCCCTTTCCAGATCCTCCGACTTATTTGTAAAAGAAAAGGGAACAATCTTCTCATCGCCATACTGAGGTTCCATCTTAGTATAATCTACAGTATTTCCGTCTATCCTTGCGGGAGTTCCCGTCTTAAACCGACGTAAACTAATTCCTTGTTCTTTTAATGATTCAGAAAGATAATTGGCAGACATCAAACCATTTGGTCCCGTCTGAACCGAGACTTCCCCTGTAATGCATCTGGATTTAAGATAAGTACCAGTACAAAGTATACATACCCTGCATTCATAAACAGCTCCCGTATAGGTTTTAACTCCAGTAATCTTTCCTTCCTCTACAATCAGCTCCGTGACTTCCGCCTGCTTCACCGAAATATTATCATGTTCCTCAAGCTTTTCTCGCATCAACTGACTATAATTTTTCTTATCCGCCTGAGCTCTCAATGAATGAACTGCAGGTCCCTTAGACTGGTTTAACATCTTACTCTGAATAAAAGCAGCATCGATATTCTTTCCCATCTCCCCCCCCATAGCATCGATCTCTCTTACAAGATGACCTTTTGAAGAACCACCAATATTCGGATTACAGGGCATCATGGCAATACTATCTACACTGACCGTAAATATCACAGTATCAAAACCAAGACGTGCAAGAGCGAGAGCAGCCTCACAACCAGCATGACCTGCTCCTACCACCACAGCATCATATTGTTCTTTTAAGCATTTCTTTATCTTTTTTTCCATTGTAAATACTCCTATTTTTTTATTTACCCATACAAAACTTTTTAAATATCGTATCCACAAGATCATCATCTACGCTCTCACCAATGACTCTTCCCAACTGTTCATAAGCATTCATCAGATCTATGGTATAAAAATCTTCACCCAACTTCATTTTCATACTTTCCCTTACATTCATCAAACTGGCATAGCTCTCTTCCACCGCCTGCTTCTGTCTCTCATTGCTTATATAAATCTCATTATTAAAAGAAACATGTTCTAAATAAAATTGTTCCTTTACATATTTTTCCAACTGTCCAAGACCATCCCCTGTCTTAGCCGAAAATGAAATTACTTCTTTTTCTGTATATTCTGACAAATTCTCTGGATCGATCTTCACAGAAAGATCATTTTTATTTAATAAAATAACTCCTGGAACATCTGAAATCTTTCTCATAAGATCAATATCTTCAGTGGACAGATCTTCACTTCCATTAATCAACAAAATACAAAAATCAGCAGTCCCCATACTTTCCAGCGCCTTTTCTATTCCGATCTTCTCTACCACATCCTCAGTATCATGAATTCCAGCAGTATCAATCACATGAAGAAGCAGATCTCCCAATCTAACATCCTCCTCCAAAGTATCTCTTGTAGTTCCAGGGACATCCGTGACGATCGCTCGGTCAACCCCGAGAATTCTATTCAAAAATGAGGATTTACCAACATTGGGCCTCCCGATGATAACCGTCTGAATTCCTTCTTTTATCATTCGTCCATTTTTATAATTATCTTTGATCTGCTTTAGTTCACTAATACAGTTATTCAAATTTTCTAAAAATTTATCTTCAAACTCCTCCATAGATATATGTTCAGGATCATCCAATGCCGCCTCAATAAAAGCAACATCATCCAAAATCTGATTTCTCAACTTAATAATTCTTTCTTTTACAATTCCTTTTAACTGGCTCATAGAACTTTCCATAGCATAACGGCTCTTGGATTCTATAAGATCCATCACTGCTTCAGCCTGGGATAAATCAATCCTGCCATTTAAAAAAGCACGCTTTGTAAATTCTCCAGGTTCCGCCATACGAACACCCTGTCTTAAAATAAGGTCCAAAATTTCCTGACAGATCAAAGTGCCACCATGACACTGGATCTCCACCACATCTTCCCTCGTATAACTATTGGGAGCCCGCATCAAAAGAACAATCACTTCGTCCAGCCGCTGTAATTTCTCATCCACTACAAAGCCATAGTGAAGCGTATGACTTTTACACTCCGTCAATGTTTTATTTTTTAATTCCAAAATATGGTCTGCAGCAGAAACTGCATCTTCACCGCTAATACGAAGAATACTGACTCCCCCACTCAGAGAAGCTGTGGCAATCGCTGCAATAGTATCATCATAAAACATAAAATCCCCCTAAAAAGCTACGGCACCAATCTAAACCCGCCTCATGGCAGATTCGGATTGGCGCCGCCTGGCTGCCATAGATAATATTTATTCGCTTTCTTTATTTGCCTCAAAATTATCTTTATTTTCACGTCTGTAATTTTTATTATAAGGTTTCCGTCTATAATTACCACCGCCATGACTATTGTAATTATTTCTCCTGCGGTAATTATTATTTCTGCGAGGAGGCATATCTGCATACTCTTTGGAAATATTCACAACAACCTTACGGAAAGGTTCTTCCCCTTCACTGTATGTTTCTACATACTTGTCATTCTGAAGAACAGCGTGAATAATTCTTCTCTCATAAGGATTCATTGGCTCAAGATATGCCGGCTTACGGGTCTTCTTCACCTTATTTGCAATATTCTTAGCAAGGTTCTCTATGGTTTGACGTCTTCTCTCACGGTAATTTTCGGTATCCATTTTGATCTTAACATAATCTTCTCTATTATTATTTGCAACCAAAGAAGTAAGAAATTGAATGGAATCCAGCGTCTGTCCTCTTTTACCGATGAGAAGTCCCATCTCATTGCCTTTTAACTCAATATCAATAACTCCATCTTCTTCCTTATAATCAAGAACTACTTCTACCTCTATCTCCATCTTTTCAAACAAATCAGCTAAAAAGTTCCTAACTTTATCTTCCACACTTTCCTTCTTGCAAACCCGGATCTTCGCCGGTTTACTAAATAAACCAAGCAGTCCGCTGCTTTCTTTTTCAATCACTTCATATTCAATCTGGTCACTTGTTGTCTCCAGCTTTATCAACGCTTCCGTCAATGCTTCATCAACAGTCTTTGCACTAATCTCAAGCCAATTCGACATAACAATCTCCTCCAATCAGTCAAAATGCTGTATTACTTATTATCTTTCTTATTTCCTGACAGCATATGGGCATACCCGGAAATACTTCCCGGCTCAATATTTTTGTTCACATCCACACTATTATTCTTGTCAGATTTATCTGAAGTTGCTGTATTTTGATAATTTGTTACTGTTTTAATGGAGCTCGTCTTTTGTTTTGAATACATCTCCATCTGCTTCGCCATTTCTTCACGTTTTTGATTTTTCTTAGCAGCTTTTTCTTTATTTTGTTCAATCAAATCATCTAATGATATCTTGTCCACATGACGATTAATAAAATATGCCTGCACAATACGGAAAATAGAACTGGTAATCCAATAAAGTCCTATACCTATATTCAAGGAAAGACAAAATATACCGGACATAAATGGCATAAAATAATTCATCATCTTCATACTAGCTGCCATAGAATCCTGTTGTTTGTTCTTATTCGTATCCTTTACCTGAAGCATTTTCGTATTAATAAACTGGAATACCACAGCAAGAATCGGAATTAAATAAGCCAGTTTTGTAACCTGGGCATACTGCGTCGGCGTCTGGGATACATCCAATCCAAGAAATCCCGTCGTTCCCTTCAAAGAAGGAACATATTCCGTAATTCTTTGAATTACTCCATACAAGGCAAACATGATCGGCATACTGATCAAAAGTGGCAGACAACCGCCAAATGGACTAACACCGTATTTATTGTATACAGCCTGAGTCTCAGTCTGCATCCTCGTCATTGATTCATTATCTTTTTTTCCCTTATATTTTGCCTGAATCGCCTGAATCTCAGGATTTATCTTACTCATAAGCCGGGAAGACTTCTGTTGCTTCGCATTCAATGGAATCATTAGTGTATATACAATAATCGTAAACAACACAATACACAAGCCAATGTTGTGCAGTCCAAATATCTGGAATACACACCAGTCAATACCGGATATAATCCAGCCCAACAGTTGATAAAGAATTTCCAATCTAATTTACCTCCATATTTTACGCCAGCAGACACGATCATGATCAAAACCATTATGGTACCGGATCATAACCACCCTTGTGAAATGGATGACATCTCAAAATTCTTTTTACAGCCAAAAAACCACCCTTGACTGCACCATACTTTGTAATCGCCTGAACAGCATAATCAGAACAACAAGGTGTATAGATACAGGTAGGTGTTCGTTTCAGCGGAGAAATAAATTTTTGATATATCTTTAATAAAAACAAAAAAATCTTTTTCATTTTAATATTCCATGTAATTTACACAAGTGGCACACAGCACTGTCAATTTCATCAAAAGCCTTATCCTTCGCTGTGTTTCTGGCAACAATTACAATATTATAACTTCTTTCAAGACGTGCATCATTTCTACGGACAGATTCGCGCAACAACCTGGTGACTCTGTGACGCACGACACTATTACCAACCTTCTTACTAACAGAAAAGCCATAACGATTGGGACCACTCTCCCTCTCAACCAGTACCATCACCAGGTATTTATTTGCTTTTGATTTACCAGTCTTATAAACCTTTTGAAATTCAAAATTTTTTCCAAGTTTTTCAAACACTGATTCTTTCCTCATAAAGAGAAGAAAAAGCCACACATTTTATGTGACTTTGCACAGTACTGCATTACGCAGACAATTTTTTTCTTCCTTTTGCTCTTCTTCTGGAGAGCACCTTTCTTCCATTTGATGTTCTCATTCTCTTACGAAAACCATGAACTCTGGCTCTGGATTTCTTTTTTGGCTGAAATGTCATTTTCATATCTTTACACCTCCTTCACGATTTATATCACAGTTATAATTTCTACAAATTCTATACTAAATCCGTATCAAGCCTAATTATAGTATTGAATTGCCAATTAGTCAAGCAAATATTCCAATAAAATTACAAATTTGCAAATGCCCATTGAAAAAACTATGATTTTGAGGTAAAATATATTTGTATGTTTATACCCTTATTTCAATTTTAAAATAGTTAGGCAGGTTTTTTTATGGAAAACAAGATAAAAGCCCAATGGAGTGAAATTATCGCCTATTTGATGGAAGAAAGTGACATCAGTAAACCAGCGATCCGGACCTTCATTGAGCCCCTGGAATTTTTCTCCTACGATAACAGAGTCATCACATTTCAAATTAACAAAGAAACCCAGGGAGACTGCATCAGTCTTCTCAAATCCAGATACAATGTACATATTAAAGTTGCAATTGAAGTAGTGATAGGAGAAGAAATTGAAATAAGCTATATCTACAAAAGTGAATCAGTTTCTTCCTATATAAAGGAGGAAACTCTCACAGATAAATATCCTTATCTGAAGTCAGGACATTCCTTTGATACTTTTGTCACAAGCCGAAGTAATTCGATGGCACATGCTGCTGCTGTTGCTGTAGCAGAAGCTCCGACTTCACAAGTATATAATCCGCTCTTTCTGTATAGTGGACCTGGTCTCGGCAAGACGCATCTAATGCACTCCATTGCCAGACACATCATAGAACATCACTCTGAACTTAATGTACTTTACACTACCAGTGAAGATTTTACGAATCAGGTGATTGAAGCCATACGTACGAATAAGAAAAAAGGAGATACCGCAGCTACGGCAAATCTTCGTAAAAAGTACCGGAATATCGATGTATTTCTAATCGACGATATTCAATTTATCATTGGTAAGGAATCAACCCAGATTGAATTTTTTAATACTTTTGAAGCACTATTTCAATCAAATAAACAAATTGTTATATCCAGTGACAAGCCCCCAAGGGACATGGATCAGCTGGATGAACGTTATAGATCAAGATTCAATTCCGGGCTTCCTATCGATATTCAACCTCCAGATTATGAAACCAGTATGGCAATACTTAAAAATTATCAGGAAAATGAATCGGTGAAGCTGGATGACAAAATTCTCAGCTATATTGCCACCAATATACGTTCCAACATAAGGGATCTGGAAGGCGCCTATAAACGGGTTATCTTTTCCTCAAAGCTCCATCGAAAAGAAATCACTCTTGATCTGGCAGAGGATGCATTAAAAGATATTATCCGTCCAGATGATGCCAGAGAGATTACCGTTGACTTTATCAATAAGATTGTAACAGATCATTTTAATTTGGCAGAAGATGCTATCGTATCAAAAAGAAAACAAAAAAGTATTGCTTTTCCAAGACAGATATGTATGTATCTTTCTAAAGAATTCACAGACTTATCCACAACCGATATTGGAGAAAAGTTAGGAAATAGAGATCATTCTACGATTATCCACGGTTGTGATAAAATATCAGAAATGTTAAAGGTTGATAAAAGCCTTCAAAATACAATTGACATTTTGAGAAAAAAGATTAATCCTTGATGCTGCGTTGATAACTTTGAGGGAAATTGTTAATTTCACTTGATATCATGTGAATATAATAAAAGTGTAACTTTCTTACAATCACATTTTACACAATATTCACTTTTTATCCTAGAGCAAAATCAGAGATTATCCTAACATGAAAGACCGAGATTAAAGCAGCTTACTTACCTTTTACACAAAAACACAGCTCTTAATACTATATATTACTAAAATATAATTATTATTTACTATGACTTTAACTTGAAAGGGGTTATACACAATATGAAATTCACATGCAATAAGTCTGACATTAATGAAGCAATCAATATCGTATTGAAAGCTGTACCAGGAAAAACCACGATGCCGATTTTGGAATGTGTTGTAATCGAGGCGGCCGATAACGAATTAAAATTAACAACAAATGATATGTCTTTAGGAATTGAAACAAGACTTTCTGCAAATATAGAAGAAGAGGGTATTATTCTTGTCAATGCAAAAATGATCTCTGAGATCATAAGGAAACTGCCTGATGAGGACGTATATTTCGAGGCAGACAACAATGAGAATATTCTTCTTTTCTGCGGAAAGGCTAAATTTAATCTCTCAGGAAAAAACCATGAAGAATTTCCAATGCTTCCTAAGATTGAAAAAGAAAAGAAAATTGTGATTTCCCAGTTTACGTTAAAAGAAATGATTCGACAGACAATTTTTTCTATTTCAAATAATGAAAATAATAAAATACTTACCGGAGAACTTTTTGAGATTAATGGAGATGAATTTAAAATTGCATCTCTGGATCTTCACCGCGTATCTATCCGGAAAATTCAGCTAAAAGAAAGCTATGATGAAATCAAAGCGGTCATTCCTGGCAAAACTCTCAGTGAAGTAAGTAAGATCCTGACAGGCGGTATGGAAGATGAAGTAGAGATTTTCTTTACTAAGAATCATGTTCTTTTTGAACTTGGAAAGACAATTATCATATCCAGGCTTATCGAAGGAAATTTTTATAATATCAATCAGATGCTGACCAATGATTATGAAACAAAGGTTACAGTAAATAAAAGAGAGCTTTTAGATTGTATCGACCGCGCCACCCTTCTTTTAAGAGAAGCAGAAAACAAGCCAGTCATTATGAATGTAAAAAATGATGAGATTAAAATGGAGATGAACACGAAGATTGGCTCCATGGATGAAAATATTGGGATACAAAAAAAGGGAAAGGATCTTAGAATAGCTTTTGATCCGAAATTTCTTATTGATGTGCTTCGGGTAATCGACGAAGAAGAGGTAAATCTGTATCTCTTTAATGCGAAAGCACCGTGTTTTATCCGGGATGATAACTCATATATTTATCTGATCCTTCCGGTAAATCTTATTGATAACTGACATGATGGAAGGAGAGAACAATGGAACAAATATTTATTAAAGATGAGTTTATTAAGCTCGGACAGGCATTGAAGCTTGCCGGATTAGCCAGCTCGGGAGTGGAAGCAAAATTTATGATTGAAGATGGCATTGTCACTGTCAATGGAGAGATAGAACAGCGCCGTGGAAAAAAAATCCGTCCTGGCGATATAATAGGTCTGGAAGGAAAACAGGTGAAGGTAAGCAGTTTATGATCGTAAATTCTTTGGAATTAATGGATTTCCGTAATTATGAGCGGGAAGTCTTTGACTTTGACCCAGAAACAAATGTACTCTTTGGAGACAACGCTCAGGGAAAGACGAATGTGCTTGAGGGAATTTATCTTTGTTCTACGACCCGTTCCCATAAGGGAAGCAAAGACCGGGAGATGATTCGTCTTGGCTGTGAGGAAGCCCATTTGAGAATGATCGTGGAAAAGAATGGAATTCACCATAAAATAGATGTACATTTAAAGAAGAGTAAGTCAAAAGGAATAGCTGTGGACGGCGTTCCCGTAAAAAAGAGCGGGGAACTGCTGGGAGTTTCTAATATCGTATTTTTTTCCCCAGAGGATCTGGCTATTATTCAAAATGGTCCCGAGGCGAGAAGGCGTTTTATAGATATGGAGTTATGTCAGCTGGACAAGATGTATCTGTTTTGTCTGACAAAATATAAAAGTGTTTTAAAACAAAGGAACGAACTTTTAAAACAAATCAGTATAAATTCTGATTTAATGGACACACTGGATATATGGAACAGCAAATTGGTAGAATATGGTACATATATCATTCAGGCGCGAAAAGAATTTATAGAGAAACTGAATTGTTATATCAAAGAGATCCATCAAAAACTTACGGGTGGAAGAGAGGATATTGAGCTGATCTATGAGCCCAATGTTGTTTCTGAAGAATTTAGTCAGAAACTTATACTGTCGGAACAAAAAGATATATTTAAAAAAACAACACATGTAGGTCCTCACCGGGATGATCTTTCTTTTGTATCGGGAAAAAAGGATTTGAGAAAATTTGGTTCCCGGGGCCAGCAGCGAACGGGTGCACTATCCCTTAAACTGACAGAGATACAGATCGTGGAAGAAAAGATGGGAGATAAACCAATTTTGTTATTGGATGATGTTTTATCGGAATTAGACCGCAAGAGACAAAATTATCTTTTGGAGCATATAAAAGGAATACAGACCATCATAACCTGTACTGGTCTGGAAGAGTTCGTAAAAAATGGGATTAATATTCAAAAAACCTTTGAAATAGAGGAAGGACGGAGAAAAAATGGAGAATCAGGAAAAGATTGAATATGGTGCAGACCAGATACAGATTCTGGAAGGATTGGAAGCCGTAAGAAAAAGACCAGGAATGTATATAGGAAGTACGTCGGAAAAGGGCCTTCATCATCTTGTTTACGAAATTGTAGACAATGCCATTGACGAAGCTCTTGCCGGTTTTTGTGATGTCATTGATGTACATATCAACGAAGACAATTCAATCACTGTACTGGATAACGGACGCGGTATTCCCGTTGGTATCAATCACAAAGCGGGAAGGCCGGCAGTGGAGGTTGTATTTACTGTTCTCCATGCAGGTGGGAAATTTGGCGGCGGAGGATACAAGGTATCCGGTGGTCTTCACGGTGTAGGCGCCTCTGTGGTAAATGCTCTTTCTGACTGGTTAGAGGTAGAAATTTATCAGGATGGCTTGATTTATAAACAGCGCTATGAGCGCGGAAAAGTAATGTATGATTTGGAAAAAGTTGGAACTACTGATCTGCGTGGATCCAAAGTTACATTTTTACCAGATAAAACAGTTTTTACGGAAACGACTGAGTTTGATTATGATACATTGAAACACCGTCTTCGCGAGATGGCATTTCTTACCAAGGGAATTAAAATCGTTCTTCATGACGACCGCCAGGAGGAACCGGTGATAGAAGCTTTTTATTACGAGGGCGGAATAAAGGAATATATTGAATATCTGAACCGTCACAAAGATCCTCTCTATGAAGATATTATCTACTGTGAGGGACAGAAAGGTGATGTATATGTGGAGGTTGCTTTCCAGCACAATGATTCTTATTCTGATAACTGTTACAGCTTTGTAAATAATATTACAACCCCGGAAGGTGGTACTCATCTTGCCGGATTTAAGAATGCGTTGACAAAAACTTTCAACGATTATGCCAGAGGTCAAAAGCTTTTGAAGGAAAATGATCCGAATCTGAGTGGTGATGATATACGAGAGGGCTTAACGGCGATCATTAGTATCAAAATACCGGAACCCCAGTTTGAAGGTCAAACAAAGCAGAAGCTTGGAAATAGTGAGGCCAGAGGAGCAGTAGATAATATTGTAACAGAGCAGCTGACAATTTTCCTGGAATTGAATCCTTCTGTGGCAAAGATGATCTGCGACAAAGCAATCCTTGCCCAGAGAGCCAGAGAAGCAGCGAGAAAAGCGAGAGATCTGACGAGAAGAAAGACAGCTTTAGATTCCACTACCCTTCCGGGCAAGCTTGCCGACTGCAGTGATAAAAATCCTGAAAACTGTGAGATCTATATCGTAGAGGGAGATTCCGCCGGAGGAAGCGCCAAAACCGCGAGAGACCGCGCCACCCAGGCGATTCTGCCGCTGCGTGGAAAGATTTTGAATGTAGAAAAGGCAAGACTGGATAAGATACTTGTAAATAATGAAATCCGGGCCATGATCACTGCATTTGGAACCGGAATTTCCGATGATTTTAATATCAATAAACTGCGTTATCATAAAATTATCATTATGACCGATGCCGACGTAGACGGGGCGCATATCGCTACCCTTCTGCTGACATTTTTCTATCGCTTTATGCCGGATCTGATCAAGGAAGGTTATGTATACCTTGCCCAGCCACCGCTTTATAAGATCGACAGAAGTAAAAAATCTTATTATGTATATTCGGATGAAGAGTTAAATGCGAAGCTGGAAGAGCTGGGACGCGATGGTAATAACAGCATCCAGCGTTATAAAGGATTGGGAGAAATGGATGCGGAACAGTTATGGGATACTACGATGGATCCAGCGAAACGAATTCTTTTGAAAGTAACAATGAATGAAGATGAATCCTCCGAGATTGATCTTACCTTTACTACCCTGATGGGGGATAAAGTGGAGCCGAGACGTGAATTTATCGAAGCGAACGCAAGGTTTGCCACGATGGATATTTAGAAAGGAATGTAGAAGAGCATGGATGAAAATATTTTTGACAAAGACATTGATTCTTTGGATGAGATCAAACCTATTGATCTCAGGAAGACAATGGAAAATTCCTATATTGACTATGCTATGTCGGTCATCGCATCCAGGGCGCTTCCTGATGTGAGAGATGGTTTAAAACCGGTACAGCGTCGTATTCTCTATGCGATGATTGAGTTGAACAATGGACCGGATAAACCTCATCGTAAATGTGCCCGTATCGTTGGTGATACAATGGGTAAATATCATCCACATGGTGATTCCTCTATTTACGGGGCACTTGTTAATATGGCACAGGAGTGGTCTACGAGGTATCCTCTGGTGGATGGTCACGGTAATTTTGGATCTGTGGATGGTGACGGGGCAGCTGCCATGCGTTATACGGAGGCGCGCCTAAGTAAGATATCCATGGAAATGCTGTCGGATATCAACAAAAATACCGTTGATTTTGATCCAAACTTTGATGAGACAGAAAAAGAGCCTGTTGTACTTCCCGCCAGATTTCCCAATCTTCTGGTAAATGGTACTTCTGGTATCGCGGTTGGTATGGCAACTAATATTCCTCCTCACAATCTCCGGGAAGTAATTGGAGGAGTTGTGAAGATCATTGATAACATTGTGGAAGAAGATCGGGAAACCACTATTGATGAAGTGATCGATATAATAAAAGGACCAGATTTTCCTACCGGAGCTACAATATTAGGACGCTCTGGCATTGAGGAAGCTTACCGCACAGGACGGGGAAAAATCCGTGTGAGAGCGGTGACCAATATAGAGCCTATGGCAAATGGAAAGAATCGTATCATTGTGACAGAACTTCCCTACATGGTCAATAAAGCCAGACTGATTGAAAAGATCGCCGAACTTCATAAGGATAAAAAAGTGGATGGTATTACCGAGCTGAGGGATGAATCCAACCGGGAAGGTATGCGCATTTGCATTGAATTGCGGAAGGATGTCAACCCAAATGTGGTGCTGAACCAGCTTTTTAAGCATACCCAGCTTCAGGATACTTTTGGTGTAAATATGCTTGCCCTTGTGGATAAGCAGCCTATGGTAATGAATCTTCTTCAGATGCTGACCTATTATCTCAAGCATCAGGAAGAGGTTGTCACAAGACGTACCCAATATGATCTGAACAAGGCAGAAGAGCGGGCTCATATATTAAAAGGCCTGCTAATTGCATTGGATAACATAGATGAAGTGATAAAAATTATACGTGGATCCCAGAGTACTCCGATCGCAAAGGAAAGATTGATTGAGAGATTTGGGCTGGATGATGTTCAGGCTCAGGCGATTGTTGATATGCGGCTTCGTGCATTGACAGGTTTGGAGCGGGAGAAGTTAGAAAAAGAATTTGAAGAGTTGATGAAGAAGATTGGTGAATATAAGGCAATATTGGCAGACCGAAAGCTTCTTCTTCGTGTGATTAAAGAAGAGATTACTTTAATTTCCGATAAATTCGGTGATGAGAGAAGAACCGGTATTGGATTTGACGTATTTGATATATCCATGGAGGATCTGATCCCGGTGGAGAATACAGTGATTACATTGACTCATATGGGCTATATCAAGCGCATGACCATCGATAATTTCAAGAGCCAGCATCGTGGCGGCAAAGGTATAAAAGGCATGCAGACCATAGAAGAGGATTATATTGAAGATCTGTTTATGGCGACGACACACCATTATCTGATGTTTTTTACAAATAAGGGACGGGTATACCGGATTAAGGCGTATCAGATTCCAGAGTCCGGACGGACGAGCCGGGGAACTGCCATTGTCAATCTGCTTCAGCTTCTGCCGGAAGAAAAGATTACAGCGGTTATTTCCTTGAGAGAATATAAAGAAGATACGTATTTATTTATGGCGACAAAAAATGGATTGGTGAAAAAGACATCGATTACCGAATATATGAACATTCGTAAAACGGGACTACAGGCGATCAATCTCAGAGAGGATGACGACCTGATCGAAGTGAAAGTTACGGATGACGAAAAAAATATTCTTCTTGTCACCAGACAGGGTATGTGTATTATGTTCAAAGAAACAGATGTGCGGCCGACAGGAAGAACATCCATGGGAGTCCGGGGAATGAACCTCTCCTTTGATGATGAAGTAATTGGGATGCAGCTTAATACTCAGGGTGAGGAACTTCTTCTTGTATCAGAATTTGGTATGGGGAAACGGACAAGCATCGAAGAGTTTGGAATTCAGCACCGCGGCGGCAAAGGTGTGAAATGCTATAAAATAACCGAAAAGACAGGAAATGTAGTGGGAGCCAAGGCAGTTCATGAAGATCAGGAAGTGATGCTCATCACCAATGAAGGAATCATTATCCGGATCGAAGTGAGTGGAATCTCTGTATTAGGACGTATTACTTCAGGGGTTAAGCTGATGAATCTTGATCATACGAAAGACATCGTTGTAGCAAGTATTGCAAAGGTACGCAAAGAAGAAACTTCCGGGGAAAATGAAGCAGAGGAGGCGTCAGAAGAAACCGATGAGAGTCATTAATACCAGCGAAATTATAAGTCAAATACGGGACATGTGCATGCAGGTCAACGTTCATCTTTCTGATGATGTGAAATCTGCGATTCTGGCAGGAAAGAAAAAAGAAGAATCTCCTCTGGGATGTCAGATTCTAGGACAGTTAGAAGAGAATATGAATATTGCAGCCGAGACAAATATTCCGATCTGCCAGGATACGGGGATGACTGTCGTATTTCTAAAAGTTGGCCAGAATGTACATTTTGAGGGAATGTTTATCGAAGATGCAGTAAACGAGGGAATTCGTCAAGGCTACAAAGACGGATATCTTAGGAAATCTGTAGTAAAAGATCCAGTGGACAGAGTGAATACTGATGATAATACACCTGGTGTAATCCATTATGAGATTGTTCCGGGAGATCAGGTAGAGATCACAGTAGCGCCTAAAGGCTTTGGCAGCGAAAACATGAGCCGCCTTTATATGCTGAAGCCGGCAGATGGCATCGAGGGAATTAAAGATGCGATACTGGAGACAGTGAAGCTTGCGGGCCCCAATGCCTGTCCGCCAATTGTGGTAGGCGTGGGAATTGGTGGGACTTTTGAAAAAAGCGCGATTCTTGCCAAGAAAGCTCTTACAAGAGATCTAAATTGTTCATCGGATATTCCATATGTCAGGGAGTTAGAAGATGAGATGCTGGAAAAAATCAACCAGCTTGGTATCGGACCAGGAGGTCTGGGGGGAAGAGTAACTGCGCTTGGCGTCAATGTAGAAACTTACCCAACTCATATCGCCGGTATGCCGGTAGCCATCAATATCTGCTGTCATGTAAACCGGCATATTAGGCGGGTGATATAATTAAATATGAATGATATTTCTGACCACTGCCCAGATCACAAGGCTGATCAGGTACGTAATTGTCAAAGCCCTGGTAATAGGGCTTTTTCTTATATTTTTATTACAAAAAATGTTTAATACTAAAATCAATAAAAGAATCGGAGCAGTGACAAAAAGATAAGGATTTGAGTGAAAAGCAGCGGGCAGGTCAAAGTTCATCAGGTGGAGAAAAATGTGGGTAACGCCACAGCTCGGGCACTTTAAGCCTGTAATTGTGTTAAAAAAGCACGGTATACAAAAAGATGTATACCGTACTATGACTGCATAAAAAACACCGATCAAGAGCAATATACCCAATGTCCTGAGTTTTTTACTGAGCAAATTTATTTACCTCATTCTGGATCAAAGCAAGGGCAATGATACCACCAAAGATGTAAAGAATCAAGTAAAGAACTCCACCATTGGAAGCTGCCTGACCATTGAGCTGATGAGCTTTGTCAATCTTCTCTCCACGTTTATATGCCCAATATAAACCGTAGATTCCACATGTCACGATCGTTAGAACCAATGCGATTACTCCAGAAGTATCTTCTGGTTCTCCTGCAATTTCATTTGTATCATCTGTCAGAGTAACAATCCAGTAGTACATATAAATACCACATGTAACAATAGAAAGAATAATACAAAGCGCAAGATTTTTCTCTTTTACCATTTTGAGACTCCTCCTTAAATTAATTATTTCTGTAATTTATGTATATGCAAATTACATTCAAAAAAGGTTTTGTTTTTTTGAAACAAAATTATTAATTACATTTTAACATATTGTAAACTATTTGTCAAAATATAGTGAAATAAATAGTATAAAAAATTTTGTTATTGACAAAATGGGCAAAAAATATTTTAATGGAATAGGAGGATAGGTTATGGTCACGAATTGTGAATTTTGTTCTTTTTATCTGGTTGACGATGATGGATATGGCGAGTGCCAGGTAAATCTTGATGAAGACGAGATGTATCGTTTTATGAATACTTCTTATAAAAGCTGTCCCTATTATCAAAATGATGATGAATATAAGATTGTGAGAAAACAGAATTAGAGGAATTTATGAATTATTATATGGCACCATTGGAAGGAATCACAGGATATCTGTTCCGCAATGCTTATGAAACGTGTTTTGGAGGAATCGATAAATATTTTACACCATTTATATCTCCCAATCAGAAAAGGATCTGCCGCACAAGGGAGCGCAATGATGTGCTTCCAGAACATAATAAGGGAATGATTGTAGTCCCTCAGATTCTTACCAATCAATCTGAACTGTTTATAAAAACGGTAGAATATTTGGAAGATTTGGGATACCATGAGTTTAATCTGAATCTAGGCTGCCCAGTGGGAACAGTCGTATCCAAAAAGAAGGGCTCTGGATTTCTAACAGAGAAAGAGAAATTGAAAAATTTTTTAAATGAAATATATGATTCCAGTGACTGCAAAATTTCGATAAAGACTCGAATTGGCTTGAAAGATGCCGGTGAATTTGACGAACTGTTGGACATTTTTAATGAGTTTCCTGTTTATGAGTTGATCATCCATCCGAGAACCAGAGAGGATTATTATAAAAATATACCAAATCTTGTTGCTTTTGAAAAAGGATATAATCGCAGTAAAGCAAACGTATGCTACAATGGGGATATTTTTTCAAAAGAAAATTATCATTCCATTATATCCAGATTTCCAGAGCTGGGCTCCATGATGTTTGGGAGAGGGATATTGCGTTATCCTGGATTAATCAGGTTTATCAAAGATAGAACTGTAATGAAAAAGCACGAACTGCTGGAATTTCATAATATGATTTATGAAAGCTACAGGCAACACCTATATGGAGATAAAACAGTTTTATTTAAAATGAAAGAGCTTTGGAGTTATATGATCCATTCTTTTGAATATGACAGCATGATTGAAAAAAGGATTAAAAAGGCTCAGAAGCTCATAGAATATGATGATATAATTAGGGAATTATTTTCAGGATATGGGTTAATACTATAGGAAGGCTGTGCATACAGCATAGATATGGAGGACATATGGACAAGTATATCGAGACACCTTTAACAGATGAAAAGGTAAGGGATCTGAAGGCAGGAGATTATGTGTATATTTCTGGTACAATATATACCGCAAGGGATGCGGCCCATAAAAGGATGACAGAGGGACTTTTACAGGGTAAGAAAATACCTTTTGATATCAAAGATCAGGTGATTTATTATCTTGGTCCGACGCCAAACAGGGAGGATCAGGTGATCGGTTCCGCTGGTCCTACCACCAGCAGCCGCATGGATAAATATGCTCCTACGCTCCTGGACCTTGGTTTAAAGGGTATGATCGGAAAGGGAAAAAGAAGTACTGATGTTATAGATTCCATGAAGAAAAATACAGCAGTTTATTTTGCCGCTGTGGGTGGCGCCGGGGCATTACTTTCAAAATGTATAAAAAAGAGTGAAATTATTGCTTATGAGGATCTGGGAACAGAGGCGGTCCGCAAATTGGAGGTGGAAAATCTTCCCGTTATTACAGTAATTGATTATATGGGTAATAATCTTTATGAAACTGCAGTGAAAGATTATGAGAATATGTAGTTGACAAATGACTGATAATCTGTTAGAATTATCCATGCACTGAAATTGAATAAAGAAAACTATTTTCAGAAATTTGGAGAAGTACTCAAGTGGCTGAAGAGGCGCCCCTGCTAAGGGTGTAGGTCGTTCGCGCGGCGCGAGGGTTCAAATCCCTCCTTCTCCGTTAGTAAAAATGATGAGAAACCTTATAAAATAGGGTTTCTTTTTTTTAATATCCACCGTGCTAAAATAGAATAGAAAAACCCCGGAACGACCGTTCCAGGGTTTTTCTATAGTCATCCATACTTGGATAACATTCTCTCTCTACCTCTTAATAGTATAACACATACAAAATAATTATGCAATCTACAATTTGAAGAATTTTATTTATTTCAAAATGAAGTTTTTAATTATATTGACATTATATCAAACATATGTATAATAACCTTGTATATATGGGACTATCAGGAGGTATGAACATTGTTTTGATTAGATTGAGGGGGAAAAAATGGATTACAGTTTGTACTATGAAAAATACTTCCCATTCTGGAATGAGCTGAGTGAAGCAGATAAGCAGTATCTGTGCGAAAATTCATCGTTGGAGCATTTTGAAAAGGAGCAGTCGGTTCATGACAATAGGGGTTGTTCAGGACTTTATATTGTAAAAAGCGGAAGACTCCGTCTCTATATGCTTTCTGATGAAGGCAAAGAAATCACACTTTACAGACTATCCCCGGGAGATATCTGTATGCTTTCTGCTTCCTGCGTGTTACAGAGTATCACTTTTGATGTTTATGTGGATGCCGAAATGCCAAGCGATTGTTATTTGATAAACGCTTCGGCTTTCAGCGCTGTCAGTGAAAGAGTACCCTTGGTTAAAATATACGCCCTTGAGACTGCTGTATCCCGTTTTTCCGACGTTATGTGGATTATGCAGCAGATCGTTTTTATGAGTATGGATAAGCGCCTCGCCATTTTTCTGCTTGACGAAATCTCTGTAAACGGTACTGACATTGTTACAATGACACACGAACACATTGCGAGGCATCTTGGCACTGCCCGTGAGGTTGTTACAAGAATGCTGAAACATCTTGCATCTGAAGGGATGATTGAAGTGACAAGAAAAGGCGTCCATATTATTGATAAAAAGAAATTGCGGAGTATTGCATACTAACAACACTCCGCAAGGTTTAGTTTGGTTTGCTATTTCAGCTCTGAAAGAATATCTTCTTTGGATCTATAGCCCACCATCCTTGTGTGTTCTTTTCCATCCTTAAATACAATTAGAGTAGGAATGCTGGCTACATTGTACTGTACTGCAAGAGTATTGCTTTCATCAACATTCACTTTGCCCACAGTAATGTCTGTGCACTCATCAGCGATTTCATCAACAATAGGTGATACCATTTTACAAGGTCCGCACCAATCAGCGTAAAAATCAACAAGAGCAGTACCACTACAGTTTAATATTACACTTTCAAAATTTTCATTATTCAGCTTTTTTAACATCTATTTTTCCTCCTTTATCATATCAATGCCTTTTTGTAGTGTCTCACTATCGATCGCACCAGTTGACTGAGCAATAGCGTAACCGTCTGCATCGATAAAATAGGTAGTCGGCAGCGAATAAACACTATAAGTAATTGAGGCATTTGATTTTTCATCATAATATACAGGGAAGGTAAAACCTTCTTTTTCAATAAAATCTGATGCAGTTTTAACTGTTTCCCGTGATCCGTCAGTCATATTGATCATTAAAAAATTGATCTCTTCGCCGAGTGACTGATATTTTTCTTCAAAATCAGGCATTTCCATTTTACAAGGGCCACACCAGCTTGCCCAAAAGTTAACTATAGTAGGTTTTCCGATAAAATCCGATAGACTCACTTCCTTGCCGCTTTTGTCATATACCGTAAAGTCAGGGGCAAGGCTTTTTTCTTGTTGTGAGGTTTCATTTTCGTTTTGCGAATCCTCGTGTGTTGTTATTTTGTCGGAAGAAACATTCGGACTTAAATGATTGTACAGCGCATAGGAACCGCTAATCAGTAAAATGAAAACAAAAATTATAATCAGTAATGTTATTTTATTTTTCATAGAGCCTCCTAACTCAGTAATCCGAGCAGCCAACCTAAAGTCCCGGTTGCCATCAGCACACCAATAAGGACAAGAAAGATTCCGCTGATCAAATTAATGATTTGATAGTGTTTCTTTATAAAATCGAATGTAGATTTCAAATAATCTATCAACACAGCACTTAAAGTAAAGGGAATTCCCAGGCCTATGGAATAAGCAAGAAGCATCAATATACCTTCAAGTACGTGTCCCTGCTGAGAAGCAAGCATAAGAGCTGATCCCAAAAAAGCGCCTACACAGGGTGTCCAACCGATTGAGAAGATCATTCCAAACAGCATCGAAGAGAAAAATCCCATGTTATCAGTGCGAACCGTCTTTGTCATTCCTCTGAATAGATTTAGTTTTAATACGTCGAGAAAATTAAGTCCAAAAAATATTACCACAAGACCAGAGATGATATTTACCGCAGTTTGATATTGCTTTAGAAAACTGCCGATTGTTCCCGCTAATGCACCGAGCGTCATAAAAACGGCGGTAAATCCAAGAACAAATCCCAATGCTCCAAGGAAGGTTTTTTTTCGGCTTCTCTCGCCTCCACCTGCAAAATAGGAAACGTAAATCGGAATCATAGGTAAAAGACAAGGTGAGACAAATGTGATAATTCCTTCTAAAAAAGATATTATATATTGCAACGAATACACCTCCTATATTTTCAATCTTTATTATGTGCTTTTATTTTGCATATCATTTGTGTCATGGTTCCCATGGGGCAGTAAACGCACCAGGAACGTGGTTTGAAGAGTATCATAGTAACAAGACCGAGTAAAGTTGATGTCAGCATCACGCTGTAAAAACCGAAAGCAAACTGTGCAGTACCTGTTGAAATGAGCGTTCCGTGATATGCCCACTGCCACGGCACTTTAAAGGTCCAAAGCAGAGTTACAATCTGTTTTAGACTCTCTGTTCCTGCGTATACGAGATATGTATTCCATATCATTATGCTAAACATCGTCAGGAAAAATATCAGAAAGCCGTATCTAAAATAAGGTGATTTCATCCATCTAGGCACATCCTTTTTACGTGATAGTCCGAATCTTCCACCAAGAAGAGAAAAGAGTTGACCTCTTCCACAGTATTTGTTGCAGTATGCTTTATTACCCTTAATTAATGAAATAGCCAATGGCGTGAAAAAGCAAATCAGTCCAAGCCAGGCGAAAAGAATATTGAAAAATCCAAGGATAAGGTATACTGTAGAGAAAATCCACAAATAATCATACCATCTCTTTTTATTCATCGGACTCCACCTCACTTATCGTAATAATGCTTGCGGGACATTTTTTTGCACACATTCCGCATCCGATACATCTGATACTGTCAATGACAGCACAGACACCTCTTGGAATGCTGACAGCTCCCACTTTACAGGCTGCGAGGCAAGAACCACAGGCCACACATAGTTTTTGATCAACAAAAGCTTTCTTTTTCTTCATAAAGATACCTCCGATTATTCATATCATGCTTATATCATAATAATACAGGAAAAGAAATTTTATTTCAGTAACTTTTGTCACTCAGGCTGAAAATCTTTATTTTAACGGGCAAAGTCTTGTCTGAAAACCCGTTGAAAAAGGGCGAAATTTAACCATAATCGGATTATTTTGAAAAAAAGTAAAAAAACTTTCAAAAAAGTGTTGACAAATGCAAAAGCATTTGATAATATAATATTCGCTGACGCGGTAAAGAACAAAAACAGCGCAGCAGAAA
>CAQOJF010000006.1:0-97970 GCA_948848225.1 uncultured Eubacterium sp.
ATGTTCGCTGCCAGTAATAACTGGCTATAATCACTCAGGATTCCGAGAGATTATATTTATTTTATAACTACAAATTCAAATTTTATTTAAATTACATAATATGTATCCATCTTCTCCAATTGAAACATTCTCATCATTATTATTCATATCACAAAAATCATGCTCCGCAAAAAAATTTGAAATCTTCTGCACTTTCACTAAATTTTCTTCTTCATTTTGTACAAAAAAGTAATCTAAACTGTTAAAATTATCATTAGCAAACTGTTCTTGCAGAAACTCTTTATACATTGTATTTATTCCCCAAAAATAGTTTTCATCACCAAATGAAAATTTATATCCGCTCCAGTTCTTATCAAATAGTTTTAAAGTTTTAAGCTGGTCCATTTCGCTATGCAAAAAAAGATAATACTGATTGTATAAACAATGTAAAAGTCCAGTGGAATTTTTCTCATCTTCAAAGTCTCCAGGTGGATCTATTATTGTGCCGTGAAATTGAGGAGTAAAATTAAAAAGGCATGCATTACGTGTGGCAAAAAGTTGTTTATTTCCATATGGATCAATAAAATATTTATAATTCGACACTTGATTTATCGCCTTCTGAATGGTTTTACTGCTCATAGATTCCAAAAAAGAGCCTTTGGATTCAAACAAATGCGCCCTACATTTTATATCAAATCCTATAAGATCCGGTTCTGTTCCGCTTTGTTCATTCTCATTGATAATTTTTTTAATCACACCCCCATGTTCAAATTGATATCTCATATTTTTCATAGTTTTTACATGGGCAACCCATGGAACCTTTAAATATCTTTCCGCAATAGCTTTTGTAAGACCTTGTCCAATTTGGTAAGAAATACATACTTTCTCTGATTGATCTAATGAATGATATTCATCCTTAAGCATTAAATTTCCGGCATTGCAATTAACATTTGCCATAACCATAAAAAATAATTCCAAATGTTTATACAATGAAGCACTTAAGAATAATGACCTATTTTTATATCCAACCTGCATAGTATGACGACATAAATCAATCCTACTTATTTTCATAATGTCACATTTATTTAAATCGCTATAATCTCCTTCGTAATCTTCGAAATATAATTCCATTGAAAACCTCCTGTAGTGTATTGATATCTTCTTTATCTCCAGTTCTTTTGCTCTATAACATCATTTGATCACTTCTCAATTCAAATTTTCCTTCAAACAATAGCTCCGATCACCGCTTAACTCCATGACTTAATGAAAAAACAGACCATCAAAAAAACAGTCTGTTAATTTCTTCTCATATTCAATCGGAGCAACAGGATTTGAACCTGCGACCTCACGGCCCCCAGCCGTGCGCGCTACCAAACTACGCCATGCTCCGTTTACTATACTATTTTACTAAATCAGGACCTATATTGCAATCCCTTTTTTAATTTTTTTAAAATTATTTAGTCATGTTACTTATACAAAGGATAATATCAGGTGTGGTTTTCCCACACCTGACTGTATCCTTTTTACATATAAAAAGCAATATGCTTGTTGATCATCAATACTTGTCAAATCCATCCCCAAGGGAAATAATCTGCTCATTCATATTGATCTTTGCGGATGACATAGAGCTGTCTCCATGGAAACTAGCAGCTCCTGAATCAGAACCAGTATTGTAGATAGAAAGCAGGTCACGCATGCGTGTCGCCTGATTTGACAACTCTTCACTGGCTGCCGCACACTGTTCGCTGGTAGCAGAGTTGGTCTGTACAACCTGGGAAACCTGAGAGATTGCCTGCTCAATCTGTACTACAGCTGTTGTCTGGTAATTGGAAGACTCGGCAATACCGTTGATGATCACTTCACTCTTCTCAACTACATTTGTAATAATATCCAGCGCTTTTGCTGTATCGTCTGCAATCTTAGAACCTGCTCCTACTTTTACGATAGAATCCTCGATGAGCTCTGCTGTCTCTGCTGCCGCTGCTGCACTTTTAGCTGCAAGGCTTCTAACTTCTTCTGCTACGACAGCAAAACCTTTTCCAGCTTCACCAGCTCTTGCTGCCTCAACTGCTGCGTTCAACGCAAGAATATTGGTCTGGAATGCAATGTCATCAATTACCTTGATAATCTTGGAAATGCTCTCGGAAGACTTATTGATATCTTTCATCGCTTCCATCATATCCTGCATTTGTTTATTGCCCATCTTCACATCGGAGATCGCCTGAACCACTAATTCCGTAGCGGAATTTGCCTGCTCTGCGTTCTGTCTTGTCTTATCTGCGATTTCATCAATGGAAGCTGTGATCTGCTGGATCGCACTTGCCTGCTCCGTAGATCCCTGTGCCAGAGACTGGCTGGCATCTGCTACCTGAGATGCACCAACCGTTACCTGGGACGCTGCATCGTTAATATTGCTCATAGCATGAAGGTTATCTTCTACCAGTTTTTTCAAGGAATTCCCCAAAAGATCATCGGTTGATTTTGGTGTTACCTGCACGGTCAGGTTTCCATTGGCAACTTCTTCTGCAATGTCCGCCTGATACTTAATATTTTCAATTACTTTGGTATATTCATCTACCAGTCCGCCAAATTCATCGTTGTTGTGTTTTTCCATCTTAATATCAACTTTTCCCAGTGCAATGTCTTTCGCCGCACTGGAGAGCTCATTAACAGATATCCGGATCGTCCGGATAACAAAAGCAGCATATACTAAAATAATAAGAATGGAAACAGCGATAAGGACCCCCGAAACCACTAAATAACTTTCTATGTAGGCTTCTGTATCCTCAGCCTGTTTTAGCCCTCTCATGGCAGTATTCTCCACTAAGACATTGACAATCATTAATAAAACCGGAATCAAAAATCCAATTAATAATTTTGTTCTAATTTTTAAATTCTTCATTATCTTACCTCTCTTTCTTCTTCACTCATGTCATTGACCTCTTCAATAAGTGACAAATCTTCGTCGTTTAAAAGCTTATCCGGATCAAGCAGCAGTTTTACAGAATCACCGACTCTTCCAATACCATAAACATACTGGTTCTGAGCCTTATCCATTCGTCCGATTGACGGAGGCGGCAGAATATTTTCGTCTGGAATCTCCACTACCTCTGCAATTTTTTCGACAATCAATCCAACTACTGTATCCTTGACATTAATGACAATAATGCAGGTTCTGTCATTATACTCAAAGGGATCCTGTTTAAACCGAAGCCGCACATCAATAACAGGAAGAATCTTTCCTCTTAAATTAATCAGACCTTTAATATAATCCTCTGTCTCCGGTATTGCTGTGATTGCCTGAAAACCAATAATTTCATTAACATACTGAATTTTCAATCCAAAATATTCATTTCCAGATTTAAAGGTCATGTACTTGCCTTTTTGTGCGTCGTGCTCGCTGGTGAGATCTTTTGTTTCATCCATGATTAGCACCATTCCTTTCTATCTGTTATTCTATTAATCCTACTGGATCCAGTATAAGAGCGATACTTCCGTCTCCTAACTGGGTACAGCCGGAAATTCCTTTTACCTTTTTGATGTAAGAAGGAATTGGTTTTACTACGATCTCCTGTTTTCCAATTAGCCGGTCCACAAACAGACAAATAGTCTTTCCCTCTACCTCAAAAATCAACATCATTCCCTCTTCTACATTCCTGTGGTACTCTTCCAGTCCATACCAGTCTCCAAGTCGAAGTACAGGGAAACACTCTCCTCGGATCATGATGTATTCTTCACCCGTAGGCTCATGAATCATCATATCCTCTGTCACACTGACAAATTCCTTAATGACACCTGTTTCAACCACAAAAGAAGAATTTCCTGTCTCCATAACGATTCCATCAATGATCGCCAGAGTTAATGGAATTTTCAGTGTCATGGTGGTACCCATTCCCAGATTACTTTCGATTTCCAGGGTTCCACCAATGGACTGGATGTTCTGAACAACGACATCCATTCCCACACCCCTGCCTGAGTATTCTGTTACCTGTTCGTTGGTTGAAAAACCAGGGAGGGTAATAAACTGAAAAACGTCTTTGTCTTCATAAGCGGAATCTGGCTTAGAGGGATCTAAAAGTTCCTGTTTCCTCGCCTTATCTAAAATCTTTTCCCGGTCAAGCCCTTTTCCGTTGTCCTCTACGCTGATCCAAACCTTTCCAGCTTCTGTTCTGGCTGATAAGGTGATCTTTCCGCGGTCAGGCTTACCGCTGTCTACCCGTTCTTCATTGGTCTCTATTCCATGATCCACAGCATTTCTAACCAAATGCATCAGCGGATCCGAAATATTTTCAATGATATTTTTGTCCACTTCTGTGTGCTCGCCAACCATCACAAACTCAACATCTTTTCCAAGTTTTCTCGAAACATCAAAAACGATACGATTCATCTTCTGGAAGACGTTGGTAAGAGGCACCATTCGCATGGACATGATCACATTCTGCAGATCTGTGGAAATCTTTGCCATCTGTGCTGCCGCTTTGTTAAAGTTGGTAAGATTCAATCCTGGCACCTTCAAATCCTGGTTCTGCAATACAACAGACTCTGAAATCACCAATTCTCCGATCAGGTCCATAAGCTGATCCATCTTCTTCACATTTACACTGATGAAAGAATCTTTTGCTCCTCTTTGCTTATCCTTTGCCAATTTCTTAGGCTTACCTGGCGTCTTGGACTTAATAACAAAATCTCCTGGCGCCATCTTCGGCTTCGGTGGTTCTTTCTTTTCCGCATCCTCCTCTGCCTTTAAGGCTTTTGCCTCTATCTCTTCAGCACTGGAATCCAAATCGATTCCGACTACTGGATGTTCTCCAAAATCAAAGCCCTGCAAAAATTCTTCGGCTTTGCATTCGTAGATATCCACCCTTTCAATATCATAGCCAACCTTGATAAGCTCCCGCAGCTCTTCCTCCGAGCACTGAGCCTGAAGCAGAATACGGAATCCATCCTCCATAATCGCATCGATACTGCTGGTATCGGTGATCAGATCCTCCGGCTCATACAGCAGATCCTCCGCGATCTCCTTCAGCGAATATACCGTTTTGTAGGCGTGAACATTTGCCATCTCTGTTTCTGGAAAAAAGTTTATGTAAATCTTATAAAAACGGCTGGCGCTGTTTGCCACTGGTGCAATATAAAAATGTTTCGGCTCTTCGCTTACATTCTCCTCCGGGAGTTCCTTCCCTTCTTCCACTGCACCATTTTTAATATTCTCCAAAAAGCTGTCTAACTCAGCGATGATAGCAGCAGGGTCTCCATCCGCCGGGCTGCCTTCCTGTATCTTTTCCATTTCAGCGGTAATAAAATCTGCCACTTGAAGTACATGCTCTACCAGATCGGCATGAACGACATTTTCGGGATGAGATTCTCTCAGGTAATAAAAAACATCCTCCAGCTTATGTGAGATGGCTGTGACATTGTCGAACATCATTATTCCAGAAGAACCTTTGATCGTATGCATTGTTCGAAATATCTCATTGATACTGTCTTCATCAAAACATTCCGCATCTTTCTGATCCAAAACGATCTCCTGAAGCTGCTCCAGCAGCTGCTCGTTTTCAAACAGATACGTATCAAGCATTCCTTCTAAGTTAAATTCTTCAGCCATATCCTTCTCCTTTCCCTTAGATTCTTGTGTTTATTATATCAGATTCAGCTTTTTTAATGCTTGCTCAAACCTGGTCTGATCAATCGGTTTACCAGAATAAATAGTACATCCCAGATCGAATGCCATTTTTACATTCTGCTCCTCATTCAATGCGGTGGTCATAATCACCTTAACTTCATTTTCCTTTGGAATATCTTTCTGTTTCTCCAGATTTCGGATTCCCATCAATGCCTGGTATCCATCCATAACCGGCATCATAATATCCAGACATACCAGATCATAAGGTTCCTCATCTTCCAGAGCCATCAGAAAGGCATCCACCGCCTCCATTCCATCTACAGTCACATCGCATTCTCCGTATTGGGACAGGAAACTCACCATAAACTTTCTGGTTGCATAATCGTCCTCTGCCAATAAAATTTTCATTTTTTTTCCTCCATTCGCGCACGCTTTTTGCGCATCACACAAGTTTGAGCGTGCGCGCACAAACTTGCATAGTGAAAAATTTGTTTTTCACCCTTCACTCCTTTACATCCTGTTCAAAACAGAATATGTTCTTTTTGCAATATCTGATAATTTATCCTGATGCTCTACGGCGCCAAGATCATATGCCACTTTCGGCATACCATATACGACACAAGTGGATTCATCCTGGCCGATGGTTTTTGCTCCCGCCTGTCTCATAGCCAGCAGGCCTTTCGCACCGTCTCCACCCATTCCGGTCAGTATGATTCCGAGAGCATCCTTTCCTGCCACTCTTGCTACTGACTCAAACAACACGTCTACTGATGGGCAGTGACCGTTCACTTTCGGTCCCGCAACTACTTCAACCTGATAGTTTCCACCTACATTTACAACCCGCATATGTTTATCTCCCCCCGGAGCGATCAATGCCGTTCCAGGCAGGACTCTGTCTCCAGTCCGGGCTTCTTTTACCCGAATCCGGCACTGGTTATCCAGCCTTTTCGCATACATTTCCGTAAACCCAGGAGGCATATGCTGTACGATAACAATGCCCGGCAGATCTGCGCCATAATCTTTCATCACAGAACAGATCGCCTCCGTGCCGCCTGTAGAAGCACCTATAGCAATGATCAGATTTTTTCCTTTTGATGTAAAGTTCTGTTGAACTTCCTGCACTACTTTCTTTTTAATCTTGCTGATCTTAGCTGTGGAAGCAATCTTGATCTTCACCAGCAGTTCATTGTGAACAAAATTCTCCAGCTGTCTTCTGTCCGTATACGACGGCTTCGCCACAAAATCCACCGCTCCAGCGTTCATAGCATCGAACACCTTATCGGAAAGAGAACTAATAACTACCACTGGAAGAGGATATTGCGGAATCAATTTTCTTAAAAACTCAATCCCACTCATTCGAGGAAGTTCCACATCAAGAGTCATAACATCCGGCTTGTATTCCAGTATGGCATCCCTCGCTTCAAAGGGGTCTTTTGCCGTACCCACTACCTGAATGTCCGGATCTTTACTCAAACTCTGTACAAGCAGTTCTCTGAAAACCATGGAGTCTTCCACCACTAAAACTTTAATTGGACGCATAGCTTTAACCTTTCTTTCCTATTTTCTAAATATTGAAGGCTGTATCAGCTGAAAAGGAGTACTGCTCCGGTCCAGCGTCTCAGTCATACCGACAAATAAATATCCTCCCGGCTCCAGTGAATCATATACCTTTTGCACCAGCTCCCGCTTGGTGGCTTCGTCAAAATATATCATCACGTTACGCAAAAATATCGTGTGCATTTTCTTCCGGAATGGGAAAGGGTCCATTAAATTAAATTTTCTAAAAATCACTTCTTTTTTTAACTCATCTGTTGCAGCATAGCTGCCATCTTTCATGTGATTAAAAAAATTCCGTTTCCAGTTTGCCGGTACACTTTTCAGATGTTCATCGTCATAAACTCCAGCAATCGCATGGCTCAACGCCTGCGTTGATATATCTGTAGCCAGGATCCTGGCATCCCAGTTTTTATGATCCAGTCCCAGAAAATCATTGACCACCATAGCGATCATATAAGGCTCTTCTCCTGTAGAAGAAGCACCACACCAAATACGCATATCCTTCGAATGTTCTTCTTTTTGCTTGATCCAAGGAAGTACAACACTCTTAAAAAATTCAAAATGTCCGAATTCCCTCATAAAATAAGTATGATTCGTTGTCAAAAAATTAACCAGAGTCTTTTCTAAGTCACCCGATGTATCTTTCTCGACATCATTCATATACTCATCAAAAGAACTCCACCCACCCGATTTCAAATAATTTTCCAGCCTGCCATTCATTATAACCTTTTTCTGGCTCATGTCAATGCCATACCGCTGTTTTAAAAAAGAAACTATTCTCAAAAACTCATTGTCCGTAATCACTGCTCTTACTCCTTAACAACAAAATTTTTACGTCTTTTTCTAACAAAGCTGACGTGCTATTTTATGAAAAATTTTAAATATCTCCGGATGAAATTTTTTACCAGATTCCTGGCTCATAATCTGCAAAGCCTCTTCTTTGCTGTACTCTTTCCGGTATGATCTTTTCTCTGTAAGGGCACAAAACACATCCACAATGGAAACAATCTGTGCCGCCAGAGGAATTTCCTCTTCTTTTAACTGTGACGGATATCCGCTTCCATCCCAATTTTCATGATGATAATTTGCCACATCAATAGAAATCTGGATAAAATCATTAAAATCACTTGTCACATACAAGTCTTTCAAAAGCTTTGCCCCAATCTGCGTGTGACTCTGAACCAATACTTTCTCTTCCTCAGAAAGCTCCGATTCTTTGTGCAGAACAGATCTGGGTATTCCAATATTTCCAATATCACAAAGTGGCGCTGCAACTTCAATAGTATCTATATATGTATCCGAAATCCGGTCTGTAAACAAAGGAGAAAACTGCATGCTTTGCGCCAGTATCCGGCTGTTTTGCTGTAGCCTCACAATGTGCTCATGACTATAAAAAGAATTTTCGGCTGCCACACCAACCAGAGCGTACAGTACATTTTTCCGCTCCTGCTCAATCTGATTCACCTGTTCCTGAACCGATTTCTGGAGACGCCTGTTATTTTCGCTGACCTTAAGTGTCGCCGCATGGAGAGAGAGATGGAGCTTTACTCTCGCCTGAACGACTTCCGGGATAAATGGTTTGACAATATAATCGTTTCCCCCCAGAGAAAATCCTTTGATCACATCCTCGGTCTCTCCAAAAGCGGAGATGAAAATGACAGGGATTTCTCTTGTCTTGGCACTCTCCTTTAAGATCCGGCACAATTCATGACCACCCATCTCAGGCATGGAAACATCCGTCAATACCAGATCCGGGCTGCCGCGTTCTAACTGCTCCAGCGCCTGCACACCATTCTCCGCTGAAACAGGCACACAGCCCATATCTTTTATAATTTCTTCTAAAATCACCCTGTTGGTTTCCACATCGTCTACAATCAAAATTACAGATCCACAAATCTCATTTTGCTCATAATCCATCAATTCAATTTCCTTCTTCCGTCTCATGTTCAACGCATGCTTTTAATTCTTCCAGTCCTTTGATTGCTTTTTCGTAATTCGCCTTTTGAACTGCCATCTTCAGCCGCAGCACTCCTCTCGTCACCTCTCTGGGCGCCTCTTCTGTCAGCTGTCTTATAGTCTCCATAAAATCCTCTGCCTTTTCCCAGTTCTCCATCTCGATACAGAGAATCAGTTTGGACAGTGTCTTACCCAAAATTTCTTTGTTTTCCGGCGAACCATATATACGAAAACCTTCTACTTTGCTTTCTTTCTTCTCTTTCAGTTCCAGAACCGTGTCCGGGAGCTCTCCAGCTTTCCTGTCTGGATGGGATTCTGGTGCGATCGGGTCGGAATCTTTATCCTCATCGATGGTAACCCAGATCGAAAAAGTAAAGGTTGTTCCCTTATTCACTTCACTTTCTACACTGATGCTGCCTCCCATCATCTCCACAAACTGCCTGGTAATATTCAATCCCAGACCTGTGCCCCCGTATTTTCTTGTAATCGAGGCATCCACCTGAGAAAAGCTCTGAAATAATTTATCAAAATCTTCTTTTTTTATACCAATACCAGTATCCATCACGAGGAAATATAATTCAATGGAATTTTTTACCTGGGCAGTTTCGATGATCTCCACAGAAACGTTGCCTACATGGGTGAATTTCTGGGCATTTGATAATAAATTGTTAAGAATCTGAACAATTTTAAGCTCATCACCTATAATATATTCTGGTATCTTTGGCGAAACTGTCACAAAAAATTCCAGCCCTTTTTCTGTCATCCTGTTCTGATGGTTACCGCGTACATAGTCAATCATATTGCGAAAATGAAACCTGCGGTTTTCCAACACAAATTTTCCAGCTTCTAACTTGGAAAAATCCAAAATGTTATTGATTAGCCGGTTCATATCTCCGCAGCAACGCTCAATCAGCCGCAGGGCTTTCCGTTTTTTTTCATCCTCTTCCTTCTCGGTCAGATCCATGACATTTCCCAGAATTCCATTGACAGGAGTTCTAAGCTCATGTGTTACATTGGCTACGAATTCAGACCTTACCTTGAGCGCCTGTTCTGCTTCCTGCTTTACCCGCTCCAACTCCTGGCTCAAAAATTCTTTCTCCAGGATGTCATTCGCCATACACACATACTGGGATCTTTCTTCATCCCATATCATTCGTGCCTCTGTGGGAAAACAAGTTAGATTTTTTCGATAGGCGATCACATTCTGTACCTGACTGCCAAAACGATATTCTGTTGAAAATCCACCCTCACTCTGTTGAAACTCATTGGGAAAAATGCTGCCAATGTGACTGCCGCACAACTCATCTCCATATTCCAGTTCCTCTTTCGCGGCAGCATTCGCATAGGTAATGATACCTTCCTGGCTAAACATAAGGATCATTTCCAAAGCGTTCTCAACAGGCAGTGCTCCAACCTGATCCATATCTTCCTCCACACATAGAAAGACAGCGTATAAAGCAGCAGTTTCCTTCTACTCCGCCGTCTGTTCCATTTACTTACATAAAGCTAAATATACGATTTACATCCACCATATCAAAGAAGTCTTCGTTCGCAAGTTCAAAACATTCCAGAATATCCGGAGAAAACTGTCCGCACTCACCATTCTGAATCATCTCATAGGCAACGGTATGCGGGAATGCTGCCTTATATACCCTCTCACTGATCAATGCATCGTACACATCTACGATCGATACCACCTGCGCCCAGATCGGAATCTCGTCTCCCGCCAGATGATCCGGGTATCCATTGCCATCCCATCTTTCATGATGATAACGGCAGATGTCGTAACAGTAACGGTAGAACTCATTGTCCTCTTCCTTCTTGAACTTTTTGAGCATGTCGCAGCCAATCGTCGTATGCGTCTTCATCGTCTCAAATTCTTCATCTGTTAACTTCCCTGGTTTTAGCAGAATGGAATCTGGTATTCCAATCTTTCCGATATCATGAAGTGCAGATGCTCTGGCAATCTCATTGATCTGCGCATCGGTAATCCCATATTTCGGAAAATACTTCGCCAGATATTTTAACAGAATCCGTGTGAAATACTTGATCCGTCGAATGTGCTCACCTGTCTCAGAACTTCTAAATTCCACTACAGAACTAAGGGCGCTAATCAAAAATTCATTGTTTTCCTGAATTTTCTTTTCCTTCGCAAGAATCGCCTCTTCCTGTTCTTTCAGCTTCCTCTCCATATTCGCCTTGTGCTGATAGAGGTCCATGATGTTCTGTGCTCTTCGTTTTACGATATCCGGATAAAATGGTTTATGTATCACATCCGCAATGCCATAAGAATATGCTCTGTCCTCGCTGTCCCGGATGGTCTCACTGGTGATCAGAATAACCGGAAGCTGTTCGATCAGCCCCTTCTGTTTCATATACTCCAGCACATCAAATCCATCTTTTACCGGCATCACGATATCCAGTAAAACCAGCACAAATCCCGGATCTTCCTCCAGCTTATCAATCGCCTCCTGGCCATTGGTGGCCTCCACAATGTGAAAACTGGACCGGAACATTACCTCCAATATGGTTCGATTTACTTCTTCATCATCTACTATTAAAATCCGTTCTATATCCATTTTTACTCCTGTACAACTTATTTTATTTTTTAATATTCTTTAAACTAGAGGATATCATAAATTGTTTGAAATGTCAACAAATATCCGATTGTTAATTACCTTCTAAAGGGTGTTATATATTGCCATTCACAGGCATTTCCTGCCAACAGGCTGTGGATCATCAGGAATCAAAAAAATAGTTAGACAATCCTGTAAAAATCCTGTATAATAAATGTAAATTTATACGGTCGGAGGCAAAGGGCACTTGCACCCGGCGAAAAACTTTATCAGGGGGATGAAATGGATACACTATTTTTCGACAAATTAAAAGACGCAGGTGTCGATGTAGACACTGCCATTAAACGTTTTATGGGCAAAGAAGATCTGTACCTCAAATTTTTGGCCAAATATCAAAATGATGAAAGCGCCGCTAATATTGAGAAATATCTGGCAGAAAAGAATGTGGAAGAGGCATTCAAAAGCGCACATACCTTAAAAGGTGTCGCCGGAAATCTAGGTCTGGATCCAATTGCTAAATGCGCCTCTGAAATGGTTGAACTTCTCCGGGGCAAAGATCAGCTGGAAGAGATCGACGCAGATCAGCTTAGTTCTGTCTCTGAGGAACTTCAGAGCGTACACCGCTCACTGCTGAATATTTTGGCAGAACTTTAACTATTCGGGGACGACAAAAAATAAACCAGCCCAGACATAGCGCGGTTGCGCCATCAAGCTAAAAGGGTATCCTTCATGTCATATCTGACGTTTTGGATACCCTTTTTATTTACACGGAAGACACAAGCCATGGCGCCGCCCACGAAGGTGAGAAACTCGCAAAGCGTATTTCTCACCTTACAGGTAAAATGACCTCTTAACGCCGCAGTCTGTCTCTGTCATATCACTCATGCAGCAGCTCAAAGGACAACAAACTTGCCGTACCGCCTCCCCGGTAGGTGAGATAGATCGCCTGGGTTCCGTCGGGAATCTGTGCTTTTACAGAATACTCTTCCCACACATTCGTGTACTGAACCGGGATCGCCGCCAGCGCTTCTCCATCCCATTTTGTCTTGACTTCAAATACACCGTCGGCATAGCCGCGGACTTTAATCTGGATTCCCGTCACATTTTCACAGGAAAAATATTTGAATCCCGCCGTGGCAGAGTCCTGCATATTGGCGATATATCCTGGCTCTTCATCACCATCTCTTCCATCCTGCATAATCTTCGGAAATTCATCTCCCCCCACATAGACAGAAGGTTTATCCGTAAACAAATGACAGGCTGTATAAGCCGGATATTCTCCTTCATCCGACAGAGGACCGCCATTCAGGCCACAGGACGTAATCTCCACCTGGGGAATGCTTCCATCCGGCAGAATACAGATTTCCTCGGCGCATCCCTGCCTGCTGTACCAGCTGCCGTTGGTGTGGCGGTGATAAAATATGTACCATTTTCCACCAATCTCCACTATGCTTCCGTGATTGTTGGCGCCATAGGCCATAGGCAGGGAAGCAGGCTTACCCTCATCCAGATTCAAGTCACAATTGCTGACGATCACCCCGCCATAGATAAATCCTTTGCGCGGATTCTTACTCACGGCATAACAGAGCTCATGCATTACAACAGAGGAATAAATAAAGTAATAGGTATCTCCGATCTTTCGCATGGAGGATGCCTCAAAGAATTCGTGTCCCTCAAAACCGCTGCTCTCCGAATACTCGCATCCGGGAACCACTCTTACCGGATCTTCGATGATCGTAAGCATATCCCGGTCAAGAACTGTCGCCATGGCTCCGGTACGGGACTTATCCCCTCTGCCACAAAAACCGGTATAGAGATAGGTGCGTTCTCCCTCGGTGAGCACGCCGGGATCAAACTGAGGTTCATCCCCCTCCCTGTCTCCCAGCCTTGTACCATCTTTATAATGTACATATCCGTAAAACTGATACTGCCCTGCCGGCGTATCGCAGACTGCCACAGACACCACAGATACATGATCCAGCACATAATATAAATAGTATCTTCCGTCCGGTCCCACCGTTACATCCGGTGCATAGAGACACATTTTCCCGTCTTTGTTCAATGGATCCTCCGTCTTGGGATAGATCACTCCCTCGTATCTCCAATCTCCCAGATCTTCCACCGGCGCCGACCAGCACACATAATCCCCCAGGCAGAATACATGTCCGTTATAATAATCGTGGGAACCATACACATACACCCTTCCGTCAAAGACATAAGGTTCTCCGTCTGGAATATACTCCCAGGAGGGAAGATATGGATTCACCGCCTGTTTCTTTTTGCCACCCGCTGCTTCCTTCATTGCCTTATTTCCTCCTCGTTTTCCCTACCGCATTTCCCGCGGCATTATCTTTCGTCACACCAAAAGGCTTATCCAACGACGACTTTCGTCCTTACTCGGCTGAATTCTTCGGATACATCCTGCTCCTCCACCAGATCCAGTACCGGCAGACCGTCGATATCAAAATGAACCCTCCGGATCCCGCTGCTTCTCTCGCCGTGGATTCCTGGTCTGGCGTGATAGGAATTCCAGACATCACCGTATTCATCCACCACATAGGCATTATGGCCCGTTCCAAATTCTCCCTCCACACTGCGGGAAGTCATGATCGGATAATTTCCCTTCTTCCAGTTTTTCGGATCCAACAGATCTTTGTCTCTGTCGATGGTCATGATCCCCACCACATAGGAAGTATCCACGGCCGCACTGGAAAAGGTAAGAATCAGACGTTCTTCCTGAGGAAGGGCAAATGGTCCCTCATCCACAAAGGTATGATTATTTGCCCACCCGTACTCCGGTTTGGAGAGCAGCACCGGTTCCGAGAGCAGCTTCCATGGTTCATCCGCATTTAATTTAGCGATATAGAGCCAGGCTCCCAGATCCCTCGGCAGAAATTGTCGCTGAGACCAAACCACATAATAGTCTCCTTCCCAGAAAAAACATGTCATATCCAGGGTAATGGTCTTTCCTGCTTCACACAGCTGGCTGCCATCGCTGCGAACCACCCGTTTCGGCTCTGACCAGTCCTCCTTACGAGATGGATTTCCACCTTCCTTCAGCTTCATGATATGGGACTCCTCCCCGAAAAACTCTTCTGGAGTAAGTGCCAGGAATATATACAATTCCCCTTTTATTTCATGAAATTCCGGCGCCCACAAAAGATTTCCCACATAATCATAGGTGTCTGAATCCAGGATCAAATGCTCTTTTGCCTCTACCAGTCCTGGTATGGTATCCGCCTCTCTTACATACAAAGTGTGGTTCTTGTCCGCGTCATTGGTAGCGATAAAATAATATTTTCCATTCCAATATGTAATGCAGGGATCCGCCCTGTCCTCCGCCATAGGAAAGGGAAAATGATCTTGATGAAGTTTCCCCTCTACCTCATATACTCCCGGACGGCTCCAGTCGATGGAATCCATATTCCAGTCCACCCGCTTTAACGCTTCTGTCCCGTCGCTGTATAGTGCCCTCGCCCAGACCAGCTCCAGCTGTTCCCGGCTGGCCGCCTGTACTTCTTCTGGTACTTCCGTCTTTATATGTCTGGGGGGCAGCAGTTTCTGCTGTAATCGCTTTGCTGTCTCATCTGGTATGGAAATAACATTTCCTGCGACTGCTCCCTCGATCTCTGTCTCCACTGCTGGTAGAATCAACTCATCTACTTTCACACCTGTGATCCTTTTATCCATGCATTCTATGTGTTTCAGCTCTGCCCTGTACCATTGCTTGTCTGACTGGCACCAGCTTATTTCATACATCTCTTTCCCCGGATCATAGCTGCACACCACCCGATCCACCGCGCCCTCGCACAGAGGCAGAAGCCCTTCCTCTTTGTACTCCAACAGATCGTGACTGGTAAAAAATATGGCCTTGCCAGTACTCTCCACATCCTCACCGCCGTCACCGTCTACCCGCACCGCCAATACTCCGTATGTACCATCCCGCATCACAAACAAATAGGGATTACGGATGCTTTTTGCATTCAGCGAACCATCTTCATTTTCCGTCGCCTTGGCGAACAGCACACCCGAATTGTGATTGAGGGCATGAAATTTCCCCTCTTCTCTCAGGGCAAGGTGCATGCTGTAAGCCAGTTTGGGATCATAATAAAACTCGTCAATTGGTTTTCTAGTATAGCATAAAATATCTTTCACTCTGTCTTTTACCTCCAAATCCTTTATAGTTTCATTATACCGTATTATGTTAAAATGTACAATGATTTATTGTCTCCCAGACCACTCTTTGCAGCTCCAAAGATGTCCGCTTGTCATAATCCTCATTCAAAAGTTCGTTGTTCGAGATCACCCGCAACGCCACACAGGGTACGCCGCATTCCTGGCATGTCTTATACACCGCAAAAGATTCCATATCCTCGCTGAGATGGCCAAATGTGTCATGCAACCATTGAATCCTGTCCTTTTCCTTGCTGAACAGATCTCCCGTCCCAAGAATTCCTGAAACCACCTTTCCAGTCCTGGTCTCCTGCCCGATCTCCTGTTCAAACTTCTGAACCAGTTCTGGAGCCGCAGCAACATACTCTGTTTCCATCTTCAGCCACTCTTCTGGCGCCATGCCCTCTCCAAAATCACGCTTTGGCATCTCCAGGGAATGTACGTTGACTGCCTGGCTGCCGATCACCAGGTCTCCGCTTTTTAACGTATCCACCTGAGCTCCAGCAGTTCCCTGATTGATAATAATATCCGGTTGAAATTCATAAATAGCCGTCATGGTGGCGATAGCTGCATATATCGTTCCCATTTTAGTCAGCTGCAGAAGAATCTCCCTGCCTTCCTGTTCTGTCCGATAGAAAAGAAAACCATTTCTGGTGGTCTTTTCTGCCTTCTGAAAACATTCCTGCTCCAGATACCAGCAGATCTCACTTTCTATCGCCCCTTGAATTAATAATTTCTTACTCATATTTTTTCCCTCCAAACCCCGAGCGTTATCCTTCGCGAGACCGCTCGAATTTCTTGCGGGCAAGCTCGCAGATATTCTCACTTTACCTTTGCGTAAATTATTTTGCCCTGCGGACATGCCGCAGGGCTCCGTTAGGGGCTAGCTTGACGGCGTGAATTTGAACCCTGTTTCGCTGTCAAGCTAGCTCAATAGCACTAATACACAATCTCAGTTTTACCACTCTACCAGCGTCGCTCCCCAGGTCAAACCACCGCCAAAACCAGAGAGAACAATCTTATCTCCCTCCTCCAGAAGACCATTGCGGTTGAGCTCATCCAAAAGAATCGGAATGCTTGCCGAAGATGTATTGCCATAGTGGTCAAGGTTCATCGGTATTTTATCCATATCCACTTTTAGCCTCTTTGCGATCAGCTCTAAGATCCTGCGGTTTGCCTGATGCAAGATGTAGTATTTGATATCATCCGGCTCCAGCTCTGTCTTTTTTAAAATATGTTTGATGTATTTGGGGACAGTTGACACCGCAAAACGGAACACCGCCTGCCCCTGCATCTGGATATAATCCTTTTTCCTTCTACTCTTATAGAATGGATTCTGGATCCCTCTGCCCTTACAGGTGAGGACATCTCCCTGGGTTCCATCGGAACCGGTAACGCTGGCAAGGATCCCGCCTTCGCCCTCCACTTTTTTCAACACGGCAGCGCCGGCACCGTCACCAAAGAGAATACAAGTACTGCGGTCTGACCAATCCACCTCGCGGGACAGCGTCTCCGCGCCAATGATCAATGCCGTCTTCGCCATCCCCATCTCAAGATAGGCATTTGCCGTATTCATCGAAAATAAAAAGCCAGAACAAGCAGCATTCAAATCAAAGCAGGTGGCACGGATCGCACCGATCTCCCCCTGCACCTGACAGGAAGTACTGGGAACGTAGGTGTCAGCTGACACCGTTGCCACAATGATCAGATCCAGATCCTCCGGCGTTATTCCCGCATTATCAAGAGCCGCCTTGGCCGCCTCGATCGCCATAAAGGAGGTTCCCTCCTTGCTTCCGCTGGACAAATGACGTTCCTTGATTCCTGTCCGCTGGCTGATCCATTCATCATTGGTATCCACGATGGTGGATAAAAACTGATTATCCGCTACATTCTTCGGTAAATAACTCCCTGTTCCGATAATCTTAACTGCCATGAAATCTCCTCCAAAATAAAATACGATCCTCTACGATTTGGTTTTAAAAACCACTTCATACGGTTTTTTAGATTTTTGCCTTAAAACCAAAATCAAGAGAGCCGTTCTACAGCCCTCTTGAAAAAACTCATATTCTCTATTATTCTAATTTCCCGGATAAATTCCTATTATTATTTGCTGTAAAGCATCAGATTCTCTTCAAATACTCTCCGGTACGGGTATCGATCTGAATCACATCACCCTGATTTACAAAGATAGGAACATTTACCTGTGCTCCCGTCTCTACGGTAGCCGGCTTTGTCACGTTTGTCGCCGTATCACCCTTCACTCCAGGCTCGGTCTCTGTAACTTCCAGCTCCGCGAACATCGGCGGCTCTACAGAAAAGATATTTCCTTTGTAAGATACCATCTTTACCATATCATTTTCTTTTACAAATTTCATTGCATCGCCGATGGCATCGTCTGCCAGCGCGATCTGGTCATATGTCTCCATATCCATGAAATTATACATATCACCCTCTGCGTACAGATACTGCATCTCTTTTTTGTCGATGTGGGCCTGGGGATATTTTTCTGTCGGACGGAAAGTCTTCTCCACAACACCGCCATCTACAACATTTTTAAGCTTGGTACGAACAAATGCTGCACCCTTGCCCGGCTTAACATGCTGAAATTCAATGATCTGAAATACAGTTCCATCTATCTCGATGGTCAATCCATTTTTAAAATCTCCTGCTGAAATCATATTCAGTTCCTCCTGCTTTTTGCGTACAGAATACTTTTGTTATTTCGTTCTATACAATTTAATACATCTAAGCACTATTCTATTATATTTTGAATCATTTTTCAAGAGAAATTTTCTCGGTTTCCAATTTATTTCCAACCACCTTATTCCAACCTTCTTCCTCATCAAAAATGACATGCCGCAACTGTGCCTTATGAAACGGCTGACAAGATCTCCCTGGCGATCTGTTCCGCGCTCTTTCCATCGGTAGAAACGGTGACAGTGGCTGCTTTTTCATAAAACGGACGGCGCTTTTCCATCAATTCCCGGATAAAAGGCACATTCATATTTCCATTAAGCAGGGGGCGGTCCGTGCTGTTCTTCACCCGCTCATAGATCGTCTCTGGCTCTGCTGTCAAAAATACAATCTCGCCGATGGCCCGCAGTTTTTTCACATTGAGATCCCGGAGCGCCATACCGCCGCCACAGGATATGATCCCTGGCTCCATTGTCGCCAGTCCGTCGATGAGATCTGTCTCCAGCTGCCGAAAATACAGTTCGCCTCTCTCCTCAAAGATCTGAGAGATGGGACACCCCTGCTGTTTTACGATCCTTTGGTCGGTATCAATTTCCGGCCTTCTGCTGAGACGATGAAGCGCCCTGGAGACAGTGGACTTTCCCACTCCCATAAAACCGATGAGGGCAATGTGTCTTTTGCCAGAATATAGTTTGTCAAATACCTCTTTCATTTCAGATAACTCGATCTGTCCCGGTGCGGATGCCCTGCCCACGCAGCCAAAAGAGACCTCGGAACCATACAGGCCCCCATACAGTCTCGTCATCTTTCCTGCCTCTCCCATACACATGGTAATCAGCGGAAAGTCGGGATATTTTTCCTTCATCTGCTCCGTCGCTGCCAGCAGACGCACCGCATCTGCACGCCCATCTTCTACTTCTGTAGAAGGCATACATGCAACTTTTCCTATGTCTGCACCACAAGTCTTTGCCTCCTCCAAAATATGTAGGATCTCTTCTTCGGAAGGAGTTTGTGTAAAATTATGAAAAGATCCGATAATTTTGGTACCGCTCTGTTCTGCTGCCCGGATCACGGCTTGCACCGCATCGGGATCCCTGTGAATCTCCACATCCACATAATCCGCAAGACCACTTGCCGCCACATCACTTAACAGGGCGGTGTAGCCAAAACGACTCCCGTTTTCCTCGCCGCCCTCCTGTACTGTCCTCAAAGTAACGATAAGTTTTTTCTCCCGGAGAACCTCTCGGAGTTCTCTCAATACACTGATTATTTCCTTTTCATATCCGGCAAAAAAATCCACCCTCCATTCCACCAGCTCCGCCGGCAGAACCGCAAACTCTTTTGCCCGCCGAATTATCCTGTCTCTTGTTGTATCCGTGATTGGAATACAGATCCCTGGTCGCCTCATCCTGTCTATCTCTCTTTCTCCAATTATGTCAGTTCCATCAATCCCTTGGGAGAATGGGTCAAATTCCGGCAACCGTCCTCTGTGACCGCCACCACATCCTCGATCCTCACGCCCCCAAAACCTTCCACATAGATCCCCGGCTCCACGGTGATGACCATCCCCGGCTCCAGAACCGTTTCATCTTTCGGTGAAAAACAGGGCGTCTCATGGATCATCAATCCCACACTATGACCCAGGCTGTGGCCAAAGCAGTCTCCATAGCCTGCCTCCCGGATGATATTCCTCGCCACCGCGTCTACCTCACAGCCTTTTATCCCCGGCTTCACCGCCTGGATCGCCGCTGTCTGTGCCCGCAGTACCACATCATAGATCTCTCTCTGTCGTTCGCCTGCTTTACCTATCACCACCGTGCGGGTCATGTCCGAGCAGTATCCGTTTACTCGACATCCAAAATCCATCGTCAGAAAATCCCCTTCTTCTAGCACCTTGTCAGTGGGTATAGCATGGGGCATAGAAGAATGGATTCCGCTGGCAGCGATAGTGTCAAAACTGGTGCCCTCTGCCCCCATTTCTTTCATGTAAAACTCCAGATATGCCGCCACCTGTTTTTCCGTAATGTTTACTCCCTGGCTCCGGCTATCCCTGATCTTATCAACGATCCGGGCAAATGCGCTGTCGCCGATCTGCTCTGCCTTCTCTATATCCAAAAGTTCCTGTTCCGTCTTCACCTGACGGAGCTGATCCAGTTGTTTATGGAGAGGCACTAATGTCATATTTTCCAGCTCATGCTTTTTTAAAAGTGCATGTATCGTCTGATAAGTCTGAACCGTCATGGTCTCATCTTCAAATCCGATGGACATCCCTACCACTGCCTCCCTGCCCAGACGTTCCAGCAGCTCCGTGAGCCAGCTCTCATAGATATTTTTTTTATATTGGATCACATCCGCTTCCGGACATTCCTCCTTCGCCGCGATGGTGTAGCGGGAGTCCGTAAACACCAGCGGTCTGTTCCTGGAAACAAAAATAATCCCCTCTCCCCGGAACCCGACGGAACTTCTCATATTCGCCGATGAGCTGACCAGTATACCGTCCAGCTGCCTAGCAAGTAATATTCTTTCCATTCTTTTCATTTTTTCTGTCCTTCTTTTTCTGACGATATTCTTTTAATATAATTTTTTCCAAATACCGTTTAAGAACGATCTGAATCTCCTCGTTTTTATTGATGGGTTTCACCAGGATATTCCGTATCCCGATGCGTTTTGCCCCCCATATATCCGTAAAGAGCTGATCCCCCACAAAAAGCGTGTTTTCTTTGTTCGTCCCCATCATCTCCATGGCCTCGCGATAGCCTTTTCTTCTGGGCTTATGGGCGTTGAAGATCATATGGGCGCCAATCTTTTCGTTAAAACTGCTGACCCGCTGTTTTTTATTGTTGGAGATCAGACAGCACTGAAATCCCATCTCCTCCAGCCGGCGGAACAGATCCAGCGCCTGGTCGCTGGCGCCCTTTCCATGTTCCACCAGTGTATTGTCAATATCAAACAGGATTCCCCGGTATCCTTCCTCATACAAACTCTGAAAATCAATATCATAAGTGGATGATACCGACTCATCTGGGAAAAATCTCTCGAACATTTATAATTTCCTTTCTAAGCTTTTACGGATTTTAAATAAGTGATAAACTGCTCCGCCACTCTTCCAGAATAACCGCCGTTTCTCACGCTCCAGGCATTCGCCTTCATCAGCAGTTCCTCATTGGTAAGGCGGATATCCGGGTGCTCCGCTGCCAGCCCCAGGACGATCTCCTCAAACTCTTTTTTCGACGGGCTGGAAAAATTGATAGTTACGCCAAAACGGGCCGCCAGGGAAAGTTTTTCCTGCATTGTATCCGAGTGATGGAGTTCATCCCTGGACATATCCGAACGGTCACTCCAGGTCTCACGGATCAAATGCCGGCGGTTTGAGGTAGCATAGATCAGCACGTTGTCCGGACGCACCTCCATCCCACCCTCGATCACTGCCTTCAGGTATTTGTATTCAATCTCAAACTCTTCAAAAGAGAGATCATCCATATATATGATAAATCTATAGTTCCGGTTCTTCACCTGCTCAATTATGCTGGAGAGATCCTGAAGCTGATGTTTATAGATCTCGATCAGCCGGAGCCCACGGTCATAATACTGATTGAGGATGGCCTTGATGCAGGTAGATTTTCCAGTGCCGCTGTCACCGAACAGCAGACAGTTATTCGCCTTTCTCCCCTCCACAAAAGCCTCTGTATTATCGATAAGCTTCTGTTTCTGGATCTCATATCCCACCAGATGGGACAATGTCACCTCACTGGTATGGGTGATGGGTGCCAGCACCATCTCACCGGACTCATCGTGTTTCACCCGGAACGCTTTATTCAATCCGAATTTACCTACGCCGTATTTTTTATAGAAATCCGTCAGAACCCGAAAAAAACCATCCCCATCTGGAGCTTCAGAAAGCTCCCTCGCCAGTTCCTTCACCTTCTCGCTGACACTTTTATTGTAGGTATTCTCATCCTTCGCCATCGAGCGGTAACTGGTCAGAATAGAAAAGCACTCTACCTCCAGAAGTTCCTCCACTTCTGAAAAATCATAATGGAACAAATGGTAAAAGCACTGCATATCCTGTTTTACAATCCGGTTCACGCTGGCAGAATCCTCCTTTTCGTGATCCACCCCCACTTTCTCGCAGATCACACTAAAGGGATTTTCATTGACAGCAAGCAGATATGCGATATAACACTGCCACAGGTTGTTATCGAAACCGTATCTGGTGGCGATATCCAGAAGCCGGTAAACCTGATCATACATCTCCCTCACGTAAGTTTCTCTGCCAGCATAAATCTCACTGTCTTCTGAAATCTTCTTAAAGATCCCGCTTAGCTTCATCAACACCGAATCCCTGCTGATATTTCCATACATGATTAATCTTGACACGTCCCGATACATCCTATTCCCCCATTTCTTCCATCTTAGTAATATTCATTTGACCGCCGGGTTACATCCGGTCTGGTGCGCTGAAACCGAGCAATTCAATACATTGTTCTAGTACATTTTTCACCAGCACAAGCAGCTGAATATAGGAAGCCTTTCTTTCTTCATCTTCATTGGCCAGAATCTTATTTTCATGATAAAAACGATTAAAACTCTCACTCAGTTCATAGACAAACTGGCAGATCTTATGAGGCGCCCTCTCGCTGTAGGCAGCTTCCATCGTATCTGCAAATTTGCACAGTGTCAGATATAAGCCAGTTTCGCTGTCCTGAACCGGCGCCAAAAGTTTCTCCGATTCACCTGTGGGGGATACCGTCCCCCCTGCCTGTTCATATTTGACCAGCAGCGATTTGATGCGGACGATAGTGTAAAGAATATATGGTCCTGTATTTCCTTCAAAGGAGGTAAAACGCTCCATATCAAATATATAATCCTTGGACGCCTGATTGGACAGATCTCCGTACTTGATCGCCGCGAGACCGACCTTTTCTGCGATCTCCCTCGCCTCTGCCTCCTCATAATCACGGTTTTCCTGGATCTTTTTATACACTTCTGCACTGGTATCCTCTCGCAGTGTCTCTAATCGCAGAACCCCGCCATCCCTCGTCTTAAAAGGCTTTCCATCCTTACCGTTCATCGTGCCAAAGCCGATAAATGCAAGCTCCGTGTCATCACCAGTGAGCCCTGCCTTCTTCGCCACACGGAACACCTGGGTAAAATGCATGGTCTGACGTTTATCCGCCAGATAAATGATCTCATCTGGAGCGAACAGCTTCTCCCGCTCCACGATAGTCGCCAGATCTGTGGTGGAATACAAAGAAGCCCCATTGGATTTCAGGATGATACATGGTGGAAGCTCTTTTTTGTCGCCCTCTTCTGTGACGTCCACCACCAGCGCTCCCTCACTCATATAGGCAAGACCATCTGCCTTCATCTTTTCCACCATATCCGGGATATAAGGCTGGGCATCGCTCTCCTTTTTCCACAGATCAAATTCAACATTTAACTTGTCATAATTTTTCTTTAGATCTACAATGGATACGTTCAGAATATGATCGTAGAGGGCACGGTATCCCCGGACACCCTCTTGAAGGCTTACCGTCGCTTCCTGCGCCTCAACCAGATAATCCTCGTGTTCCTTGGAATACCCGCTGGCATAGGGATAGATCTCTTCCAAATCCGATATCGTAAAAGGCGCTTCCTCCGGATATTCCCCTTCAAAGCTCTCATCAAAATACGGAAGCTCCGGCTGACGCTTTTTCAGCTCTGTGATGATCAGACCGATCTGAAGCCCCCAGTCACCGAGATGCACATCACCCAGGATATGATCTCCCATAAAACGGTAAATCCTCTTGATGCTCTCTCCGATGATAGCAGAACGGAGATGCCCTACATGAAGGGGCTTCGCTACATTCGGCCCACCGTAATCGATCACCACGGATCTCGGTTCTGCTGACCTCTCAAGGCCAAACCGCTCCTGTGTCATCATTTGAACACCTGCCTGTCTCAGCAATTCTCCACTTACTGTAATATTTATGAAACCAGGGTTGACTGCCTCAATCTTTTCAAAGGCAGAATTCTCTCTTAATCCTTCTACCACATCCCCGGCGATCTGAATCGGTGCTTTGTGATACTCCTTTGCCGCCGCCATCGCACCGTTGCACTGGTACTGGCACAGATCGGGACGATTGGAAATACTGATAAATCCGTACTTTTTGTCATAACCTGCCCGCTCAAAGCCGGCTTTTACAATCTCTTCTAACTGTTCGGTCAACTTTTTCATACTACTCTCCATTCATTGTACTAACAACTTTTTTTGTCATTCTTTTATATTAGATGTTAAATTAAGACTTGTCAACACTTCAAAATAATTTTCAAAGGTTTTGCGGCAGCACCCCGGATCGTCTATAACGATCCCTGCAGCCCTGCATCCGGTGACAGCAAATGCCATCGCCATCCGGTGGTCCTCATAGGTCTGAACCACCGTCGGACGGACCTCACCGGGATGGATCGTCAGTCCATCCTGCTGTTCCTCACACTGGATCCCCATCCTGCCAAGCTCCGTGACGATGCCCCGGATCCGGTCGGACTCCTGTCCCCGGATATGCCCTACGCCATCGATAACTGTATCCCCCTCAGCAAAGGGAGCGATGGCAGCCAGTGTCATGGTCTGGTCGGAAAAATCCCCCATATCCACATGAATCCCTTTTAACGGAGCTCCAGCTACGACGATGCCGTCCTCCTCTTCTCTCTGCTGGCATCCCATTTTCTGTAAAATTTTCAGAAAATGGATATCTCCCTGAGTGGTACTACTGTGTACGTGCTTTACCTTTACCTCACTCTCTGTCACTGCTGCTATGGCATAAAAATAACACGCTGCGGATACATCCGGTTCCACCTGATATTCTCTTGCCTGGTACTGCTGCCCCGGCAGTACACGATAGGTATCTTCCTCGATCTGCTCCACCTCACAGCCAAACTCTGCCATCATCTTCATGGAGATATTCACATAAGCTTTCGCACTTCGTGTTCCTGTCAGACGAATCGCCAATCCTTTATGGCACATGACACCGCTCAAAAGCAGGGCGCTCAAAAACTGGCTGCTCTGATCAATATTCAGGTCTATCATAGGAGATTTCTTTGGCGATCTTGAACTCTCCCGGGATCTCCTTTCCAGGATGCGGAAAGGAAAAGCATAAGGCTCTTTCAGATATTCAAACTCTGTCCCCAGCTCCTCCAGCGCCAGAAGCAGGGGCTTCATCGGTCTTGCCCTCATCTGTTCCGAGGACTCCACCAGAAATCTCCCGCCGGACAGTGCCAGCATCGCTGTGAGAAACCTGGCGGCAGTTCCCGCACTTCCCACGTACACGGTTCTTTCCTTTGTCCCATCTCCCGGAATCTCTCCCCCCATTCCTTCGATGATCACCATCTTTTCCTCTTCCTGAATATCCACAAAAAAACCGATCTCTTTCAGCGCCTGCATGAACACTCTGGAATCGTCACTGAAAAGAACACCCTTTAAGACGGTTCTCCCGCTGCTTAGTGCTCCCAAAAGAAGCGCCCGGTTCGTAATGCTCTTAGAACCCGGCACGGTCACTTCATATCTTTGATTTTTCTTTAATGGCATACATGTAAAAAATTTCAAGTTCACACACACTCCCTTTTTCTTTTCAAGTACACTGGTTCTATCTTTCCTCATTTACCGTTTTCGCATTTGGATAGATCCGTTCCATTCTTTCATCGGGAAAATGCTTATCCAGAAAACGACTCAGTGAATCCGCCTCCTCTGTCTGCTGAACGATGTCCTCCCTCTGCCTTTCGTCATATCTTGACAGCGCCATCCCAGACAATGCTGCATTTATTAACATAAAGCCAATACACAGCCAGGTAATAACGATTCCTGTCCTTTGGGGGATTTTCTCAATCAGCGCAGAGAGCTTTGGATAGATCCCTTTGAACCAGACCACAGCAGCAATTCCCCAGAAAAAGCAATAGAGCAGATTGATCCTTCCTCCCAGATTAAAAGGAATATCACTGTAATCCCAGAATACGGTTCCAAATACGATTTCAGTGAAAACACTGCACATATATTCGTATGTGCCCCCCAGCACGGTTCCGGCAAAAAACATATATCGGTCGTTTTTATCTTTGTATTTATAAAGAAGTCCCGTCAGCAGGGCACAGGCAATTCCCCAGACAAAACTAAATGGTCCATATACAACACTGCTCCGGCTCATCCACACCCCATCCGTAAGATAGCAGAATATGGTCTCCACAATATCTCCGAGAAATGCCCCTATGAGAAAAAGCCACACCAGTTTATAAAAACAACATCCCTTTGCAAAGACAACTGAGTTTTGCTTTGTCCGCTCCGGTTCCCTGGACTTTTCTGACTCCAGATTGGGATACGCCCGCAGCATACGTCTCTGGATCCGTACAGTCAGTGCGTCTCCCAATTCATTTGTCACTTTCTGCATACTTTCCGTGAACTGCTCCATAGGGCGCAGGCGGATCTTCAGCTGTAGGACAGCCACACTGGACACAATACAGTCAATAAGCATAATGCCAAGAATTCCTAACAAGAAAATATGACCGATGAATTTTGGCATCCAGGACAAAACCAGAAAAATTAGTGGATTCCCAACCCAGAAAATAAACAAAGCAGAGGCTCCAAAAGCGATCAGATGTCCGATATGCAGATATCCGTCAAACTGAAACCTTTTTTTGCTGTAATCCCACCATCGTCGGTGAAAGATCCGCTGTAGCACAACACCTGTCAGAATACACTGCACCGCTCCCACCACTGCACCAGCCACAAATAAAAATAACCAGTTTCCCCGGAGTTCCGTAAGGAAGATAGAATATAACACAGCACCCAGACCATAGGCTGGACAAAAGGTCAGGGACATAAACCCCGTGTTGATAAACTTTCTCTTCTGTACTGCATTAACGATGACGCCGGCACACCAGCCGATAAAAGAATAAACGACAAAGATCCAACATAGCTGATATAATGAATGATTCATAACCGTTACATCCTCTTCTTTTGTATAATCTGGCGGCGCAAAATGGAAACCAGTTCCCCGCCGCCAGGCTATGTCAATGGGGACTATGATTCGGTTCGAAACATAATCCCCATTGCTTTTGTTTCATACTAGTATAATGATTATTGATAACTAGTCTCTTTTATTTGGCAAAATCCTTTACCTTTGCATAGATGCTGTCTGCGTCAAGACCATATTTTTTAACCAGTTCAACAGCAGGACCAGATTCTCCAAAGGTGTCATTGATACCGATCTTCATTACTTTGGTCGGGCATTTTTCAGAAAGCACGTCGCACACTGCGCTGCCAAGGCCACCGATCACAGAATGCTCTTCTACCGTTACCACTTTACCGGTCTCTTTGGCTGCTGCCAGAACCAGTTCCTCATCCAGCGGTTTGATGGTATGAATGTTGATCACTTTTGCATCGATGCCGTCAGCAGCCAGCTTATCCGCTGCCCCCAGACACTCGGATACAGGAAGCCCAGTAGCAATAATCGTTACATCCTTACCCTCACGAAGTACAACACCTTTGCCAATCTCAAACTTATAATCCGGCTTGTCATTGATCACAGGTACTGCGAGACGTCCAAAACGAAGATATACCGGACCCTCGTGCTCGACAGCCGCCCGTACTGCTGCCTTTGCTTCCACGTCATCCGATGGATTCAGAACTACCATTCCAGGGATCGTTCGCATCAGGGCGATATCCTCATTACACTGGTGGGTAGCCCCATCCTCTCCTACGGAGATACCTGCATGGGTAGCTCCGATCTTTACATTCAGCTTCGGATAGGCAACGGAGTTGCGAACCTGCTCAAAAGCACGTCCTGCCGCAAACATAGCAAAAGAACTAGCAAAAGGAATCTTACCGGTAGCGGCAAGTCCCGCTGCAATGCCAATCATATTGCACTCTGCGATACCACAGTCAATGTGTCTGTCAGGAAATGCTTTCTTGAACACTCCCGTCTTTGTAGCAGCGGCAAGATCCGCATCCAGAACAACCAGGTTCTCAAATTCTGCTCCCAGCTCTGCCAGGGCATTTCCATAACTCTCACGAGTCGCAATCTTTTTTACTTCACTCACAGGGATTCACCTACTTTCTCTAAGTCTGCCATAGCCTGTGCATACTGCTCGTCATTCGGAGCTGCACCATGCCAGCTTGCCTGATTTTCCATAAAGGATACGCCTTTGCCCTTTACACTCTTGGCAATGATCGCAGTCGGCTGTCCCTTAGTTGCTTTCGCCTCATCAAATGCTTTTTTCAATGCGTCAAAATCATGGGCATCCACGTTGATCACATGGAAATTAAATGCCTTAAATTTTTCATCGATGGGATAAGGAGAACATACATCTGCGATATCTCCGTCGATCTGAAGACCATTGTTGTCCACGATGGCAACAAAATTGTCCAGTTTACGATGTCCGGCAAACATAGCTGCCTCCCATACTTGTCCTTCCTGGATCTCTCCATCTCCAAGCATGGTATACACACGATAATCCTCTCCACTAAGTTTTGCTGACAATGCCATTCCTACAGCAGCGGAAATTCCCTGTCCCAGAGACCCACTTGACATATCCACACCCGGAATATGTTTTTTATCCGGATGCCCCTGCAGATAAGATCCTGTATGACGAAGGGTTTCAAGGTCTTTCACCGGGAAAAATCCCCTGTTTGCCAGTACAGAATAATATCCCGGCGCCGTATGTCCTTTGCTGAGCACAAAGCGGTCTCTGTCTGCTTTCTGTGGATCCTTCGGATCAATATTCAGTTCCTCAAAGAAAAGATATGTATAAATATCTGCTGCGGAAAGTGAGCCACCCGGATGACCGGACTTCGCACTGTGCACAGCGGTCACAATACCTTTACGAACTTCGTTAGCCATTTTTTTCAGCTCTAACGTATTCATAGTTTTTACTCCTTTTATAATGATTTCTTAATTTTCACGATTACAGGGACATTTTATTCCCCGAACAACCGCCAAAGCGGTGTATAGCATTTCATCCTGTTTATTCGCCAAACACCGCTTTATAGTCTGCCTGGAACTTCTCAATACCCTGATCCGTCAGAGGATGCTTGGTCATCTGCTCGATTACTCCATATGGAACAGTAGCGATATCTGCTCCAGCGAGGGCACAGTCCGTTACATGGATCGGATTACGAACGCTGGCTGCGATAATCTCCGTATCGATATCTGGATAATTGGCGAAAATAGCGGAAATAGTCTCGATCAGATCGATTCCGGCCTGAGAAATGTCATCCAGACGTCCCAGGAACGGAGATACGTAAGCAGCGCCTGCCTTAGCTGCAAGAAGTGCCTGATTCGCAGTGAAGATCAAGGTAACATTTACATCGATCCCCTCACTGGCAAGTACTTTTGTAGCTTTCAGTCCTTCTACTGTCATAGGAATCTTTACTACCATATTGGGATGAAGCTTAGCGATCTCTCTTCCCTCTGCGATCATGCCCTCTGCATCAACAGTTGTTGCCTTTACCTCTCCGCTGATGGGACCATCCACGATAGAAGCGATCTCTTTCAAAACATCTTCCTGGCTTCTGCCACCCTCTTTCGCAATCAACGACGGGTTGGTAGTAACACCACAGATTACACCCATATCATTAGCTTTCTTAATGTCATCAATTTTTGCTGTGTCAACAAAAAACTTCATTATGAATACCTCCTAAAAATTTTTATATATATGATAGCATCACGCAGATACTACATAATCACACTATATTGAATCTTTTATGTAAAAAACAAATCTATGCCACAACCTCCGTGGAATCCATCAATCTTTCAAATTCTTCCATTGGCATCGGCTTTGAATAAAGATATCCCTGGGCTAAATCACAGTGGATGGCTTTCAGATAACTTGCCTGTTCCTCTGTCTCCACGCCCTCGCAGACTACCATTTTATCCAGTTCCTGGGTAAGTTCTACGGTTTTTCGTATAATGATCTTGCTTACATTCGAGGTCTCTGTCTCGTCCAAAAATGCCTTGTCGATCTTAATAATATCCACCGGAAGTTTTTTCAGAAGATTTAATGAGGAATACCCCGTTCCAAAATCATCAATGGACCACCGAATGCCTAAATCTTTAAGAACAGACATCATCTTTGCCATTTCATCCAGGGAATCCGAAAAAATTCTCTCTGTCAGTTCCAGCTCGATCAGATCCGGCGGCGTATCATGGCTGTTCAGTACCATTGCCACATCCGTGGTATAGGTCTCGCTATTTAACAGGACTCGTGACTGATTGATGGAGATAGGAAAGCAGATCTTATTATTTATCAGTCTTCTGCGAAGCATTTCACACACCTGCTCCAGCATATAGAGATCCAGTTGTTTGATAAAGCCATTTCTTTCAAATACTGGGATAAATTCATCCGGAAAGATCATCGTCCCATCTTCCTTCACCCAGCGGACAAGAGCTTCTGCTCCGACCATTTTTTTCGTCACAAGGTCGTACTTTGGCTGGAGATACACCTTAAACTCCTTATGCGCCAGCGCATACTCCATATTCTTTTCCAGTTCCTTCGCTCTCCGGTGTTTTCCAAAATCAATCGGATTGTAATAGGCAACCCGCACCGAAGATCTCCCTCTCAGACTCTTTCTCGCCGCATTTGCTTTCTCCACCATATCATCGATGGGCTCTGAGGTGTCATGAATGATAAAGGCTCCGATCCCCAATCGGGGAACTGCCTCAGGAAAACGCTCCAATGCCAGCCGGTTAAATTCCTGACAAAACTGCTGCAGAGCATGATCCAGCTTTTTTTTCTCCTCAAATTTGACCAGCATGACAAAATGGTCCGCCACACTCCGGCAGTAGAGACACAGCCCGAAATCAATCTCCGATATCACCCGGGACAATTCCAGAAGCAGGCTGTCTGCCAGACCTCTTCCATATAGATTATTGATTCTTTCAAAGTGTGCGATGTCCGTATAGAGAAGTGCGAGATGGGATTCTGAGTCCTGTTCTTTTAAATACTGTTTCATATTCGTCTTAAAAGTATCCAGATGATACAATCCTGTCAGGGAATCGTATGGGCTGTTTTTATGGTCCAAAGCTGAACTATCCTCTTGTTTCAAAATCAATTCCTCCTATTGATTCTAGTTATCACATAAAGCATTGATCTGATCTGTAAATTTGCAGTTTCTTTACTTTATTCAGACCTTCGTTCTATCGATTCCACTTATCGCATAAAGCATTGATCTGATCTGTAAACTTTGCGGTTTCTTTAATTCAGGCCTTCGTTCTATCGATCCCACTTATCGCATAAAGCATTGATCTGATCTGTAAACTTTGCGGTTTCTTTATTACTCAGCCCTTCGTTCCTGCGGATCACCGCCAGCAGCCGTTCTCCAGCCGCCACAAGCCGTCCAAATACATCCAAAGCACGTTTTTTTGCAGAATCCTTCTTCTTCGCATATACCGGCGGAGCCTCGTACTCGTACTGTCCCTGTATCAGGTCAAAGATGCTGCCACTGTAGGGCGCACTTGCATCTATGCCAAGCTCCTCTCTTATGCACCCGGCAAAGCTGTCACAGACATGGTCTTCTCCATGTACTACAAATACCTGTACCGGAGGCTTTTCCTGAAAGCCCCTTACCCAGTCGAGAAGCCCTTTCTTGTCGGCATGGCTGCTGATACCAGAAATCTTGACGATCTCCGCTTTTACCTCAATGGTCTCTCCAAACAGCTTAACACTGTCCGTTCCCTCCAGAAGCGACCTGCCCAGTGTCCCCACCGACTGATAGCCAACAAAGACAATAGTACTCTCTTTTCTCCAAAGATTGTGTTTAAGATGATGCCGGATTCGTCCTGCCTCACACATTCCGGAAGCAGAAATGATCACTTTAGGCTTCTGGTCAAGATTGATGGCCTTGCTGTCGTCGCTGGTGATCGATAACTTCAGACCTGGGAAGCCGATGGGATTGATCCCCTTCTGTACCAGTTCCCTCGCCTCATCATCAAAACAATTCTCTACATTTTTTCCAAAAATATTTGTAGCCTCTACCGCCAAAGGGCTGTCTACATACACCTCGAAGTTCGAATTTGTATGGATAAGTTTCTGCTCTTTGATCTGACGGATAAAGTAAAGAAGTTCCTGTGTCCGCCCCACGGCAAAGGCGGGAATCACTACATTTCCACCTCGCTCAAAAGTTTTTTCTATGATCTCTGCCAGTTCTCCCACATAATCCGGTGCCTCACCATGATAACGATCTCCATAGGTAGATTCCATCACAACAAAATCCGCGCTTTTGGTATAAGTGAGATTTCTAAGGATCGGTTTGTTGACATTTCCCAAATCTCCGGAAAATACAATGATCCTATGCTGGCCCTCCTCTGTGGCAAACACCTCGATGGAGGCAGACCCCAGCAAATGTCCTACGTCCGTAAACCGTATTGTGATCTCTTCACACAGCGTAATTCTGTGATCGTATTCACAGGGAACCAGGAGTCTCACCGCCCCCAGGGCATCTTCCATCGTATAAAGTGGAACGTACTGTTCTCCTCCGGCTCTCTGTGCCTTACGGTTTCTCCACTCAGCCTCAAACTGCTGGATATGTGCGCTGTCTCTCAACATAATACTGCTGAGATCAGCGGTGGCCTTTGTGGTAAATACCCGTCCCCGGAATCCTCTGGCATAAAGCATCGGCAATAATCCCGTGTGGTCGATATGTGCATGCGTCAAAAGTATGTAATCAAGATCTGCCGGATTTACCGGAATTTCCTGGTTTTCAAACAAGTCCCGTCCCTGTTCCATCCCAATATCCACGCAGAGTTTCTTATCCCCAATCTCCAGATAATGACAGCTCCCAGTGACCTCGTGAGCTGCCCCCAAAAATTCAAGTTTCATGACTACCTCCCTCCAGTCTCGAAAACTTTACACCTTCTCTAGATTTATCTCAGGACACCAAAAAAACCCAAAACTATATAAGATTAGTATAGCCCATCGGGCATTTTTTTTCAACTTCTTTTTCAATAGAATTTGATTGTTTTTCTGTTGTTTGGTATACTATGAAAAAGACATTTGGCACAATACAAACAGGAAGGAGACTCTATGAAAAATCAGAGACTTGTTGTTGCCCTCGGTCGGAACGCCTTTGGCGAGACCTTTCCAGAGCAGCAAAAAAATGTAAAGAAAGCAGCAGATGCTATCGCAGATCTGGCAGAATTGAAATATGAAATTGTCATCACCCACAGCAACGGTCCCCAGGTGGGGATGATCCAGACGGCGATGACAGAGTTTTCCAGGCTCGACCCCCGCTACACGGTGGCGCCGATGTCCTTATGCGGAGCTATGAGCCAAGGCTATATTGGATACGATCTTCAAAATGCCATCCGCACCGAGTTGCTGAACCGGGGCATCTTTAAGCCTGTGTCCACAATCATCACCCAGGTGCGGGTAGATCCCTTTGACAAGGCATTTAACCACCCCACCAAAGTCATCGGCCGCTGTATGTCAGAAGAAGAGGCGAAGGCAGAAGAGGAAAAAGGCAACCACGTTGTCAGTGAAAATGGCTCCTGGCGCAGAATCATTGCCTCTCCCCACCCTGTCGATATCTATGAGATTGATGCCATCAAAGCACTGGTAGATGCCGGACAGATCGTGATCGCCGCAGGTGGCGGCGGAATTCCCGTGATGCAGCAGGGCACCCGGCTAAAAGGCGCCAGCGCAGTCATAGAAAAAGACTATACTGCCGCCAAACTGGCGGATATGCTTGACGCCTCCTGCCTGCTGATCCTCACGGGAAGCGAACAGATCTCCGCGGGAGATAAACCAATTGGTGGGATCACCACCAGGGAAGCTCTCTCCCTAATGGAAGAAGGTCATTTTGATCCCATCACTACCCTTCCTAAGATAGACGCCAGCGTATCCTTTGTCACCTCTGGTGAAAACCGCACCGCTGTGATCGGGAAACTGGAACAGGCAGCAGACGCCGTCAGCGAAAGATGCGGCACCATCATCCACCAGGGCTAGTGAACATCACAGCCCTATAACGAATCAGCTTCGCCTGCCCCTTCTAACAAAATTACCTGTCAGAAAGAACCGGAAACTTCAAACATCCTCTTCTTTCTGACAGGCATTTTTTATGAAAAGCTTCTTTTCGTTTTAGATCTCTACATCCTCGCTGTAGTCTACATTGTCATACCCAAATCCAAACATATTATAAAACTCGTCCCAGTAGCCTTTGATGTCTCCCAGATCCTTGATGGATTCCGTGTCCACACCATCCCACACTTCGGCAATCTGGCTCTGAATCTCTTCCTTCATCTCATAATCGTCCAGGCGGATCCGGCCCGCCTCGTCCGTCTGCACCACCCCGCCGGCGAGCTTTTCCAGAAAAAGACGGTTCATCTGCTCGATACAGCCCTCATGAAGCCCTTTTTCTTTCATCACCTTGTAGAGCATGGAGATATAAAGTGGAACGATAGGAATCGCCGCACTGGACTGGGTCACCAGCGCCTTGTTCACCGATATGTACGCTTTCAGGCCAATGTCCTTATATTTGTTCATAAGCTCCACGGAAGTATCATAGAGATGCTTCTTTGCCTGTCCAATACTGCCGTCTTTATAAATCGCATGAGTCACCACTGGACCGATGTAGGAATATGCCAGGGTCACAGCGCCATCGGCCAGCACTCCGGCGTCATAGAGCGACATAATCCAGTCTCTCCAATCGCCTCCGCCCATCACCTGTATCGTCGCCTTGATCTCCTCTTCATCTGCCTCAGGAACCGTAACCTCTTTGATCTCATTGGTACGCAGATCAAGGGTTTTATTGGTAAACGGCTCGCCCACTGTTTTCAGAACAGAAGAAACCGTGATTCCACTGGGCAGGGTTCGTCTCGGCGCCGCCATGCTGTATACCACCATGTCCACTTTTCCAAAATCTTCTTTGATGCATTGGATCACCTCATCCTTCATTTCTCTGGAAAATCCATCCCCATTAAAAGATTTGGCATAGTAACCGTCCTCTCCGGCTATCTTTTCAAACGCTTTGGTATTATACCAGCCCGCTGTCGCTGTCCTCTTGCCGTTGGATTCTCTCTCAAAGGCAACACCAATGGTATCTGCCCCATATCCATAGGTCACAGCAATGCGGGAAGCAAGTCCATAACCTGTGGAAGATCCGATGACCAGCACCTTCTTTGGACCCTCAGCCCGCCCGAACTTTTTCGTGCTTTCAATCTGTCTTCTTACACTTTCTTCACAGCCCCTGGGATGAGCTGTCGTACAAATAAAACCTTTTACCTTTGGTTCTACTACCATTTTTTACTCCTTCCTGTGCCTGGGGCACACCGTCCTGCCAGTTCGACAGTGTCATCGAATCAGGACTAGATCACATAAAATAAAATCATAAAAAAATGCAATACACTTCCCGCGATCACAAACAGATGAAACAGGGAGTGGATATATCTTTTTCTCTTTCCCACACCATATAACACAGCACCGATCGTATAGGCGAGCCCTCCTGTGATCAGATACACCATTCCTCCCGGCCCCAGTACCTGCATCGTGGGCCGGATAAAGAAGATAATGCACCAGCCCATGCCAAGATAGCAGGCCATCGCCATTTTTTTATATTTTTCGAGATCTATGGCAGTAAGAGTCGCCGCCACCAGACAGCACCCCCACACAATGCCAAAAACCAAAAAACCAATAACCGGATCTACTCTACGCAGTCCCACAAGAGTGATCGGAGTATAAGTTCCAGCGATCAAAAAATAGATGGTGCAGTGGTCGATCACCTGAAAAACTTTTTTTACCATCTCAGACGTCAGCCCGTGATAAATACTGGACATAGTATACAGAATCACCATCATTGCTCCATATATAGCGGATGCAACGACACTCCAGGCGTCGCCTCCCAGGGCAGAAAATATCACACAGAGCACCAAAGCTGCAATCGCAAGAGCTCCCCCCACGATATGGGATACCATATTAAAGATTTCTTCTCCCCTTGTATAATCGGGAAGATCTCTATCCCTAAGCCGCGTTCGTTTCATCGTTTCTACTTCCCTTCCTCTGACAGCAAATGAAATAACGCTGTTTTATAGATTAAAACAAGACGGACATCCCGGTCACAGTAACGGTTCCGCATATACTCTGCCAGTTTATAAAAATACATAACTGTCAGAGCACCGATCCCCACCGCCTTGATCTCTAACAAAACCGGGATCATGGACATAGTGAGTACCGCCGCCAGAAAGCCAACTGTTATATAAAAAAATATCTGACTGATCTTGACCGACAACTGGACGGTCCGGAGCAGGCATAGCAGCCTGTCGCTCAGACTCTCTTCCGATATCCGGTGCAATTCCAGATAAATGTCACAGAAGATATCCATGCATTCCTTCTGATCCAGCTTACTGCAGTATATTTTATATTTATTTCTCCCAAATTCCTTTTGGATCAATTTCCCCAAAACACTGTTCAAAACTTTTCTCCTTCGGTTTGTATCCTTATCCTTATAGTATTCGCCCACATCTTGTTTCGTTATACATATAAGAAGTATGATTTTTAACAAAACCGGTAGATGGTTGTGCTGGCAAAAGCATCCCCGGCTTTCAGTACGCAGGAATCAAAAACAGGCACGTTGACAGAGTTCGGGAAAAACTGTGTCTCAAAACATACACCGGTTCTCTTTGTATACTCTGTGCCATTTTTTCCATTTTCTTTCTCAATAAAGTTTCCGGTATAGAGCTGCATCCCTGGAAGATCTGTATAGACTTCCATCCTACGCCCCGTGGTCTCTTCTGAAAGCTCTGCCACCTTTTCAACTTTGCCTGGAGTTTTATCCAGCGCAAAATTGTGATCATAGCCGCCAGCGATCTTAAGAGGCTTATAATCTGCCTCAATATCATCACCGATGGCTTTTTTCTCACGGAAATCCATTGGTGTTCCCGTTACATCCACAATATTTCCATTGGGGATCAGATCATCCGTAGTCTCGGTAAAACCATTTGCCCGGATCCATACCTTGTGGTCTGTGATCTCCCCGCCATCGTGACCTTTGAGGTTAAAATAAGAATGATTCGTTACATTGCATAGTGTATCTTTATCTGATTTTGCCAGATAACTGATTTTGAGCTCATTGTCATCTGTCACCGTATAGGTCACACTGATCTCCAGATTTCCTGGATAGCCCTGCTCCATATCCGGGCTGACTCTGTAAAATGTCACGCTGTTGCCCATTGATGCCGCCTCATACATCACCTGATGATATCCCGGCGTGCCGCCGTGAAGATTATTCTCTCCATCGTTTTTCTCCAGCTCATAAGCAACACCATTCAATTCAAATCTGGCGTCCCCGATCCGGTTTCCATGCCTTCCGATAAAGGCTCCAAAGAAACAGCCATTCACCTCATAGCCTGCCACATCATCGAATCCGAGAACCACATCATCCAGCCTGCCCTCCTTATCAGGCACAAACAAACTGACAATATTGGCACCATAATCAATCACTTCTGCCTTCATTCCGTTTTTGTTTTCGATGGCATAGAGTGTTACCTCTTTTCCATCCTTTGTCGTCCCAAAATTACTTGTTGTCACACTCATGTTACCTACCTCCTCATCTATTATTAATTGATTCCGTCACTTCTTTTGTCTCCGGGCGGATATCAATACCAAGTTCTTCCAACTGCTTCTCATCTACCACATTCGGCGCCTCTGTCAAGAGACAGGAAGCATCCTTCACCTTAGGAAAGGCAATCACTTCTCTGATGTTGTCCTCTTTTGCCATAAGCATTACCAGACGGTCCAGACCATAGGCAAGTCCGGCATGAGGTGGCACTCCGTACTGGAAGGCATTCAGCAGAAAACCGAACTGCTCATACGCCGTTTCCCTGTCAAAGCCAAGAGCCTGGAACATTTTTTCCTGGACATCGTTCTGATGGATACGCACCGAACCACCTCCAAGCTCTGTGCCGTTCAGTACGATATCATAGGCTCTGGCCCGTACTTTTCCAGGGTCTGTATCGATTAGGGACAGATCCTCTTCCATCGGCATCGTGAAAGGATGATGCATCGCTTGATAGCGTCCCAGATCCTCGTTGTACTCCAGCAGTGGAAATTCTGTTACCCAGAGGAAATGATATACGTTTTTATCCAGAAGCTCCATTTTTCTGGCAAGCTCCAGGCGGAGGTTTCCAAGGACATCATATACCACTTTATTTTTATCTGCGGCAAAAAGCAGCAGGTCTCCTGGCTCTCCCTCCATGGTACCAACCAATGCCCTCAACTCTTCCTCTGTCATAAATTTGGCAAAGGATGATTTATAGCTTCCATCCTCATTGACACACAGATAGGCAAGTCCCTTTGCGCCATATTCTTTGGCAAAATTCACAAGGGCGTCGATCTTCTTTCTGGGCATCGCCCCCTGTCCTTTGGCATTGATTCCCCGGACAGAACCTCCCGCTTCGATCGCTCCGGCAAATACGCCGAAACCGCAGCCCTTCACGGTCTCTGTCACATCTTTTAACTCCATGCCGAACCGGGTATCCGGCTTGTCAGAACCATAACGGTCCATGGCTTCCTGCCAGGTCATACGCGGGAAGGGCAGCGGCAGCTCCACACCGAGAATCTCCTGGAACAATTTTTGGAGAAGACGTTCGTTTACATCGATTACATCATCCTCATCCACAAAGGACAGCTCCATATCAATCTGGGTAAATTCCGGCTGGCGGTCTGCCCGCAGATCCTCGTCGCGGAAACATTTGGTGATCTGGAAATAGCGGTCATAGCCAGAACACATCAAAAGCTGTTTAAACAACTGCGGCGACTGGGGAAGGGCATAAAAGTTCCCCGGATGCACACGGCTGGGAACGAGATAATCCCTGGCCCCTTCCGGCGTACTCTTGGTGAGCATCGGCGTCTCAATCTCTAAAAATCCCTCATCCGCAAGAAACTGCCTGGTCAGCATAGCGATGCTGCTCCTCATGATCAGGTTGCGTTGAAGATCCGGGCGTCTCAAATCCAGAAAACGATAGCGCAGCCGGAGCTCATCCTTCGTCCTGCTGTTCTCCTCCACAGGAAAAGGCGGCGTCTCCGATTCGGAGAGAATCCGGATATCCTTAGCCCTCACCTCGATGGCGCCGGTCTCCAGATTTTCATTGACAGCGCCGGAACGTTTTTCCACTACACCTGTCACTGCCACTACAAATTCAGCACGCAGCTTAGCTGCCTTCTCAAAGGCTTCCGTCCCAGCATCGCTCTCCTCAAAGATCAGCTGAATGATCCCGGAGCGGTCTCTGAGATCCACAAAAATGATGCCGCCCTTATTTCTGCTCTTCTGTACCCAGCCCATCACTGTCACGGTCTGACCGATATGATTTGTCGTGAGCTCTGCACACCGGCAGGTGCGCCTCAAGCCCTTCATTGATTCTGCCATTGTCATTCTCCTTTAGCTCATATATTAATGACGTTGGGGTCAAAAGGTATTTTGCCCCCAACTAATGCTAATCTGCAAAGAATTCCTCGATCTCTGTGTAGCCATCCTTTGCCAATAGTTCTTTTTGGAATTTTTTGTTCTTTTTCATCACATTGATGCTGATCCGGTATCCGGCATCCCGTTCCTTCTCCGCCTTCAAAAGTACTTCTTTCATCTTCTCCGGACCTGCCTTCTTGTCGATGAGATACGCCTTTTTCTTAGCTGCTGACGGCACCGTGTACTCCCGCTCCAGGAGCAGCATGACAATTCTCTCAAAACCGATGGAAAACCCACAGGCACAAGTGTCATTTCCCATAAATTTCCCGATCATCTCATCGTAGCGTCCGCCGCCACCCACCGAACCGCCGAACTCATCCATGGAGATCTCAAAGATCGGTCCTGTGTAATATCCCATGCCCCGTACCAGGGTGGGATCAAAACACATTGTAAAGTCCGCAGTTTTTGTCTCTTCCACTATGGAAATGATGGTCTCCATATCCTCCGCTGTTCCCGCTTCCAGATGATCTCCCAGCGTCTCTTTGAGATACCGTACGCCGTCAATATCGTTGGTCACTGTCTGGAACAGATCGATGCACCGGTCCACCGCTTCCTTTTCATAACCGGCAGCCAGAAGTTCTTCCTGCACCCCTTCCATACCGATCTTGTCCATTTTATCCAGTATGATAAACACGTTGTCATACTCTCCTTCGGAAAATCCACAATAGGCTGCCATCGCCTTTAACATCTTGCGGTTGTTGATACGAATAGTGAAATTTCTGAAGTCAAGTTTTCCAAGAAGAGTGGTGGTGGCGAGAATCAGTTCGATCTCTGCCAGGATAGAAGGCTCTCCCAGAATATCGATATCACACTGCATAAACTGACGGAAACGACCTCTCTGGGGACGATCTGCCCGCCACACATTTCCCATCTGCAACGCTTTAAAAGGAGCGCTCAGCTCACTGGAGTTATTGGCATAATATCGGGAGAGAGGCACCGTCAGATCATACCGCAGGCCGCTGTCCACCAGATCTGCCTCACATTCTGCGGTTTCCAGCTTGAGCTTCTCCCCCCGCTTCAGGATCTTAAAGATCAGCTTTTCATTTTCCCCTCCCTGCTTGCTGCACAGGCTCTCGATGTGTTCTACACAGGGAGTCTCGATGGAAGAAAATCCATAGGTCCCATAAGTCTCCTTGATCAGCCTGATCACATAATCACGTATCTCCATCTCCCTGGGAAGAATATCCTTCATCCCTGTGACTGGTTTCTTTTTTAACGCCATCTTTTTACCTCTTTTCCTTTTCTTTGACAGGATTTTATTCTGACGAAAATGGAAGTTTCCGCCGGATCATCTCATCTATTCTACTTATGTAGTCATCAACACTTTTTACATTTTTCACCCGCTCCATCCTGTCTTCATCATGGAAGACGTACTTGGATGAGCCGCCGCATCCCAATGCCAGTATCGTCTGGAGTTCCTCCATCATGAGCACATTGTAAATGCACTCCTTACCAGGTCTGGCATAAGCCACATTTTCCTGATTGGTATTCCGGCTGGTCACCGCCTTGTTTTTCTGACGGTACATATAATAGGGTTCATATCCGTGTTCCCGGCAGAACCGCTCAGAATATTCCTGCATTTGTGGAATACAGGCATCCTCTTCACTGATCTGAGCTCCCTGTTCCAGCTTTTCTCTTCGGATGCGGGATGCCCGTTTGATTACCAACGTGTGGACCGTTATGCTGTCCGGTCCCATCTGGTCCACTTCCGACAGGGTGTATTTGAAATCTTCCAGTGTTTCCTCCGGCAGACCCAGGATCAGATCCATATTGATATTATCAAAGCCAAGGTTCCTCGCCAGTCGGAATATGTCCCGGATCTGTTCCGTGGTATGCCTCCTTCCCAGCAGATCCAGCGTGTGCTGCTTCATGCTCTGGGGATTGATAGAGATCCGCGATACCTGGTGATTCCGCATACACTTCAGCTTTCCCTCGGTAATGCTGTCCGGCCGCCCCGCCTCCACGGTATACTCCCGCACTTCATCCATGGGAAAATGATCTTCGATCATGGCAAACAGCCGTTCCAGCTGTGCTTCTGTCAGAGATGTAGGCGTCCCGCCGCCGACGTAGACTGTCTGCAGCTTCCTCCCGCCCAGATGCTCTCCTACATAGGTGATCTCTTGTTCCAGGGCATCCAGATAATGATCTGTCTTGTTTTCGTACTGCTTTAGCGGATAGGAGGAAAAAGAACAGTAGGCGCAGATACTCGGACAGAAAGGTATACCGATATAAATGCTGACACTGTGTCTGTGATCCATACCCTGGGTGATCCACACTTCTTTAGCCGCCACATCCACCGCCAGCTCTGCTTTCGCCCTGCTGCACAGATATTCTTCCTCCAGTTCCCGGAGTATCTCCTGCCGTCCTTTCCCCTCAAGGATCCTGCGGAAGGGAATCTTAGCCGGGCGGATCCCCGTCAGGATGCCCCATGGCTGTGTCCTGCCCGAAACCCTGCTGAAATAATAGTATGCCTTCTGCTTGACTTCATTTTTTGTATAGGGAGCGGGCAAAAACTCCTCAGAGGGCTTTTCTCCATCAATTTGGATCATCATGGTATATCCTTTCCTCATAAGCAGTGCCGGATCTTCTTCTACCTGACACTGTTTTTCTGGAAAAAACACCATGGCAAGTGCTCTCAGATCATAGGAAAATTCGTTGTCTTTGATGGTTATATGAATCATGTTACAATCCCTGTCCTTTACATCATGGCATAGGGATTATTTTCCCTCTCATACCCGATCTCCGTCGCCGGTCCATGTCCCGGAAATACTTTTACTTCATCAGGAAGAGTGAGCACCTTTTCTTTCAGGGATTCTATGATCTGATGGTCATTGCCGGTAGGCAGATCCGTTCTTCCGACAGATTCCAGAAACAAAGTATCCCCACTGAACAGTATCCCCTCTTCTTTTAAGTAATAACAGCAGCTCCCTTTGGTATGCCCAGGGGTATGGATTACGGTAAACTTCATACCAGCTGTCTCGTATACCTGTCCATCCCGGAAGTACACATCTGCCTGCAGCGTCATGGCGCTGCCCGCCATCGCCGTTACATTCATGCCGGGATCTTCTAACACCGCCTGCTCGTCCTCAAAGGCACAAAGTCTGCCCCCTGCCTCTTCCATCAAAAATGTCACTCCCATCATATGGTCAAAATGTCCATGGGTCAGAAGCACATCCTCCAGTTTACACCCCTCATTATGGATGTACCTGGCGATCTTTCTACCGCTGTATCCCGGGTCCAGTACAACGCACTGATCACTGTTTTCCCGCCTCACAATATAACAATTTGTACCAACTCCGCCTACAACGATAGAATCAATTTGAATTCCGTTTATTATCATCTCAAACCTCCATTCCTGTCACCTCAGCAACTTCATCTAATCACCACTGGATCAGCCGTTGGAACGCCTTTCAATATCGATGACACTCTCCACTCCACGGAGCTTTTTCACCAGTTTATTCAACTGTTCTACACCTTTCGTCTCGAATCCAACTACAATTGTCGCCTTTTCTTGCTTTGTAGTACGGACATTCATCGATTTTACATCAATTTCGTTTTCTGTAAAGATTCTGGACACATCAAAGAGGACACCACTACGATTGTAGGAATAAATCACGATCTCCACTGGATAAAAATCCTGACTCTTTTTCGCCTCCACGCTCCACTCTGCCTCGATCAACCGATTCCTCTCTTCCACTGGAAGATGAATCATATTGACACAGTCCGTTCGGTGAATAGAAACCCCCCGGCCCCTGGTGACAAATCCAACAATTTCATCCCCTGGCACTGGATTACAGCATCGCGAAAACCGTACTGCAAGATCATCCAGTCCCTCTACGATGATACCACTCTTACTTTTGGAGACACCTCTATTCTGGCTGGCAATTTTGGCAGCCTTTGCCTCCTTGGCACTCTCGATCACCTCAAGCACCTGTTCATCCGAGACGATTCTCTTGTTCTTCTTATCGTACTCGTATTGTAATTTATTGATCACCTGTCCTTCTTTCAAACCGCCATGACCGATGGCGGCACAGACAGAATCCCAATCTTTGAATCCGTACTTTCGTTTGCATGCTTCCGTATATTCTGGTTTCACCAGCTTATACAAATCAATACTTTTGGTTTTCGCATATTGTGCCAGCAGCTCTTTTCCACGGACAATATTCTCTTCTTTGAACTCGCTGCGGAACCACTGGTTGATTTTGTTCTTCGCCTGGGTACTTTTGACGATGGACAACCAGTCACGGCTCGGTCCTTTGCTGTTTTGGGACGTATTAATCTCGATGCGGTCACCGTTCTGGATCTGATAATCCAGCTTCACAAGATTTCCATTCACCCTGGCACCCACCATCTTATTTCCCACAGCAGTATGCACCGCATAGGCAAAGTCAATGGTGGTAGATCCGGCAGGAAGTGTTTTCACATCACCGTTGGGTGTAAAACAATATACACTGTCTGAAAACAGGTTTAGATCACTCTTGATCAGGCTTAAAAATTCTTTATTATCCGACATATCCCGCTGCCATTCCAGAATCTGGCGGAGCCATGTCATCTTAGCCTCATCATTTTCGACACTTTCCTCGCTTCCCTTGCTCTCCTTATATTTCCAATGGGCGGCAATACCATATTCTGCCGTCTGATGCATCTCATAGGTCCGGATCTGAATCTCAAAGGGCTGGCCATTGGGACTGATCAGCGTCGTGTGCAACGACTGGTAGTGGTTCGGTTTCGGCATCGCTATGTAGTCCTTGAACCTTCCGGGAATTGGTTTGTACATCTCATGTATGATACCCAGTGCCGTATAGCACTGCTGTTCGGTATCCACAATGATACGCACCGCAAACAGATCATAAATCTGATCCAGTGTCTTATCCTGATTGACCATTTTCCGATAAATACTGAACAAATGCTTTACACGGCCGTCAATGGTTGCCGCGATCTGTGCTTCTTCAAGATGCTCCCGTACCTCTGCCATGATATCTTTCACAAAGGTCTCCTTGCGGACCCGCATATGATTGAATTTGTCCGTCAGTTCCTGGTATGCCTCTGGTTCCAGATACTGTAAAGATAGATCATCCAATTCTACCTTCACTTTGGAAATACCGAGCCGGTGGGCGATGGGAGCATAGATATCCATGGTCTCCCTGGCTTTTTCCTTCTGTTTTTCCGGCTTCATGAACTGGAGCGTCCGCATGTTGTGAAGACGGTCCGCCAGCTTTATGATGATCACGCGGATATCCTTAGCCATGGCAAGAAACATTTTTCTTAGATTTTCTGCCTGGACATCCAGCTTATCTGCTGAATAGTTCAGCTGGGTCAGTTTGGTGACGCCATCTACCAGCAGGGCAATTTCTTCACTAAACATTTCGGTGATATCTTCCACCGTATATTTGGTATCCTCTACCACATCATGGAGAAGTCCTCCAACGATGGTCTCCTCATCCATATCGATCTGGGCAAGTATGATCGCCACACAAACCGGATGGATCAGATATGGTTCCCCGGATTTGCGCCGCTGGTCCTTATGCGCCTCCTTGGCAAGTTCATACGCCTTTTTGATCATCACCAGATCGCCGCCTGGATGATCGGTGAGAATAATTTTTTTCAAAACCTCAAACAACACATCGGGATCAGTAAAATTAGGAGGAATAATATCCTGGGACAGTTCGCCTGTATCAAATTTTTCTATCAATTCACTTTGTCTGTCTTCTGCCATATATACCAACCCTTTCAGATGTTTTTGTCGCATATTTATAATTATATAAGAAAAATCACGAAAATGCAACCAGTGTCTTGCAAACTGGCAGCTCCACATAAAAAACGCCTGCGTGACGCTCCGCAAAATGCAAAAAACACCATCATGAACAGGTATCCTGGAATTCATGATGGCGCTCGTTTCAGCTCAGCCTTTGAAATAGTTTTGTATATACAGCTTACCAGCATCAGGAGCCGCCACATCAGACCCCTGTCTGGAATTTTTTTTAATTCGCTCGCATTTTCTGCTCTAGTCGTATCTTATCTGCAATCAACGCTACAAATTCCGAATTGGTAGGTTTGCCTTTTCCATTGTTCACAGTATATCCGAATAATTCATCAATTGTATCTACCTTTCCTCTGGACCAAGCCACCTCGATCGCGTGCCTTATTGCCCTCTCCACCCTGCTGGGAGTCGTCTGATGCTGCTTTGCAATAGACGGATAAAGGATCTTTGTAATGGAATTGAGCATTCCGCTGTCATCCACTGACATCATAATGGCATCTCTCAAATATTGATATCCTTTTATATGTGCGGGTACTCCAATCTCATGTATAATGTTTGTCACATCCATTTCCAGGTTATACCCAGGCCTGTTCTCATGTTGAAAATGCTCCCCATAATTTACTAACATGGCTCTGTTTCCTGGTTTCAGCTGCTGTACTTTTGCCACAATTGTCTCTTTTTCAAAAGGCTTCAGCAGATAATATGAGGCTCCGTACTGAAATGCAGACTGCATCACATTTTCCTGCGTCACTGCTGTCACCACAATAAAATCCGGTCTTTTATCAATTCCGGGCAGCCCCCGGTGTATCTTCTCCAACACAAGTAAACCATCCATTTTTGGCATGATCAGATCTAAAAAAACAATATCCGGTGAAGTCTCTCGAATCATCTCGATCGCCTCTACTCCATCCTCGGCATGCCCTACAATTTCTACCTCACTATCGTCTTGCAGACTTTCCCGGATCATGGCAGCTGTTCTCATACTGTCATCTACGATCAAGACTTTTACTTTATTCATAATAACAATACCTCCAATCTCCTAAATTACTGAATATACAGAGTTTTTTCAAATGCTTTGTTTTGCATTATATATGCTTTTTCTCGTTTTTGCAAGAGAATTTTATGTCATAATTACATTTTCTTCATTTATTGTTCACATATTTCTTGCAAAATCGTCAAATTTTTACCATATTTTATAATTTTCTTTGTGATTTTACAATTTATCACCCAAACCCTTTGTAAAATGTTGCTTTCTTCTATAATATAAATCGGGGCTCTGAATAATATCTCCATGTTTTGTGCACTTTAGTTCCTAGTACTATAATACTTATATAAAAAATAAGCCAGAAAGGATCTTGCTATTATGAAGGATACGGAATTCAAACCATATATCCCACCTGAAAAATCCCCTTCTGAACTCACAGTCTCTTCTATTATTATGGGAGTTCTTCTCGCCATTATTTTTGGTGCCGCAAATGCCTACCTTGGTCTACGGGTCGGAATGACTGTCTCAGCCTCCATTCCTGCTGCCGTAATCTCCATGGGTATCATCCGCATTGTCCTTCGCCGGGATTCGATCCTGGAAAGCAACATGGTACAGACGATCGGTTCCGCAGGAGAATCTCTGGCCGCCGGTGCCATTTTCACCCTTCCAGCTCTTTTTCTGTGGGCGGCAGAGGGAATCATGGAAGCTCCGGGCATTTTTGAGATCTTCATCATCTCCATCTGCGGTGGTATTTTAGGCGTCATGTTTATGGTGCCCCTTCGCCGCGCCCTTATCGTTCAGGAACATAAGACCCTGCCCTATCCAGAAGGCACCGCCTGCGCCGAGGTGCTGCTTGCCGGTGAAAAAGGCGGCGAAGGCGCCAGGACTGTATTTGGCGGCATGGGTTTTGCCGCCCTGTGCAAATTCCTTGTGGACGGGTTAAAGATTATTCCTGGAAAGATCTCCGTCAATATCTCTCTGCTGAAAACGGAATTATCCACCCAGGTATACCCTGCTCTCATCGGAGTTGGCTTTATATGCGGCCCGAGGATTTCATCCTATATGCTGGCAGGCGGCATTCTGGGATGGTTTGTGCTGATCCCCGCCATCGTCCTCTTCGGATCCAATTCCGTTCTTTACCCTGGCAATGAAACGATCCTGCATCTTTATACCAAAGGAGGCGCCAGCAATATCTGGAGTCTCTACATCCGTTACATTGGGGCTGGCGCCGTGGCCGCAGGCGGCATTATCAGCCTGGTTAAGTCCCTTCCGCTGATCCTGTCCACCTTCCGGGATTCCATAAAAGGGCTTTCCTCCTCCAAAAATACAAGTGCCGAGCGGACCTCTCTGGAACTTAATATGAAATTCATCTTTTCAGCGATTTTGGCAATGATTCTTTTTATATGGCTATTACCTGTTGTTCCTGTTAATCTACTCGGCGCCGTCCTGGTCATTCTATTCGGCTTCTTCTTTGCCACCGTATCCTCACGTATGGTAGGACTTGTGGGAAGTAGCAACAATCCCGTTTCCGGTATGGCTATCGCCACACTTCTCTTTTCTACCCTGATCCTGAAAGCCGCAGGAGAAGCCGGTCCCCATGGAATGCAGGCAGCCATCGCCATTGGTTCGATCATCTGTATCGTCTCCTGTATGGCAGGGGATACTTCCCAGGATCTAAAGACTGGTTATCTGCTGGGTGCCACTCCTAAAAAGCAGCAGATCGGTGAACTGATCGGAACTATTGCAGCAGCCATCGCCATCGGAGGCGTTTTATACCTCCTGAATTCTGCCTGGGGATTTGGCTCCACCGAATTATCCGCCCCGCAGGCCACACTTATGAAGATGCTGGTGGAAGGTGTTATGAACGGAAATCTTCCCTGGGGGTTAATCTTTATCGGCATATTTATCGCCATTGCTGTGGAAATATTGCGAATCCCTGTACTCCCCGTCGCCATTGGTCTCTATCTGCCGTTGGAACTTAGCACCTGCATCATGCTGGGAGGACTCATCCGGCTGTTTCTTGAAAAAAGAAAACTTTCTGAAGAGGATAAAAAAAGAAAGCTGAACAATGGAATTTTGTTCAGCTCTGGTATGATCGCCGGAGAGGGACTGGTGGGAATATTCCTCGCCATCCTCGCTGTCCTCTCCGTGGAACAAAGCATCGATCTCTCTCAAATGGTAAATACTGGGATTATCGGTGGTTCCCTGCTTATACTGGTGATCCTGTTTTGTCTCCACCGATCCAGCCGCTAATATAAAAATTTTATCGATCAGGGACGCTCCATAAGATGCCCGCCGCCATAACAGCCCTCCGGTCTCGCCGCCCAAAGTTCATTGAGCACCGGTTTGCCTTTTGCATCATAATAAGCCACCGCATATCCTACGAACATCTCCACATGATAGATCCCTTTATATCTTCCGTTGTCCTGACCGGTCTCAAACATCAGATCACCTGGACGGAATTTCATTTTCTGTATGTGTTGCCTGGTATAGGACTTCGTGAGAACCTTTCCATGTTTTTTGCACCATTTAGCAAGATCTGCCGCCACTGGGGCATAGTTTGCCATACCTAATTTTTTCCCCATCCGGCTATAGGATTTCCAGACAAGGGCGCTGCAGTCATAGTATCCATTCTGCATTCTTTTAGGCTGGCTGTATTTCCAATTTTCACCAATATATTTTGCCCGTTTTACCACCCTAAGAAGTTTGGGCGAAATGACAGATACGGCACAGCCCAGTTTATGACCCGCAACCTCCGCCGTGATAACTGCATTTCCATTTTTGCGCATTCGGACGGTGCCGCTTCCGGCTGTTTTTACCACTTTCGGGTTACTGCTGCGCCACACCACTTTTTCTCTGGTTCCTTTGATCCTCAAACGAAAGGTCTTCCCCTTTGAACCCACATAACTGCGTTTAGAGATCTCCAGTCTTGTGATGGTGACCGGAATCTCAAAGACTTTTCCATTGATCGTCACGCGCAAAACCGTCTTTCCCTCTGAACCACTCTCTATGATTAGTACATTGTCCTTCAGGCTGCATCCCACCGACATATCGGGATTCGTCGAACTGTATGTAAATTCTGAATTCTCCTCATTCAAAACGGTAGAAGACAATATCGGAATATTCTCTAAAAATTGGCTCTCACCGCACAGATACCCAGTCAGGTTGTTTTTTGCCAAAGTCACCCCTGACATGTCCACCGATACCTGAATGGTACACACCGCAGAAAACAGCAGCATTCCCGATGAAGAATATCCCTGGATACTCACCTCACTAGATCCCATCTGAATCGCCTGATAACATCCATCTCCATCCACAGCCACCACCGACGGATCATGACTGGAATATACCCAGCTGGCGATCTGAACCGGCTGTCCCAAAGGATCTTTAAGGTTTTCTGTCTGGGGTCTGAGATAACCAGTATCCCCAACCATAACATCCACCGTATTCCATGTCTGTGTAAAGACCAGAATATCTTTAACGGCTGCCTCTGTCTTACATGGCGCCGCCAGAATGAATAATAACATTCCCACTGCTGCCACCAGTATCTTAATCTTTTGTCTCATCGTATATCCCTTCTTCTTTCATCTTTCTGATGCCGGGATCAAAAGGTCAAACTGCCTTTTTACCCAACACTATCATTATTATAATACACAGCCAGGATATTGTCACCAAAAAATCTTTTACAAAAATGATTGACTTTCATTACTAATTTTAGTATCATTAGTACAACCTTATGAGGGAGTAGTTTGCATGATTTCTGTTGTGTGATATGTCAACATACTGTCCGGCGCCCTTTATCGCCGGTCTGGCATATCTTAATGAACGAGACTCATATATGGCGCCTGGTCGTGCCATATATGAGTCTTTTTACTGTAAAAGTAAGCCAGGTATATGAGAATACTCCATGCTTGCATGAGGCTTTCGTTAGGAGGAGATAAAATGAACCTATTTACTGTACTTTTTCTTGCTGCCGGTCTTTCCATGGACGCCTTCGCCGTGTCCATCTGCAAAGGATTAGCTCTGCCAAAGGCAACACTCAAAAACGCACTGATCGTAGGAATCTGGTTTGGCACCTTTCAGGGACTTATGCCCCTTATCGGCTACCTTTTAGGCATTCAGTTCACCAACTATATCACTTCCTTTTGTCCCTGGATCGCCTTTGTTCTCCTTTTCTTTATCGGTGGAAATATGCTTCGGGAAGCCCTGACGGAAAACGACACCCGACAGGATGGAGGACTGGGAATTCAGGAAATGTTTTTACTAGCCATCGCTACAAGCATCGATGCCCTGGCCGCTGGTGTCACTTTTGCCTGCATCCCCGTCTCCCTCTCTTCTTCTCTGACGCCTTTTCTCAACACCCTCTTTGCCTGTGTGATCACCGCACTGACCACTTGCCTTTTCTCTGTCGCTGGGGTGGGCATTGGCCGCGTATTTGGAAGCCGTTTTCAAAAGAAGGCGGAGATGACAGGAGGGATCGTTCTTATTCTTCTGGGAATAAAGATTTTATTTGGACTATAATGAAATATATAATAAAAAGGGAGGGATTCACAGAATGTCTTTGTTCTGTCGAATCCCTCTGTAAATGTTTTTCTTTTATTTGATGATATGCCTATCATCCCTCGATAGCGATCTGCTTTCTCTCCTCCACCGCAGGATTTTTCTCTTTCTTCGGAACGGTAAGTTTCAGAATACCATCCTTAAAACTTGCCTTGATATCTTCCTCGGTAAGCTCTTTTCCGACGAAAAAGCTTCTCTGGCACTGGCCATAATAGCGTTCCCTTCGGATATATTTTCCTTCCTCGTCCTTTTCATCCTGGTTCTCCGTATGATTGGCTGATATGGTCAGGTATCCGTCTTTCAGGTCCGCCTGTATATCTTCTTTTGCATAACCCGGAAGTTCGATATCCATCAAATATCTGTCCTCGAACTCCTGAACATCCACGTTCATTCCCGGCACTTGTGATTTACGTACGGTGTCGAATGGGAAACGTAACATGTCATCAAAAAAACGATCTGTAAAACTATCATTAAAAATTCTTGGTACTAACATAAGTCATTCCTCCATTCTGAAAATTAGATGTTTTTGTTCTGTAACTTAGTTATACCACTTTTGTTAGCACTCGTCAAGATCGAGTGCTAACAATTTTTGTGAAAGTTTTGTGAACTCCCATATCTATAGTATTTTCTTTTACGATTACTTTATGCATAAAAAGTTATTAAGAAGCTGACTATTATACCAGAACCTTCCCGATTAAATAGACAAGGAACGCACAGATCCAGGCGATTACACACTGCAACACTGCCACTGCTGCCGCCCATCTGCCTCCTAATTCCCGCTTAATAGACGCCACCGCCGCCACACAGGGCGTATACAAAAGGCAGAAAACCAACAGGGACAGCGCGGACAGCGGAGTGATCACAGACAGTAAAGAAGCAGTGTTTCCAAATAATATAGACAGTGTGGATACTACGCTTTCTTTTGCCATAAAACCACTGATCAGCGCCGTGGAGATCCTCCAGTCGCCAAACCCCAAAGGTGCAAAGATAGGCGCGATCGCCCCGGCGATCATCGCCAGAATACTGTCCTGGGAATCCTCTACCATATTAAAATGAATGCCAAAGGTCTGTAAAAACCAGATCACCACAGTAGCCACAAAAATCACCGTAAATGCTTTCTGCAGAAAGTCTTTTGCCTTTTCCCATAACAGCTGCGCCACATTTTTCATGCCAGGCATACGGTAATTGGGGAGCTCCATCACAAAGGGTACGGCCTCTCCTTTAAACAAACTATTTTTCAAAATAAATGCCATCATGATCCCTACTGTGATCCCGGAAAGGTACAGGCCGATCATGACAAGGGCCCCATGTTTTGGGAAAAAAGCAGAGGCAAAAAATCCATAGATCGGAAGCTTCGCTGTACAACTCATAAAGGGCGTCATCAAGATCGTCATCTTACGATCCCGTTCTGAAGGCAAGGTTCGACTCGCCATGACACCGGGCACCGTACACCCAAAGCCGATCAGCATCGGCACAATGCTTCTTCCCGAAAGCCCGATTTTGCGAAGAAGCTTATCCATGACAAAGGCCACTCTTGCCATATAACCAGTATCCTCCAGCAGTGACAAGAAGAAAAACAATGTGACAATGATCGGTAAAAAACTCAGCACGCTTCCCACTCCATTGAAAATGCCATCGATTACCAGGGAGTGAAGCACCTCATTTACATGCCAGCTGCAAAATGCCCCATCCACAACCTGAGTCAACTTTTCGATACCAAACTCAAAAGCCCCTTGCAGCCAGGCACCAATAACGTTAAAAGTCAGCCAGAATACCAGCGCCATGATTCCGATAAACGCAGGGATCGCTGTAAATTTGCCAGTCAAAATCCGATCCATCCGCCGACTTCTCTCCCTCTCCTTGCTCTCTTTCGGTTTGGTGACGCACTGCCCCACCAGCTTCTGGATAAAGGAAAATCTCATATCGGCGATCGCCGCCGAGGCATCCATTCCTCTCTCTTCTTCCATCTGACAAATAATATGTTCCAGTGTTTCCTTCTCATTCTGACTCAGCTTCAGTGCCTTTAATATCCGCTCGTCCCCCTCCACCAGTTTGGTGGCAGCAAAACGCATCGGAATTCCGGCATCCACCGCGTGATCCTGAATCAAATGCATAATCCCGTGGAGACACCGGTGCACCGCACCGCCATTTTCCTTTTCATCACAAAAATCCATACGTCCCGGTCTCTCTTGATATTTCGCCACATGAAGAGCGTGGCTTACCAGCTCGTGGATTCCTTCATTTTTCGCCGCTGAGATGGGAACCACCGGAATCCCCAACATACCTTCCATTTCGTTGATGTGTACAGAACCACCATTGCCTCGCACCTCATCCATCATATTCAGCGCCAGTACCATCGGCACATCCAGTTCCATTAACTGCATGGTGAGATACAGATTGCGCTCGATATTGGTGGCATCCACAATATTTATAATATCTGAATATATTCCATTTTATCACCTATTTTCATCACTAGTATAATGATTCTTTGGATTCACGAGATTCGTGGCAGCACACAGTCAATACTAGTCCCACTGTCGGAAATATCACTGCTGTCAAAAGCCCGGCCTTTATCCCGTACTGGGGAAAGATACCGGCCGCTTGACTGACTGCTGCCGGGCCTGTGACACAGCCGATATCCCCCGCCAGTGCCAGCAGGGCAAACAATGCTGTTCCCCCTGCCCTGCACTCCCGCGCCGCCATGCTAAAGGTTCCTGGCCATAACACTCCCACGGACAGGCCGCACAGAGCACAGCCCAAAAGCCCTAGCAGCGGATGTGGGGCAAATACAGTAAGTCCATAGCTGAACATACAGAGCACATAGCTCCCCGCCATAAACTTCCGAATCGGCATATCCCCGGAACTCTTTCCGTAATACAACCTTGCCACCCCCATGAGCACACAGAAGGAACAGGCTCCAAGCAGATCCCCCACCGCTTTATTCACATGCAGCCCCATCTCCGCAAAATAAGAGGTCCACTGGGACATTCCCATCTCTGAGGCGCCGGCGCAGAGCATCAGCACCAGCAGACACCAGAATATTTTCTGTCCTGCCAGGGACTTCACGGGGATGCGTTCCTCTTCCTCCACCAGTCTGCGTACTGGCACACGGCAGAACAGGATTCCACACACGAGAGGGACCAACACCCATACAAAGGGAAGAAGGTGCCATCTCTGCGCTCCCAAAACAAACAGGATCAGCGTGGAAAACGCAATAAAGCCCACACATCCCCAACAGTAAAAGGAGTGAAGCATACTCATGGATTTTTCCTTATTATCTGTGGGTACTGCCTCCACAATGGGACTGACCAGTACCTCCAGCAGCCCGCCTCCAATCCCATTTAAAATCGTTGCCGCTGTAAGTCCCAGCATGGGATCTCCAAACCAGAAAGGAAAGATCCCCACTCCCAGCAGCCCCAGAACAGAACACGCATTTGCCAGCACCATACATTTCCGGTAACCGATGCGGTCCACATAACCTACCGAGGCAAAGTCTATAATGATCTGAGTCACAAAATTTACAGCGATAAGAATCCCGATCTTGTCCACGGTGATTCCCAGGCTTCTCTGATAATTGGCAAAAAGAATCGGATTTATGTTATTGATGATTCCCTGAACCACATATGCCAAATAACAGGCATATAATGTCATCTTATATTTTCCATTCATTACTATCCTCTGTTCTCCACAATATTCGTTGTACCAGTGCCTCCATAGATGTTTCCTCTGCCTGGATAATTTTCACCGCTCCGAGAACCTCTAACTTTTCTGTCGTCTTCGGACCGATGCTGTAAAAAATCTGTTCTTCGGCCCACTTCCCCCACTGCTCTCCACAAAGGGCAGCAAAGCGTTCTGCCAGAGAGGCACAGGTGAAACATATCCCTTCAAAATCCTTCCAACATAAAGGATCAAAGGCCGGAGCTTCCACCGGCTGGTTCTCATATACTTCCAGCTCTTCATACTGACAGCAGGGCTCCAGGATCCGGCGCAGGGCAGGATCAGTACATTTTGCCTTGACATAACATACCTTCTGACTTTTATCCACCTGCCCCGACAGCTGCTGTGCCAGTGCCTCTCCACTGGCACAGCAGGGCACCAGATCCGCGCGGATGCCATGCTTCCTAAGGCATTTCGCCGTGTTTTCTCCCAGTGCTGCAAACCTGGCGCCTGCCACTGACCGGGCGTCCAGCCCGCATCCTTCCAGATCTCTCCAGAATGCCTCCACACCATGGCGGCTCGTAAAAAGAAACCAATCTACCCCTGATAACGTATCTGGCCTGATAACATGTTCTAAATATACAATCTCTCCCAATTTTATTTCTTTCGCTGTAATTCCCTGATCCATCAACAGGCGGGACAGCTTTGAAATACCGCCGTTCAGCTTCGGGATCAGAACTTTTCTATCTGACTGCCTTCCATCATCCAGAACATTAAGCTGCTCCCTCAAACCAACCACATCTCCCACCACAATCAGTGCCGGCGCCGGCATCTGTTCACGTTCCGCCTTGTCCGCCAGATCTGCCAGCTCCGCCACACAAACCCGCTGCTTTGCCGTGGTGGCATGAGAAATAACCGCCGCTTTGGTATCAGGAAGCATTCCACCTTTCATAAGTCCCTGGGTGATCTCCCGGATTTTACTGCGCCCCATAAGGAAAATGCAGGTATCCCGTCCCCTCGCCATAGCCTCGAAGTCGATGTCTGCCAGCTGGTCCTTCCGGTCATGGGCTGTCACCACATGAAACCCTCCCGCGATTCCCCGATGGGTAACCGGAATACCAGCATATGCGGGTCCTGCCGTGCAGGAACTAAGCCCCGGAATAACCTGGAAAGAGATCCCTTTTTCCGCCAGCGTCATCCCCTCTTCGCCGCCCCTTCCAAAGACATATACATCGCCACCTTTGAGACGGACCACTCTGGGGTATTCGTACGCTTTTTTTACCAGAAGACGGTTGATCTCCTCCTGTTTCATCGTGTGATGATGATTTTCCTTCCCCACATAGATTTTCTCACACTCTGGCTTTGCCTCTTCCAGCAACAAAGGAGAAATCAGCCTGTCATAAAGGATACAGTCTGCCTGTCTTATGGCCTCCCGCCCCTTGACTGTGATCAGACCCGGATCTCCCGGACCTGCTCCCACAAGATACACCCGGCCAGCCATTTTTCTGCCCACTGCTGCCACTGCTTCCTGTGCCAGCTTTACCAGGTCCTTTCCTTCGACGCATATTGTTGCCAGTCTTTCACCGGTTTCATCTCCATATAAAACCCGCATCCGAAAGCCGCCAGTCTCAGTCTTTTCACAGCAGGCACCCACAGGAAGATGACAGTCCCCTCCCACCATCTTGAGAAAACTTCGCTCTGCACCTACCTCCTGCTCTGTCTCCGCATCACTAAGGGCATCCAGCAATTGCCGCAGCTGCTTATCCTCTTTTCGGATCTCCAGTGCCAGAGTTCCCTGTGCTGGAGCCGGAATCATATCTTTTGGCTCCAGATACTGGCTGATCCTCTCCCTGAGTCCCAGCCGGTGAAGCCCTGCTGCCGCTAAAACAATTCCATCCAGCTTCTGTTCCTCCATCTTGCGAAGTCTTGTATCAATATTTCCCCGAATCCCGGTTATCTGAATATCCGGGCGCAGGCGCTTAAGCTGAAACTCCCTGCGCCGGCTTCCCGTAGCAATCACTGCTCCCGGGGGCAGCTGTCCCAAAGACTCTGCTTCCCGAAGGACAAGGACGTCTCTCGGATCCTCCCGTTTCCATGCCTTCGTAAAAAGAAGCCCGTCTGCCGGTTCAGAGGGCATATCTTTCATGCTGTGTACCCCAATATCAACCTCCCCCGAAAGAAGTTTTTCCTCGATCTCTCTCACAAAAACTCCTTTATCCCCGATCTGGTCCAGAGGCATATTCTGTATCCGGTCCCCTTTTGTCTGAATGATCTGTATCTCAAACTCATGCTCCGGGTAATTTTGTTCCAGTCTGCGCTTCACTAACTCCGTCTGTGCCAGGGCAAGTTTAGAACCTCTTGTTCCAATCCTATATTTCAAGATCTTTCCTCCCTCGTCAATCAAATCGCTATTGGGCTGTGTCATATATGAAATAAATCATTCACCATCTTCTTATACTCATCCTGTTTTTCCTTTGAATCCAGCTGTTTGAGCTCCTGGATCGGATCCCGCAGCAGCCGCTGTAACGACGCATTCAACACCTTTTTCAAAAGCTTCTGCTCCCGGCGTCCCAGCTCCATTTTCCGATCAAGATAAGAATAACTATCCTCTACGATATGATTGCATCTCTGCTGCAGGGACTGGATCGTATCATCCACCCGGCTCTGCAGCATCCACTGCCTGGTCTCCTCCAGCGCTTCCTCCAGCATGGTCCGGCTCTCTTCTACCAGCTGTTCCCTCAGCTGCCGGTTTTCCTCCACGATCTTCTGCAGCGTGTCCAGATTGATCAGATAAACAAGAGGATGTTCTACAAATGCCGTATCGATATCCCTCGGGGCAGCAAGATCGAGAAAGGTGATTGGTCCCTCCGGCTCAAAATCCTCTCTCCGGATGACCGTATGAGGAGATGCGGTGGCAGAAACCACAATATCGCACTGTGCCATATATTGATACCTCTCCTCATAGGGAATAACCTGCAGTTCTGCCTCCTCTTCCTGCAGACGTCCCGCATGGGAAAGTGTCCGGCTGCACACTGTAATTTTTCCGGCGCCGTATTCTTTCAGATATTTCAGTGCCAGAAGGCTGGCTTTTCCACTGCCGATCAAGAGCACTCTCCTGCCCGCAATGCCCGTATGCTCTTCTACCATCCGAATCCCGATATAGCTGACGGATAATGGTTTTTCACTGATTTTAAACTCCGTTTTTATCCGCTTCGCACAGGTGACGGCATCCCGGACAATTTTATTCAGTTCCTTTCCATCATAACCCATGGTTCTGGAAAAATCCAGCGCTTCCTTTACCTGACCAAGAATCTGATCCTCCCCCAGCACAAGTGACTCCAGTCCCGCCGCCACCCGGAACAGATATCCCATCGCTGCACCAGAACACATAGAGATCATGTATTCACCAGGTACAACCTCAGAAAACATTTCCTCATATATCCCGCAGACACTGTGAAATTGATTCTCAGTTTTATATAAAAAGTAGACTTCACTGCGATTGCAGGTGGACAGAATCATACATTGTTCAATTCCTTCTTTCCCTGCCAGCTGAAAAAATTCTGCTTTCTTCAAATCGGTAAAGGAAGTTTTGTCTCTTATATCCAGATCTGCCTTTTTATAATTGATTCCGCAAACGCCAAACTGCATGTTATATTATTTCCCTTCCATTGATCTAAATCTGGAAAAATACTCCCTCATCTTCTGACAGGTATATGAAATGTCCTCTTCGGTGTGGGCCTCCGACAAAAATACCGCCTCGAACTGGGACGGCGCCACATAGATGCCCGCGTCCAGAAGATAGTTAAAATACTCTGCGTACTTTCCGGTATGAGAAGTTATAGCGCTCTCGTAATCCGTCACCTCTCTGTCGGTAAAAAAGATACTCAAAAGAGATCCGATCTGATTGACACAGACCATGTCACCAGCGGCCTCTTTTACCTCCTCAGCGATACGCTTCGCCTTCTGTTCCAGTCTCTTGTAAATCCCCGGATCTTCTTTTAATATTGTCAATGTCTCTATGCCGGCCGTGGTGGCAATAGGATTTCCAGACAAGGTGCCTGCCTGATACACCGGTCCCACCGGTGAAACCATCTCCATGATCTCTTTTCTTCCTCCGTAGGCGCCGATGGGCATACCGCCCCCCACGATCTTTCCCAGCGTGGTCAGATCCGGCGTGATCCCATAGTACTCCTGGGCACCCCCCAGAGAGAGTCGGAATCCTGTGATCACTTCATCGAAAATCAAGAGTGCCCCGCAGCGTTCTGTAATCTCCCTTAAAAATTCCAGAAACCCCTTGTCCGGCAGCACCACTCCCATATTGGCCGCCACTGGTTCTACAATCACCGCGGCAATTTTCCCCAGGTTTGCCGCAAACAATTCTTCTACTGACGTCGTATCATTATATTGTGCCACCAGCGTATTTTTTGTATAATCTGCCGGCACCCCAGCGCTGTCGGGAACAGATGTGGTCAGAGCCGCCGATCCCGCTTTTACGAGAAGCCCGTCGGAATGTCCATGATAACACCCCTTAAATTTAATGATCTTGTCCCGTTTTGTATATCCCCTGGCGACACGGACCGCGCTCATCACCGCCTCCGTCCCGGAACTGACCAGCCGGCTCACCTCCATGCCCGGCAATCAGTTCTGCCAGCTGCACCTCTTTTTCCGTAGGGGCTCCATAGGTAAGGCCGTCTTCACACGCCTCCTGAACCTTCCGGATCACCCGCGGATGGGTATGCCCCAGTATCCCCGGTCCCCAGGAACAGATATAATCAATCATCTCGTTGCCGTCCACATCGACAATCCGGTCTCCCCGCGCCGAAGCGATAAATCTAGGCGTTCTCCCCACCGATCCAAAAGCCCTCACAGGGCTGTTCACTCCTCCGGGAATATATTTTTTTGCCGCTTCAAATAATTGTTCAGACCTGGTCTCCATATTTCCTCCATTCTACTCTCGCAGCCATCCGGCTGCCTCCAGCGCATGATAGGTGATGATCATCTTAGCGCCGGCACGCTTAAATCCTGTCAAAAGCTCCAGCACAATCTTCTTTTCATCGATCCATCCCTGTGCCGCTGCTGCCTTTATCATGGAATATTCCCCGCTGACATTATACGCCACCACCGGAATATTATAGTTCCGGGAGATCTCACTAATAATATCCATATATGCCATGGCAGGCTTGGCGATGATTAAGTCGGCACCCTCCAAAATATCTTCTTCTACCTCCCGCATCGCCTCTCTTCCGTTTGCTGGATCCATCTGATAGGTTTTGCGGTCTCCAAATCCCGGAGCTGAATGTGCCGCTTCCCGAAATGGTCCGTAAAAGGATGAGGCAAATTTAGCACTGTAGGCCATGATCGGTACATTCAAAAAACCATTCTCATCTAGTGCCTGCCGAATCGCCCCAACCCGCTTATCCATCATATCACTGGGAGCAATGATATCTGCCCCCGCCCTGGCATAACTGACAGCAGTTTTCGCCAGCAGCAGCAATGTCTCATCATTTAAAATCTCTCCATCCCGGATCAGACCACAGTGACCGTGAGAAGTATACTCGCAGAGACAGACATCCGCTATCACCAAAAGTCTGCTATACTTTTCCTCTTTTTTGATCCAGCGAACCGCCTGCTGGATGATTCCGTTCTCGTCATAAGCGCCGCTCCCCACCGCATCTTTGCACTCTGGAATTCCAAACAGCAGCACGGAGGAAACTCCTGCTGCCACCACACGATCCAGTTCCTCTCCCAGCCTGTCAATAGAATACTGGCAGATACCAGGCATCGAAGCCACGGGATGACGAATATCGGTACCGGCTGTCACAAACACAGGATAGATCAGTTCCTCCACCCGGACATGGTTTTCCCTCACCATACTTCGCAGCGTCTCACTGGCTCTCAGCCTTCTCATTCGGTCCATTTTCATTTACTCCTGTTCCATATATTTTTTCATTACATTCCAAATCTCTTCGGTCTCAGGATTCTCTCCCTTCTGAAGCCCCAGTTGAAGAAGTTCCTCATACAAGTGTTTTCGCGCTGTCTCTGTCTGGACAGAGGAATGCACCACATCGCGGAGGCTGCCAAGACATGCCGCCAGTTCTCCTAACTTCTCTGTCATGACCGGCTTTATCTGCGCTTTCAGATATTGTGTCATGACTGGACTCTGCCCTCCACTGGAAAAAGCTGCCACCACCTCTCCCCGTTTTACATATGCCGGAAAAATAAAACTACAATCCTGGATCTGATCTACTACATTTACCGGAATGCTGCGCGCCTGGCAGAGCCGGCTGATGCGCTGGTTCAATGTCTCGTCATCTGTGGCCGCCACCACCAGAATCCGTCCCCACACATCATCGTCTAAAAATTCCCGCTCCAACAGCTGATCAGGGCCAAGTTCGCCAATCTCCGAAATAATCTCCGGCGCCACCACGGAAACCCGCGCGCCAAAATCCATCAGCACCTTTACTTTGCGCCAGGCGACCCTGCCTCCTCCCACCACAAGACAATCCCGGTCTTTCAACTCCATAAACAGGGGAAAATACGACATCGAACCTCTCCTTTTCCACAGCGGACTTCTCCGTTATTTTTTCAGTATAGCCATATTTTAAACCAATGTCAATCCCCTGTGTCCAGAACAGGAACCCCCAGGTCCACCTGGAATACATCTCCGCTGATCGTGAGATCAAGCCTGCCGCCACAGCTCTCCGTAAACTCCTTGGCGATCGCAAGCCCAAGCCCGCTTCCCTCCGTACTTCTGGCGCAGTCTCCCCGGAAAAATCTCCCCAGCACTTCTCCCCTGGTAAAATTCATCTCATAGGCGGAAACATTTTTCACCTGGAGCACTGCTTCCTTTCCCTCTTCCTTTAGTGTAACATAAACCCTTGTACCGGACATGGCGAATTTCAGCGCGTTATCCAATATATTTTGAATCACCCGGTACAGCTTCTCACTATCGCTGCAGACCCGTAACCCATGCTCTGGGATATCGGAAATCACCTTAATGGGTGACTGTTCAATGATCCACTCCATGTCTGCCAGTATCTGGATCAAAAGCCTGGCAAAATCCAGCTCTGTTTTTTTTATCTCCAGGTTTCCACTCGTAGCCTTTGTCAGATCAAATACATCCGAAATCATCTTTCTCAGGCATTCTGATTTTTTCTCAAGAACCATCACATAATCTCTTGCCACTGGTTCCAGATCTTCTTTCTTCAGAAGATCGATATAGCTAATGATAGAGGTCAGCGGCGTCTTCAAGTCATGGGAGACATTAGTGATCAGATCAATCTTCATTTTTTCCGCCTGAATCTGTCTCTCCACACTCTCTTGAATCTGACAGCCAAGCATGGATAACTGACTGGATTCTCTGGCAAACACAGAAGTTTCTTCCAGCATATCATGATTCTGATAATTTTCATTGAAAAGCTGATCCAGCTGCTCCAATAGTCTTCGGTATTCTGCTGCAATCATTCTGCTGCCTTTGCGATAGAACCAAAGAACCGCAGCCAGCAGTCCGATACAGATCAGATACCATAAACTCCTTGACAGATAGAGTACTCCAATTGTACTTGCTGTCAAGATCACCATGATCAGACGGATCATCGTCCTTTCCCGGTTATTCGTGCATGTCTGAATTCCCTGATCATAATATGCCTCACCGACTATCTTTTGCTTTAACCCGCGAATATATTTTAAAAAGAACAGCTGCTGCAGGATTCCTAAATCTCCCCGGATATTTTTCACGACTGCACATACACCAAACAAAGCCATTGACATGCATATGCTAAATCCCACCGCATTGGAAAGTTCCACCATAATGGTGTAGGTTTCTTGCAACGGATACAGAAACATTTCAAATATTTCTGATATAAAAAAGATACCCACCAGTCCGGCAGCGACTGACAGCAAAACGGCTATATCTGTATATACAATTTTTACATAATGCCGTTTCTTGCCCAGTATCAGAAAAACAACTCCCCACAAGGCTGCCAAAAAACCGCCGGCAATAAAACTTATCCCTGTCAAAAGGTCTTTATTAAGCAGGCTGAGGCGTCTCTGTCCAAATTCCAGCAGGCTCTCATCAAACCCAATCCCCACTCTCACCTCCTCGCTCCCAAGAGGCATCTCTATTCTTTTTCTGACATCATCTCCAACATCATCTCCAAAGATAAACGCCTCGCCATCCCAAAGGTAATAACAAGTAAAGTTTTCTGTTAAATACGAGGTATCCGCTTCCCAGGGACCGACTTTCCGATCAGGAATATTAGATCTGCTTCTTAAAATACCGCCCTCTTCTCCTGCATTCAAAACAAAAACATACATAAGATCTTCCATCCTCGGAAAGGTATCCAGCGTTCCGTCATATGCTAATTCTACTTCCGTTTTATTCCCAATCTGCAGCCAGAGCTCATCAATGGTTTTTTCTACATCCCTTCTATGTAATTTTGAATCTGCGTATTGGTTCACAAAAAGATCCCTCAGGGTTCCCTCCATCCGACTGACTCTGCACGCAATTCCCATTCCCAGGGCAAATAACACCAACCCTGCAAAAATAACAGCCACAAGTACAACTCTTCCGATTCTCCATTCACATATTTTTTCACTTAATCTTTTCAATTTTATAACCAATTCCCCATACCACCTTTAAATATCTTGGTTCCCGGGGGGTAATCTCTATTTTCTCGCGGATTCTCCGGATATGGACCATAACCGTATTCTCTACGGAAAATGCCTCTTCCTCCCATACCCGTTCATAAATCTCTTCTGCGGAAAATACTCTCCCCGGATGTTTCATTAACAGTTGCAGTATTTTATATTCCGTGGCAGTAAGTTTGACCGGTTCCCCATCCACATAAAGCTGCTTTTCCCGCTCCAGAAGAGTCAACCCACCTAACGTAATCGTATTTCCCGACTCCCCGTTATGATAGTCTCCTAATTTCATATAGCGGCGAAGCTGGGATTTTACCCGCGCTATCAGCTCCGAAGGCGAAAAAGGTTTGGTAATATAGTCATCGGCTCCCATAGTCAGTCCAAGTACCTTATCGCTGTCCTCAGATTTGGCAGATAAGAGTATAATGGGAATATTTCTTTCCTCACGGATTTTTATTGTGGCAGACATGCCATCCATATTCGGCATCATGATATCTAAGATCACCAAATAAATTTTTTCCCGCTGAAGAACCTCCAGCGCCTGCATTCCATCAAAAGCCTTCCATACTTCATAGCCTTCTGATTCCAGATTTTTTGCGATGGCCGCCACGATATCATGGTCGTCATCAACTACTAATATTTGCTGCTTTTCCATTTGCCCCTCCAAACCAATTCAAACTGCCCTTGATATTTATAACTATACCGCACATTTCTTTTAAAAAACCAAATAGAATTCTTACATATTTCTTAAGACACAAATACCTGCTGGAACCTTTTTCCGCCAGGTATCGCCCCTGCTTTTAGAATTATTATAACAAATTGTGGGTGAATTGTCATCTTGTCCGTTACTTTGCACCCCGGTGTACGGCTTTCGCCGTAATGCCATGCTTTCGCCCCACGCCAAAGCTCTCGCCATGCCCACCTCGACTCCGCTTCGCTCCGTCTCGGTGTACGGCTTTCGCCGTAATGCCATGCTTTCGCCCCACGCCAAAGCTCTCGCCATGCCCACCTCGACTCCGCTTCGCTCCGTCTCGGTGTACGGCTTTCGCCGTATAAAATCGAAAAAATCCACACTTTTTCATGCAAGCATGATTGTGTGGATTTTCCCGATTTTGCATGGCTCATTGGGATAACATGTTTTCGATGAAAGCGGCGTAGCCGCGGGTGGGATCATCCACCAGCACATGTGTGACTGCTCCAATGATCTTTCCATCCTGGATCACAGGTGATCCCGACATTCCCTGTACGATGCCGCCAGTTAATTTTAATAAATTTGAATCGGTAACCCGAATTACCATTCCTTTATTGTCTTTGCTGTTTATGTTGATCTCTTCTATCTCAATCTCGTATTTTTTTCGATTTCCTTCAACATCACTGATGATCCATGCTTTTGATTTTTTCACATCCTGCTTAAGTCCAACCGGCATAAAATCAAGTTTTTCCCAATCCTTATAATCCTTAGACAACTGGCCAAAAATTCCCAGGTTTGTATTTTTCTTTATCAATCCAATGCAGTTATCCGCCACCATATTAATATAGCCTTCCAGCTCTCCCGGTGCTCCTCTTTTGCCTTGGGTGATATCTAATATTTCCGTATTAAAAAGCTCACCGCCCCCCAGATTCATCAATGTTCCCGTATCGGCATCGGTAATTCCATGCCCCAGCGCCCCAAATCCGCCGCTCTTGGTAACATAGGTCATCGTGCCGATCCCCTGGGTATCCTCTCTCACCCAGATTCCCAGTTTACAGCTGCCATCCCTAACCTGAATTGGTTTTAACGCCACATCCGTCTCTCTGCCATTTCTGCGAATCCGAATTCGAATTTTCTCATCCTTATTTCTCTGAACGGCAGCATTAAATTCTTTGATGGTCTTAACTGGTTTGCCATTCATTTTAAGGATATAATCACCTTTTTGGATGATATTAGACGCAGGCTCATATACAAGCCCATCTTTTCCTTCTACACTTGTAGTAGCCAGCACAAGAAGCCCATTTGTCTCCACATATATTCCTATGGGCTCACCAGACGGCGCCAGATACATTGGGTCCATCACCTTGACTTCAACCGTCTTCAATTGAAAGAGACCGAACAATCGAATATCCACACTGTAATTCCCTTTTGCCTGGGATTTCAGCGTAGTCCCCCCACTTCCGCCTGTAAGATTTAGTGCTTCCACAGAATCTTTTTTCTCTGCCATTGCAGGAAGACCGGAAAAAAGTTCTTCTTCTTTTCCTATATAAGTCCACATTGTATCTGGAATCTGACTGGACACAGATTGAATTGACAGCCAGCCAATAAGCAGAATATCCAGAGCAAGAACGCTGAAAAGCAGCCTCCGGTATTTTCTTTTCATGGTAATCCCTCCATATCATCCAAATTTCTTCTGTTATACAATGAAAGTATTACCATAAATGATTATTTTATCAACTTTTCTATACAAGCATTTTGCACAGACCGATTTTTGCCCAAATGCTCAAAACCTTATTTTTCTTCTGTCAGACAGCAGCATAGTCCTTTTGACGTTTTGCAAGCTGCTTCATCTCTCTGGCATTGGTGCGCACAGCATCTGTAATCTCAACACCGCCGAGAATTCGTGCCAGTTCCTCTTCGGACTCGGTCTCTGTAAGGGGACGGATATTCGTCCGCGTCGCCTCCCCCGATACAAGCTTCTCAATAACAAAATGAGTATCTGCCATGGCGGCGATCTGTGCGAGATGCGTAATGCATATGACCTGATGTTCCTTGCCCAGTATCGACATTTTCTCGGAAACCTTCTGAGCAGTGCGCCCGCTGATCCCCACATCAATCTCGTCAAAAATCAAGGTTTCAATGCGGTCAACATCAGCAAAAACGGATTTAACTGCCAGCATCACACGGGACAATTCACCACCGGATGCCACTTTTCCCAAAGGATACAATTCTGCCCCTGGATTGGTAGATATCAAAAACTCCACATCATCCCTCCCCTCAGCAGTATATCCCTCCAGAGGAGTAATGTTTACCGAAAACTTTGGTTTTTCAAAATTCAGCTCTTCCAACGCCGAGGTGATCTTCTTCTCCAGTTTTTTCCCAGCAGCCTTACGAAGTTTTGTCAGTCTGCTGCCCAGCGTCGACATCTTATCTTCCAGCACCGCCTTTTTTTGAAGGCATTCTTTCTGATATTCTTCGTAATCGGAAAGACGTTCGATCTTCCCAGTAATCTCATGGAGATAAGACATGATATCCTCATAGCTTTTACCATACTTCGCCTGACAATTCCGAATCTGATCCAATCTGGCTTCCATTTGATGCAGTTCTGCCTCATCAAAAGCAAATCCGTCCATATACTCTGAGATTTCCCGATTAAAATCAGAAAGCAGATTTTCAATATCCATCAGTTCCGATTCCATGGAAGCCAGCTTCTCATCCAGGGAGGAAACGCCACACAATTGTCTCAGTGCCTGACTGATTCCGTCTGCACTGCCGCCAAGACCATCTCCGGTACAGGCGTAGACTTTCCCCAGGGTCTCCACGATAGAAGAGGCATTGGAAAGTTTTCTAAACTGTTCCTCCAGCTTGTCCTCCTCGTCAGGAACCAGCTTTGTCTCTTCAATTTCCTTTTTTTCAAACTCCAGAAATGATAATTCCCGGGTTCGCTCCTCGGCAGAGACATTCTCATTCTCTAATTCATGAAGCAATTCCCGGTACTCTTTATAATATCCTGCCATCTTGGATTTCAGGTTCTCTACCTCACTGCCGGCAAAACGGTCCACCACCGACAAGTGATATTCCTTATGAAGTAACGACTGGTGCTCATGCTGGCCATGAATGTCCATGCAGAGCGCCGCTACTTTTCGGATCATACTTACAGACACACTCTCGCCGTTGATCCGGTTAATGCTCCTGCTGCCGGTAATCTTTCTGGACACCACCAGTTGTCCTTCTTCGGTCTCGATATCCAGAGCACGCAGTGCCTGGAGAGTATCTTCATCATCAATCTGAAAGATAAGCTCCACCACTGCGTAGTCTCCATGGTTCCCGATGATCTCAGAAGAAACTCTGGCTCCCAGGGCAATTCCAATGGATCCTACCACGATGGATTTACCTGCCCCGGTCTCACCAGTCAAGATGTTTAAATGTCTCCCAAAATCAACATCAATTTCATCAATAATCGCAAAATTTTTCACATGCAGATTCGCTAACAATACTTCTCCCCCTAGTTAATTCCCAGCACCGTAACTTTACATGACAGTCTGAGACCGCGCACTTTTGCATATATTCTCGTGACGCCTCTGCGTCTTCCGGTCACTTTACCAGAATCATCTACGGAAGCAATCAGTGGATTCTTAGAATACCAGGTTACTCCCTTATTGATCTCATCTACCCGAAGTGTCTCCGTATCATATTGACGGAAAGCAAGCTTTTTACGATTCATGGTAACAACAAGTACATCGGCATATCCGACCTGACCGTTAGAGGTCTCTCCATATACGGTTGCCTGACCGACACGATTGGCATAAATCTTTCCCCGCTTATTGATTCTCGCCACCTTGCGGTTATCAGAGTAATACTTGATCTTATCTGTAGAGTTCAGTGGCGCTTTCCGAATGCCAGACTGAATCTGTCGTCCCTTAGCCACAATGATATCATTGTTTTCTACATCCACTCCCGTGGCTGGAATTGGCTCAGACACTGTCACAAGGCATACGGCTGACTTACCGGAACCATCCTTTGCCTTCGCCCGGATTTTTACAAGCCCTGGAGCAATTCCGTGAATCCGTCCAGAAGAATCTACGGTTGCTACACTATTGTCACTGGAACTCCACGCTACTCCCTTGATGGACGCATTTTTCGGTGTTATTTTGGCTTTCAGCTTTAACGTATTTCCCACCAGCAGCTTCGCCGTATATTTATTCAGTGTGATCTTGGACACCTTACGTATTACCTGCACTTTACAAGTGGCAGAAGCACCAGAACCATCTTTTGCTTTCGCCGTAATATACGCAGTTCCAAATTTCTTTCCCTTTACCTGTCCCTTCGAGTTGACAGTAGCCACCTTTTTCTTTGAAGTGGACCATTTCACCGATTTATCGGTGGCTGTCTCAGAAGTGACAGTTGCTTTGATCGTAAATGATTTGCCTTTTTGTAAAAACTTTGATGTAGGTGAAACTGTGACAGATGTTGCTTTTTCTGTCACAGTGATGAGACAACTCACCACATATCCTCCGTCCTTGGCAACACCTTTGACAAGAGCCATTCCACCCTTCAAACCGGTTACCTTGACAGCCGATTCCCCAACCTTTTCAATCTTGGCAATGGAAGGATCGGATATACTCCAGTCCATGGTCTTATCATATGCTACAACTGGCTGAAAATCAGGATTCAGCGTAATGCTCTCCCCAACCTCAATCTCGGCGTTCTCTGGTTTCAATGTCACCGCCGTGAGACCTTCTTTTACGGAAATCTGGATCACTGCCACTCGTCCAGAGGAAGAAGCTGCCTGAATAAAGGTAACACCTGTTTTTTTGGCTGTGATAACTCCATTTTCATCCACATCTGCCACTTCCGAATTGTAAGAGCTCCAGGTGATGATATCTGTAGTATCCTCCGGCGTCTTTTTCAGCGTCGGCGTATAGGTCTCCCCTGCGATCATCTCATAATTGTTCGGTGAAAACTCCAGATTGCTACATGGCTGTAATACCGTCACAGTAATCTCTTTTCTGGTGGCATCATCCGCCCTTACATTGATCGTAGTCTTTCCGGGCTTTTTACCAGTAATATCGATAATACGGTTATCTGGCTTATATTCATAATCTAAAATCTCTTCATTACTTACTTCAAACTTCAATTCTGGATCGCAGCCCAGCGGTGCCAACGTAATATTGACATATTTCGTATCTCCCACATTCAGGACGATTTCTTCCGGTGACAAAGTAATTTCTTCACATTTCGCTACTACTGTCACCATACACTGTGCATAGATCTTGTTTGGATTGTACTTCGGCGATACCATAACCATCGTCGTACCTGGATTCTTCGCCGTGATATAACCATACTCATCTACCGTCAAAACATTTGTATCCAGAGAGGTCCACTCAAGTTCCTTATCTGTCACATTTTTCGGAGAATACGTATATTTCAGCTGATAGGTAGCATCCTTTTTCAGTTTCAGAGTACTGTCAGAAAGTTTAATCTCCTCATATGGAGCTACCACAGTAAACTTACATCTCACACCCTGGCTCTCAATATTGGGATTTTTAAAGATCAGCTCGGTAGTGGAACCATCTCCTGGAACTTCTTTCGCCGTCACCGTAGCTGTCTGTCCATCGGACTCGATCTCCACGTTCAGATATCTCTCATCCCAGTCCCACCAGGTTTTCGGCACCTCAGAAACCGCAGGGTTTCCTTTCACCTTAACGACAATACTTTCTCCTATGTTCAGTTTTGCCTCCGCCGGATCAATATCAAAGTTTCCTGGCGTCTCTACAACGCTGACACGACAATTCGCCGTAAAGCTGCTGGAACCACTCGTATATTTCGCAGTGATAATAACATCATCCTGGGTAATCCGCTTGGAAGTGATATTTCCATTTTGATCTACTTCCACATAACTGTCGTCGCTGGAACTCCACTCCACATCTAGAACCTTCTTATCATTAAAGAAGGCGCCAAGATTCAGTGTACTGTTATTATACATGGTCACATAATTCTGGCTTAACCGGAATACATCTGCAATCGTAATTTTGATGTTAAATTTCCCCTTATCCAGAGCCGTACTTCCTCCTGGAAGCAGCGAGCGGATATAATTCTCAAAAGCAGCTTTCACCTTAACCTCCGCATTTACGGTGGTTGTAGTATTCTCTCGCTTGGAAACTGCAGTTATGATACCTGTCGTTCTGTCATAGGTGGCATAAGGATCAAAATCCAGCGGCGTCACATCAAAATACTGGATAAATTCTTCCGCAGAAAAGTTAAATGCATCTGCGATATCAAAGGTACCTCCGATCGGAATCGTATCCGAATAATCGTTCGGGGATGCATATAGATACAGCGTCAGTACTGTAGGTGCATAGATATCCTTGTCAATATATCTGCTTTCACTCTCATAAGCACCCTTTGGATAGAAATACACATAATATTTTCCGGCTCTTCCTTCTGCTTTCAACTGGTTGGAACGGCTGGAAACCGCACTGATCTTGATCAGATCTGAGGTGATTCCGAGGGAGTTGGCGATTGTTCGCTCTCCACCGCTGCCATCATCCTGCTTGATGACCCATTCCATCTTCTGCTGGATTGCCTCAATATTGCTGGTAAACTTCGCATCGGTGTAGATGATACCACCGCTGTTCATCTTTATCTCTTTTATCTTGTCATATCCAGAATCAGTCTGACTGATCCCCGGATAGACGTATACGTCAATGGTGGCAGAATATGTAATGTTAGGACTATCCTTCGGCGTATAAGTAGCCGTGATCTTTGTTCTGCCGGCTCCCATCGGCGTTACAGTACCCTTATCATCTCCGGAATTCGATACCTTTGCCACTTCCTCGTTGGCTGAGGTCCACTGAACATTGTCAGATTTCGCCTCACCATAGTTCAAAGTCAACGCCACTGGCTGATCTGTTGTCCGCAGGAAAATCGCCTTGTCCTCGGAATCCGGATACGGTTTCTTAAACACATTGTCATTTTTAGAAGTATCCACAGCAAATACAACCTGGATCTTACAGGACACACTACCAATCACCGCGCCTTCGCCGCCACCAGCTTTATTGATAACCGTAGCAAGTACCGTTACCTCACCTGGCGATTTCGCTCTTACAATTCCATAAATCGGACTGGTTGGGCTTTTCTGAATCTCTGCAATGTCGTTTCCCGTCTCAATACTCCATGTGATCTCATATAAGTTAGAATCCGCATAAATTGGATTTCTTTCATCACCGAGTACCAGCGTGATCTCCCGGCTCTTCATCTGATATGCGTTTTGGGCACTCATCTCGAAACCGTCGCAGGTCAGATACAGCCCCTCCACTGCTTCGGAACGGTATCCCAGATAACTGAATATGCCCACTGCCATGAGCACAACAAGCAGCGCCAAATACCCAAATTTAATCCTTTTCTTTGAAAATCTTGCTTTTTTCATGTGAAATGCCCCTTTTTCTAATAAACTTGAATGCCTTCAGGCATACCTTCCGGCTAAAAAATCTTTACTTCTTCTAACTATATATATCGACTTATTATGAAAGTTAGATTACCAGAATTTTGTGTCAAAAAAACACCACAATCTTCCTGTTCCCCTTTCTTTCTGACAGAATATATACAGATAGATAAATTAATTATAAAGAAGAAAAAAACGATTGTCAAGGACACGATTAAAATCTCTCCCGCTGACTTGTTGCCAATCCCTTTTCTGCGTGGTATAATGAACAAAAAGGTCATACGATTCCATTTAAGGAGGTATCATTTATGAAAAATCGAAAAAAAATATTAGCTGTAGTCCTGTGCATTGGCCTTTTGACCCCTTATAGCGTTTCATCCGCACATGGACACCACAACAACTCAAATTCAGGTAAATACCACTATAACTGCGGAGGACACCGATATCCTGCCCATCTGCATGAAAACGGCGTGTGCCCCTATTCTTCTGACAAAGGTGGACACCACAACAACTCAAATTCAGGTAAATACCACTATAACTGCGGAGGGCACCGATATCCTGCCCATCTGCATAAAAACGGCGTGTGCCCCTATTCTTCCAGCAAACAATGTCCTACATGCTACCAAACCTCTATCATTAAAAAGGTTCAGAAGAAACTCAACAAACTGGGATACAGGTGTGGTAAGACTGGAAAATATGACACCAAAACCAAATCGGCGATCTGTAAATACCAGAAGAAAAAATGTATCGCTGTGAATGGAAAAATAAACGAGACCTTATTAAAGAAAATGAATATCGCACATAAATAGGCAGTGTGCCTTAGGGCGTCAATCGGAAAGATTTCCGATTGACGCCTGTTTTATTTTCCAAGGTCCATAAATCTCATTCCTGGATGATCCCCAGCTTTTTAAACTCACTTTTGATCCTTCGGTTTATTCTCTCTTTCCGTTTCCTGTACAGAATGAAGTCTGTGTAATACGGAAAATAGAGATTGTGATTGCCGTCGTACACATTACATATAACTTCCCCAGTATTTCTCGTAACAACTACCTCACAGATGACACAGGGATAATTTTTATATTTCACCAGCGGAAATGAATAAATATAGTTAGAAGTATTCTGATCGGTAACGGCGCTATGCCAGCGGAAACCACATTCTTTCAAATGCCTTTTACTCGTATCCATCATTTTATATGTATTCAACCATAGATTTTCTGCCATTCCTTTCCCCCTTTTTTACAAACTTCTGCAGATCGTCAGCCATACATTTGAAATTGCTTTTTTGATCCTTCCTGTAAGCAGTGTGCGTCTTAAAGTACTCGACAAACCACTCGTCCACATCGATGTCATGCTCGCAGGCATAACCTACCAGAGCCGTCAGGGAAGCCCTGTTTTCCATGTCCAGCAGCTTTGTATCGTTATTCACCTCCAATATCAGGTCATCCAGCATATCCTGGTAGAGCGCAAGATCCTCCTGCACAGCCTCTTTCTTTACATTCTCCTTTATGAAATCCAACAGACCCACTTCATCCTTTTCCTCATCTGCTGTTGATAAAAACTCCTGCATAAATTCCTCCAGCAGCTGCAGCTTTTCTATGATGCAGCTCTTTTTCTTTGTACTCACCTTATTCATATCATCAAAGGTTTTCCCATGCCATTCTTTGCTGTGGAGGTTTGTTTTAAACGCCTCCATAAAATCCATAAACCGTTCTGCCTGTATCCCCAGCTTACAAAACTTATGGTATGTCACAAACCACAGAAATGAATTTTTCGAGGTAAACATTTCTGCCACAGTCTCTCTCATGACCTCTGAAATGGAATCCAGTTCCTGTTTCAACGCGGCAATCATTTCTTCCTTAAGATTATCATTTAAGAAAAAGCAGATATCCTTCAGAGGGCTTTTCCAGCGATCCATAAAATATGTAGCCATAAAACTTTCTAGGACCACTCTGTTCAGGGTATCATTGTTCCTTTCTGCTGGCTTAAAATTTCCTAAATCTTTAAAAAAAGTATGAGTTGACGTAATATTCTTTACCCGCATCGCAATATTTTTATCCAGGTAGGTAATACCATTCTGACTCGCTCCCATTTTTTTCGCATGGTTATACCGCCTTAAATGGTAACCAATCTGATCATCAGAACAATTCAGATGCTTTACTTCCATTAGCTGAAACTCATCAAACAATTCCTGCAGTTCCTCTGGCAGATCCTTATATCCCTTTCCACGGATATCGCATACAATAGTATCATGGATCAGATTTCCGCTCTCATCCCGCATCGGTTTTCCCTTCTCATCCAGTCGGTTTACCTGATACTCTATCAAAGGATTTTCCAATTTATTTCCCAGCTTAAAAACGCCCAGTCTATAATTAAAAATTGTCGTCACCCGCTGAATGCCATCAATAAGATAATTATCTACTCCTCTTTCTGTCACCTGCTCACAGACAACAATATAAGGGATATCCTCATTTTTTAACACCGTCCCGATCAGACCATCACGGTATTCTGGGGGCCACTGTCCCGATTCCCGCTGCTGGGGATGATCGGTTCTCACCGTCTCTTTCTTCACTGCATTCACATAATATTTTGTAGAGTGAAACTCTCTCTTGTTCTTTTCCAATCCTATCTGTCGCATCCTCTATACCTCCATCCTGTCAATCCCAATGATGTTAAATATACAAAAGTCTGATATGTTCATACTGTACTGCCTGTCTCATATATTGCTGATACTGTTTATCTGTAAGATTTAGTTGTTTTTTAATACTGTTTGTTTCAATGTCCTGCATCTTCATCTCAATGATTTTTCGCTGTATCCTGGAAAGGCTCCCCAGATAATCCTGGATCTTTTGATCCATAAAATCCATGCTTTTTTCCAAAACCTCCTTTTCAATATTTATATTAGAAGGAATCTGATCTGCCAGCGTGTAATTCTCCTCATCGCCAACAGGCATATCGATGGGCACAGATAAGCGGTCTGCCCTCCTCTTATATCTGTTTCTTCTTGTGATTTCTGTTTTTATCTTATTGGTAAGACAGGAATACAAAAAGCCATCAAAAGATTGGTCTCCATCATATCTTCTTATAGCATCTGCAAATACTTCATTTGCAAGGGAATAGAAATCATCCACATCCTTATCTGACAAACCTCCAAATTGGAGAAGTATTTTATCCACGATTCCATGAAGTTTCTTCGCATCATTTTTATAATACAACGTTAATATTTCTTCCATTTCACACCTCCTAAGTGATTCGTTCTTACAAAAACCATTATAGAACAAACGTTCTGTGATGTCAATACATTTTCGAACATTTGTTTTATTATACAAACACACAAAATGGGTGTACTGGAAAAATAATTGGAGAAATAACAAGTGTACTACACTGTATCACTCACATTTCGCCAAATGAATGATACAGTACACCAGCAGTACAAAACGAAAGGAGACGATGAAATATGATCACAAATCACTCTGTCTTTGGAGGAAACATAGAAATAGAGGATTTTAATACTTCCTGTCCAAACAAAAGGAGAATACAGAATCAGATGGAGGCAGTCCATCTCCAACAAACACTGGAAAAAAGAAAATATAGAACAGAAAAGGAGAAAAAATACAAAACTATGAATCTTGAACAATTAAAAAAAATGAAAGTAATATCCAATACAGATGGCCGCCCAGCGGAACATCTCACTGATGAGACATGGCAGAAAGAATTTGATATTCGTAAATTATTTATCACACCTTATGGAAGAAAAGTCAAAAAACTTGGAGGACGATTTTCAAGGGAATCATCAGGGGGTACAGAAGAAAACCCACGCACCTATGACGGCTGTACAAACTGGCAGTCCTACTGCAGCTTTGTAAACGATATTCTGCTTAATATCCGTGCAGGGCAGGTAGATTACTGCTACTACATATATCAGATCATGGATCTGGCAAAATTTCATTTTCATGACTTAAAAACCAGGTATTGCGATGGATACTGGGAAGTCTGGTTAGATCCTGCCAAGCGCCAGGAGGAAGGGGGGACTGTCAATGAGTGAATATGGCATCCGAATTAAGAATATAGAAGCAAGTACCCTGCTGGAATACAACAGAAATTTACGCAGCCACTATGAGGTTACCAATGCGATGTTTACCAACAGCCTGTTCTGCGATTATCTGAAAGAAAATGGTCTAAAGCTATTAAAAGATGAATCCACACGGGATATCATCTGCCTGGAATTTAACTTTGGCACAAGGTCCTATGAACAGGAGATGGAACATCTGAAAAAAACAGCGAAAAAAGCAAGGATAGAATATAAGGCTGCGAAATCCCAGAACAACCAAAACGAGATGAATAAAAAAATGAAAAAGCGCAGAAAGATTATGGAATATATCTCTTTTGCCAGAGAAAACAAAGACAGGTATCAGAAATTCTCCAAAGAAGAGATCAGAAAACTGTTTTATAACGAAGGCGTGGATGTGGAATATATCTCACGAAAAAGAGACGGAACCATAAAAAAACGTGAAGTGATCCACTATCAAATGCTCTACCGCAGCACAGGAAAAGCAAAAAAAGGATCCTGCATGTTCATAAGGGACAGATTACATAAAAAAGCACAGAATTTTCTGTATATGGGGATCAAATGCCCTGAAAACAATGCACAGATCCTAGAACTCAGCGCCTATGCCCCCCTGGTATCCAGCACTATTGTAGACCGCATCAGGATAGATCCCAGAAATATTCTGATCCTGGAAGACATTGATAAATCCTTTATTACAAATGTGATCAGCATCGAAACGGATCAGGACAGGCACTGCCATGCCAGACGCATCGATCACTATAAATTGAAAAACACCTTATTTGATGGACAGGCTCTTATCGACAGCAGTATTTTTCCTGAATGGGGAGAGGGTTACATTCTGCTGCGACACCATTTCTGCAAAATGGCTGCCTTCTGCAGCAACATACAAACATTTTTTCAGGACTATTTTGGCGAAAACTACCATGACGCCACAGTAAAAGATATGTTTGGCAGGGAACATTTTGTGAAAGATATCCAGGTCATCACCACCAACCATTCCATGAAATGGTTAAAATTTAACAAATCCTATGAATACTGGTGTAAAAAAGTAGATGAAAACAATGATATGTTTGGCATTGTAAAAACGGCGCACAAAAGCAAGCTGGGAGACCTGCAGAAAATGAGTTATCAGATGGTCAATTCCCTGGACGAGAGCATCATGGAAAATGTAGTCAGGGAAAGCGTCACCTACGTGGAGCGATTAAAACAGGACGATGAATTTTTCCTGGAATACCTCCAGAAAAACAGCAATTTTTCCAATGACCATGAAGTACTGGCCGCCCTTTGCAGACAAAACAGAGAATTTACAAGAAGCGAGTATTTCAGGGAGCGCAGGAAAGCAATCATAAAAACCTATGTCAGAAACATGAAAACAGGGAAACTCATCCAGAATGCTGAAAACCTTGTTATCGTAGGTTCTCCTTATGCCATGCTGTTATATGGCGCCACAGGAGATAAAGACAGCGTCGACGATGACGATACCTTTCAGACAGAAAAAGGCACGATCCAGTGTTATACGGAACGGTTTGATGCGGACTGCCGCCTGGCATTTTTCCGAAGTCCCTTCAATTCAAAAAACAATCTCACCTATTTACATAATACCTGTCATGAAAAACTGAAAAAATATTTCCGCTTTGGCAAGCTCATCCTCGCTGTCAATATGATCGGCACCGATTTTCAGGATAGAAACAACGGCTCAGACCAGGATTCCGACAGCGGCTACTGCACCGATCAAGTGGATATTGTAGAACATGCGAGAAAATGTTATGCCAATTACCCTACTATTGTTAACAACATTCCAAAGGAAAAAAATGTATATCGAAACACGATGGATGATTTTGCAAAACTTGACAGCCGTCTCGCAGACAGCCAGAGAGATATAGGGGAATCCAGCAATCTCGCCCAGATCGCCCAGACCTATGCCTGCAATTTCAGCGACCCAAAATACGTGGACTATGTCTGCATCCTGTCGGTGCTGGCGCAGGTTGCCATCGACAATGCCAAAAGAAACTTTGACATACAGCTCACAGATGAGATCCAGAGGATCAAGGAGGATATGGACATCCAGAAACATAAATACCCAAAGTTTTGGAGGCTGATCCGTCAGAATACAAGCCCCGAAAAGATCAATCCCAGACTGCACTGCCCCATGAACTGCCTGTACGACCTCAGATTAAACCGGTTCCGAAACACCGCTTCCACTCTTCCCATGTCTTATTTTTACAAAAAATTTGAACTGGAAAAGGACCGCCGCAGATCAAAAAAAGTGGAGGAACTGATCGCCAGCTACTCTCTCCATCTTTATCAGTATAATGCAAGCGGTGAAAATATCTCCGACCGCTGCGACGACTACTTATTATTAAGAAAAGATTTTGAAGACATGGTTTCCGATATACGCAAAGTATATTTTTCAGATTCCTACATCGGCCTCATGTCCTGGCTGGTTGACCGTGCCTTTGTCATAACCTGTAATGTAAACCGGAACAAACAGTTAAAAAAACAATTGGATATGAACAAATCCCTCTTATTAAAAGTGCTATATCAGGTAAACAGCGGAAACTTATTAAAGATATTCTCCAATCATTGCTGATTTTGATGTTTTTATGTACATTCAGCGCCTGTATTATACCACAAACCCACGAAAATACGTTTGATTTATAAAATTGTTACGTGAACTATGAAGGGAAACGAAGAGCTCTCTATCCCCCCCTCTTGTACAACCAAATAGGAAAGGCTGGTGATTGCGATGCAGAAGAACGATGAATTGAAAATATACCGGGGACAGGATTACATTATATCAGACCACATTGTGATACATCAGGCGACACTGGATGACATCTGCGAATACGGAGAGCAGGATTACTATTCCATGGTCTATCAGCTGACAGCGACGCCGCAATCCATGAAATACCAGTTGTGGAAAATGGGAGTTGACTACACAACCATATCTCCTTTTGAACTGTTTTACAGTATCCTATACAGATTATATCCACAGGAAAAGACTTCCATCCTGTTTGGCAGTCTGGATCTCACCCGGTTTCAGATCATGCAGCATAAAGAAAATGAGTCTGTGTTCTTATATCAGGAAATGGAAAACCAGCCTGTTATCATAGACGAATTTACCTATGATATGATGATGGATTATCTATGCCAGGTCCATATGATACAGAGAGATGAAAAAAAACCTGCCAACGAGACCACAAAAATGATCCTGATTGAAGATGCAAGAGATGATTATGAAAAAAATAAAAACAAAGAATACCATTCACAATTAAAAAATATGATTTCTGCCATGGTGAATTGTGAAGGTTTCAAATATAACCACTCCGAGGTTTGGAATATGAAAATTAATGCATTTATGGATTCCGTGAGACGGGTCTCAAAAATTAAAAATGCCAACTTACTATTACAGAGTGGATATTCCGGATTCGGAATCGACCTCAAAGAAATATCAAATAAACAATTAGACTGGCTGGGAGAACTGGAATAATGTTTTCCCTGTCCGTCTGAAAATATACTAACTTTAAGGAGGAACTATCTTATGTCTTTTAATCCAAATGAACTTATTCTTGAAAAAATCAGAGCCGTTGAGGAGTACAATCCTTCCACGAAGGAGCTGACAGGCCGTTACACCCAGATCGAGGAGCCGAGCCTGAAAACATCTGCAGAGGGCACACAGGTGACCGACGCCATGGGTTCTGAGATCGTAACCTTCTACAATGCCCAGACTGGTACATTCAGCTTTACTAACAGTCTCTTCTCTCTTGACCTCGCTGCTTCACAGCTGGGAACAGAAAAGACAGCCGGAACTGCTGATAAAAAGCTCAAAGTCCCTGTATCCGAGACGCCGGATATCAATCCTGACGGTACTGTTAAACTGAAGTACGTCCCAGCCGGACCAGAGGGCGCAGAGATTAAGTCCGTAAGAATTATCAATGATAACAATACTTTTGGCGAAAAATATGAAGTATCCCCTACCGCAGCAGCAGGGAAATTCACATTGGATGCAGAACATAAAACCATTACCCTTCCTGCCGGTGTGACAGGGCGCGCCTTCGTTCAGTATGAGAGGGAAAGTGCAAACGCGGTGCAGATCACAAAGAAAACAGATGGAGTGCCGGAAGTCAAATCCCTTCTGATCCACGCGATCTTCCATGATCCCTGCGACACCAACCTGGTATACGCCGGAGTAATCTCTGTACCAAGAGCTCAGATCAATCCAGAAGCGGTAGAGATCAGCCTCTCTTCCGAGGGCAAGCATGCCGCTGAGTACAAACTCCAGAAATCTTACTGCGACAGCAACGCACGTCTGTTTGACATCATTGTAGCAGTAGATGAAGAAGAAGAAAAGAAAAATGATGAGACAGACAAAGGGACAGAAGAAGTATAATCCCATCATGGCGGTTTGAAATACAACCGCCATTTTTTTCGAGGTGACAAAACTTATGAGTAATAAAAAAATAAATGCCCACTGCACCATCTGCGGCGCTGGTTACCATATATGCAATACGTGCCAGCAGCAGAAATCCTTTAAGTCCTGGCGGGTGGTCACGGATACGATGGAACATTACAAGATCTATATGGCCATCCACGGATATACTCTGTCCCAGGATAAAGAAACTGCAAAAAGGGAATTGGAAAAATGCGACCTGCTTGGTCTGGAGGATTTCAATCCGCCTGTAAGAACTGTTATTCAGGAGATCTTGTCAGAGGAAGAAGAGGACATTCCGATGTCTCCGAAAAAGGAGCCGTGATAACATGAGCGAGATCATACAAATGCTTCCTGTCCTTGGCGTTGCCGTGGGGATCAATATTGCCACCGGCATGTATTACAGCATCGGTACACAGAAGATCCATTTTAACCTGAAAATCCTGATCACCGGGATCGCAAAGGCACTGACCATCGCGGTGGCGTTTATCGGTTCTGCCTACTGTTTCGAGGCGGCGGATCTGTCTTCCACCGGCATAACCCCATCCTTTGCGATGACCTCTGCTATTCTTCTATATGTAGGCAAAGCCCTGGGATCTCTGGGAAAAATCCTGGGCATCGAGACAAAATAAAAGATAAATGAGGCGATATACATGGATATACTCAATAACCTATCCCACATAGATTTCTCTCTATTCTTACTTTCTGCCTTTATCATTATTTCCAGTATCATATTCGCCTGCGAAATTATAGAAAAATTTTCAAAACTCATCGGACGCCCTGTCAAATGGATACAAAACAATGAAAATGATCATCTCCTGCTCACTGAAAACACCCAGGAATTGAATGAATTAAAAAGAGATGTAAAAAAACTGACAGAAATGTTTATCGACAAACAGATCGATGATATGAGATACGAAATACTCCATTTTGCCTCCGCCCTGTCAGGCGGAGGTGAATTTAGCAAGGAGCCCTTTGACCATATACTCAAAACTTATCAGAAATATGAAAAAATATTGGAAGAAAACAGCATGACCAACGGACAGGTTCAGATGAGCATGGAAGTCATCAACGACATTTACAAAGAAAAATTGAAAAACGGATTTAATCGAGGTGATACATAATGAAAATAGCATTAACCGTCGGCCACTCCAGATTAAAAAATGGCTGTTATACAAGTGCAGATGGAAAAAAATATGGCGGCTGCAATGAATATAGATGGTGCAGGGCATTTTCCAAACAGGTAAAAACGGAACTGACAAAAAAGGGTCATGTGGTGGATAGAATCCTGTGCCCAGAAAGAAAGTTTATTTCCAGTTCAGAAGAAAAAAATTACAAATTGAACCAGATCAACAAAGACATTTACGACCTTGTGATCGAACTTCATTTAAACGCAGCCAGCCCTGCCGCTGAAGGCACGGAAGTTCTGTACAAATCAACTACAGGCAAAAAGTATGCCGCTGCTGTCCAAAAGCAGCTGTCCTCTGTATTTAGGAATCGAGGAATCCTCCAGAGAGACAATCTCTACATATTAAACCAGACAAAACCCCCTGCCATTCTGATCGAAACCTTCTTCTGTACAAGCAAGTCAGATTATAAGAAGGGAAAAGGGCTCGCAAACCGTAGAAAACTGGCAAAATTAATCGCCAGTGGAATCCAAAAAACAAAATAAGGAGAATGATCTTATGGATATTACAGTGACACTTGGAGAAGTATTAAATCTCAACCAGACCCTGAAAGCTATCATTGATGATAATAAAGCAAAGGTAGATCCTCTGTTCAAATTTAAACTGCTGGGGATCATGAAATCCGCAGAAACTCACGTAGCAAACTTTGAGACGATACGGAATGAAAAAATCATGGAATATGGCAAAGAGGCTGAGGATGGCAGCATCCAGATCCCAAAAGAGGATAAAGACGCAGTCAAACAGTTTAATGACAGTTTGATACAGATCATCAACAGCCAGGTAACCATAAATGTAGAACGTTTAAAAGCAACCGATGTATTCAATAAAGGCGTCAGCGCAGAGCACTTAATCGGATTGTATCCGATTATGGAAGAATAGACAGCCCGTTTTATGAAATTATTTGTACTCAGCACAAGAAGGGAGATTTTTATGTTCAAAACTATAATAGAATATTTCAAACTGAAGAAACTCTATAAAGATTCTAAGAAAGTACTCATGGTCAATGCAGCAGAAGTAATCTCTTCGATCAAAAATATTACAGCCATCCTGGAACAGCTGCTGGAAGCAGAAAAAAAGGGATGATACACTAAAGGAAGCCGGCATAATTGCCGACTTCCGGTGTTTTTCTAATCAAAAGAAAGGAGATGTTTTAAAATATGAGTGACCTCAAACTGGGAGTTGACGTGCAGCTGACTCCCAAATCTATTTCAAATATACAAAAGCAGCTAGATAGTATCAAGAAACTTAATATCAAGATAGGTGTAGATACTTCTGAAATTTCAAATTTATTAAGTCAAAATGGTATTGGTGAACGTACAATATTCCAGTGGTGACTGTACTGCGCCCACCCCTCTAAAGCTGCATAATAACGCCATGCAGTTAACGGACGGGAGCGTAGCCACTTAAAATAAGCGGATACCTTTAATGAAAATTATAAAAACCGAATATGCTGGAAACCCTAAAGACTATATATAACCCAAAACGGAATCGGAAACGGTAAACGGCAATGGTGTCGAAAGACTGAAAAAAACATATATAGTATGCATATGGTGAGAGCCTACGTGTGATTTAAGATTTTATATTTACATAGACTTCTGGCTTTATCAATAATAGATAACTCCTATGAAATATTAAAAGAATGGGTGATCCATAGGTAGGCATGAAAATATATTTTATGCTGAAAGCAGGGATAATGGCTAAGTTATTTTCAAATAATATGTCACGCCCTCAACGACTGACAAGGTTTGGCCGCATGCAGGCGTAATTGCATGCAGCTGTGATATACAGTCTGAACCTCGCGAAAGTGAGCCAATTTACTAACTTAAAACTCTTTTCTTCAATTAATAATTTGTCAGAAGCAAATGGGAGACTTTTTCTAAATACAGGCAGTACAAGAAAGTGTGGAAAGAATCCCAAAATCATTGTTTGATACAATAAGAGATAGAATACCAGATATTGCCGATGAACTATCTGCTCTTCCCAATCTAGGATCTGCTGCTGGTGGTGCTGCTGCTGGTGCAGCAGGCAGTTTGGGTGCTACCATAGCTTCAATGGGTATTGCCATAGGTCTGGAACAAGTTTTAGAGATTGCTGTTACTGCTATTGAGAACTGGATTAACAGAGTAGAAATCGCAAGAGAACGTTCTTCAAAAATTATGGAAGAATATGACCAGAGAAACAATACCAATGCAGACCGCAAAAAAACGGTATGGCAATTTGCTGACAGATACGATGAACTGTCCAAAGGCGTTGACCTATCAACGAACAAAAACAATGCTCTTACTTCTGAAGAGTATGCAGAATTTCTGAATATTAACACTCAGCTTGCAAAGTCATTTCCCGAATTGATAAAAGGTATAGATGATAATGGAAATTCAATTCTAAAACTTGGCGCAAAGGGAACCACGGCTAAAAAGCAATTGAAAGAATTACTACAAACCGAAGAGGAATTGAATAATTTCAAAATTGCAAATGATCTCGAAGAGTCTTTTGATGGTGTGTATACATATATTGAAGACGGAAATAATGCAGCAGAAGAATTAGAGAATGCGAAAAAACAATCAGGTGTCTTGCCAAATTTCGTAGAACACGGTGTGCAATTAGAAAAGAATAATTATCGTTTATTTGGCGGAGATATAACAGATAATGAGAGAACAGATTACGCCTATGCCATGCAGTCTACTGCCCAGGACTTTATGAATGGGTTAGATGAAAACAGACGTATTGAATTAGAAAACATGGGAATAAATGCTTCTGAACTGTTTTCTATGGAAAGAAATGACAGCACCGGAAGTTTTGAACTATATGCTAATTTATACTCATTAACACCAGATGAAATAGAAAAGTTACAAAAAGCAGTAAACGATAATGTTGCGAATCTGAACGGGCCATTAATTGACCAGTTTGGCAACCAAAAAATGGAGTTGGAGCAACAAATTGAAAAAGGCAAAAGTGCCTGGACAGATTTTGTTCCACAAATTGTTAGCGGTATGAAATCAGAACAGACATTCAAGAATCTGAAAAATCCAGATTTACAGAATATGGCTATTCAAATTGTTGAAAGTCTGGATTCAAGTTATGCTAACGCAATGGACCAATACGATCCTGATCCATATGCCTGGGTCAGAGATAAACTTATATTACCAATGAGCAAACTTGACGATGCTGATAAAAAATTACTGACAACAAATTTTCAAGACCTTTTTAATTTAAATCTTGAAGATATGAATGTGGATGATGCAAGAACCAATATTCAATATTACTGTACTGCCATTGCAAAACTCCTTAATAAGTCGCTCCCAGAGGTTCAAAAACTCTTGGGATTTGATGAATTCTTCCAAACAGCTTCCAAATATGACCAGACTGTCGCCTACGCCTCTGGTGGAACTTATAAATCTGCCAAAGACGTGGAAAATTCAAAAGGATTCAATCAGCAGGATGTTATTGAGGCTATGGATAAAAACAGCATCAACACAGATGAAGAAATTGATAAGTTTAAAGAATTTCTTGAGATTTCCAATTCTCTTGATGAAGCAGTTAAAGCATATAAGAATGCCCCGAAAGAAACCGATACCACTCCTCTCACTTTCGATGAAGCATGGAACTCAATCGGTACATCCGGCAACGAAGAAACAGACGCCAGGGCTCTCGAAACAAAAGAACGACTCCTTGAGCTAGCCGAAGCCGGAAAACTGACAGAAAAAGAATTGAGCGAATCTTCTCTCGCACATATATTTACTGATGCTGGAATCTCAATAGAAGAAGCAACTCAAAAGATAAATAATATGAAATCCTCTGCTGATCAGCTTACGTCTATGGAAACAGGCATCTCATCTATTTCCGAAATCCTAAGCCAAAAACAAAAAAATTTGTCAGGTAAGGATACACACCTCAAAGGGATCGACATCAGTCAGCTCTCTGCTATGCCGGAAGATGTCAAAGCCCAGAAAAAGGAATATGAACATTTTGTAGAAGTATTATCAACTGGCACATCCAAAATGGATAAGTGCAGGAACGCTGCTGATAATCTCGCCACTGCTTACTTAAACAGCGGTAACTTTCTCGCCAAATTAACAGAGGAAAATAAAGATTACTATACATCCGTTTTAAGTCAGATGGGTATAGAAAATGCAGCACAGGTAGTCACTAATACGCTAAGCAGACAAAAAATCAATGCCAGAATTTCTACCTTTAATTTAAAAACTGCTACGAAACAGGAAATAAATTCATTAGGAAATTATGTCGCATCTCTTAAAGGTTCACGTAAAGCACTTGCTTACTATACATTGCAGCAACAACTAGCGAATAAAAACTCTCTTAAAACGTCTGGCAGTATAAAGAATTTAAAAGCTTTGGCAAAACAATGCGGAATAACTGGTGAAGCAATTGACCTCATGAAATCTCTTGCCAAAGATAAAAAAGATCTTAAACAGTATACCACAGGTAAGAAAAAAAATGATAGATATGCTGGCGAAAATATTTCAAAAATAAAAACGGAGATAAAGGGCAAAACAAAACGGCTTAAAAAAATTACGAAAGAAGGCGCCGAAGTTCAGCCAGAAATTAATTTTGATAGTCCCTCAGATCCTGGCAGCGGCACAAAGGACAGCCCTGAATCAAAACAACAGTTTGACTGGATCAGCCGCGCTTTAAACCGCTTATCATCACAACTGGATCTTGTAAAAGCTAAGTATGACAATCTTTTCAGCAACAAAAAAGCAAAAGACTCTAATTCATTACTGAAACTTCAGAACAAAAATCTTGATGATCAATATAAAATCCTGAACAAGACGGAGAAATACCAGAGAAAAGCACAAAAAAAATATACCAAGAAGGCAAATAAGGTCCACATATCTAAGAATAAAAAAGAAGACAATGCCTTGAAGAAAGCAGTCGAAAATGGTCGTATTAAGGGAGATATGAATGATCTGATCGCTGAATATGGCGAGGAGAAAGCCAAAAAAATACAAGAGTATCAGGACTGGTATGATAAGGCAAAGGAAGCGGAAAAAAATAAAGAAAATACAACAAAACTAAAACAGGAAAACCGTATTCAAAAATATCAGGGTAAAGTAAATAATGCGGATAAAAAAAAGTCTCTTGCAGAGGCACAAAAAGAAAATGCCACGACAGCAGAGGCAAAAAATAAGTACGTCGATAATGAAAAGAAATACATTAGAACTTCTTATAATAACCAAATTAAAATTGCTCGACGTGAAAAAGATTCCCTGAAAGTGAAACAGTTAAAAGAAGAAAAAAAGAAAGAACTTCGAAATCTTAATATTGAAAAGCATCAGAATCTCGCCGACGAGCATCAGTCAGAACTAGACAGGTATTCTGCTGAAAAACAGAACCTGAAAACAGCTGGCGAAAAGAACGCCGTAATTGATCTGGAAAAAGCCAGTACATCCAATCTGTATAATGAAAAAATTAAGATTGCTGAACTGGAAGGAAAAATAAGTGAGCAGAAACAGCTTCAGGCAGAAAAAGAGAAGGCTCTCCGGGATCTTGATATGGAAAAACACCAGAATCTTGCTGACCAGCATCAGGCAGAACTGGACAGATATTCTGCCGAAAAACAGAATCTGAAAACAGCTAATGAAAAGAATTCTGTAATTGATCAAGAAAAAAATATTACAGCCCAGCTGTATAATGAAAAAATTCAGATTGCAAAACTGGAAGGAAATCAATCTGAAGAATTGCGTCTACAAGCAGAGCTCTCCCAACGACTTGTCTCACTTGAAAAAGAAAAATTTGATAATATTGTACAATATTACAATAATCTGCGCAAAGTCAATGAAAATCATTCTAAAAAATTGAGCAATTCGGTTGATGAACTAGAGGCCAGAGGACTGATCGTTACGAGCAGCCTTTATTCTTCCCAGATGGCACAAAATAATGATAAGAAGCGAAATTTTCAAGAGGAACTTTCCGCGCTCAAACAGCAGCACGATAAAATTGAAAAGGGAACCCAGGCATGGTATGATTCTCTTGATTCTATCCAGGCATGTGAGGATGGTATAGCTGGCTGTATTCGTAATTCCATTGAACTTGGTAATGCAATTCGAAACATTGACTGGCAGATTTTTGAGAAATTCTCCGCACATACAGACCTTCTTTCATCCGAATACGATCTTGGGATCAAATTCATGTCGAATAAAAAGATGTTCGATGACAAATCAGGTAACTTTACCAAAGAAGGGACTGCCACCCTTGGAGCAAATTATTCCAAAATGCTTTTGGCGAAAAATAAGAAAGAAGAAGCGTGGAATATCCTGGAAACAACCAAAAAACACATTGACAACGGAGATCCTGGATATACCGATCCCAAAGTACTTGAAGAATATAATGCAAAGTACAAGGAGTATATCCAGCTTTCAGAAGCAGAATTCGATATACAGAAGAATCTGATTGACATGATGAAAGAAAAGTATCAAAAGGAACTTGACTGCCTTCAGGATATCATTAATAAAAGGAAAGATCTGCTGCAGACAGAAAAAGATGCATATGACTACCAGAAAAATATTGAGGAAAAAACGAAGAACATTGCTGTAATAACAAAGCAGCTCTCTGCTCTTGGCGGGGATGACTCAGAAGAAGCAAAGACAAGGATACAGCAGCTGCAGATCAGTCTGGACGAAGCAAACAAAGATCTGCAGGATACGGAATACCAGCAATGGATCACGGACCAGCAGACTATGCTGGACAATCTTTATAATGAGTATTCCCAATTTATCGATACGAAGTTAAATGATACGGATGCATTATTAGATGAAGCTATCGCATACCTGAGTGATATTGACATAGCAGAATCTGTTTCGGAATCATTACAGGAATATTATGATAACAATGGATATAATCCAACAGATGATTTTAATGCGATCAACACTGCTCTTGGTGAGAATGGAAGTATTGTTAAATCGATTCAGGGAGCCGTTGACAGTATAACGAAGTATCTTAAAACCCAGCAGACATATCAGAAGGAAGCGGATAAAGTGACAGCGGCGGTGTCTGAAATCGGTAATGTATTCGAAGATGCAAATGCCATAACAAGATACGAGGAAGCACAAAAAGCATACGACAGCCTTGCAGCAGCCGGAGAAAACGGAGAAAATATTCAGGGCTATGTTTCCTCATCGGCAGTTTCCACACTTGATTCAACAGGAAAAGATGTACAGATGATATATAATTCTGTTTCCCAGGTTAGAAATGCTATAAATTCTATCGGAAACATTGATAGCAGAGAAGGTTTTAGTGAAGATAATGGACGTTTTATCAAGGAAGCTTATGATCTTTATAATAGTTTATCCACATCCGGAAAACAGCTTCTAGGAGACGACTATAAAAACTTATTGGATAATAAGCAATCTCAATATAATCATTGGGATAACGTAATAAAAAATGAGGCGGCCGAAACAGAACGCAGGGCACAGGAAGCTGCGGCAGAACAAGACAGGCAGAACAAACGTGATGCCATCAAAAACTGGATTGCCGGGCAAAAAGCAAATAAAGCATGGTGGATCAAACAAAAATATGAGAACTCTACTCCAGCACAAAAATATATTCACGATAAAATATTCGATCCGGGTTCCGGTGCCAGATACCTGAACAACACAGGATTAAATCAACTTGGTTCATATCTGAATACACTCGGCATACCTGGAGGATATTTGCTTGACCGTCTTACCAGCCTCGGTTTCTCTCAAGGAGGCATCGTTGACACACTGCAGAAGATACCTGGAATGAATGGCGACGACGGATGGGCAACTCTAAAACGGGGCGAGGCCGTCCTGACACCAGAACAGACAGCAGCTTTTCAAAAGCTCCTGCAGAATCTTGATGTGGTGAATCCAGCAGTTGATCTGTACAAAAACATGAAAAATGTTGATGCAGCACCAGACTGCATGATAAGCCAGTCGACAGGGGATATTAATATTGATATGAGTTTTCCTGGCGTAACAAATTACGAAGAATTCCGGCAAAAACTACAGTCTGATCCCAAGATTGAAAATATGTTTAAATCCATGATCTGGAACAAAGGAAGCTTATCCAAATATAACACAAAAATGTAACTAAAAATTTAATAACCGTTGTACCAGTGAATGTAAGAGAGGACAGCTTTTGCTGTCCTCTCTTATTCTTATTCCCACAAACAGAAAGGAAATAAATTCATGATATTAACAGACTCAAAAAAATACAAAAAACTTCTCAAAGAGGAAAATGACCGGCTGGCTAAAAGAATCTCCCAGCTGGAAAAAGAGAGAGACTACGCTGTGAAAGATATGAAACGTTCCTCGGAGCTCCTCAATACCTATAAAAAAGAATATGAACGATTGATCCAGGATTCAAAGAAACTGATACAGAAACAGAAATCTTCCGAGAAAGCCGTGAATAAGATTATAAACGGATTGAAAAAGGAACTCTCTGAACTCCAGAAAAGAAACGCGTGAGAAAAAATAGCATAAGAAAGTTGGTGATGACCAGATGATTACACAATTTGAATTTGACGGAATAAAAAGCTCTGTCTTCGGACTCTATCTTTGTAGCTTTAGTGGAAGCAGCACCGGAGCGAAACCAGTCGGCAATGAAATAACGATCAATACGGTAAAAGCACCAAAAAAAAATCGTTTTATCCGAACCGGTGTTACCTATGAAACGCCCCTCACCTTTTCTTTTCAAGTAGTCAAATACAACTGTTGGGGTGAAAACATGGAAATAACCCCCAGAGAGCTCGCTAAGATTATGAGGTGGCTGGTCCGTAAAGATTACCGCTATCTCCGATTTGACCAGACTGGCTGGGACAATGTGTTCTATAACTGCACGCTAAAAGTACAGAAATATGAGATCGGCGGTGTCATACGGGGACTGGAGATCGAGGCCACATGCGATGCGCCCTGGGGGTATTCAGAACGAAAAGAACATACTTTGAATCTAAATGGAGTAAATGCCTGCAGCATATATAACTATTCTGACGAAGACGGCGGCATACTGCCAGACTTAGTCAGAATTGAAGTGTTAGGAAACTACGATCTATTGTGCATTACAAATACATTTTCTACGAATCAGGATAAAAACAAAACCAAAACAATAAATGTCAAAATTAATAACTGTAAACAGGGCGAGATCATAGAACTAGACCGGCATAAAAATATCTGCTCTTCTATGGTTCATGACGGATTGGTAAATGACTTTAATCATGTTTTTCTCGAACTCTTTTCAGATTTTAATCAATACGAAAATGTAATTACCTCTAATGAACGATGCAATGTAACCATATACATTCGAGAGATCAGAAAGGGGGTTCCTGTATAATGAGTTTCAATCCAAACAAACTAACTTTTAAAGTTGACGAAATCACAGGTGAGATTGTCCAGCCCCAGGTCTTCCTTTGCGACAGACAGCTAAACAAAATAGGCGAGATTTATCCCGTAGGAGATCTGCGGATAAAGTGTGTGCTGAACGGAGCGGATGAGATCTCCTTTACCACGCCAAAAAATGTATTCAACCATGAAAACCCTTTATATCACAAAATAAAAGATTATTCCGTCGTATTCGTCCGGGGTTTTGGATATTTTGAAGTATCGCCAACAGTAAACGATACCTACACTTCCATCAAAACCTTAAATGGAAATTCACTGGGAGAATCTGAATTATCCCAATTATTCTGTACACTGGAATGCAACACAAACAGCGATATGGAAAACTTCGCAAAATTACACCCAACAGAACCATATATTTCTACTGTTTTGTATTCAGACAAGGAAGAGAACAGCCTAATACACAAAATATTAACCTACGCCCCCAATTATACCGTGGGTACAGTGGAGGATACCATCAAAAATATCCAGAGAACCTTTAGCTTTTCCCGGAAGGACATTATCTCCTGTTTTTCAGAAATCGCGCAGGAGATTGGCTGTATTTTTGACATTGTCGTAAGAAAAAATGAAGACGGAATGGTGGAACGGATTGTTAATATACACGATGCGCAATACTGTAAAGACTGCAGGAGCCGCAACGTTATCAACGGCGTCTGTCAGAACTGTGAAAGTACGGATATTGGCGGAATCGGTGAAGACACCAACATCGCTGTCGGAACAGATAATCTTTCTGATGAGATCACTCTCACACCCGATGGAAATATGAAAAACTGCTTTATTATTGAGGGCGGGGATGATATTATCACAGATACCGTAGAGGGGATTCTGCCCTCAGGAAATAAAAAGCTGTATATGTTTTCTCCAGAAACAAAACAACTCTTCTCCTCAAAACTCCAGAAAAAATTTGATGAATACATAACGCAATTTAATAACAGCAGGGAACCCTATGAAAAATTACTTGAGATAGAATATGGTATCCTTGATCTGATCCTGTATCTGCAGTCAGGACGTATGCCGACCCCAGAAACACTGGACACTCCAGATGATACTACGAGTGACACAGACAGCAGGCTTAGGAGAGAGGTAGATCACATAATTGATAAATACAACTCCCATTTCCCACAGGGTCTCGGACATACCGATAATTCTGACACCATTTCTCGAAACGGCATCGTGCGGCAGGTACTGTCCTTGTTTGTCCATGATGGATATATGATCAGACAGGAAAATGGAAATTATGACAAAGAAAAACTCCGTTGGACTGGTGATATCGTGGTCTATAAGATCAGAGAAAACAGCTCTCAGGCGATCATACATGTATCCGACAATTCAAGTACCATAGAATATTCCGACACAGAGGAGCAAGATACAAGTTCATTCTGTATCAAATTTTCTGAAGATTATACCACGTATTTGAAGCAGATGGTAGCGATCACTACTAAGAATTATGAATTCATTGAAGAACAGGGGTTGAACCAATCAAAAGAATGGCAAAAATACAGCCTACATAGATTATATTCTTATGAATCTGGCTATCAAGCCTGTATAGAAACCCTCGAAGAGATCATATGCAAGTCAGACACGTCAGCTATTATAGACGAAGCAGAATCAATCAAGGAGAAATACTACAACAGAAAGATCGAAATTTCTGATTACATGACAAGACTGGAGGATATTATATTCCATTTGTGTTCTTATTTTGGAAATTTTGATATCATCCCTTCTTCCGTCAAGTCTGAACCAACTACATTTACGACAGCGGACTCCGCTTTTATGAATATGGTTCATTATATCCGGTACGGAACATGGGCCGGAGAAAGCAAAAATGAAATAACTGATCATCCAATCTATTGCAAAAACTGCGGTTCTAAAAACGTCACCTTAACCGGATGCAACCAGTGTAAAACAGCGGATATTGCCACTTACAGTGAACTTGCGCAGACAGTATATGAAAATTATATTCTGAACCATACACCCCTGGAAACACAGAGAAAACAAATACGGGAAAATAACGATTTAAAAGAATTTTTAAAAGATCCAGAAACCAAAGAAGATTTATATAAAGAATTATGTTCCTTTATCCGGGAAGATGTATATACCAACGGCAACTTTATCTCAGATGGTCTCAGTAATTCAGAACTGATCCTGAAAGCCAGGGAATTGATCCTGAAAGCAGAGCAGGAACTTGCAAAAGCCTGTATATCCCAGCATACTTTATCTGGCAATATTTATTCCTTTGCGGCATACAGTTGTTTATCTAAGAAGGATTTTCCGATAAGCGGCGTCTATGATGGATTTAAGTTAGGCAATTTCATGAGATATTTCGCCGACGATGGGAAAACTTATAAATTACGTCTTTCTTCCGAAGAATTTTCATGGACAGATTCCGGCGCAGAACTCAACGTTGAATTTACGGATATCATAGAGTATTCCAATGGCAGTATCAGTGATCTTGCGTCCCTGGTGCAGACCATGGGCAATCTGGCTACCTCTTTTGATTCTGTCAAAAAACAGTCAGAACAGGGCGTGGAAGCAAACCATACCTTCCAAAAGATCAAAAATGAAGGACTGCAGTCAGCACTTTCTAATGTCTTAAATGCCAGGGATATCGATGTCCAGATTGACGAGAATGGGATCACACTGAGAAAGTATGATTATGAACAGGATGATTATGACCAATACCAAATGAAACTGATCAACCGGAATATCGTCATGACCAAAAATAATTGGAAAGATGCAAGTATGGCAATTGGTCTTGGGCGTTATAATGGAGAGCTGGTTTACGGAGTCTGGGCGGATGTGCTGGTGGGGGATCTGATCGTCGGGGAGAAACTTCTTATAAAAAATGAGCAAGGGACGGTTGAAATCACCGGGGAGGGCATTAAAATTACCAAAGGTGTGATTACGTGGGACAATGTAAACTCACCAGAAATAAAAAACATTAAGGACTTAGCAAATAGCCTGAATGAAATAAACAAAAATATAGATACGACCGAAACCAACGCTAGAAACTATACGGATGCTGCAAAAACATCACTCACTGAAGCTTATCAATCGTATACAAATTCCAAGGTGTCGGAACTTGACCATACTGTCGAAAATTACCTTAAATTTCCAGACTCCACAACTTCAATAGGAGAGAATTATATCATTTCCCCATATATCGAGGGTGGATATATAAATTTGACCGGATACGACAATAATATTTCGAATCAGGTAATTATTGACCCAAAAAATCTAACAAATACCGATTATATCTTTGCAATAAAGCACGATGACAAATTTACGATTGGGATCAAACCGGACGGCACAGCAACTTTTACAGGTACCATTTATGCTACGAACGGATTTTTCAATGGCAATATAAATTCAAAAAGCGGGCAAATAGGAGGTTGGACAATAGAGGATCATACCCTTTCTTCAGTAAAAAGTAGTCTTGAAAATTTACAGACTATGTTATACTTGGACGGAAAGAACGGTTGTATCACTTCTTCCAGTATTCAATCTAATGTTGGTTACGGCGGGATTGATAATGCAAAACGAATTGATACAATAACCATAGACGAAGGTCAGATTAATTTTATATGGAAACTTTTGGCACCTCCTACTTTTGAAGATACTATTTCGCAATCATCACTAACTTTAAGTGGCCATGGAATCTACTTTGAATGCGGACATGAAGAATTGAAAACAGTCTTTGAGGTTGACTATTATGGAATAAATGTTAATGGTATAATACAGCAAAACAATAAACTAATAGGTGATTTATATTGTGTTGCCAGATCTGGAACAGAATCCCATGAAGGAACTGGAACATGGCAAGTTTTCAGAGTAGATTTCGGAGTTAAATACGCAAAAGAACCTTTTGTCAACGTCATGCCTATTACACTCTTTAGCAATGAAAACATAGCGTTTTCTAAGTTTATTGGAGATAAATTTCACGGTTATACCGGATTTGAATATACCGTTTACTGTGAAGATCCCAAATTTTCATATGAAACAAAATGGTTTGCTGTAGGCAATATAATGCAATAACAAAAAGGAGGTTACATCACCGTGGAAAAAATAACTCAATTTCTCACTCTTGATCTGGTGGAGATTTCCCATAATGTCATAAACGCCAGACAAAATGATAGACTGACAAGAGATATCAATATAACAATTGCAAACAATGGGCAGGAATACGAACTTCCTGAAACGTCATTTATATATCTCCGCGGAAAACGGACAGACGGAAAACCAATCTTCTATTCAGCGGAAATCATAAACAGGAAAAAGGGACAGATACATATAGATCTACACGACTATGTTTTATCCTGTCCCGGCAGATGCAGACTAGATGTCGGCATCTATAACAGGGTTCAGGGTGAAACAGAAAATAAGGAGGATGAAATTGCCTCAACAGAACCCTTTATTTTATATATTCCAGAAGAAGTATTTAATGAGGTAGATGTCGTTGAATCCGACGAAGGAAGTACTCTGTCACAACTTATAAACTCAGCCAGAGAAGAAATTTCCGAAATGAATTCTTTGGAAGCCCAGGTATCCGCCAATGAATCCGAAAGACAATCTAATGAGTTTGACAGATCAAGAGCTGAAAATGCTCGAAGATCCAGTGAAAGTTCAAGAGAGGCCATGGAAAAAACACGTTCTACTGCTGAAATGACCAGAAATAATGCGGAGAGAGATCGAATCAGTGCAGAAAACCTTCGCATATCAAATGAAACCAAACGGCAAAGTGACACAGCTGAAGCAGTAAGAAATGCGAATACTGCCGCCAGTCAAGCAGAAGAAAAGGCCAATGATTTACAGAACAAACTGGATTCCCATCATTTTGTTCTAACAGAAGACAAAGATAAGGCAGGCGGCGTCCCTGGACTCGATTCCAATTCCAAAATTCCAAATAACAAATTATATGCGAACTCTTCTACCAGCGGAGGATACGTGGCGTCTGGCAGCGGTCAGGCAGACAAAGTTTGGAAAACCGATGCCAGTGGTAATCCTGCATGGAGAGACGCGGGAGAGACTACCAAATTAGCTACCCCGCGTACTATTTTTGGAAAAACTTTTGACGGAACTCAAAATGTTGAAGGTACAGGAATATTCTATGGACAATATACAGATAATCCGGCAAATAGATTTAGATTATCTGCATTAGAAATAAGGGAAAACAATCAGAATACTAATAAGAATATGGATATAGGATACGCTCCATCTATAGGATTTCACTGGGCAAATGCATGTGCAGCAACATTACTATTGGGAAGTGATGGTATATTCCGGTTTAGAAAACAAGACGGTGTAACACCTGCTTCTGTCCATGCTAATCTAATTAGTGCAAATACATTTAAAATGATAGATGCTGAAAACCGAACATGGACCGTTTTACAGGCCTTTGGTGATGGTTCCGGTTATGGCGCTGAACTCCGGTTAGGATGTGGCGGAAACACTTATATCTGTTCTGGAGAAGTTGATTTAATCGCATCACTGCCAAATAATCTAGAGAGTGATGAAGCCTATGTAAAGAACGGTGAAAATTTATATCTTGCATCGGATAACAGTGTATTTATCTATTCCAACTGTCAAACCTTTAGTGATCGCAAAGGATTGTCCTTTGGGGGTGGTATAATAAAACCTCTGCGTGGACAAAATATAAGTATTGGAACTATATCAACACCATTTTATGACATATATAGTACTAATTTAAGATTAAAATCAAAGAACTCAAACTATGGATCTAAATTAAACTTTGGTGACGGGGACTATGTTTATTTTCATGAGGATAGCAATGATCATTTAAAGATATATGCTAAAAATGGAATAGAAATAACCGGTGACATGACAATAAATTCTGATTTAAAACTCGGTGGACTTTTCACACAAGAACTTGGTGGTCAAACATTTACTAGTCAATATCTAACGATTAAATCTTCTGGAGAAATAAGTTACTGCTCAAGTTTTGGTCAACCATATCCAGTAAAGATCAATAAAAATGGTATCGAATCAACTAATATAACAACTTACCAATTAAATGCTGTTTACGTTTCTTCTTCATTAACTGCATATAAAGGAAATACCTATGCTTTAGGAAGCTCAGGTACTAGATGGAAAGAAATATGGTGTTCGACATCCCTCAATACAACCTCCGACAAAAACCTTAAGAAAAACATAAATAAACTGTCAGCCGACGATAGATATTGTAAGTTCTTCCTGTTGCTCCAGCCTAAATCTTACCTATTTAAAGACGGAGAATCAGGTAGAAAACATGTAGGATTCATTTCCCAGGATGTAGAGGAAGCAATGAATATATGCGGACTTTCATCTTTAGAATTTGCCGGCTTCTGTAAAGATCAGAAAATAGAACGAATAGAAGACAAAGAAGGTAATATAGAAGAAAATCCTGTGTTTGATGATAAGGGAAATCCCGTTTATGTTTACTCCCTTCGATATGAAGAATTTATTGCGTTGAATACCATGATGATTCAGAAAATATGCGAAAAAATTGGAATTTAGAAAAAAATAATCTATTCTAAAAGAGAAAACTACATCACATTGGTATGCAAGAAAGTAGTCGTATAACTATTTCTTTACATACCAATATTGCTGCATACAGTGAATTTTTGCAGACAAAATAACTATTTAAACTATTTTAATTATAGGAGGAACGATTATGAATAAAATAACACAGCAATTATCTCTTGATCTGGTGGAAATATCACATAATGTCATAAATGCCAGACAAAATGACAGACTAACAAGGGATATCAATATAACAATTACAAACAATGGACAGGAATATGAATTGCCTGAAACGGCATTTGTGTATCTCCGAGGAAGGAGAGCAGATGGAAAACCAATCTTTTATAATGTAGAGGTAACGGATAGGAAAAAAGGGGTTCTGCATGCAGAACTTCATAATTATGTACTATGCTGCTCCGGAAGCTGCAGGCTGGACGTCGGTGTTTACAACAGAATCCAGGATGAAAATGAGATTCAAAAAGACAATAAAGCTCCGAAAGAAGAAGAAGAAATTGCATCTACAGATTCATTTATATTGTATATTCCAGAGGAAGTACTTGATGAAATGTAAGCGATCCACAACAGAGTGCCTAGATTCTAATTAGCTTCCATGAGATAATT
>CAQOJF010000007.1:0-90567 GCA_948848225.1 uncultured Eubacterium sp.
TATGATAGTTTATAACAATTATTAAATATCCTCAAATGAAAGGATTAACAATTTGAATTGAATTTAAGTTCCACCCCGGAATAAACCTGCAGGAACGTGAGTTTTTTGCAGGTTGTCAGATCCAGCTTCTTATTCTTCGTCATGTATACCAGTTCTTTCAATGAATTATTTTTCGGTAGTTTTAAGGCACAGGCATCCGCCGCAGATCCGTACATTTTTCTAACCATCTTCTTGTCATAGTCATAATAATATCTGTCACCTACTATTTTCACCTTCTGGATCTTCGTATTCTTTCGCAGGTCAAGAGACGGAACACGAACGCTCTGGAACCATAACTTTTTTAACTTTTTATTCGCAGAGAGATCCACGTTGCCAAGTTTTGAAGAACGTGCTATATAATAACTATCGGTTATTCCGATCCAAAGTTCTTCCAGATTCACCGCCTTCTTCAAGGAAAAATCAGAGCATTGGAAACCTGGGCCAAATTTAATGACCTTCAACTGTTTCATCGGGAAATCCCTCTCCAGCCTGGAGCAATCTGTCCAGTTACAGAACCATGGAACATATCCTCCTTCGCCATCATCATCAATACAGATCTCTTTCAATTTTGCATTTTTCTTCAGTGATCCCTGGGTCTTTTCATATCCATTAACAGAATACGAACTTAATTCCGGGAAATATTCTATTCCCTTTACCGACAGCGTCTGCTGGCTTTCTTTCCCCGACCTCCAGGACAACGTCTCTGTCTCTGGCCGAACATCAGGGAAAAGGGGGTCAACCAGATCATAATCCGTAGTATCCTGATAATAAAACGGATCAATATACTCAATATACAGATGCTTTAACACACTTCTCTCCTTTAATGACAATATATTATTCTTGTCTGTATCATACCGGGCTGCCAAACACCGAAACCTCTCATCTGGAAAATTTTCCTCGTTGACCGGCACACTTCCATCTGCATTGACTGCTGCCCGTGAGTTCTTGGATTCCAGGCAGAAAAATGAAAAACAGATCAATATCCCTGCTAATATTATGCTAATTTTTATCTTTTTCATAGTATTCATACCTCCCTTTAGAATGCGTGATAAGAGCTGTCAATATCCTACTTTCAAATTCAGATCGTAGTATATTTCTTTTTCTTCCCAGCCTTAATCTTTTTAATAAATTTCCCACTTTTTACAACAGCACACCCCCACTTTTTCTTCTTGAACGTCTTTCGGATCCAGCTTGACTTTACTTTTGCTTTTACAGATTTCAGAGTCTGAAAGTCTTCCAGCTTGGAAAGCCTTGAGATATCGATGGTTTTATCCGCAGTGAAATAATAAAGTGTCTGTATATTGTTCTTTTTAGCAAAGGTAATCTTGCATTTCATATTTTTTTCTGGCAGGTAATACACATAACCAGGCTTCTCTTCCAAATTCCGTCCATAGCCTTGACCAGTTTTAGATTTACCAGAATACACCTTCAAAGATTGCAATTTAGTATTCTTCCTTAGATCCAGTTTGGCTGGCATAATATTTTTCAGTTCCAGCTCTTTTAATTTTACATTTTTAGACAGATTGAGAGCCGGCAGACGACGGCCGCTCTCATCCGGCAGTATCACCCTCAGGACCTGGAGGCCAGCTATTTCGTCTACATCCAATTCATTCGCATAAATATTTTCTAAATGCATATATGTCAGCTGGGACACCGGAAAATCCTTCTGAACCTGATGATAACCTTTATCTCCCAAATTAGTGCAGCTCACCCATATCTTTCTTAAATTCACATTATTTTTAAAGGAACCGGACAAAAGCTCATATCTATCTACTCTTACTTCTTGAAGATTGAAAAAATATTCGATTCCCGTTAAGTTTATTTTATCGCTCCATTTTTCTGCGCCTTCGTACAATATTTTACATGTTTGGTTAGCACATGTCTTCTCACCAAGTTTGAAAGTCCGTCTGCTTTTACTACTATGATATACCAGATTATCTTCCCGACCTGTATCTCTCATATCGGAATACCAGCAGTTAATGACCACGCTGCCAGCACTATTCAAACTCAAATAATGGATTGTCTCCCGTTCCTGTCTGCTCAAAATTCCATCTTTGTTCTCATCCAGCCACCTTTCCAGTTCTGCCCTAAAATATTCATCTGGAAAATGGACCTCATCCAGAGGCACATCCTGCATATACTCCGGCTTAACCTCTGCTTTTGCTTCCTTCCCTGTTTCAATGTTCCCATACAATATGATCATACACAGGATAACCCCTGTCATGATCCTTCGTGCTGTTCTTTCCATAAAAAACACCCCCATTTACTACTAATATAGTCACTTATAGACTATCACAGTAGTTCATCAAAGTCAACGTTTTTCTTTGAAGAGCTAAATCTAAAAAATTACTATATTCACTTAACAGCGGCGCCAACTATTTCCTCCTCTTCCCCAAAGTAGTATTCCATATTTTTATCCTTTACTTTTCTTGCTCTTAACAAAACAATATTTTTATTCCTTTTAACAGACAGCTTTTTCTGGCGAATCCCATCTGCATAAATGGCTAGTTTTTTACCATTCTTTTTATACCATTGATTTTCCGTCTTTATCTTACAATATTTCGACATATGAACTTCTTTGAGATTCCTGCACCTTGAAACATCAATCTCATTGTCTGTAGTAAAATAATTCAATTTTACTATCCGATTTTTCTTTGGAAACTGAATCTTACATTCGTAATCACTCCAGGGAAAAACAGGAATCTTACCTGCCTCCTGCTTGGTAAAATCAAATAGAACACAAGAAAGACCCGACTGAACCGATACTTCTTCAAATTATTTATTTTTTCAAGGTTTAATTTTTTAACAGGCGCATTCTCTACTGTCAATTTCTTTGCCCCTTTGACGTCCAAACGTTCTAAATGCATACAATTCTTTATCGTCAGAGTTTCTAATTTCACAGCCTGAGAAAGAGAAATCTCCTGAATATCTGCGTTTTCAATACTCAATTCTTTAAGTTTATTTAATTCGATAATCTTCTTAAGCTGATTCTGGGATATTTTTCTTCCACCCGCGTCCAAAACAACTTTTGTCGGATCTGAATGATTCATAAAACTGTTTTGTATTTCAATTCCTTTAGCATCCTGAAGCTCTTCCGGGTTCAAAATTTCCTCTTAATCCTTTTTAACCAACATATTCTCTTTCACCCGACAGCGATATATTAAAACTAGCCGTTCCTGCCACAAGAGCCCTATTTTTGTCATTAAACTCCCATCTCACATGTTTCGACAAATAGGCAAGTTTTGTTTCTTCACGCAAATAATGCGTTCCTTCATCATAAACCAGACCAGCTGTTAATGCTTGATCAATCGCAATATCGTTTAATCCAGCCACAAAATGCCTTAACGCATTATTCGATACTTTTTAGCTGCTTCGTACCTACTTGAATAGAAAAATACATCATCTACATATTTGGATCCGAGATAATCTTTTACATATTTAAACATCATTCCATTACTAACTGCTTTTTTAAATTCGGGTTTTTAATCCCTTTTGATTTTCTAAGTCTTTTAACAATACGCACTTCCTTTCACATGCGCTTAATTGCCATGGATGTTCCAAATGGATATATATTCCATTAAACAGTAACAAAGAAAAAATGTACACTAGCTATATTTATATTTTTATGATATCCAATTCATCATCACCTAGAAAGAAACATTATCTTCGCGTAAATAAAAGAGCTCAAAAGGAGATATTGGAATAAAGAAACTGGCACAAGAATATCATGTCACTTATGGTGATATTCAAAAATGGAGGGACGCCTATCAAGAGCATGGTGTAGCGGATGCCCTGGCAAAATCCTTGACAGAACAAGGGGAAGAATGCTATAATGTGTTTAACAAGACAGCCGGACAGTAGGGGCTTGCTACCCGTTCCGGCACAATAAGTATTCAGTTACAAAATAACCGTCCTACCTTTAGCCGGGAGCAGGGCGGTTATTTCTTATTCTTCAAATTCAGAATTGCCACGATCAAGAGACCAACAGTCAGCAAAACCATGAATTCCTCATATGTACTCATAAGGCACCACTCCTTCCGCAAGACTCGGAACGGGTAGTGACCGCCTCCAGCTGCCTTGGTAAGCATATCGTATATTCAGTTTTACTACCACTGAGAGAGATACTCCCATCCTCCCCCTCTTTTACCAGTCAGGGAGGCTATCCACCTTACAACGCGATTACCTTTTATATTTTATCACACTTATAAGTGTATATCAATATTAAAAAACAGAGGAAGCTTGTTTTACATCTTCCTCTGTCTGCTAATGGAGTTATATCCCAGACGCCTGCACAATCCTCAGAGGTATCGTCTAAAACCTTCATAAACTACCCTGTATGAAATGATAAGCAGTTCTACGCCTCTTTCTCCCCGTTTCCCAGCCTGCCGTAAAGCCTGGTCATGTTCCGGATCTTCTCACATAAATCATCCGTAAACGCGCCTTTTTCCATACGCCACTGCCAGTTATGCCCCAGTGTGGAGGGGGTATTGATACGGGCTTCTGCCGGAAGACACAGATAATCCTGTGCCGGAATCATACACAGATCTGCTACGCTGCGCTGTGCCATGGTGATCAGCTGCCAGGTGAGCTTTTTCTTCGTCAGAAAGCGGGTGGGCAGATTCATATACCGAAGCGCCACATCCCGGTCCTCCTTTGCCATCTCCTCCCACCAGCCATATGTCGTCTGATTGTCATGAGTCCCTGTGTATACGACACAGTTCGATGTATAATTATGGGGCATATAATCGCTTTCTTCTCTGGAATCAAACGCAAACTGCAGCACCTTCATCCCCGGATAGCCGGTATCCTTCAAAAGTTTCCGCACGCTGTCTGTCAAAAAGCCGAGATCCTCTGCGATGATCTCCCTCTTCCCCAAATTCTCTTCCATCACTTCAAAAAGACGAATCCCCGGTCCCGGCTCCCATGCGCCATTGACTGCGGTGGGCTCTCCATAGGGGATGGCATAATATTCATCAAAGCCCCGGAAATGATCGATGCGCACCATATCATACCATTTGAAACAATGGGCAATCCGCTTCAGCCACCAGTCAAATCCCGTTTCTTCGTGGTACTCCCAGTCATACAATGGATTGCCCCAGAGCTGCCCCGTCTCTGAAAAAGCGTCTGGCGGACATCCTGCCACTGCTTTGGGCTCCAGATCCTCTGTAAACTGAAACAGCTCTGGATGTGACCAGGCATCGGCGCTATCCAGCGCCACATAGATCGGTATATCCCCGATGATTTGCACTCCTTTTTCATTGGCATAGGTCTTTAACCTTCTCCACTGCTCATCAAATTCGTACTGCAGAAACATATAGAAATACACATCTTCTTCGTATTCGTCCTGATAGCGGGCCAGTGTCTCCGGCTTGCGACGCTTGAGTTCTTCCTCCCATTCCAGAAAGCTCTGCCCTCCCTTGCTGTCCTTTACCGCCATGAAAAGGGCATAATCCGGCAACCAATCTTCATTGGCTTCCACAAATTCCAAAAACTTTTTATCATCCTGGATTCCACTATTTTTATAGGCTCTTCGCAACAGGGGAAAACGCTTATTGTAAAGTGATTCATAGTTTACATATTTACCGTCGTCCCAAAGCCCGGACTGCTCCAGGTCCCGATTTGCAAGATACCCTTTGCGCACCAGTTCATCCAGCGCGATATAATAAGGGTTTCCCGCAAAAGTGGAAAAGGACTGGTAGGGAGAATCCCCAAAACCGGTAGGCCCCATGGGAAGGATCTGCCAGTATCTCTGACCGGCACTCACCAGTGTATCCACAAAATCAAAGGCGCTTCTGTCAAATGCCCCGATTCCATATCCCGATGGAAGACTGGAGACCGGAAGCAGTATTCCGCTCGCTCTCATCATTTACTCCTCTTTTCTCTCTCTATTTTGCCAGAAGTGACTTACTTACCTTCACCTCATATTTTTCTGCCCAGTTTTCATAAGCTGTCTGAAAAACCCGATTCTGCTCTTCTGAAATGTACTGCTCCCAGTAAGTATTGTTTAGCCTCTCTGTGCTTGTCTTTAGGCAGTACATGATATAAAAACCATCTTTTTCCTCCACCACACCGCTGGTGGTATAACGCTTCATGGAAAGCGCGGTGCTGGCGAGGCCAGTCCGGCTATCCAGGCTGCCAAGAATCACCTCTTTTGGAGCTTTTCCTGTTTTGTCCTTAACAAAAGAAGTAAAATTCCCAGTGTATTTACCCAGTTCTGCTGACAGGGCGTTTGCTTGGTTTCTGACCTGCTCACGATTCGTATCATCTGCCGCGAGATAGAGCAGCAGAACCTTTGCCGCCTGAACTTCTTTCCTCTCAATCGCTGCCGAGGTTGTCACATCATATACCTTTCTTGCCACTTCATTTTCCTCAAAAATACGGTACATGATATCCCTTGTGATGCCATTTGCCTGCTGGGTCTCCGGCGGGATCGTAGCCAGATACTGATCTGCCTTATGGTCAATGTCCTCTTTTTCATCGATCCCCAGGCCGATTCCCTGCTCTGCACCCGCCTTATTCATTACCTTGATCTGAATGATCAGGCGCAGGATATCCTCGATGGCAACTTGTCCGACAGTGGCATCTCCCAGTTTATAATCCCACACCTCTGACGAAAGAACGCCCTCGTACTGGTTCTTCAGGAACCAGCTGTATACCCGGTACTCATCATAACTTACCGCGGCGTCTCCCACACCGATTACCGTGGAATCACTTTTCAGGTCTCCATTGGTAACGGAGGCTGCTTTTTCTGCCTTGGGCACCTCGATCTCCTTATTTTCTCCTTCATCGGAGCAAGCTGCCGTCCCCAATGCCACTGCCGCCACTGCGATTCCGCAGACTATTTTCCTACAGATCCTGCGAAAACCTCTGTTTAACTTATTTTTCATTATGCGTCTCCTCCATTTTTTTATCCTGTCGCTTGATCTCTCCAATTTTATCAATCACATAATCCAGTTGAGCTAAAATTTCTCCGTCTTCCTGGGGAATGTATACAAAATATGGCGTTGTATCCGGAACAAACCGAAGCCGCTTTCCAAATTCGTCCACAAGAGGCGGTATTTTTTCTGGCGCCACTTCTGCCTGGGGATACATCGTGATCCGCACCCCGCCCGGCTTCTCCGCCACAGCAGTAATGAAATTTTCATGCGCCTTCACTTTGAGCAGGGCGATATCCAACAGGTTGCACACGCTCTGGGGCGGTTCCCCAAAGCGGTCAATGAGTTCATCCAGGATATCGTCCTTCTCCGCCACTGTCTCAATGTCTGCAATGCGTTTATACACATCCAGTTTTTGAAATTCATTCGGGATATAATCTGGCGGAATATAGCCGTCTATTTTTACATCAATGTTAGTCTCGAATTCATCGCTCTCCACCTTTTCGCCTTTTAGCCGCTTCACCGCTTCATTCAGCATCTTGCAGTACAGATCGTATCCCACTGCCTCCATATGTCCGTGCTGTTTGGCGCCCAGAAGATTACCGGCTCCCCGGATCTCCAGATCCCTCATAGATATCTTAAACCCTGAGCCCAGTTCTGTAAACTCTTTTATTGCAGCCAGACGCTTTTCCGCCACTTCTTTGAGCATTTTATCCCGTTTATACATTAAAAAGGCGTAAGCAGTCCGGTTTGAGCGTCCCACGCGCCCCCTCAGCTGATACAGCTGGGAAAGCCCCAGTTTATCGGCTTCGTCTATAATGATCGTATTGACATTCGGGATATCCAGCCCAGTTTCTACGATTGTAGTAGAAACCAGGACGTCTACCTCTCCGTTGACGAAAGAAAACATTGTATTTTCCAGTTCCCGTTCATTCATCTGCCCGTGGGCGTAGCTGACCACCGCCTCCGGCACCAGCTTTGCCACCTCGCCGGCGATAATATCCATATTAGCAACCCGATTATACACATAGTATACCTGGCCGCCCCGTCCGATCTCCCTCAGAATAGCCTCTCTGACAATCTCACCATTTTTTTCCATGACAAAGGTCTGGATCGGCATACGGTCCACCGGCGCCTCCTCCAGCACACTCATATCACGGATTCCCACCAGACTCATATGGAGTGTCCGGGGAATCGGCGTAGCTGTGAGCGTCAGCACATCAATATCATTTTTCAGCTGCTTCAATTTTTCCTTGTGAGTCACACCAAATCTCTGTTCCTCGTCCACGATCAGCAGTCCCAGATCCTTGTAGCTCACATTTTTCCCAAGAAGTTTATGGGTTCCGATGACGATGTCCACCCTTCCCTTTTTCAGCTTTTCTATGGTCTCCCGATTTTCCTTGGGCGTCCTGAGCCTGGACAGCATCCCCACCTCGACGCTGAAATCCCGCATCCGCTGCACAAAGGTATTGTAATGCTGTCCCGCAAGTATGGTTGTGGGTACCAGAAGCGCCACCTGCTTTCCGTCCATCACCGCTTTAAAGGCAGCGCGGATGGCGATCTCCGTCTTGCCATATCCCACATCCCCGCAGATCAGACGGTCCATGATCCTCGGACTCTCCATATCCTGCTTCGCCGCCTCGATGGCACGCAGCTGGTCCTCGGTCTCCTCATAGGGAAACAGCTCTTCAAATTCCTTCTGCCACACCGTATCTTTCTCAAATGCGTGCCCCTGTCTCGCCTGCCGCATAGCATACAGCTCAACCAGCTCTTCGGCAATCTCTTTCACCGCACCTTTTACCCGCGACTTGGTCTTTTTCCACTCCGGAGAATTCAGGCGGTTGAGCTTCGGCACCTTTTCCGCGTCACCGCCGGCGTATTTTTGCAAAAGTTCAAGGGAAGTGGCGGGAATGTACAGATTGCTCCCTCCCGCATAGGACACTTTCAGATAATCCTTTGTGATATGGTCCACCTCGATCTTTTCGATGCCCTCATATATGCCAAGTCCGTGGTTTTCGTGAACCACGTAATCCCCGATCTTTAAGTCATTAAAGCTGTGGATCGCCGCTCCCTCATACTTTTTCGGCTTTCTTTTGCGCGGTTTTTTTGCCCCGCCAAAAATATCTCCCTCGGTAAGCACGACAAAACGAATATTTGGATACTCAAAGCCCTTCCGCAGATTTCCTTTGGCGATCATAACCTCACCCGGAAGCAGCTCATGTTCCATATCCCTGCTATAAAATGCGACCACATCAAAATCCTGCAGATCCTGGCACAGCCTCTCGCCTCTCGTCCTGGAGCCTGACAGCACCAGCACCCGGTAACCATTTTTTTTCAGTCTCTGAATATCCTTCGCCAGCAGCGAAAAATTGTTATTATAGGAAGGCGCCGACTGTACTTGAAAATTAAACTTCCGTTTTACTGCAAATTCTTTTACCGCCATATCCAGGGTGGTGAGCAACAGCACCGGCAGATCTCCCAACTTTTTCAGTACTATGGGCAGTGAAAATAAAACTTCCATCTGGGTCGGCAGAATATATCCCTTTTCCAGCCGGCTCACCATGCTCTCACGAAATTCAAACTCCACCGCCTCGCCTTTTTCCACACACCGGCTGGGCTCATCTATAAACACCCGCACGTCCTCCCCAATAAAGTAGTCAAAAAAAGACTGTACCTCCCCGGTAAAATAACTCACATAGCTTTCCAGATTTACCAGCCCATGATAAATCTGATAATTTTCCCGGAAGCTCTCCACATTTTCCCGGAGCCTGGCGGCTTCTTCTACTTTTCCCTCTTCCTTAAATCTAGCGACGCAGTCTTTCAACTCCTTTTCAATCCTGCGCATCCCCGCCAGTACCTGATCCTCTTCCAGAAATATCTCCGTCGCCGGATAGATGCTGACCTCTTCTATATTTTCCACGGATCGCTGGCTCTCCACATCGATCCGCCGGATATTGTCCACCTCATCTCCCCAGAGCTCGATCCGGCAGGGGCAATCCTCCGTCAGCGGAAATACATCAATGATCCCGCCCCGCACAGAAAATTCCCCCTCTTTGCTCACCTGAGATACATTTTCATAGCCAATGTACACCAAACCACTACGGAAAGTTTCCAGCTCCAGCACATCCCCGATCTTTACCTCCATGCTGTGGTCTTTGTACATGGAAAATGGCAGACAGTAGTCCATCCCCCCGTCGATGGTGGTCACAATAGTGGTCGGCTTCTTTTCCATCAGCCTCTTGATCACCTTCAGCCGCTCCTTCACGATCGCCTGTCCATGTACATCCGCACTGTAAAAAATGAAGTCCTTCGCCGGATAATACATAGTCTCGGAAATCTCTCCTCCTTCAGCCGCACCACTCCTGCCCTCATACAGTTTCAGATCTTCCACTAATTCTTTCGCCCGAACCTCATTGTGGGTGATGATCAGGCGAAACCGACAGTCGGCTCCCGCCCCGGCAATTATATGGCTCTTCTGGGTATCCATACAGCCCACCAGCTGAACCGGGAACTCACCTTTTTTCATGGAAGTATTCAGTTGGTCAAATTCCTCCAGTTCCCGGAGAGGTGCAAATAATGTGTTCATGTTCCCTTCTGCCTTTCTATTATGCTTATTATTATCATTCTGTATCATTTCCGCTTGGCATTGTACCGATTCATCGCGGCATCCACACCCTCTGTCACAATCAGCTCCACCGCTTCGACAGCAAGATCCAGCACTTCACCCATGGCCTTCTCATCTTCCCTGGAAAATCTGCCCAGCACGTGGCGCACCAGATCGCCGCCCTCCGGCTTCGCTCCCACTCCTACCTTCACCCGTGGAAACTCGTTGGTCCCCAGGTGCTGGATGATACTCTTAATTCCATTGTGCCCCCCGGCACTTCCCTTCCTCCGCACCCGGAGCTGCCCCACCTCAAGATCAATGTCATCAAAGGCAATAATGATGTCCTCCGGCTCGATCTTATAATAATCAGCAATACTCCTGACACTCTCTCCGCTCAGATTCATATATGTCTGGGGCTGGGCTAGAATCACCTTCTTCCCCCCGATAAAGCCTTTACCGCACACTGCCTTATGCTCTTTGCTGCTCAACGGTATATTATATTGGTCTGAAATGCGGGTTATCACACCAAAACCAATGTTATGTCTCGTCCCCGCATAGTCTCTTCCTGGATTTCCAAGTCCTGCAATGAGTTTCATAATTAATACTGTTTCCTTTCGTTGGGTTTTTCTGCTTAAGTTATTTTAACATATGGGAAGAAGGGGGGCAAGAGGGAATGGGGTGGGGTTGGTGGGTTGGTAACGATAATTGATGATTATCGGAAGGGAAACCAAAGGATAACTTTTTATTTCCTGTCGGCTGTTACAAAATATATGTTTATATAAAATTTCTGAAAATGTTATTTGAAAGGAATAATGCATGACAAACCAACTTGAACATAGATTTTCTATAAAACGAGTAAACAAAACATCTGACGAAGACTATATTAAAGCTTTACATATTTACAATGATACTACTCCATTCGAGATAAAAACGCCAACAAATGAAATAACATACTGGCTGTGTAAGCAAAAAGTTAGTACACCCTTTGAAATATATGCTTTTATTTTATATTTAAATAATGAAGTTATTGGGTTATCAATGACAACTTATGTAAAAAGGACAAAAATTGTTGTTGATGAATACCTTGCTGTTTATGACCAATATAGAATCCAAACAATTTTTTTGGTATACGAAAGTTTGATTCAAAATTACTATAAAGAAGCAGGTATAGAAATATCATTTTTTTTAACTGAGATTAGTTATAAGGAATCTGGCAGAGAAATGGATAGAGAAAGTAAAATTTCTCTTAAAATGTTATGCGTTCAAGAGTACGGAAAAATAGATGCATTGTATTATGCTTTGCCATTAGGTCTTGAAAATCATGAAAGCAATTTTGTGGCACACATATATATAAAAGGTGTTGAACCTATTCAAAGTATTTCACCTAGAACCTATCAAGATATAGTTGAATCAATTTATTATGATTACTGGCATGCGTGGTATACTCCTTTTTTGGTCAATTCAGAACTTAATTTATATAAAACTATGATTGATAAAAATTTTAATGAAATAAAGAAGCATTTGATTAATTGTGATACTTCCATGCCTGTATTGCATAGCAGCTGCAACTATTTAGATATTGATGCTGATATCTCTAAAAGCCCTATTCCAACTAAAAAACGAACACATTATTCTATTTTTTTATTTATAGCCCCTGTTATAATTATATTGCCCTTGCTTATCATATGGATATATAGCGAAACCTTAAATTTATTAAACCTATCTCTATCATCTATAAGTACTAACGTTGGAACTATTATCAGTGCTGTTATAACATCTTTAACAACTTTATTCATTACTCAGAAAAAAATGTAATTACTTTTTTATGCAATGTAGAATGATATTGTTTCCATGCCATTTAAAATAAGGACACCTTTTCAATAAATTATCAATTTTCGTTAAATGTACTGCTGATTGCTCATTCATAAACTTTGACAACAAACCATCAGCAATATGGAATGGAGTTTTGTCGGCAATAGAGAGACTGCTCGATTTTAAAATTTGAGAAATATAAATAGGTGAATATAACCATTGAGTATGTTTTGTCTCAATATATTCAGTGGTTATAATGCACGCATCGTTTTTATAACAATCTTTGCCAATATATTCGAATCCCCAACTACTTTCATATTCCAAAATAAGATTACCATTTGGTTTTAATACTCTGGACAACTCTGAAATTGCAGTCATAGCATCGCAATAATTTAATACGCTTCCAACACAAAGAATATTATCAAAAAAATCATCATGAAATGGTAAATTTTCTATACTGGCGACAACTGCATTTTCAATATTTTTTATCTTTTCAGAGGCAATATCTACATGATACATTTTTTTACAATTAATTTTATATGTATTTCCAGCGGAACCAGCATTAAGAACAACAGAATTTTTAAAAAAATTTTGTTGTCTAAGATATAATGCAATAATTTCTTTAGAATGGTTGTGCCATGGATCATTGTTACCCCACACATCTGGAACACTATTATAGAATGCCTTTATTTTATCTTGATCTATTTTTTTCATGATGTATCTCCTCGACGTGACTATATAGCTTAACTAATGGATAACTCTTAATTGTCCAATGCTTTTGTAACAGCCGACAGGAAATAAAAAGTTATCCTTTGGTTTCCCTTCCGATAATCATCAATTATCGTTACCAACCCACCCTCATCCGGTTCCTGGGATGCTTGGTTTTCAGTATCTCCATCTGCTTCCGGCTGGCAACCTCCGTATAGATCTGGGTCGTCAGGATGGAAGAATGCCCTAGCATTTTCTGGATATAGCGGATGTCCACATCCTCTTCCAGAAGCAGGGTGGCAAAGGTGTGCCGGAACATGTGGGGGGTTATGTTCAGACAGATCCCGGCCTGTCTGGCATACTTTTTGATCATCTTGCGGGCAGACTGCTCCGAATAACGCTTTCCATAGCGGTTCAGGAAAAAGAACTGCTCAGTCTGAATCTCTTTCCTCCAGTGGGCGCGATACTTCTTCACCTGACGGAGTACTGCGGTATTAGCTATCTGGATGTACCGCTCCTTGGAGCCCTTGCCACGGATGCACAGGATCCCCTGTTCCAGATCCACCCGGTCTGGTCTCAGATGGCAAAGCTCGGAGATCCGCAGACCTGTGGCAAATAATAATTCCACTACTGCCAGGTCCCGCTCCACATTTTTTCTCTGCCAGGGAGTCAGATCTTTGTCATTTTGAAGCGAATACATAAACGTTAACAGCTGCTCCACCTGAACTGCAGGTATGGTTCGGGGAAGCACTTTTTCCTCCCGGAAATCCATACGGATCCTGCGCAAAGGATTTGCCTCAATCTTCTCCTCCATTTCGAGGTAATTGTAAAATGCCTTCAGGCTTGCAATCTTGCGCTTGACCGTCTTCTGCTTATATCTCTGATGAAGCCCGATCACATAACACTCCAATGTCTTCCTGGGAACCATAATGGATTCCTCCTGGCAGAACGCTTTAAACTGCAGCAGATCATTGGTGTAGGCACGTATCGTCTTTTCATCCAGTCTGCGTTGGTTGGTACAAAAATATAAATATTCCTGAATTGCCTCATCCATCGTTTTCATTTGTATGCTCTCCTTTTTTATTCAAGGATACCATACTTCTCATTTTTAAGGCATAAATTTCTGAAACGATATCTTGTCCAACAAAGGCAGCGGACCACTTCATTGCTAGTACTATTATAGCATCTTTTTTTCCTCTTGTGTTGAAAAAGCCGTATACGACATAAACTTGCGACAAACGACATAATTGTATACGATTTTCTGGGATTTGAAGAATAAATTTTTCATGATTTTTGAATCTGGAAACAGTCCATTTCCGGAAAAATTTGTCTTTCCTCGCCATCATATGATGAAGATATAATAAGAAAAAATTCAGCCACCCCGGGAACACACCCGACTGGTGGCTGAACTTATTGTTGGAAACATTTTTAATCTTCATCCGGTAATTCATCTAGTGCCTGTTTAAAACGCTCCACGATTGCTTCCTGAAGTAAGTTCCTCATCTCTGCGTTGATGGGATGGGCAATATCCCGATACTCGTCACCGTGAGTCTTCTTACTTGGCATCGCAATAAAAAAACCTCTTTCGCCCTCGATGACCTTGATATCGTGAACGACAAATGAATCGTCAAATGTAACTGACGCTACCGCCTTCATCTTGGACTCGTTACTAACAACTCGAATGCGAATATCTGTTATTTGCATCCTTTGTTCCTCCTTACTGTTTTTACAGTACGTAACGCGCATTCTTTTCCAACACTATTTTAATTTTCTCCGGTTCTCCAACATAGTTGGAGTTTGCTCGAATGGTATCATGGCTCTCAACGATGCAATTCTCAATGTAAGTATTATCGCCAATATACACATCATTTAAAATGATGGAATTGCGAATGGTACAATTATTACCTACGTACACTTCTTTAAACAAAATGGAATTACTTACCTCACCATTAATAATACATCCACTTGAAATCAGACTGTTTGTCACCTTGGACCCGGCATTGTATTTCGCTGGTGGCAAGTCCTCAATCTTGGAGGCAACCATTGGGTACTGATTAAAGAAATAGTCCCTTGTCTCCCGATTCAGGAAATCCATATTGGTCTTATAATATGAATCAACTGTTGTGATATTGCTCCAATAGGAGTCCATCTGATAAGCATACAGCTTTTTCAAGCCTCTGTAACGGATAAATATATCCTTTACCAGATCAAAACCGCCTTCATTGCCTGCCTTTTCGATTAGTTCGATCAACTGCCTGCGGCGTATCACATAAATACCTGTGGATACCGTTGTCTTTGATGTGACGATCGGTTTCTCCTCGTACTCTGTCACAAGTCCAGATTCATCGATCGATACCACACCAAACCTACTTGGGTCATCCCGTTCCCCGAGATCCTTTGTTACGATGGTAATGTCCGCATTCTTTTCTACATGATACTCCAGCACCTTATTCAGATCCAGTTTGTACACACAGTCGCCGGAGGCAATCACCACATAAGGCTCATGGCTCGATTTCAGAAAATCAATATTCTGGGCAATGGCATCTGCCGTGCCCCGGTACCAGTAGCTGTTATCCTGAGTCTGAGTAGGTGTAAATACGAACAGCCCACCCTGTTTTCTACCAAAGTCCCACCATTTGGATGAACTCAAATGCTGGGTCAATGATTTAGAATTATACTGGGTAAATACAGCAACTTTACTGATGTGAGAGTTTGACATACTGCTAAGCGCAAAGTCAATACTGCGGTAGCCTCCTGCAATCGGCAGCGCAGAAGTGGCTCTCTTTGTCGTAAGTTCCGTCATGCGTGTGCTGCTTCCACCAGCTAAAATAATCCCTATCGCTCTCATAATATGTCACCTGCCTTTATCAAAGTTCCGCCGCCTTCGAGTACATTATCTGGATAGTCCTCTTTCGTTGTGACCCCTGATATGGCAGTGTTTTTACCAATTGTAACACCGTCCGGTATTACCGTATCATCTCCAACTGTAACAAGATTGAATGCATAAACATCCGGTTTCACCTGATTCACGGCACCGTCCTCACCTGCCCCCAATCTGCAGTTATCTCCGATGACCGTATCCTCTGCTACAATTGTCTTGTCTAACACCGTGTTCTTACCAATCCTGGTAGAATTCATAATAATAGAATCCCTGACGACCGCCCCCTCTTCAATGATAACGTTCGATCCGATGACTGAGTTATGTACCTCACCGTACACTTCACAGCCATCTCCCATGATTGCCTTGTCTATGATGGCCGAATCCGCAATATACTGCGGGCGCAGCCACTCATTCTTCGTATAAATCTTCCAGAATTCCTCGTACAGATTAAATACGGGAATCAGGTCGATCAGCTCCATATTGGACTCCCAGTAAGAACCCAGAGTCCCCACATCCTTCCAATAGCCATTAAACTCATAAGCAAAGATCCGGTCTCCCCGTTCATGACAGTATGGAATGATGTGCTTTCCAAAATCACAGCCCGGCTGATCCCTAAGCGTGATCAGAGCCTCTTTGAGCACAGGCCAGGAGAAAATGTAAATCCCCATGGAGGCAAGATTACTTCTTGGCTGCTCCGGTTTCTCCTGGAACTCCAAAATCCTCCGGCTGTCATCCGTAATACAAACCCCAAACCGATTTGCCTCTTCAATCGGTACTGGAATCGTAGCCAGAGTAACATCCGCATTATTTGACTTATGAAAGTCAAGCATTACCTGATAATCCATCTTGTAAATATGATCTCCACCCAATATCAAAACATAATCCGGATTGTAATAATCCATATATTTTAAGTTCTGATAGATCGCATTCGCGGTACCGGTATACCATTCGCTGCTATTACTTTTCTCATAAGGAGGGAGAATAGAGACACCTCCCACATTCCTGTCCAGATCCCATGGAATACCAATCCCAATATGAGTATTCAGCTTGAGGGGCTGGTACTGTGTCAATACCCCCACAGTGTCAACTCCTGAATTAATACAGTTACTCAATGGAAAATCAATGATACGATACTTTCCCCCAAAAGCAACAGCAGGTTTTGCTACATTGGCGGTCAGAACACCAAGACGGGATCCCTGGCCTCCAGCCAGCAACATAGCTATCATTTCTTTCTTTATCATGTAATCACCCCTGTTGTAGTTAGTACCTGCCGGAGACGTGAATCCCGCAGGCCGTATTTGTATAAAAAGATTATAACACACATGATACAAAAAATAAATAATTTTCATAAAAACTTTTTGTTTTTTTTTACTTTTTTGGTAATTTTGCACAAACCAAAAAGAGTGCGCTCATACATTTCAACCTTTCCCTTGTAATTTCTGTATATTCGATTTATACTTATAGCAGTTTTAACATATTCTTATTAATAATGAAAAGAAGGGATGGTAACAGAGCTATGTATAATATTGACTTTAGTGTTCCACAAACAGCATATTTTATCGGTATTGGCGGTATCAGCATGAGTGGTTTTGCGGAGCTTCTTCATACCATGGGATTTACAGTAACAGGTTCTGACCGGACAGAGTCAAAAATCACCAGACATCTGGAAGGGCTTGGGATAAAAGTAGTATATGAACAAAAGCGTGAAAATATAACCTCAAATATAGATTTTATTGTGTATACGGCGGCAATTTCCGAGGACAATCCAGAATATGTCCGCGCAAAAGAACTGGGGATTCCGATGATGGAGCGTGCTTCCATGGTTGGTCAGGTGATGAAAAATTATTCCACCGCCATCGCCGTCGCCGGCACCCACGGCAAAACCTCCACCACTTCCATCGCTTCCCACATCCTTCTGGAAGCAGATATGGATCCCACCATCTCTGTAGGCGGCATTCTGCCGGAGATCGGAGGAAATATTCGAGTAGGAAGATCCCACCATTTTATCACCGAAGCATGTGAATACACCAACAGCTTCCTCAAATTTTTCCCCACCATTGGAATCATTCTTAATATAGAAGCAGAACACCTTGATTTTTTCAAAGATCTGCAAGACATCCGGGACAGCTTTCGACGTTTCGCTGAGCTTATACCCGCTGAAGGCACTTTGATCATTAATTCAGATATTGAAAATTATGAAGAGATCACCAAGGGACTTGCCTGCCAGGTCATCACCTATTCCGTGGACAATAAAGAGGCTGATTTTTCGGCTTCTGACATTGAATTTGACAAAATGGGCTGCGGCAGTTTCACTCTTCTGCACAATGGTACAAAGATGGACCACTATACCCTTGGCATCGTCGGAAAACATAATATTTCAAACACCCTCGCCTGCCTGGCAATGGCCTCCCTTTTTGACATCTCACCAGAAGTGTGCCAGAGTGGTCTTTCCAAATATAAAGGTACAGAACGCCGCTTTGAGCTCAAGGGAGAATACAACGGCGCGACGATTATTGACGACTATGCACACCACCCGACAGAAGTACGCGCCACTCTGACTTCCGCTAAGAACTACCCCCATAAGACGCTGTGGGTTGCTTTCCAGCCCCACACCTATTCACGCACCAAAAACTTCCTGACAGACTTCAGCGATGCACTTTCACTTGCCGATAAAATCGTCCTGGCCGATATCTATGCTGCAAGAGAAAAGGATCCCGGAGATATTTCCTCAAAAGACCTGGCAGAACAGCTGAAAAAATTAGGAAAAGAAGCGTTCTACATCGGTAGTTTAAATGATATAAAAAACTTTTTTGAAAAAAATTTAATGAACGATGATTTGTTGATAACTATGGGCGCAGGAAACATAGTGGAAGTTGGGGAATCATTGCTCAAACAATAAGTTATCCACAATATCCACAGTCTTATCAACAATGAGTAGAAAAGACAGGCTGTGGATACTTTTTTGCCTTTTTAATTTTGTGAATAACTATATTTTTTTCACAAATCAGTTTTATCGGCGAAAAACCGTCGTTTTTATGATTTTTTTCTACATGAATAGTATGTCCAATTCGTAGTTATCCACACTATGCACATTATCCACAGCTTTTGTTCTACTGAAAAAGTACATTTTTTTGCCTATTTACAGATTTAAAAAATTAGGGTATCATCTAGAGTGCAAAGCAAGTATTTGACACAATTAACTTGCATAAAATTAACTCGCATAATTTACATTTACAGAAATTTCAGGAGGCAGTACAGAGCATGGGGGTAACATTAACAAATCATTTTTTAGAATGCAGCACACAGGTTCCGAATCGGTTTATCGATGAATATATGCCCCACGCAAATGGCAGTTTCGTGAAAGTGTATCTGTATCTGTTAAGACAGATGAGCTCCGGTACAACAACACTGACCATCGAAAGCATGGCGGATATGCTCTCCAATACAGAGGCGGATATCCTGCGCGCATTACATTATTGGGAAAAGCAGGGGATTTTATCCATTTCGGCAAAAGATGGACAACCGGATGGCATCTGCCTTCTTCCCTTTCCAGAGGATGAGAACTCTGTCAGACATTTCGTTAGACCTGCTTCTACTAAAGATTCGATCTATGACAGACGGCCGGAGAGTAAGGCAGAACAGGAGACTGCAGCCACGAAAGTAACCTATCCGGAACATATTTACGAGCCGGACTTGCAACATACTTCCGAGCCGGACTTACAACATACTTCCGAGCTGGACTTACAATACACTTCCGAGCCGGACTTACAACATACTTCCGAGCCGGACTTACAATACACTTCCGAGCCGGACTTACAATACACTTCCGAGCCGGAACTTCCCAAACGCCATACCTATTCTCCTCTTCAGGCAGAGGCACTGAAAAAAGACGAAGAAATCGATGCCTGTCTGAGTATGGTGGAAGCCCTGCTGGGCACGACCATGGGAGATGCCCATATGCAGCTGGTCCTCTATCTTATGTCAGACCTTGGTTTTTCCTCCGAACTTGTGATCACATTGTACGAGACCGCATTGTCACGGGGAAAGAATAAGACAGCTTACCTTGAAGCCATTGCCTTGGACTGGGCAAAAAAGGGAATACGTACAGCAAAAGAAGCGCTGGAGGAAGCTTCTTCCTTCAACGGTACATATAAGCTCGTGTCAAGCGCTTTGGGAATTCGACGCGCCCTGGCTCCCGCCGAAAAACGTATTATAGACAAATGGGAAAAATACCATTTTGCAGATCCTGTTATTGAAGAGGCATGCAGCCGAACGGTTCTGCAGTCAGGAGACACAAACTTGAACTACACTTCTAAAATACTGGAAGACTGGCATAAAAAGGGTGTAACCTGCTTAAAAGATATCGATGATTGTGACAAGTCCTATTTCCGGCAAAAAGCAGCTAGTGCCCAAAATAACAACCGGGCTTCTACGGCGGCAAAAAACAAATTTCAGAATTTTCCACAGAGGGAATATTCCCAAAAGGATTATGCCGATCTCGAAAAACAGTTGCTGCACCAGTAATTCTTATCGTCGAACACATCAACCGTGCCAGCAGGAATACATTTTCTTTGCTGGCTTCAACATAAATCCTGTGTGATTGGAGAAAAATATGCTATGCAGCTATTAAACGAACAATTTAATTCAATCTTTTCGGAATACAATGAAACCCAGCTGCGAAACAGTCGCCTTCTTTTGGAACGCCAAAAAGAGATTCATGCTAAAATTCCGGAAATTGCTGAGCTGGACCACCATATCTCTGAACTTTCCCTCAACGCCGTAAAACTGGCACTGGATGGATGCAGAACGGGTTCATCCAGTCTCAAACATGACATTGAAAGGATTTCTCAAAAAAAAGCTGTACTTCTCTCACAGCACGGCTATCCGGATAACTACCTGCAGCCCGTCTATAACTGTCCAGACTGCCAGGATACCGGTTATATTGGGAATGAAAAGTGCCACTGTTTCCGCAGACGTATCGTCTCGTATCTCTATGAACAATCCAATCTTCAAGATGTTTTTAAGACCGAGAATTTTTCTCTCTTTAATGAAGAATACTATCCAGATGACTATGTAGAGGAATCTACCGGAATGACACCACGGGATAACATTCGCAGGATACACGAAACTGCGTTGTTCTTTAGCCGGAATTTTGACCAGACCCACGATAATCTTTTATTATATGGAAACACTGGTGTCGGAAAAACATTCCTGACCCACTGTATCGCCGGAGAGGCTTTGCAGCACTCTCACACTGTTGTCTACTTGACTTCTCTCGGTCTATTTGATATTTTAGAGAAGAACAAATTCGATAAAGATCTAAGTTCTGTGGAAAAAAGTGCTACTGTGTCCTATATTCTTGACTGTGATCTTCTGATCATCGACGATCTTGGCACAGAGCTGAACAACGGTTTTACCTCTTCACAGCTCTATCAGGTGATCGATACCCGCTTGATCCATCAGCGGTCCACGATCATCTCTACAAATCTTTCCTTTGATGATCTTAGGGAACAGTACAGCGAACGGATCTTCTCAAGGTTAACCAGCAGCTATACCCTGCTGAAACTTACTGGAGACGACATCCGTCTCAAAAAGGCGATTACCGCCAGACATTCATAAACTTACTATTGCCCATACAGGGATAGTACATAAATAATACTATACATTTTGGAGGAGAATTCATGAGTTCGAACAATTTTGCAGACATCATCCCCTATGGAGATCTGGGAATCATTGCATTGGAGAGCAGCCGGGAAATCGGTAAGAAGGTTGACAGCTACATTTCTTCCTGGCGCACCAGAAGTGAAAACAGTGAAGAATCTATTCACTTTGCCAGTTACAAAAAGGATTCCTACCTGTTGGATGCTTCCTGCCCGCGTTTTGGTTCCGGGGAAGCAAAAGGTATTCTCAACGAATCCGTCAGGGGCAAGGACTTATACATTCTGGTGGATGTATGCAACTACAACCTCACTTACAAGCTATGTGGTCAGATCAACCGGATGTCACCGGACGACCACTACCAGGATCTCAAACGAATGATCGCGGCAGTCAGCGGCAAGGCAAGACGCATCACCGTTATCATGCCATTTATGTATGAAAGTCGTCAGCACAAGAGAAGTTCCCGAGAATCTCTGGACTGCGCACTGGCGCTCCAGGAGCTTGTAAATATGGGCGTAGACAGCATTATTACCTTTGATGCCCACGATCCCCGGGTTCAGAATGCGATTCCTCTGAATACATTTGAGACGGTACAGCCAACGTACCAATTTATTAAGGCAATGCTGAAAAATGTATCGGACATCAAAATGAATCCCAAAAATATGATGATCATCAGTCCGGATGAGGGCGCCACAGGGCGTGCGATTTATTTTGCCGGCGTTGCTGGTGTAGATATGGGCATGTTCTATAAACGCCGGGATTACACGAAGATCGTGGAGGGAAGAAATCCCATCGTGGCCCACGAATTTCTTGGTTCGGATGTAGAAGGTAAAGATGTAGTTGTCATTGATGATATGATCTCCTCCGGCGAAAGCATGATCGACGTGGCTACCGAATTAAAGCGCCGCAAAGCAAATCGTATCTTTGTAGCCTCAACCTTCGGTCTTTTCACTAATGGTCTTGAGAAATTTGACAAAGCCTTTAGCAGTGGACTGATCTATCGGCTTATGACCACCAACCTGGTTTATCAGCCGGAAGAACTTTTGAAAAAAGAGTATTACATCAATGTAGATATGAGTAAATATATTGCCCTTCTAATTAATACGCTGAATCACGATGCTTCCATCGCAGGTCTTTTGGATCCATCAGAACGAATACAGCGAATCCTGAAAAATTATGAAAAGAATAAATAACTAGATAGCGCCATCAAACAGCACCAATATACAAATGTAGAAAACAACGCTGCCCTCCATAGACAATTTAATTTATGAAGGGCAGCGTTGCTTTTTTATTTTTCAAATCTCTGAATTCGTTACTATGGCTGTACTACACCATTTTCATCTTTGAAAGTGGTATCGTCTGGAGAATAACTCGTATCGTCATTGGATGAGTTTCCAGTGCCATCCCCTTGATTCACACCAGGATCTATACCCTGATCGCCCTGTGTATCCCCTCCATTAGGGTCGGTGACAGGCGGCTGGGGATCCTCATCCTCAGGCAGCGAAGTATCGTCATCCTCTTCAGGAGCTTTCGTTGCTTTGGGTTTTTTCGTCTTTTTCGGTTTTGGCTTCTTCTCATCCTCCTTGTCGTCCTTATCCTTCTTTACATCATCAAAATCAGGCTGATAATCCGGTTTCTGATCCGAAGAAGTTTTATTTTTCCAGTCATCCCGGCCTTCGTAGGCAAACTCTTTCGGTTCCAGCTCCTTGTGGATCTCATTCATAAATGCCTTCCATGTGCGCCCCGGATAGGTTGCGCCGTACAGATCCGAGATCGGAACAGGGTTGTCACAGCCCACCCATATTGCTGTTGTAAAATAAGGGGTAAAACCACAGAACCAACCATCCTTCTTATCATTGGTAGTTCCTGTTTTACCGGCAGCGGTCATTCCATTGTCCAATGAAAGCGCCGAACCGGTGCCCCTCACAAGAACACCTTTTAGTATATCCACCATCGTATTCGCCGCATGGGCGTCATAGATGTATTTTTCGTCCACATCGTCATCCAATATGGTATTTCCGTCAGAATCCAGAATCTTTACGATACAGGTCGGTTCCCGGTACTTCCCGTCATTCTCAATAGTCGCATAGGCCGATGCCATCTCCAACGGACTGCAGCCATAGGTCAAGCCCCCCAGGGATGAAGCGCTGAAATAATCATTCTTCACAATCTTGGAAAAATTCATATTCAGTAGATACTCAAGTCCTATTTTCGGCGTCAGCTCCTCAAAGAGCTGCCAGGCAATAGTATTTAATGACTGCTCCACTGCATACCGCAAGGTAACATTTCCGTGATACTTCCCATTTGAATTGGATGGACCTCCTTCAAATTTATGGTCATTTACTATGGAATCCGGCGTATAATCCCTCTCCAGAGAAGGCGTATACACAAGCACAGGCTTAATGCTGCTGCCTGGCTGCCGGTATGATTGATAGGCACGGTTCAGGGTATAGCCACTGGTCTTCTGGCTCCTTCCGCCCACTACTGCCACAACTCTACCGGTCTTATTATCAATACAAACGCCAGCGCCCTGCATTTTATAAATACCATTTGTTCCCTTCTCCGTAAATCCAGCCAGATTTGTATTGATCGCCTGCTGCAGCGCTTTCTGCTTCTTCAGGTCAATGGACGTATAGATCCGGTACCCATTGTTCAAAAGCTGTTTTTGCGCTGAGGCATAAGCTTCGTTGTATTCTTCTTTGTACGCCTCTTCTTCCTTCTTTGAATCAAATTTGTTGTGGAACTTAAATCCATTCAGCTCCATCAATTTTCTGGTGGCGCAATAGGTCACAAAGGTCTGAATGAAATTTCTTTTTACTGGTTCTGTGATGTTGAGCTTAATCTTCTCATCCACCGCCAAATCATATTCTTCCTGGGTGATCGCCTTATCTTCCAGCATCTGTTTCAGAATTCGATCACGCCTCTTCAGCGTGTTTTCCATGCGCTCCACCGGATCATAAAGAGTCGGGTTATTCGGAATCGCAGCGAGGAAGCAGAGCTGGGACAGACTCAGCTCTTTGCAGCTGGCGCTGAAATAACCTTTCGCCGCCGCCTCAATACCGTAGTAACCATTGGAAAAATAAATATTATTCAGATAAAACTCAAAAATCTGCCGTTTGTTGTATTTCTTTTCCAGCTCCATGGCTATAAATATTTCTTTGATCTTTCTCTCATAAGTTTTTTCCGTAGTCAGAAAAATGCCTCTTGCCAGCTGCTGGGTGATCGTACTGGCCCCCTGGCTGATCTCGCCCTTATTCTGGATCTGAACCCACAGGGCACGAATAATTCCCTCCGCATCGATTCCATTGTGGGAATAAAATTTCTTATCCTCCGTCACAACAAAGGCATCCTGCACATATTCAGGAATCTCATCAATAGGAAGATAATATGAATCCTTATCTCCCTTGAGCACGGCGATCTGCTTTCCCTTGGAATTATAGGCAATAGACGTTTCAGAGCTGCGGAAGGTATCCAGTGTGGAGTTTTTCACCAACTGGATCGCATGATCCTGTGCGGCAAAAATATCCCGCCCATATTTTACATAAAATACAATTCCTGCTACAAGTAAAGCGACTAGGAACAGCAAAATAAAAATTTTAAAGCCAAGCCAGAACTTCGGGTGCTTTCTCTGCTTTTTCTTTTTTACTTTATTCTTAGCCATAACAGCCTCCCATCAAATACTAAGTTTTAACTATAAAAAAATCATTTTAACCTATTTTTTATAAGTTCATCAGGACTTATTTTAACATAGTTTATAGTATCTTGCAAAGAATTTCTGAATGGAGAAACCGTGCCCTGTTCGCCCATGTATGGCCCCTGTTCGCCATACGGCTCCCTTGCTCTACTATATATTCCCATTTCTCCCTGTCTGAAAGAATCTGCTCTGCCTTCTCCGGAAGCTCTTCCAGTTTTGCCAGATCATACCGGACAAAGTGTCTTCCATCCTCAAGTATTTCATCCATATAGCGGGAGCTGTCACTGAGACAGACTGCCCCATTCAGCATGGTATTAAATACCCGGTCATGAGCCCCGTCTTTAAACCATGGCATAACATTCAGGGATAACCGGCTTCGGCTGATCTGCTGTAGACACCCCAGGGAATCCAGCACATTTCCGTTTACAATATTTTCCGGATGGCGGCAATCCAGCTGATCCCAGCCCGCCCCAAAACAGTATACCCGAAAACCATGATCCACCAATGTCTTCACCACCTCGCCGCGGACATAGTGGCGTACGTACAGATCGATAAAGATCATATTGGGCATGGTCTCTTTCAACCCCTTCTCATCGATATCCTCCACATCCCGGTTCAAGTGCTCTATGATCGTGGCATCCATCGACTTCCATGGATGATGGATCAGATCATGGATGATATCATAATAAAACTCCGCATATTCGTCTCCATGGCGATGAATGGCCTCATGAAAAATACTTGGCGGATTATAATTACCCGTAAACACAATATCACACGTTCTGTCATCAAATCCTGGGAATTTCCCATTTTCCCACAAACTGGTTCCTCCCAGCGGCATAAAAGGCCCCCGGCGCATCTCTGGAAAAAAACGTTTGAGATAGGCTTCATGTTCCCTGTCAATCGAAATCTGTATATATTTCTTAGGCAGATAGGGAAGAAACTTATGATAATAAAATGGATGGTCCACCACAATATTGATAAACAGTACATCCCTGGCATCAAAAAAAGACACGCCTTCCGAATCAATAAAGTATTCCTCCCCGGCACAGCCGTCAAAATTAAAACTGATCGCTGCTGTCACCCCGGGCTCGCAAAACCAGATCAGATCGCTCAGGCTCCGGTACTCTTTGCACTGGTCAAAGTAAAACACTTCGTATCCCAGCAATTCAAAAGTCTTTCCCATCTGTTCGGAGAAAAACCACAAGGTCTCAATCCCCTTTGTAAATAATATAATTTTTTTAATCATATCTTACCTCATCCGCGCATCTCACAGAAGTTTGGATGCGCGCGCGCAAACTTGCAGAGCGAAAATTTATTTTTCACTCTTTCAAACATGCCGCCACAGGCGGCACAAACAATTCGTGAAGAACGCTGTTTTTGCGTTCTTCCTGTGTGAAGAGAGTAACGTGCCGTAATCGGCGCGTTACGAGAGATTGTCTGGTGAGGATTTAACCGAACCGACAATCTCCTTCACACTTCTGTCTTTTATCTTACCTCTAAATTCTTTGAATCTCAAGGTTAAGTTTTAAATATTTGGTCCGATATATATACTAGATAAGGATTTATGTCCGTAAATTAAAACCAAGGAGGGGAAAAAAATGAGTGTTAACGGAATTTCTAATTCTCAGTCCACAGCCTACAGTCCAGTGTCCAGTAAAACCACAAAGGCTGCAGACAAAACAAAGAACGAATCTGTTTCTTCTAAGGAGGCAGGTGTTGTTTATGAACCATCTAAAGCTACGGAGAGCGCCGGTTCAAAAGTAAAAGATTATTCCAGTATTGCAAAGAAGATGAAAGGCGAGCTGAATACAAAAAATCAGCAGCTGCAGAATCTGGTAAATCAGCTTCTGAGCAAGCAGGCAAACAAATACACCAGGCTTTCACAGCTATTTGAGGATGTCAAAAACGGAAAAATCAGCGTTGATCCAAGTAAAGTAGCTCAGGCACAGAAAGACATCGCCGATGATGGTTACTGGGGCATCGAGCAGACCAGCGACCGTCTGGTTTCCATGGCTCAGGCCCTTAGCGGCGGAGATGCATCCAAGGCAGATAAAATGATTGCAGCGATCAAAAAAGGATTTGACCAGGCAGCTAAAGCATGGGGAGGCAAACTTCCAGATATTTGTCAGAAAACCATTGACGCAGCTACAAAGAAAATGGAAGACTGGCGAGATGGTCTTTCCACTCCAAAGACCGAGGAATAATAAACAACATATTCGTTTAGGGGCATCTGCACGAGAGATTCATATCCCCCATGCAGATGCCCCTCTTTTTGTATCTTTTCATTATACAATTTCCCCATCCGATATATTCAAAACACGGTGACAGCTTTTTGCTACATTTTCGTCATGTGTCACAAGTATAACGGTCTTCCCCTGCTGATTTATAGCGGAAAAAATGTCAATGATTTCTTTTCCTGTCCTTTGATCCAAAGCTCCTGTCGGCTCATCTCACAATAAAATACTGGCAGCATTAACTAATGCCCTTGCGATCGCCACTCTCTGTCTTTGTCCCCCAGAAAGCCGCATCGCCAACTGCTGCTTTTTCTCCAGCATTTCTTCTACCCGTTTTTTCTTCTCTTTTTTATACTTTTTAGAATAGTACAACGGCAGCATTACATTTTTTTCCACTGTACATCGTTCAATCAGTGCAAAATCCTGCATTACGAATCCTCCGCGTTGACCTCAGATAATTTTACGATGACCTGATCCAGATAAACAGGTTCTCTTTTTTCCCCTGACGCAATATAGTAAGAACCTTCTTGCAAAAAACCAATTATTTCATATGCCAGATCATTTGAATCATAGATGACATCATGCAATTGGTATTTTTTCTGATAACTGCTGCCAACGATAACAACCGGAACATATAGATCTCCGATTGTTCTGTAATTTTATCAAACTTACTTTTCACATCTCGATATTCAAAAATACTTTGTAAGACAATGAAAAGCAGCACACAGACAATGCTGATCTGTATGATATTCCATGTAAAACATACTTTACTTTTACGTATGTCGTTTATTATAAATAGAAATTGGTTGTTCATAATCCTTTCCTTTTACTTTCATTATGTTTGAAAAACGAGCAGTCCTGTACCCAATAACTCCATTATATATATCTAAAAAACATTTCTGAATACAAGACCGCTAATAATTTACTTAGCTTGATGGCGCAAATTTGAACCCTGCCTCCGTTTGTGATAGCGCCCAAATAGCCAGGCGCTTGAATGAGGCGATGCGGTGGTATCGCCGAATGAAAGCAACAACGCTATTTTGGCGCTAGCGCAGGACGAAACAGGGTTCAAATTCGCGCCGTCAAGCTACAATAAAGTAATGCTTTCTAGTTATATTTCCATCCCCATGTTGCAGTGGCTATATAAAATGGATTATTTCCACAAGTCAAAGAGGCTCTTCCCTGCTTCTTCTCAGCTCTTGTAAATGCTTCACTCCAAACTTTTTTATCGTATGAGCCCTCTTGAATCCGCACCCAGCACTGCTTAATATAAGCATTCTTTTTTACACCATACTTTGTATCAGCAGCTGTTGTTTTATATCCTGAATTGAACCATGCTGTTACACTTATTTGAGTTAAACAGGTATTAGAACCTCCATATGGTGAATAGGTCATCGCTGAGGCAGAAATTCCAATAACCCCATATACTATTACTGCCATAGCAATTACTGCAACTAATCTTTTTACACCAAAAAAGGTATTCCCCAAGCCAATGATGACTTGAAAAATACCTTTACTAAAATTAAAATATCTGATTGATCCGATAGCGCCAGCACAGAAACCGGCTTAGCCTGACGATGCCAAATCTCTTACAAGAGAAATCAATACCCCCGCTCCACAGATTTTATAATAATCGCTGCGTCCGGTTCCAGATCTACGGTGACTTTACCATCTTTCACCACATAGATGCGCGCATTAACATCAAATCCGCCGTTGTCGCTGTAAATCATGGATGCCATGGTCTCTCCGTCGTTCATCTCCAGGCGCCATACCGGCACCTCCACCTGGCGTCTCATTCCGCCTGCCTGCACCAGTACAAAGGCTTTATCTTTCTCGTCGAAGCGGCCATAACCGATCAGATTTCTCTCATTGACAAGGTAAATCAGCCCACCGGAGCGGAGCGCATCATAGTCTTTGTGGATACGGATGGCTTCCTTGTGAAAAAGAATCAATTCATGATCCTCTTTGCCCCATGGATAGGTTCGTCGGTTGTCTGGATCAGTCCACCCGCGCACTCCCGCTTCATCACCATAGTAGACGGTGGGAGCCCCCAGCCAAGTCATCTGAATGATCACTGCTGCCATCATGGCGGCTTTGCGCACACCGTAATTCGCCGACTCCGGTCCGGCGGAGGCCGTTCTTCCAACACGTCCGTTAGTTCTTGTCAAAAACCGGGAATGATCATGATTGGATAACTCATTCATCGCCACCAGAAGAGACTGCATGCTGAATTTGGCCGTGAACTCTGTCATACGGGCAAAGAACAGGTCGCTGTTTCCTTTTAAGTCGGGACGGCTTACATCACTGTGCTTTTCCATTCCGGTCAAAAACCAGCTCACCGGCTCCATAAATGCGTCGTAGTTCATCACCGTATCCCACTGGTCTCCCTCCAGCCAGGATGAGGGATCCCCATAATGCTCCGCCAGTATGATCGCTTCGGGATTTGCTTCCTTCACATTTTTCCGGAAATCCCGCCAGAATTTGTGGTTAAATTCCTGGGAGTGCCCCAGATCCGCCGCCACGTCCAGCCGCCATCCATCCACGTTATAAGGCGCAGATACCCACTTTCTCGCGATTCGCATTATATATTCATAAAGTTTATCTGAATCCTCGTAATTCAACTTTGGAAGGGTGTCATGCCCCCACCAGCCGTCGTAGTGGGTATTTCGGGGCCAGGTTCCATCCGGGAAAAATTTGAAGAAATCATGGTAGGGACTTTGTTCCTCAATAAATGCTCCTTTTTTATACGAAGCATCTGTCTCATAGATCCCCTCTCTGTCAATCCATTTATTAAAGGAACCACAATGGTTAAACACACCGTCCAGAATGACTTTCATTCCCCGCTCATGTACTTTTTCCATAAAATGGGCAAAAAACTCATTGGAGGCTTCCAAATTCTTTTTGTTCACGACACGTTTAATATATTTGGAGGCATGGGAATTGTCCTGATCCCCTTCCTCCAGGATCTCTCCGCCATCTTCCTGAATAACAGTAAAATGTGGGTCGATATAATCATAGTCCTGTGTATCGTATTTGTGATTCGAAGGAGAAACAAAGATGGGATTCAGGTAGAGCACCTCCACTCCTAAGTCCTGAAGGTAGTCAAGCTTATTTAAAATTCCCTGTAGATCTCCGCCATAAAATTCCCGTACTCCCATAGACGCAGGATATTTGCTCCAATTCGTCACGCCTTTTACATGTTCACCGATGTAGGAATATTCATCATCCACCACATCGTTAGTGCGGTCTCCATTGTGGAACCGGTCCACATAAATCTGATAAAATACCGCACCTTTGGCCCAGTCCGGCGTCTTGTAGCCCGGATATATGCAGTAGTAAAATCTCTGCTCCGGCTGATCCACGTCGCCTTTCTTCGTAAAATAAACCTTTTCCTCCCCCCGCTGGACAAGAAAACAGTAAGCAAAACTCTCTGTACCCAGCTGAACCGTAGTTTTGTAATAATCAAACAGCTGGCTGGATTCTTCTTTTTCCATCCGGATCTTCTTATCCTCTGTCACAAGATATACCTTATCAGCATTGTCTTTTCCAGTGCGGCAACGAATCACTACCTGCTCATTGATCCCAGGCTCCATCGGTGAGACATACCGTTCCGTGCCTGAACTAAATATTGCTTCCCGAATTAATTTTCCTGTTTTCATAGTCACACTCCTCATTTTTATGATTCCAAATAGTCAAAAGGACAGCTTCACGTCGGCTGTCCTTTTGGGAGAAGGTATTTTTGTTACTTATGGGGTGTAGCAAAAACTATATAATGTATTGGGGTTTACGATAAGAAGTATAACACCTTATCGTAAATAAGTGTGCACAAACATTGATAAATTTTACAAAATTATTTGTGAGTATTGCCCAATCATTTCTCCTCTTTTGAGAACCTGCACAATCACTTAAGCATTTTCCACGGTTTCATCGTCATTTTGCTCAAACAGCAATTCAAACTCTTCTCTGGTAATTCTCTCCTTTTCAATCAGGAGTTTCGCCAGCCGGTCAAGAATATCCTGGTTTGCTTTTAAGATGCTGGTTGCTTTCTCATGACAGCTGTTGATGATCTTTTTGACCTCTCTGTCAATGATCTCTGCAGTGCCCTCACTAAAGGTTTTGGTGTGGGCGATATCCCTTCCTATAAACACTTCATCATCCGAGGTATCGTAATTTATCATTCCCAGTTCCTCTGAGAATCCATATCGGGTAACCATATCTCTGGCCGCCTCTGTCGCCTGTTTGATATCCTGGACAGCGCCGGTTGTCACGTCATCAAAGGCAATGCTTTCTGCAATCCGTCCGCCAAGACATACGGTGATGTCCTGAAGCATCTTGCCCTTCGTCAAATGCAGCTCATCCTTTTCCGGCAACGGCATCGTGTACCCTGCTGCTCCCTGGCCAGTAGGAATAATGGAGACGGTGTATACCGGCCCCACGTCCGGCAGGAGATGAAACAGAATCGCATGCCCCGCTTCATGATAGGCGGTGATGCGCTTATCTTTGTCAGAAATGACCTTGCTCCTTTTCTCCGCTCCGATACCTACCTTGATAAAGGATTTCTTGATGTCTTCTTCTACAATAAATACCCGGTTATCCCTGGCCGCTGCGATCGCCGCCTCATTCAGAAGATTTTCCAGGTCAGCCCCCACAAAACCTGCAGTAGTTCTAGCGATATCTTCCAGATTTACGTCATCCGACAGCGGTTTATCCTTTGCGTGAACTTTCAGGATCTCTTCCCTTCCTCGCACGTCCGGCCTACCCACTGTGATCTTCCGGTCAAATCTTCCTGGTCTCAGGATCGCCGGATCAAGTATATCTACGCGGTTTGTCGCCGCCATAACGATAATTCCCTCATTGATGCCGAAACCATCCATCTCCACCAGCATCTGGTTCAGGGTCTGCTCTCTCTCGTCATGACCGCCGCCCAGGCCGCTGCCCCGGCGTCTCGCCACCGCATCGATCTCATCAATAAATACGATACATGGTGCATTTTTCTTTGCCTCTGCAAAGAGGTCTCGCACTCTGGAAGCACCTACACCGACAAACATTTCCACAAAATCAGAACCGGAAATGCTGAAAAACGGAACACCGGCCTCCCCGGCAACTGCCTTCGCCAGCAGGGTTTTTCCGGTACCCGGAGGTCCTACCATAATAACTCCTTTTGGAATCCTGGCGCCGAGCTTTGTATATTTTCCAGGAGCTGAAAGAAAATCTACGATCTCCTCCAACTGCTCCTTTTCCTCCACCAGACCTGCCACATCCTGAAAAGTTTTCACCTTATCGTCCGGCATCGTAAGTTTGGCACGGCTCTTTCCAAAATTCATCATCTTTCCGCCGCCACCGCCTCCGTTGGCATTGGAGGACATCATGCTGAACAGCAGCAGGATCAACACTACTCCGATGATATATGGCAGAACTTCCAGATACCACGGAGTCCTCGCCACATCCCCCACCCTCACCTGGGTGAAGTTTTTTTCATCGAGAAACTGCAGGATCTGGTTGACGTCAGATACATAGACCCGTTTTTCACCATTGGAGTACTTTGCAGTCAGCTCGCCTGTCGGCACCTCTGCATTCTGTCTCACTTCCACACTCTGGATCTTTTCTTCCATGATGTCCTGCTTAAACTGCGTCACCGAATAATTGTCCCGGTTAGAATTTATAAAATATTCATTGGCGATAAACACTAACGCCAATACCAGAAGCATCAGCACAAAAAAGCCATAGCCCTTAAACGTCTTCATTATTTGCCCTCCTTAAAGACCAGTTCACCGATATATGGCAGATTCCTGTATTTCTGCGCATAATCCATCCCAAACCCAACGACAAAAACATCTGGGACTTCGAATCCTACATAATCCACTGTCACTTCTGTCACACGGCTTCCCGGTTTGTCAAGAAGTGTACACAGCCGCAGGCTTTCCGGTTTACGTTTTGCCAGCATATGAAGCAAAAATGCCAGAGTTCTTCCGCTATCCACAATATCTTCCACCACGATAACGTTTTTCCCCTTTACATCCAGGTCTACATCATTGCTCAACTCCACTGCCCCGGAACTGGTCATTCCGTCCCCGTAGCTGGACACACTTAAAAATCCAAGCTTTACAGGAACTTTTATATATTTGGAAAGTTCACAAGTGAAATATACACTGCCCTTCAGGATACAGAGCAGATATACTTCCTTTCCTTCATAATCCCGGTTGATCTGATCTGCGATCTCCCGTATCTTTGACATAAGCTGTTCTTCTTTAAATAATACATTTACTTCTTCTTTCATCGTTCTCTCCTTATCATCCCCATGCCAGCACAACCACTAGAACTAATCTGGTCTCCTTAGTAACTTTATATGCATTACTGATCCGTCCCGGAACTGCCCAGATCACATGATTTTCTTCAGCCAGCACAATCTCGTTTGCCCTTTCTGACGCAGGAATTTTCTTATCAATAAAATATCGGGAAAGCTTTTTTCGGTTTCCCGCTGCATCCATGATAAAATAGTCACCCTCTTTTGGGTTCCTAAGACACAAGTCGCCCTTTATTTTATCATAATCCAGCCATTTCGTATAGTCTTTTTCTGGAATTTCTTCCGGTAGTTCCCTTCTCGGAACTACATCCATCGCAATCCGCATTCTGTCTTTTCGGATTTTCACCAGTCCTTCATAGGGAAGCTGGCATTTTTCATAAAACATTTCCCCGTTATGATCGGTTATATTGCGGTACCAGACACATCCGTATCTCCGTTCAACGCATACTTTTCCCGGCAGGCTGACCTGTTTGCCCACCTCCATTCTTGACATGGCAATCAACTTTTTATAATGGGTTTCGCTGATATCCTTCACCGATTCCCGGAAATTTTTCAACACGAGCCGGATAATCTCAATTTGTATGACGAGATCCAGCCGGTCAAACTCATCACAATTATAATAATACTGCCCCTGGTCCGCATGAACCACCCGCATATATTCTTTTTTTGCCTGCTTTTCAACATATGCATTCTGCAGGGCAATTTTCTGTGCAGCCTTTGCCACATGGGCTTTCGCTCTGTTATTTATTTCCCGTTCTATATAAGGAAATACCCGAAGCCGCAATTTATTTCTGGAATATTCCTCAGAATAATTGGTCTGGTCCTCACAATAAGCCAGTTTATTCTCCCGCACATATTCCTCGATCTCCCGCCCCTCCGCAAATAAGATGGGGCGAATCACATATTCCCTCTTGGGATGAATCCCTGACAGCCCTCTGGGACCGCTTCCGCGGAACATTTGAAAAAGTACCGTCTCCGCCACATCATCCTGATGGTGCGCCACGGCGATCTTATCAAAACTCTTTTCCATACACACATGACGCATGATCTGATACCGAAGAAAACGTCCTGCCTCCTCTTCTGACATTTTCCGCTCCTTGGCCGCCTGACGGACATTCACCTTCTCACTGTAACATTCCAGCCCACGGTCTGCCGCCATATCCTTTACAAATTGTTCATCCCGGTCTGCCGCTTCACCTCGGATCCCGTGGTTGACATGAACCACCAGCAGTGTCAGGTCGAACTCCTCCCGGCACCGGTCCAATACATCCAGCAGGCAGACCGAATCCTTGCCGCCGGATACGCCCACGACGATCCGGTCCCCTCTATGAAAAAGTTTATTCCGTTTATTGTACTTTAGTACTTTATCCTTAAACACTATTGTTCTCCATTCATTTTTTCCATATTCCTGCCACCAGCACGCTCATATCATCCGATGCCTCCCTGGCATTTCTGGCAAGCGCCTGCATCAGCACTCCATTTGCCACCTCCGACGGATTGTTGCTGTCTATATTCTCCAGTATATTTTCCACATAAAATTCTTTGTCCTCTCCCGGAAATGCATCGATGATACCGTCGGATACCATAACCACCATATCGCCATCCTTCAGGCTTGTCCGGGTGGATTCCGGCGACGCCTCCATATCGATGCCCATGGGAAGGGTTTTGGCAAAAATGGTCTCCACACCCTCGGAACGTTTGATAAATGTGGCAGCTGCACCATTTTTAACCGTCTCACATTCTCCACTATAAAGGTCTATCGCCGTCATGTCAAGGGTTGTAAACTTTTTTCCCTCATAAGACATGACGAACAACGTATTCATGAGACGGATCGCCGACTCTTTGCGGAACCCTGCCTCGATGAGACTCTCCAGTACTTCTACCAGATTTTCGCTGTCCTGACATGCCCGTCTCCCACTGCCCATCCCATCCGAGAGTACCATAACCAGTTCCCCGGTGGAAAGCTCCATAAAGGAGAAATTATCACCGGATACAGTCTCACCGCTTTTTGCCACCCTGGCAAGACCGGTGAGGGTCTTGTAATTCATATCCCGCACAAAGGAAACTGCCTCGTATTCTTTGGGAATAACATTTCTCATGTACCTGCCGGGACACATCCGCTGGTCCAGCGCATGCTCCAGCGCCACACACACATCTTTCTTAGTAATACAGGCATTTCCCTTGGCTTTCGCCACAAAACAGATCTCAAGATTCCCCTTCCGGTCGGTCTTGAATGAGAGGTTTTTTACCCGGATTCCCAGGCTTCGCAGGGCAAAGAGAACCTTTTTCTTTGTCTCCACCGGCACCTCCGCCGTCTGGTTCAGCTCCATTGTAAACTCTTTCAGCGCCTCGGCGATCTCCATCATCTGCCCTGCCATCGCCTCACGGCTCTCCGCCATTTTATTGCGCCAGCTCAGGTTCATCCTCGCCACCGCCATACGCTCATTGATCTTTTCGATGTATTCATCCAGTCTCAGACAACGGTTTAAAAATTTCTCACTGATGTTCTCCTCTTCCACCACACCCTGCTCGCTTGCCGCCGCGAGAATATTTTTTATGTTCTCATAGGTCTCTTCGTAATTCGTCTCCCAGCAGTAGTGGCAGTTGACGCACTGCCGGCAGACTTTACCAGACAGGTCATCGAAGATTTCCTGGATTTCATCGCCGGATATCTGCCGTTCCTTTTCCGTAAAGTCACTGAAGGATTTTGCCAGCCGTTTGAACGCCGTGGCGAACCCATCAATCTTATAATTGGCAAGGGTCCGCAGATCCTCCTTGGCAAAGGGATTTTCCTGATCTTTCGTCAGATCGTTTTCAATGGTCCGGATAAAAGAACCAGGGATGGACAGAAAAATGATGGCTGCTGAAACCATCCCCCTCAGCTCCACGATTCCCAGCACTTCATTTCTTATGACATAGGCCATAATGATCCCCATCACGAGAAATGCCACGGTGCTCATAATACGCCCGATCTCCCGGAAAATTCCCACACCGATGCCAAGAAGGCAGTATACCCCCACCAGAACCATACCGCTGCCGGAAGCCGCCGCCAGAATTCCCCCGGCCGCCCCTGCCATCGCTCCCGGCGCCGCACCATAACGGTATCCCACAAACAGCACGAGAAGATAGCTGAGGGTCTCAATAAAAGAGTACACCCCCTCAAAGGTCCGCGGCATTCCATAGACAGCCAGGGCCGCCAGGGAAATAAGGCTGATCATCTCTTCATTTCCTAAAATCTTTGCCCAGTCTTCATACAATAAGAAACGCACGCCCCACTGAAATACATTTGCCATGGCAATGATACACAGGCTCTCCAACAGGCTCAGCCAGACTGCCTCCATCGTATTGTTGTTTACTACACCTGTAGTAAATCCGAGAATAAAATTCAATATTCCGCTGACGCACGCCACCGCAAGGACACTCCCCTCCTTGCCGTCGATTCGCCGCATGACATACTGAACGAATCCAGTCAACAAAATCAGAAAGGTATACTGCAGAAAGTTCAGCCCTCTCGCCTGGGTAAGCACACCTCCCAGAACAGATACCATCACCAGCATCCGACTGCCAGGGTAGACTCCTGCTGCGCACAGATAAGCGGGGGCAAAGGGATTGATGGAAAACATCCACACCCGCCCAAGCATAAAACCCAGCACTGCCTGCAATATCCACCTTTTTTTTGAAACCGCACCTTGAATCATCATTTCCTCCATTCTGAGGCGCTTCCCAGGGCGGCGGCATAATCAAACCCGCTGCCTGCGCCCCGCCTCAACAAATTACGCTTGTAGTACAAATAAGTATAGACAAAGTGGGTATCAAATTTTGTCAAAAAAAGAATCATGCCAAAAAAACTTTTCGACACGATTCTCACTCTGCTTTGAAAATTATCTCATCCTCATATACCAGGCCAAATTTTTCTCTGGCCGCGTTCTCTATGTATTCATCTGTCTGCATGTATGCCTTCTGCTCCTGGATAGACTTCTTTTCCTTCTGAAGCTCGTCTTTTTTCTGCTGCAGTTCCTGTTTCTGTTTTTGCAGCTCAAGACAGTTCGCCTTCAAAGAAAAGCTACGAATCCCAAGGGTAGCACAAAACAGCAGAACCACCGTCATCACCAGAAAAAGCCCGGTGCGGTTTCTTCGCCTTCTTCTTCTCATATATATCCTCATTTCCGCAGGGGTAACCTGATTCCCCTTCGCTTATTTTTCTATAGCTGTAGACTGCTGTGTAATTGTTATTATAATGCGTTTTTTAGCAAATATCAAGAGTTTTTTTCCCTTTTTTTTGTTATTTTTGAGACTTTCCTGCAAAGAAATAAAAGGGGACGGGCAAGCAGCCGGAATGTCTTTTGGACGGCTCTTACGCAGAGGTTGGATATCTTTGTTCCAAAGGTTTTCCGAAACAGGATCGCCCCCGCCCCGAAAGCAAAGATAAAAAAGCTCCGAATCGTTCCGTTGTTGCATAAAAAGATCATCTGAAATACACAAATTCCACTGACTGTAAAAAACATCACGTCCAGAAACAATTTGCCCACGATCCCCGGCCGGAACAGTCCCCGTATAATATTAATGATCTCATAGGCAAGCATCACCGCCACGCCGCTTATAAAGGATCCCAGAAGAAAAATAACCTGACTTTTTATCTCATCCATTATTTAAACAGCTTTCCAAAAAATGAGCCGGCATCTTTCACAGAATGGGTATCTGAATATTTTAACTCACAGATATTTCCCTCCAGATCCACCTCGCCCTTTTCCAGGGTCAGACGCTTTACATGAAGATCCTCTCCCCGAAACGAAAGCATCCCTCTGGTGGTTTCAAGCAGGATCTCATTGCTGTCAAAGGAGATTACCTCCTTCACGCCGGACACCGCTGCTTTCCTGCGGTCAAACATACTCACATCCTGCCTTCCCGTCAGCCCCTCATTCCTTGTCTCCGCATACTGGTTGTATCTGCTTTTCTGGGAATCCTGCAATTTGCCCACCTCAAAAATCCATTTAACATAATATATGCGGCAGCTTGGGCAGATATGACAGATCGATGATTTGTCCAGTTCTGCCTACAGATAGCGGTACAGTTCCTTTGCCTCGTCCTTTTTGTAGGTTTCTTCGATACTGAGCACTTCCACCTTCGTATTTTTATTTCCAAACTGAATCTCAATGATATCCCCTGGTTTTACATTAAGGGAAGCCTTTGCCACCTTATCGTTTACCAGGATTCGCCCGGCATCACACGCCTCATTGGCCACCGGTCTTCTCTTGATCAATCTGGATACTTTTAAATATTTGTCTAATCTCATATGATCCTCCATTCTTAATGTATACAAACGCGCAAAAACGCCGATCCTGACAGCATCCAGAATCGACGTTATATTTAACAATTCAAAATCCCATACAAACGCTTGATTACGCGTTAACAGCATCCTTCAATGCTTTACCAGCTTTGAATTTCGGTGCTTTAGATGCAGGAATGCTCATCGGCTTCTTTGTAAGTGGGTTGATTCCCTCTCTTGCTGCTCTCTCAGTAACTTCAAAAGAACCGAAACCAACAAGCTGAATCTTTTCACCCTTCTTCAATTCATCCGTAATAACGTCAACAAATGCTTTTAATGCTTTCTCAGCATCTTTCTTTGACAAATCTGCCTGATCAGCAATAGCCGCAACTAATTCTGTCTTGTTCATGGAATATATCCTCCTCGTGATTTTACATTATTTTTTCGTAAACCTACAAACCCTGTAAACCTACTAAACATATTTATAACCTTTTTTCAACCATTTGTCAAGGTTTTTTGCAGTTTTTGGCATTTAAAAGCCAATATTTAGGCTGTATAAGTTATTTGACGCCGCTTTCAAATTAGCTTTCCATCTGCCTCCCAAGAAAGTTTGCACCACACAATGCCATTTTCTCTTCAAACTCTCCAAATTTTAATTTATCATCCCCGGAAACCAGGATCACCGCACCGATGGCATCTCCTTCCGACACAATGGTTCCCACGGCCTGGTTCACCTCAGTTTCCCCATCTTCCGTTATTCTGCAACGGGATTCCTTTTTGTTAGTGGACAATATATTGGTCCGCTCATCTATACACTGCTTTAATTCTTTATGAATGTCTTTTCCCGAATAGTTTTTCTTGTCCGGTCCGGCTGCCGCCACGATCTGGTCCCTGTCCGCCACACAGACCGTACATTTGGCAACGTTCGCCACAGACTCCACATATTCTTTTGCCAGCTCTCCCAGTTCTCCGATGGGGGAATATTTTTTCAGTATGATCCCGCCCTCGTGGTTGGTGAATATTTCCAGAGGATCTCCCTCGCGGATCCTCAATGTCCTTCGTATTTCTTTGGGTATCACGATTCTTCCAAGTTCGTCGATCCGACGTACGATTCCTGTTGCTTTCATTTATTTTTTCCTCCATAGCCATTTTTCTTGTTTGTTACAAAGATTTGCTTTCCAAATCATTGCTATGGAGTTAGTATGTGGAAAAGATGGGGATTTATTCGTAAAATGAAAGGTACTTTTTCATTCTATCTGACCACAGGCTGCCAGAGCAGCCACCGCACCGTCTGCCGCCGCTGTCACCAGCTGATGAACTTGTTTGGTGCGGCAGTCCCCTGCCGCGTAGATTCCCAGCACACTGGTACGGCAGCTCTCATCTGCCTTTATATAACCATGGGCATCCAATTCCACCACATCACGGAATCGTTCGTTTTCTGGATTTTGTCCCACCGCCACAAACAAGCCATTGACGGACAGTTCATTGACGATTCCTGAAACTTTGTTTTTTACGATAATGCCTGACAGCTGCTCCTTTCCTCTCAATTCTGTCACCACACTATCCAGGATAAATTCTACATTTTTTATCTGGAGCAGCTTGTTCACCATGGTATTTTCTCCCCGAAAGCGATCTCTGCGGTGAATCAGATAGACCCTGCGACAGATCTCAGAAAGATAGAGGGCATCCTCCAACGCCGTATTGCCGCCTCCCACCACCGCTGTGTCCTTTCCCCGAAAAAATGCACCGTCACACACAGCACAATAGGAAACTCCCTTTCCTGTCAAGTGCTCTTCCCGCTCCAGTCCAAGCTTCCGGTACACCATGCCAGTGGCGAGAATGATTGAATTGCATGCCAACTCCTCATCGCCACATCTCACCAGTTTTTTTTCTCCCTCGCACCGGATGGCTTCCGCAGGAGCATACTGAATCTGCGCCCCTGCTTCCTCTGCCTGCTCCTGCAGCCTCTGTATAAATTCGAACCCAGAGATATGCTTGATGCCCGGATAATTATCAACCTCCGGTGAGTTCACGATCTGACCACCCGCGTTTTTCTGCTCCAGAACGAGCACACGTTTCCCAGCCCTCGCCCCGTACACCGCCGCAGAAAGCCCCGCAGTCCCGGCGCCGACCACAATGATATCATACATCTTCTGTCCGCTCCCCTATGCCCATGCCTTCTGTCCGTCGGTAAATGGAGCGAGACTTACCCGGATAAAGTATCCTTTGTCATGGTCACATACTGGACATTTTTCCGGCACTTTTTCTCCCTCAAAAATGTAACCGCAGTTCAGGCACATCCAACCCGCCTTTACATCGGATACATAGAGCTTATTCTGCTCCAGATATTCTGCGAACCGTCCAAAACGGTCCCCATGCACTTTCTCGATCTCTGCGATCATCCGGAAGGAATTAGCCACTTTCGTGAATCCTTCCTCCATCGCCTTTTCACCGAATTTTTTATATACATCGTCGTGCTCTTCGTATTCATTATGCTGCGCCATTCTCAAAAGCTGGCCCAGATCCTCCGAGATATCCACTGGATAGCCCCCGTCTACATGAATCGTCTCTCCAGAGAGTTCTTTCAGATGATGATAAAAAATCTCTGCATGTTCTTTTTCCTGCTCTGCCGTAAAAAGAAATGCCATGGAGATGACCTGCTGATTCTGCTCCTGCGCCTTCTGCGCCGCAAAAGTATAACGGTTTCTCGCCTGGCTTTCACCGGCAAATGCACGCATCAAATTGTCCTTTGTCTCGCTGTTCTTAAATTCCACTGCCATGTTGGATTCCTCCTTGAAAACTTAATTTTCCCATAGCATTACCAGAATTTACATAGAATATACGAATTTTATCCAAAAGATCTTTTTTACATTTATTTTATTATATATTTTTCCAGGATGTCATTACTCCATTTCTTCTTCATCCTCTGGACGCCATGCCTGGCCAAATTTTACATCACGAAACAGTGCCGAAAGTCCGGTGATCTGCTTTAATCTCAGTATTTCGTCCCGATCCATACCCAAATGCCTGCTGATCCAGGCATCGGATCGTCCAATCTCATGAAGTTCTTTGACAATATTACTCATAAGGTCCACATTGTGACTTCCTCTGGCGCGGTTATGACGAATGGTGCTTGCCATACGATGGTCAATGGGTTTGTCAATGACCGAGACCGGAATCATTCCTTTTTCCCGTTCGTAAATATCCTGGAATTCCATCATGATACGATAGCGGTGGAATCCGTCCACGATCACGTATATATCTTTTTCTTTGGAATAATAGCACACGATGGGCATCGTATAGCCATCTTCTTTTATACTTTCATATAAAAGTTTCATCTCCGGCGGCGCCACCGCGTTGGGATTATATGTATTGGGTTTTACTTTTTCCACTGGTACAGATATCACATTGTAAACCGGACTTTTGTATGCCATTTGTTTTTCCCTCTTTTCATCCTAACTCTTTCACGTTTTTGTATTTCATCCTGATTATATCAATACGCTTCTGCTGCTGCCTGGTCAGGCCGAATCCCATAAACCGGCAGATGTGATCATTTTTTAAAATGCAGTAACACATCCTTTTCCAGCTGGGTATGTCTTTCGTGGATTTGATATCATCCGTATGATCGGGAATCCTTCCCTCAAAGACAACTCTTGATTTTTTATTCAAAGTGTAATTCGAGACTCCATTGCGCCGGATCTTGTAACCATGTGCCAGAAGCTCTTCAATCGTCTCCTCATCCAGACCTCCTCCGGTGTTATGCCAGAACTTAATGGAAGTGTTAAATTTTTTTACATAATTATTTCGAAGACGGACAGGCAGTGTGTCCAGCAGAAATTTTGTATAAGATTCCCATGTATGCCCTTCAGGAAGTGTCACATTGCGATAGCCCATCGCCTTGCTTCTTCCATAGATACATGCGAAGTTGGCCCCCTGGACCCGGCCGATCAGCTTCGCCCAGATCTCAGGATCAATCACCCGGTACAGGTTCAAGCTGTCCTTGGAGTAGTCGTTAAAGGGTGAGGCTACCCTCATCTGGGAAGCGCTCAGCCCCGCCATATAGTACAGATCATAGAGATGGTTATAATCATACTCAAACAAATAATTGGCGTGCCAGACGTCGCTGGTGGACCAGTCATAAATAGGCGAAGCACACCATACATCCTTAAACTGCCTGCTGATCCAGCACTCGTCCTGATACCCGTATTTTTTATTTAAAAAACCGCTGTACCTCTGCATGGACTCGTCCGCACGCATGCCCAGCAGACAAACCGTTTTCTTTCCTTCGTGAGACATACTGTACCATCTGCCAAACTGCTTTGCCAAGTCCTCCTGGTGCATCCGGTATTTATAGGTAGTCATCGGATTTTTTTCCAGGTTTATCACATAATCATGCTTTGGCATCGGGCGCACCCAGGCCTCCTGCTTTTTGTCATCCCAGGGATACCAGAACATTTCATAGCTGCTCAGGGCAGTCCGCGTCGCCATGGGAAGACATACCCAATATGGTTCCACATCCTTTTCAATGCGCTTAAAGGTCCGCTCAATATACTCTGTTGTTACTGTGTACTGTGCTTCAAAATCCTGATGAAACACACCGATCTTCTTCTCTGGCGCATATTTCTTTTGATAATCCAGTACAAGATTTAAAAGAAGCCCGCTGTCTTTTCCTCCCGAAAATGACACATATATATTGTCAAATTCCTCAAAAATAAACTTTAACCGCTCCTGCAGGGCGTCAAATACATTTTTTTGTACATAAGAACGTATCATATGTTACCTCCATGCGCGCACGCCTTTTGCGCATCACACAAGTTTGGGCGTGCGCGCACAAACTTGCAGAGTGAAAATTTATTTTTCACTCTTATGCCTCCATCTTTCAGTCTCTGGTTCTTTATGCCACTTTATGGTAAATATACCACATTATGGTAATTTTTTCAACCGGCACCTTGCGGCCGGCTGAGAGAATACCATACTGAAAGATATGAGACCTGTCCTATAATTTAGAACTTTACTTAAATACAAAAGAAGAGTACCAATCTGTACTCTTCTTTTCAATCATTATATATTTCTCCCAAGTCCTTATTTGAACCAGTTTAATGACACTGGCCAATTATAGAAATCCTGATGCAATACATTAAGGCTCCTGCATTTCCTTCATGTATTTTCGGAACCGCTTTGGCAGCATCTGCATCTGAAGTCTAGGATTGATCCTCTCCTTGATGGCGATGGAATCCACAAACCGCTTCCATAGTTTCTGCCACAATTCTTCACTGGCCGAGACGCTTAATTCCAATTCTTCCAGGTCCACATCTGACATCTCTGCCAGGGAGCACCCCTTTCCACTCTCATGAAGGAGCACTGTCCGATGAACCGTATCGGCGATCACCCAGTTTTCTCCGGAAAAACGGTCTGCAAAATGTTCTGCCATATAGGGAAGAACAGCATCCTTTGGATTGATTTTCGCAAAGAGTACCCCGTTTTCCAATTCCTCAAACCGAAGAAACTGGAGTTCATGCTGTATCTCATTGACAATATGCCGCTCCAGCTCCATCAAATACTGGACCTCTGGCCGCGTTAAGTGATCTATCACTCTCCCACCCATGTGTAGCGCCAGGATAATCCCGCGGTAAATCCCATCTGCCTTTCCTGGATCGTAAGAGACAGAACATTTTTTCAGCCATTCATAGACCGGGATAGATACCTTATTCCGTAGGGTACGCGCCACCTTCTCAGCCCGTTCATAATCGGTCTCCACCGGGATATATCTGGCAAACAGCTCCTGATGGTACATCCTGTCACTGATCTGAATGCGGTTGGCAGCGTGGGGATGACGTTCCTCATAAGCCTGGTACACTGCGGTAAATATCCCATCCAGGGAATCTTCGCAAAGATAAATCCATGTCTCATCCATATCTCCCCACCCCCTGCGTTCCTGGGGTTGTCACAGCGCCAGGATACAGATCCAGAAGTGACATCTGTTCAAACTGGTTTTCCCCAGTAACAGATGCCGGAAGCCTCTCTCTAAGTCCCAACAAATTGGTCAAAATAAAGCCCTCGTTCATGCGCAGCGGAATCATCGTTTTCCCACCACAGGTGATAAAATACATCGCCCGTTTTAATACCACTCCAAACTTTTTCAGCGCCTGATAATCCAGACTGCCAAGCCGCCTCGCTGCCATAATGCGCTTCGCTGATTTGACGCCCACTCCCGGAATACGAAGCAGTGTATGGTAATCCGCGGTCTGCACCTCTACTGGGAAAAACTCCAAATGATTCATCGCCCAGTTACATTTCGGATCCAGATGGACATTTAAAAAGGGATTCTCCGCTGAAATAATCTCTTCTGCCCGGAACTGGTAAAAACGCATCAAAAAATCTGCCTGATAGAGCCGGTGCTCCCGGAGCAGCGGTGGCCCTTCTCTTCCCTCTGGCAGTGCTGGGTCCTTCGTCGTATTGACAAATGCCGAATAAAAGACCCGTTTTAAATCAAACTTCCGGTACATCGCCTCTGCCATGTGTACGATCTCATAGTCGCTCTCTCCCGACGCCCCCACGATCATCTGCGTGCTCTGTCCCGCCGGCACAAAACTGGCATCCGGATGAAATTCCTGCAAGGCAAAACTCTGGTTTACCGCCGGCAGGGCTTCTGGTCGTGCAGAACCTTTTCCCCCACCTGTTACACTTTGTTCCACTCCCGTTTTCCCACTGGTATCTCCCGTCAAGGCTTTGGAATGTATAAAACTTTGTCCGGTTCCTGGCACACTTACTCCGGCATCTAGTTTCCTACTGGTATCTCCCGGCAATGCTTTGGACTGTGAAAAACTTTGTCCAGTTCCTGGCACACTTACCCCGGCATCTGGCAGTTCAGACACACTGCTGCCTCCCAGTAGCAGCCGGCTTTCTCGGCGCCCCATCTGAATCTGACGCATGGGGGTCAGTATAGTCTTCCTGGACTTCTGGGGGGCCAGTGATCTCAGACCATCCGCTGTGGGGAGTTCCAGATTCGCACTCATCCTGTCCACCAACCACCCCGTCTTCTCGATCAGCAGAGGATCCGCCCCAGGAATGGCCTTTACATGGATATATCCATTAAAGCGGTAATGAACCCGCAGAAGATGCACCGCCTGATAAATCTGCTCCATGGTAAAATCCGGGTTCTTTCGTATACCGGAGCTTAAAAATAAGCCCTCGATGTAATTTCGCCGGTAAAAGGAGATGGTGAGCTCAGCCACCTCCTCCGGTGTAAAGGAGGCGCGGGGTACGTCATTTGACAGACGGTTTAAACAATATTTGCAATCGTAGACACATTCATTCGTCAATAATATCTTTAACAATGAGATGCACCTTCCGTCCGCGGAAAAGCAGTGACAAAGTCCCGCAGCCACGGCATTTCCCATGCTTCCCTTCACTCCTTTGCGGCTGGAGCCGCTGGAGGTACATGCTACATCATACTTCGCCGCATCCGAAAGGATCTCTAATTTTGAAAAAATATTTGACGTCAGTTCCATCCTCCCACCTCCGAACATCTGTTTTATATTATTATAACACATACGTTCGAAAATATCAAACATTTGTTTGCATTTATTTATTCATTTATAATTTTCCGGCTACAGCGGTATGTGATCGTAAAATAGATGACATATACCGCAAGAAGTACCGCTGACGTAGCTACGATGGAAAAAAGCATTCCTGTTGTACCAAATGACTCCATAATATACACGCTCACCTGAATACCAAAGATGGAATGTATGATGGCAAGGAGAAGAGGTGTGCTGAAAAAGATTAGGTTCTGCCGGAACAAAGAGCGGTGAATCATCCTTTCATCCACTCCGATCCTTCGCAAGGTCCTATATTTTTCCCGATTGTCCGCCGCCTGGGACAGCTCCTTGAGTGAGAGCAGGGCAAAACTGGAAAGGACGAAGATAATTCCCAGATACAGACCCAGAAAAACGATCAGAACGGTAAGCCCGATACTCCTCTGGTAGATCTCTGTTCTAGTGGACACATCGATCCCTGTTTTTTTCCCAAACTCTTTATTGTTTAGAAGCCGATCTATCTTCTCCACACTTTTTTTATTTGTATCATAGTTGGCAATGTAATAAATACAGTCCGGATGAAGGTTTTCATCCGCCGGAATATCATCAGGCACAACAGTAAAACCCGACTCGGAACGATTTGATGACATTTGCAGAAAACCATCCTGACAAGTTTTATATTTTGGATGATACTCCTTTCCTCCGATCCGGATCACATGGCCCTTTTGCAGATATTGTTCATTATACATGTTCAATGTATAATCATAATTTGAAACTACCAAATATTCATCCGCTGCCAGTGTGTGCTGTTTCAGTCCGTAGATCTCAGCCACTTTATTGTAATCGCTTAGTTTTATGACACCAGAATTGGCAAAGATGTTTGTATTATCACTATAACCCTCTTCCTCTTTTTCATCCCATTTATAATAAGCATAACCTGTGAGTTCTACCACATCTTCAAACAAATCTGTATCCATTCCCTGGGTCTGCAGTTTTTCATTAATGGTCTGCTTTTCACTGTCATAAGGAAGGCCCTGATCATACCTATACATAAGATTTGCGTCCGCTGGCACAAGGGTATTGAGATTATCGTTTATGGATTTATTAATCGAAAAACTCGTGGAAAATATACATATTGTTATAAACAACAGGAGGCAGATGATGCTCCCCGCAAATACGTTTGTATTTACCCGGCTGCTGATCTCTTTTGTCGTAAAGGCATTGATCCCCTTCAAATAGCTTTTCTTTCTGATCTTTGACAAAAATATCAATAGGCCGGACAGCGACCAGAAGATCAAAAAGGTTGCTACGATTCCTTTTACAATCTGCATTAACACCTGACTCTGTTCCGTAAGATTCTCGACATTTCCCGTCATCATCCAGTAAGCATGACCCAGCACCACTGCTGCCACAACAAACACCACCAGACAGATCCATGGATTTTTCGCAATATTTTTTTCTGACTTCTTCTCCGCATTTAAAAGATTTATCAACCGCGATTTGCCCACTACGAATATATCCAGCAAAAGTACCAGGGCATACATAATCAGAAAATAGATTACGGTCTTTCCAAGAGCTTCCCCAGACATATCAAAGGTAAACTCTGACATATCCGCCTCAAAGAGTTTCGCTACCAGCAAACTCATTCCCTGTGACAAAATGATCCCCACTCCCATTCCTATCAGCAGTGAAAATACTCCGATAATCACAGTCTCCGCCATAAGGACTCCCGCTATTTTTTTCTTTCCCATGCCAAGGAGCATATAGATTCCAAACTCCTTCTTCCTCCGTTTCATAAGATAGCTGCTGGCATACACGATGAGAAATGCCAGTACCACCGACACAATTACACTCGCCGTCGAAAGAGTGGTTCGCATTAAATCAATAATATCATATTCACTCTTAAATATCTGGGTCACTACCGTCTGATCCGAAATGGCATTGAATACATAAAACACGGAAACACCAATAATAAGCGTTACAAAATATACAGCATAATCCGACATGCTTTTTTTCATATTCCGGAAAGCCAGTTTAAAAATCATTGAGATCACCACCCATCAGCGTAACAACATCCATTATCTTATCAAAAAATTCTTTTCTCGTATCCGATCCCTTTCTCACCTCATTAAAGATCTTTCCGTCCTTTAAAAAGATGACCCGTGTGGCAAAGCTCGCCGCAAATGCATCGTGTGTCACCATGAGAATGGTGGCATCGTAATTCTGGTTCATCCCCTCCATGCTCTCCAAAAGGCTCCTGGCTGACCTGGAATCCAACGCCCCTGTGGGCTCATCTGCCAGCACCATCGCCGGGTCTGTGATCAGAGCACGCGCCGCCGCCACCCTCTGCTTCTGTCCTCCACTCATCTGATAGGGATACTTTTTTATCACATCACTGATGCCAAGGATCCCCGAAATCTCATCAATCTTAGCGTCGATCTTCAATGCCGCCATATTTTGGATAGACAGCGGCAGTGCAATGTTTTCATATGCTGTCAGCGTATTTAAAAGATTAAAGTCCTGAAAGATAAATCCAAGTTTTTCTCGACGAAAACGGTTCAGGGCATTCCCTTTTATCCCGGTGATATCCTTTCCCTCCACATAAATCCTGCCACTGGTCACTTTATCAATCGTGGAGATACAGTTCAACAAAGTAGTCTTTCCTGAACCGCTGGCTCCCATGATGCCTACAAATTCTCCCGTCTCCACCTCGAAGGATATCTGATCTACCGCCTTGGTGAGATTGGACGTGTTTCCATAATATTTTTCTACATTTTCAAGTTTTAGTATTGTGCTCATTGTGTATCGCTCCTTTCTATAGTCAGAGCATACCGCAAAGGAGGGGATTTTTCCATCGAATTTTCTTACAGAGGCTTACGAAATTGTAAGGTTTGGGGAGTTTTAAATGTTTTAAGAATTGTCTTATCTTGTTAGAATCCCTATCTTTATGGGTTTTAGATGGGGTAATGACATTATCATAGATTTTCAAACTGGGATTTTATAAGAAATATTCTAATCTGTCTTTTTATATCTTTCATTGCGAGCATAATCATATAATAGTCTTGTGACACCAGATAAAACATCTATCGTACTTGTCTCCCACCTTTGAAATTCTTCCTGTGAAATACCTGAACGGAAATTTCCATGTGTAATAGAATTTCTGCGATTAACAAGTGCGTCAATATCCGATTCATATTCTTCAAACAAATCTATTGGCAACCCTAATTTATATAAATTTTTTTGAAGCACAATATACCATAGATTTGACTCTGTATTTACTATACCATCATCAATTTCTAGACTCTGCTCAACAAATTCTTCGTATTGAGAAACAAAATCTACTCGTCTGAAAAATTTATGTAATCTCGAATCATTCGGCAATTCTCTTCTAAAAACATTGCATTTTCTATCCGAATTGTCATAAGCATTAAATTCTCTATTCATTGAGGCAGTTTTTAATCCAACTTTCACCATATTTCTAGTCAATCCCAACGAATTAATATATTGAATATAAGTCTGTAAACTCAACTTTATATATCCTTCTAAATGGGAATATAATATTAAAACTAAGGATTTTCGATATCTATTCTTATTATTATCAGATATATAATTTAACTGATTTTTAAAAAAAGCTATTTCCTCTTGTCTCCAAGCTAAATCTGTTTCCAAAGTTGCTCTAAACTCATCAGCATTCAAGTATTTCTTGCACTCCTTCCATAAATAACTTTATCCTAGTTTTTACTCCATTAACACTGCCTGTCTTATACGATCTTAATTCTTCTCCAAATTTTATTTCGTTTATTCTCTCAACCAATTTTTTCGAATCTGCATAATCTAATATAGAATCTATTAGTTTTGCAATCGGAACAAATAATGCGTCAAAATAGTATAAAATAAACTCATTTCTATAGTCACCTCCCTTTGTTTTTCCTGAAAAAGCATCCTCTCCGAAATTCTCTGCAATAAACAATGAAGTTTTACAAAAAACATCCCATTCTTTATCATAATTAAAATCAAGTTTTTCAGTAGTAATATCTTCAAGATAGTTTGTAAGATATTCTGTTACAGGATATTTATAATTTTCTATATTATTTTTCATTGCCAAATAACGCAATACTAATTCTTGTTTATATTGCAACTGTTCCTTGTCACTTCCAATCCGAGAAACAATTAATTTAAAATTTTCATTTTTGCTACATTTCTCAAGAAAATCTATTGCTTCTGAACCCAAAAGTCTTACAGTACAATTTCTTATCTCTTGTGCTGATAATAACTCCCCACCCGTATTTAATCTTTTAAACATATGATATTTAAGAGAATCTTCACTTTCCTTTTTTATAACTTCCATTCTTACGAAACTTCTCTTAATCTTAATTTGCAAAGCCTTAGGCAAAAGCTTAAATGATAAATTATTCAGCTCTGTAACTATATCACATCCTTGTAATACCAATGGTTCTAAATTATCTCCATCCAACTTTTCACCTCTAAAATGTAAGTAACTTGATATTCTCTGCAAACCGTCTATTAACTCATAAACACCATCATCTGTCTCAATAACAAAAATTGGTGGAACAGGCATCTCCAAGATAAGTGATTCAATAAATCGAGATTGCTTTTCTTCTTCCCATCGAAATAAACGCTGATAATCAGGTGATATTGTTAGTTCTTTATTCTGATACATGTCATAAAGCTCATTAAAAGATACATCCAAACTTTTTGTTCTAATTTTTACTATTTGGTTATCAACATTTTCCATTAAATTTTCTATAGCCATTCTAAAAATCCTTCCCTTCTTGTGATTATTTTCACACCACATGTTCCTGCAACGTCTGATACAGCTTTTCGCTATGCGTTCATCAGTGAAATAATATGAAGTCCCAGCATTTCTGCTGCCTTTCTATGAGACATAACGCCACTCTTGATATAAGGATATACCAGCATTGCATTTCTTGTTATTTGTGCCTCTTTATCCTCCAGGCACATCAATTTCTACCTTTGTCAGTGTCATAGCAATCATCTCCTTACTTTTCGGATTCTTCCTGACTATATTATATACATTTATTTTTCGCCTTACAATAGAAAAAACAACAAATTCTTAATTTACCTCCCCCCTTTTTTCTCCCCCATTACAGCCCCAGCGCGTCCATCTGCTCTCTAATCTCCTCCCCTGTGCGCATGGTATAGATCCGCGTCGTCTCCAGGGAATTGTGCCCCAGGATATTTGCCAGCGCCGTGATATCTCCGCACTTATTGATGTATGTTTTAGCAAAAAAATGGCGAAAGGAGTGGGGATGTGCCTTTGCCTTGTCCACCCCCGCCCTGTCAGCGATCTTCATAAGCATTTGCCATACAGCGCTGCGGGACAAGACACTACCTTTCGTTCCAGTGAAGATAGCTCCCTGGCAAATACTTCTCTGCTGGCAGTATTCCATTAAAATATTTTGAAGTCCGGAAGAAATAAAGATTTCCCTGTATTTCCCCTTATTGTACACAACACCCCGCCCGCGCTTTACATTTTCCACCGTTATATACCTCAGCTCTCCCACTCGTATCCCCGTCCCGGCAAGCACCTTCATAATGTAGTAATATTTTTCGCGCCCTGTCTCCCTGGCATAGTCCAGCATCATCCTGTAATCCTCATCGGAAATGACATTTTCCAGCACAAACATTTTCTTAAGCTTCTTTGTGTGTATTTTCATATCCTCATTTCTGCTCCATTTCAGATAACTGTTAATGGCGATTGCATACAAATTTACCGTAGCTGGTTTATACTGCCTTTTTAACATGTCCACATAATGCTCCACCACGCTTCTGTTTTCAGGGTGTTTTCCACAAGCCGCCACAAAGCGCCGCGCCTGACGTATATAAGTAGAAATTGTACTTTTTGCTTTATCCTCTGTAACCAAAAAATCCCTGTACGCTTCCATCCATTTATCTTCCATTGTGCACGCCCCATTTCCATCACTAAAATGTATAATAACATGAACAAAAACCTGCATATTTTCCGTATACCCAAGGTGCATATCTTTCATGACAAAAGCAGGAAAAAGGCTGGCACAGCTTTGTTTCTAAACGGCACCAGCCTTTCTCCCTTACAAACCCCTTTTATGTATCATATTTAGGACGTATGATGCACCGGATCAAGCTAATGCTGCGGGTCCGTTTCATCACCATACCGCCATTGCTGTTATTCCCCGTACCGGTATTTCCCTCGATCGTCGTATAGGTTCCGTCATTGTTATTCTTTATTATAATCCCTATATGGCAGGCCCTTCCACTGTGTGTAAAGTCAAAGATCACAAGATCGCCTTTTTTCCCTTTGATCTTATTACTAATGGCCAGCTGCTTGTTTTTTCCCCAACTCTCCACAGCAGCACAAAGTGCCGTTTTTTGGCCGTCATAAAACAATTTTGAAGCTCCGCACATTCGGAACACATCCCATACAAAGGCACAGCACCACGGATACACCGCCCCTTTCACCTCATGTCCATAATAATGAGTATTGAAGATTACATTATTGCTGTTTGCTGGAGACTCTTTTACTCCCTCAAACTTCTTCGCCTGTGCAACAATCATGTCGGGCGTTATTTTTTTCTTTTCTTCCATGTTTTTCCTCCTCTTTCGGACTGCTCTTGTACAGCCGGGCGGCATCGCCGCGGCGCACCGGCAGAAAAGTCTGTTTCTAACTCATTTTGCGTTACTTACCACACACTTTTTACCCGGCTTTATATACATATTACAATATTGTGTTAAGCGCCCCAAGACGAAAACAGGCAAAAACTTCCAACAAAAAAAGAAACAAATTATTGGAAATGATCCAATGATTCGCTTCTTTTTAAAATAATTGCACTTTTATCTTGACAAAGTATTCATATTATTGTATTGCGTTAAGTACAAAGGCAGCCTACCATCTGTCCCAACCCTTCCCCGCTGCGAGTTTCAGGGTAAAAATTGCAATGAGGCAGATTCCGAAAGAGAGTAGTCCGTACTGTATATGGAGCAGCTTAATCTTGATCTCGTTCTCCTCCATGATCACTGCCTCCTCATTTTCAATCTCATACCCCAGTTTTCCTAACTGTTCCACATGAAGTCCATCCAGGTCGTGCCTGTCAAATAACACCCTCATACTGCAAGCCTCTTTCAACAGCCGTCCCTCCGCTTCTGCGGTGCAGGCCAGACCTTTCTCCTCCTGCTCATCGTCTTTCACCACGTTCAGCCTCGCCGACTTATAACTCTCCGCCGCGGAAGCCCCCATGGAAACCGCCTCACCATCCCCTTTCGGATCTGCCATGGTATCTTTCATGGAATAGCGGATATCGAACTCTGTACTGCCATCTGCCGGCTTGAGACTTTCTACATCCGTCAAATCCTCATTCTCTTCTGAGAACCCCTGCAGCATCTCAGAAAATGCCGTCTCATTCATATAAATCCGCTTTGTGCCAGTGGGAAATTTTATAGCTAACAGTTTCTCTATATAGCCCTTGGACAGCAGACTGCAGTTGACCGTGGTGCTCATTCCCTGGTACAGCACCGTGACGGGAACCTCCATCTGACGGCTCACTGCTGCCACATCTCCCATCTGAATCAGCTCATCCAACCGTTTCTGGGAAACCGTCCCCTCCCCCGTCAATACATATTCCGCCGGCGTATTGACAAAACGGTAGATATCCCACGCGTGATATATCACGCTGACAAAAAAGGCGGTTGCTGCCAATACAAATAGGCAGATTATTTTTACTGTATCGCTCTGTTTTCTAAGTCTTAGAAAGCTACGGATCTTATTATTCATTCACATCCCCGCCTCCGGTCTGTATCCTTTTTGATCTTCTCACAAAGAATATCACTGCCGCTAGAATCAGTAATGCCACGATCACAGCCATGATCACCCACCACTGCCTGGTATCCTCCTCTGGCTCTGCCTCGTTTTCACCACTCAACGGCGATAAAATATCTGTCTCAAAGGTTTGTTCCTGAGTCATCTCATTCCCCGCCTCATCTGCATAATAAAATGTGATCTTTCCCTGGGTAGTGCCATACAGATTCGTACCAGTCAGCCCCTCTGCCGTGACCTCCATACTTCCCGACATGGAAGTGCCCGCCTCGACATCCCCGATAAATGCAGCTCCTGAAGGGGTAAGTCCATCCGCCTCCAGCGTGGCGCGGACATTGTACAGTTTTCCTTTCCCCAGATTCATCACCTGGGTCTGCAGTTCCACCGTCTCCCCCAGCTGTATCGTTTTCGCCATGCTCACCGGAGGTATCTGAATCTGTACCGATTGCTCAGCGGATACCTTCATCGCGCCCTCCGCTGTATGGGTTCCCCCCTTCGCGTCCGCATAATCCATGGTAACTCCAATACTGTACTGTCCCCGGGGCGCCGATGCGTTTACCCGGAAACGGAAGGACAGATCACAGCTGCCTCCCGCTGCCAACTCCTGCACATAGCTGCTGCCCGTCCTGCCAAGGAGTTCTACATTCTCCCCTGGAGTGACGGAGACCATCATATTCTTCACAGGTTCGGAATTGCTTGTATTATGCAGGGTAATTTTCGCGGTAAACTTCTCTCCGCACAGAATCTTTTTCCTGGAAAACTGATAAGAATCGATCATCACCTTGGGCGCAAATTTTGCCACAGTATCTTCCCCACCCTCCTGGGCGCCCTCTGTCTCTCCTGCCTTTTTTCCGTCCGTGATAGTGACATACACCGTAAATTCCTGGCTGATCTCATTTCCGGATTCATCCTGTCCACTGACGGTGACAATCACAGGGTAGCTTCCATTGTAACGGTCTTTCTTTAACTTCAGATTAAATGATACGAGATAGCGTCCTACCTTTTTCCCCTGTTTCCTCGCCTTGTAATATTTTAACTTTACCTCCTTTTCGTAATTTTTATGGACAAAGGGTAGATTTTCCCCTTCCCCGAACTTGAGGGCAGCTGTGATCTGGTTTCCAGAGACCTTATGCTTTGCCTGCAGTGGCAGTACGAGAACGGCATTGTCATTTCCAATCTTTGGAACATATCCTCTGGAATAGGAATTCTCCATTCCCTCATAAATATTTTGATTATCAATGCTAAAACCCGACATACCTCCGGAATCGGACATACCCTGTTTACCGTCTTCCTCCGCAGAATCCGCCCTGGAACTATCTGTTCTCTCCTGGCCTGCAGCGTAAATCCAGGAAACTTCCGGGCATGCCTCCAATACGATACAGCTCATCAGACACAATACAACCGCTGCTTTTTTCCACCTACTACTCATTTATCTCATTCCTTTCCAACATCAGATCCTTTACATGGTCACAAAGCTCTTCGATATCCTGGGCATTATGGCTTGCCAGAAGTATGGATTTTCCATCGGCTTTCAAGTCCTTGAGCAGCGCCCGGATTTCCACCACCCCGTACCGGTCCAGCCCGTTGAAGGGCTCATCCAGGACAAGCACCTTCGGATCTTCCATGATCGCCTGGGCGATGCCCAGCCTCTGACGCATTCCCAGAGAGTACTTGGACACCGGCTTTTTCATGTCCGGATCAAGTCCCACTCTCTGCAGCGTCTCCCTAATGTCTGATTTTCCAATCCTTCCCTTTAGCGCAGCAAGAATTTTAAGGTTTTTGTATCCAGTCAGATTGGGGATAAAACCCGGCGTCTCGATGATCACACCCAGCCGGTCCGGAAAATCTACTTCCTTCCCCACCTGCCTGCCATTTACAACAATCTTTCCTCTGTCACATTTCATGAAGCCGCATATACATTTCATAAGCACCGTCTTGCCGCTTCCATTATTTCCCACCACCCCGTAAATACTTCCCGGCGGGATCGAGAAATTTACATCCATCAGCACCTGCTCTTTTCCAAATGATTTATACACATGATTTACTTCGATTCCTGTATTTTCTTCCATGATCAATCTCCTTCATATTAGCTCATTTAATTCGAACCTGCCTGGCTGCCAGTAAAGGAAAATGGGTAATTCTTTATTTTCATAAGGGAAACCACAAAAAGCAACACACTAAACAGCGAAAAGAACAGATAGGACTGCCACAATTTCGGCAGATTGTCATAACCAAAGCTGTGCATATAATAGGTGGCATGGTTCAGAGGCGAGATCCAGCCGCTTATAATATTGGCAAAGCGGATCTTCTCCATGGAAATCCCAAACCATTCCGCCACGATATCCGGATTCATCAGAAGCCCGAATCCACTAAAGATCACACCGCCTATCATTCCGCCATTGCTTCGGCAAAGATTTAAAAACAAAATGATGCCTGCCATGGAGACCGCATAGCCTGTCATCAATAAAAAGATGTGCAACGTACAGCGGTAAGGATCTGTCAGCTCCAGAACCTTCACAAAGGAGGGAACTGCAATCTTTTCTCCGATTCCCGAATATCCTAAGATTGCCGCCGTGTCACTCCACAGGTTGGCCGGATATGCTCTTCCTGCCGACAAGAGCACGGTCGCCAAAAGGATAAAGACCATAAAGCAAAAAGTCGCAGATATCAAATATACGATTTGCCCCAGCATCCATATCCTTCGGTCTGTTCTTACCATAAAATACGGTACTTCATTGGATAGATTGGGCATATCCGAAAAAAGAAGAAGCAGTAAGATCGAGATGGCGAGTACCGACTGCGCGTCTCCGAAGGTCCATATAAATGCCTCCATTCCCTGCAGATACGTGCCATGTTCCTGTGCAAACTGCATCACCTTATCGGACAACAGAAAACAGAATATAAAGGCGAGGAAAAAGCACATTATAATCTGGGGATTTCTGTGCCATTTCCTAAAATTGGAGCGGGCGATGTACAGAATCTGTCTGATCTTACACATGTTTAATGCACCTCCCAAGAATCTCATAATAGAGAACGCCAATGAGCAGGATCATCCCCGCCAGCAGCAGTACCACCCCCGTATCCCCCAGCACCCACGTATGTTCCGGTGCATACCATTCCACCGGATACAGGCAGTACAATGTCTTAAAATAGCGCTGGTATAATATAACCAGCATGTAAAACAATACAAATGCACCACCGTAGGCAACATATCTGCTGTTTGCAGCGGCGGCGAGGGTCGCCGCCACCACCGCCCACAACATTCCGGAGAGAAAGATCAGAAGAAGCTTCCACTCCATATCCTCCCCGTCCCCTGTCATCAGGCGGAATAAACATGCTGTTGTGATCAGGCTGCCCCCACTTATGCCACATGCGAGAAATTTCCCCAGGATATACGATGTTCTCCCACAACGGGGCAGGTATTCTTTGATGTAGCCGCTCTGGTAATCGCCGAGCCATGCCGTAGAATAGGGCAGGGAGGCCAGAACCGGCACACTGATTTGGAACAGTTCCGACTTTACCCCCGCGCGCCATAGAATGATACACTCGATCAGCAGCCCAGCGAGAAAATTTATACTGCAGAATGCCCGTTTTATATCTGTTTCAAAACTATTCATAGCCGCAATCCTTCCTCTGGTCAGTACACTAGTATCCCAGTTCCTGGTTTATTACGGAACCGTCGATGGCATTTATGGAAAGGATAATGCCTGTCTTTTTCCCCGCCTTTCCACCTCCGTATTCGTCCACCACGGTCCCCTCGAAATTCCAGACAGGAACTACCAGACCCGTGTCAAAACTGTCTTTCTCACTAATCCTGGTATATACGAGGTTTACATCTGTCACCTTGACAGATACGTTCCCTTCTGCCTCCTTATCCTGTGCCGCATTTTCTATAACAACCATTTTCTCAAATGTCTCTTTGATCTCATCAAAGGATTTTATGCGGCTGTCTTTCACCACCGTTTCCCTTATGGAAAGTGGTGAAAGATAATGAAACCCTACAATTCCGCTGTCATTTACAGCGACTGCCACCGCTTCGCTTCCCCACATCTTTTTTACATAATCTTTTCCCTGCCAGCCATCCGTCAGCTTAAAACCCGCCTGATTATTGACAAAAACGTTATCCAGCTTTCTCAGGCACAGAAAACGATATACATTCCTATACTTATCTGTCACGTCTCCATTCTGTAGAAGCTGGGAGTATACCCCCTGTTCATAACATTTGTAATCATCAAGTCCCAGCTGTTCAAGAAGAGTATTTACTTTCTGTTCCGCCTCTTCCTGGGACAGGGTCAATGGTTCATTGTCAGCACAGGTTATGGAGCCCCCTGGATCAACCATTGGAAATTCTGGTTCCTGCCCATCCTTTTTTGGTGTGATCATTTGAAAATCATTGGCCACAACGGCAGAGCTCAGCTTTTCACTATACCCATTTTTGCTACTCTCGTACCGCAGACAGTTTCCATAATTTTCAGAATTCTGCACAAACAGCGTATGATAGTTTCCATCTTTTCCATCGCTCAATCCATAATACATCTCTCCATCCCCGTGCAGCTCATACAGCCAGCTGTAAAACGTATCCTTGGGGTCGCTGTCATATAGATTCTTTATGCTGAGAATTTTGTTCTCAGATGGATAATCGGTAAGCTTTACATTGTCCGGCGCCTTTTCATATTCCTTTTTCAGATCCGCGATGTTAGCTTTATACTCTTCGGCCGTGACGGTATCTCCTGATTTTTTAGCGTCATTTAATTCTTTCTTACAGTCTCTTATTTCTTTGGCAATATCAGATTTTATGCGGATCTTAGCTTTACTGCCGTCGTAATAAGCCAGCCCAGGTGTCAGCGTCTTTTGAACGCGGTCTAAAAAATCCTGCTTGATCTTTTGTGCCCGCACCCGGTATACCGAAAGCTTTTCTACCTCTGGCACCTCTACCTTCGCATCCACATCAACAACAACCTTTAATTTGTTATCCTCGATGCGGGTCTTGTAGGTCTCATATTTTTTCACTTCTTCCTTGATCTGTTCAAAAGTATTTGTATCATCCGTCTTCTGTGCCTCCTGCAGCATTTTATCCATATTCTTTTCTTTGACCACCGATTTCTCAGGGTTGCTGGCGCAACCAGCCAGTGTAAAAACCATCATTCCCGATAACATCAGTGCCATACATTTTTTCCTCATACTTGTTCCCTCCTGTCAAAATGACTAACGTCCATGTTGAAATCATTCTAACATGGACGCATTCACCAAGTATTCATCGTTTTTTAAACAAATTGTAAAATCATCTGAGTTCCCTGTCCCACTTCGCTCTCGATCTGGATGCCGCAATTGTGCCTTTTTAGTATCATCGCTGTGATGGCAAGTCCAAGTCCGGCGCCACCGCTCTTTCTGCTCCTCGACTTGTCGATCATGTAAAATGGTTCCAGGATCCTCTCCTTCTCCTCCTCCGGAATACCAGTTCCAAAATCCCTGACGCAGATCCTATTCCCTGAGGCGGAAAGTATGATCCGGTCACCCCTTTGGCTCGCCTTTCTGGCGTTGTCGATGAGATTGATCAGTACCTCGGTAAACAGATCGGCGTCCACCAGGAAAACCTCCCCCTTTTCCTGACATTCCAGACGGATACCGTCTTGCTCCAGACTTTGGCTGCAGGCCTCCGCCGCTCTGTGAAATAATATGCCTGCTGCAACTTTTTCAAAACAAGTATTGTCATTTTCTTCCAGCAATAACAGATCCATCATTTTTCGCGAGAGCCTCTCCAGCCGGCAGCTTTCTTCATAAATATAAGAAAGTGCCTCTTCTCTGTCCTCTTCCGGGAGCTTTACTGTCAGGAGTGTCCTGGCATATCCAGAGATCGCTGTCATAGGAGTTTTCAGTTCATGAGTTAGATTTCCCATAAATAATGTCCGCTTCCACTCTGCCTCCTTTAACTTTTCGATTCGAAACTGCACCGCCCCTGCCATCTGATTGAAGTTCTCGCTTAATTCTCCGATCTCATCCTTTCTCCCCACCTGAATTCTCTCATCGTACCGGCCTCTGGCGATCTGTTTTGCCCCGTCATTTAACTGCTGAAGGGGAAAAAGCACCTTATTTAACACGATAAAAAGCAACAAGCAGACCCCCATCGTAATAATACAGGTCAAAACAACCAGCCCAAATCCCAGCAGCCCCATGCGCTTCCACACATAGGTGATATCTTCTAGTATATAGATGACACACATGTCCCCTATATACGTGTTATAGACAAAAAAATGCTGGTCCTCCCACTCCATCTGCGCCATTTTCAGGTCCGGATCAGAAATATACCTATACTCCAGGGCATTCAGCTCCCTCTGTTTAAAAACTGTTACATTATAAATCTCCTCCCCATCTCTCTCTGAGGAAAAGCAGACCAGAAAATCATCGTTGTGCTGTTTAAGAATGTATTGCAGCACCTCTTTATCCTGCGAAAATCTCATATCATTGCTAATTGCATTCATCCGGTCTTCCAACTGTGAGATCTCGTCCGTTACATTTTTTAAACTCTGCCCTTCCGCTGCCTCCAGAGAAATTCTTTTTACCAAACCATAGACCGCCACACTGCAGAACGCACATGAGAACAACGTGCTGATACAGCATATGAGAATAATCTTTGTCTTTAATCTCATACCCTAATCCTCCAGCCTGTATCCCATCTTAGAAACGGTTTTTATATTGTCATTTAAGGAGAGCTTTTTGCGGAGCTGCCCGATATGCACATCCACCGTTCTCGTCTCACCGAGGTAATCCATTCCCCACACACGCCGCAAAAGCTCCTCTCTGGATATGGCGATATTTTTATTCCGTGCCAGTACACAGAGCAGTTCAAACTCCATGGGCTTCAATAATACCTCCTCGCCATTTTTTCTGACGGAATGCTCCAGAAAATTAATCTCTACATCTAAAATGCGTATGACATCACTAAGTTTCTTCGTCCTCTCCAGCACCTTTTCCATCCGCACCATAAGCTCCAGCATATCAAAAGGTTTTACGATATAATCTTCTGCTCCCCCCTGCAGCCCCTGTATCTTCGAGTTGATATCGTCTTTTGCCGTCAGGAATATAACCGGTATCTCATAGGACCTGACAATCTCAAACAAGGAGAATCCATCCATTCCAGGCAGCATGACATCCAGCAGGGCAATATCATAGGCGCGCTCTTCTTCTAACGCTTCCGCCGCCTCCCTGCCATCATGAAACATCTTTGTCTCGTACCCTGCCACTTTAAGATTCATGGCTATCATCTTTGCAATGGAAATCTCATCCTCCACGATCAATACCCTGTTCTGTGCCATCTTAGTACTCATGCTGCCAGCCTCCTCTGCGAATATTTATGTTCTATTTATTATAGCAACTTACAAAAACAATATCAATTCAGTAAATGTGATATTTTCAAGTCTTGTAGATTTTTCCTTTATGATATATAATGATACCAGGGTCAAAAAGTCATAAATCATATGTTTACATATGGTTTTATGACTTTGAGACCCGCAAAAACATGAGAAAGCAGCCCGAACAGGGCGAATTTCGAATGTTTTTAGAATTGCGGGAGCACACAGTGCGGAGCAATTCGTGGTATCATTTATAGTATTCTCCAGGGTCAAAGTACTTTAACTATTATGAGGTGAAAACATGAAAAACAAAACATCCCGCTTTCTTATTGGAAGTTTCATTCTGGTATTTATATTAAGTGCATGTATATTTGTCTTTCTTATGAATCGTATGGCAGATAAGAGCAGAGAAACTTCTGCTAAAATCGGCAATTTCTATATGGAAAGAATGAGCACGGAGATCACCAAACATTTTGAAACCACGATGGACATTAAATTGTCCCAGGTGGAAGGTATGATCAACGCAACGCCGCCTGACGGAGACCTGAAAGGCAATGAACTGATAGAAGCCCTGGCGGCAAGCGCTGCATCCAGAAATTTCAACTTTTTAGGACTTTATGCAGAAGATGGCAGCGTGGAACTGATCCTCGGTGATGATGTTGTCATCGCCGACTCCGAGCCATTTTTTGCTTCCTTAAAAAACAAGGATAAAAAAATAGCCATCGCAAGTACTCCTGACCCGGAATTAGAACTTGTACTGCTGGGTGTTCCCTGCGAGTATGACATGAACAATGGGAAAAAAAGTGTCGCACTGGTGGGCGGCATCGATATCGAATTTATAAGCAATACACTTTCCCTTGATGATCAGAATACCGAGACATATTCACATATAATAAGAAGAAATGGTGATTTTGTCATAAAAAGTGGTTCGGCAGTTTTAAATAATTATTATGAACGCCTGAAAAAAATGGTACTCGATACAGATGAACGGGGCGTGGATTACTATATAAAGAATTTTCAGAACGCGATAAATGAAAGAGTTTTGTACTCCGATATCCTCTCCACCAGTGAGGGGATCCGGTGTGTATACAGTACACCGCTGTCCTATTCCGAATGGTATCTGGTAACCGCTATGTCCTATGATGCTCTGGATGACATTATCCTTGAGCTGGACAATCAGAGACTGATCTCCTTTCTGATGGCATTATCCATGATGTACATTATCTTTATGGTGGTATTTGTGATATTTTATAAACTGGCGAAAAATCAGCTGCTCCAGGTGAAACAGGCCCGCAATGAGGCCATCAAGGCAAACCAGGCAAAGAGCGAGTTTCTGTCAAATATGAGCCACGATATCCGTACCCCGATGAATGCCATTGTGGGTATGACCACCATCGCCACAGCGAATATTGATGACAAAGCGCAGCTAAAAAACTGCCTGAAGAAAATAACGCTGTCCAGCCGTCATCTGCTCGGCCTTATCAATGACATCCTGGATATGTCGAAAATAGAGAGTGGAAAAATGACTCTGAACATAGAGCTGATCTCTCTGCGGGAGGCCATGGAAAGCATCGTAAGCGTGATCCAGCCGCAGGTGAAAGCGAAAAATCAAAAATTTGATATATTTATTTCCAATATTCTGTCTGAGAATGTGTACTGTGACAGCGTCCGGCTGAACCAGGTTTTGATTAACTTCATGTCCAATGCCTTCAAGTTCACACCGGAGGGCGGTGAGATCCATATCTATGTGGATCAGGAAGAATCACCAAAGGGCGACAATTTTGTCCGTGTCAACTTCCGTATCAAAGACAGCGGCATCGGCATGACACCGGAATTTCAGGAAAAAATGTTTGAAGCCTTTGTGCGCGAGGACAATCTGAGAGTACACAAAACAGAAGGAACCGGTCTTGGCATGACGATCAACAAACACATCATCGATGCCATGGAAGGAACGATAGAAGTTCACAGCGAACTTCAGAAAGGAACTGAATTCCATGTCATCCTTGATCTGGAACGGGCTACGGTCTCAGAGGAAGATATGATTCTTCCCGCCTGGAATATGCTTCTTGTGGATGATGATGAACAACTGTGCAAAGATACCGCTGCAAATCTAAAAGAAATGTCTGTCACATGTGACTGGACTCTTGACGGTGAGTCCGCCATCGAGATGGTGGAAGAACATTTAAGAAAACACAATGACTATCAGATCGTACTGCTGGACTGGAAGATGCAGGGAATGAGCGGCATCGAAACAGCAAAGGAGCTGCGCAAGCGTTTTGGAAACGACATTCCAATCCTTCTCATATCCGCCTACGACTGGAGCGATATTGAAGAGGATGCCAAAGATGCCGGCATCAGCGGATTCATTGGCAAACCATTATTCAAGTCCACCCTTTACCACGGACTTATGCAGTTTATGGATCCAATCCAGGGCAAACAGCAGGAGCAGACACAAAAAAGAAGAGATTTTAATGGTGTTAAAATCTTACTGGCAGAGGACAATGACCTCAACTATGAAATTGCCAATGAACTTCTCACCAGTATAGGTATGGAAGTTGAATGGGCACAGAATGGCCAGATCTGTGTAGAGATGTTCCAGAATTCTGAAGAAGGCTATTATGATGCGGTACTTATGGATATCCGTATGCCGATTATGACGGGATATGAGGCAAGCGCAAAGATTCGTACCCTCGACCGTTCCGATGCCGATCTACCGATTATCGCTATGACAGCGGATGCCTTTTCTGAGGACGTAAAAAAATGCCTGGATCACGGGATGAACGCCCATACTTCCAAACCTATTGATATGGACGTCCTGACACGGGTATTGGCACGTTTCCTGCCAGAAAAAGAATAAAACCATCCATAAAAAAATGTTTAAATCATAAAAAAACCGGAATGCTCTGTCAGTTTTCCGGTTTTTTATACGTTTTTTCCCTGCGGCATAATTTCATAAATAAAAATCATCCCTGCCAAATTCTATCGTAACTCTTGTAAATTTCCCTTCCTCTGACTCCAGCCAGATCCGGTGTCCCAGTTTCTCACACATCTTCCGGCAGATATATAATCCCATACCGGTGGATGCCGTCACCTTTCTTCCATTTTCTCCGGTAAAAGATTTTTCAAAAACCCGCTGGATATCCCCGGAACAGATGCCGAGACCATGATCCTCCACAGACAGTCTCAACATGCCGGAGTCCTCCTCCACAGAAAAGCCAAGATAGGACTGCACTGGCTTTTGATATTTCACACTATTATTTATGATCTGTCCCAGTATAAATTTGATCCACTTAGCATCGGAGACGATGGTTACTTCCGTATTCTCCTTCTCGATTTTAAAGTGACCTTCAATCAACTCTTCCTTATGTTCCAGAAGTACCTCGTTAATCAGCTGGTCCAGATGACATTTTTTCATCAGATAATCCTTCTGGGGCGCATCCGCACGTACATAATACAGGATCTGCTCTACATATTGGGAGATCTTCGCTACCTGCGCGCGGTAACTTCCGATATCTATCTTTTCATTATAGTTCATGAGGGACAACGCCGAGATGGGAATTTTGATCTCATGGATCCACATCTCTACATAGTCCTTAAACTCCCGAACCAGACACCCCATATCTCCCACCCGCTCATTCATGGATTTGTCGATATCGTATAACGCATCATATAAAAGCTGTCCCTCCAGAAACTCCGGTCTGCGTACCATCTCTGTGATCAGATACTTTTTATCCAGCTCCTCCAGATTTTGAAACAACTCGCCATAAAAGGCATTTTTTTTCTGGTATTCACTCACCCACATCACAGCCAGAACCACAATCTCCAAGAATACTGCGCTCCCCCAAAAAAAGGCATGTACTCCCAACGCTGCACCGATAAGCGCCACCAAAAGCATCTGCACCAGCAAGATAGCAATCCATCCCGCCTTTTCTTTAAAAAAATCGCTTCCTCTCATCCCATCACATACCCGATCCCTCTCTTGGTCCGGATCAAATCTTCCACACCATATTCCTTTAGTTTTGTCCGAACACGGTTTACATTCACCGTCAAAGTATTATCATCCACAAATTCTTCCGTATCCCAGAGATAACTGATCAGTTCCTCCCTTGCCACGATTTTTCCCTGATGTTTCATCAGATAAATGAGTATTTTCATCTCATTTTTTGTCAAATCCACCTCTTCCTCTCCGATATAAAGGGTTCCCCGCTCTTTGTCCAGGCGCAGGCAGCCACAGGTAAGCACAGTCTGTTCCGCCGGGTGGGCAAGCCGCTTAAATACTGCCTCGATATGCAGCAAAAGAATCGCTGGATTATAGGGCTTCGCAATAAAGTCATCCGCGCCATAACTCATGCAGATCACTTCATCCATCTCCGTATTTTTACTTGTGACGATGATGATCGGCACCTCCGAGTTCTGTCTGACCTTTTTTAAGATCGCCGTCCCATCTGCCCCTGGCAGCGTCAGATCCAAGAGAACCATATCCGCCCCCGCCGCAAGAATTTGCTCAACACAATTCGCATAATCCGTCACTCCGCTGCACTCATATCCATTGTTCATGAGAAAGTCCGCCAGCTGACCGCTGATCACCGGATCATCCTCGACGATCGCTATTTTCTTCATGCCATCCTCCCATCATAAAGCCTGGCGATACCAAGCTGCATTCTTTGCTGTATTTTTATGATATTATATTATTATACTTATTTTCTTTTTTCAATATAAAATCAAAATTATATAATTGCCAAGCAAAGGATTTCTATGATAAAATGTCTATAATTATGATCATTTGGAGGAAAAGCAAATGCAGAGCTACAGTGAAAAATTTCAAAAAGAAATTGTAAAGTACCTTAGAATTAGTATCATTTCTATTCTTACGCTGGCACTGGTTCTGGTAGGCTGGCTAGAAATTACATCCTTTCAGGATAAACATGCAATGCTGAAATCCCAGAGCCACCATAATGTAGAAAGCTGGTTTAATGAAAGAATAAGTATTCTCGATTCATTCATGTCTTATATCAGCTATAATACAGATATCATGAATGATTATGACGCAACACAAAAATATCTGGAGACTGTCGCTAAGGAACACAAAGATCTTCTTAGCGCATACATCGGATCCCCTTCTTTCAAAACAAAAATGATCTGCAGCGACAACTGGATTCCAGAAGATAACTACGTCGTGGCAGAACGGGACTGGTATTCCGGAGCCACAAAAAATGACGGGCTTTTTGTATCCGAGCCCTATGTGGATGCCACCTACGGCGAACTCTGTATTACGATATCCAAGCCGGTCCCAGGCACCGATGCTGTCATCGCCATAGATATCACGCTGACTACCCTTCAGGAAGCCATAAACAGCTTCTGTACCAATCTTCAGATGGTCAGCCTGATCTCCTCTGAGGGTACTATCGTGACATGTCCCTTGGAGAACTATGCCATGACAGATAAAAATTCTGTAAAATCAGCAGACACCCCCTTTGGCTCTGTCCAGGAAAATAAAAGCTCATTGATCCGCACCTCTGGTCTACGTTATTATTTTACAGCGGCTGTGCCATTGGAAAAGATCTCCTATCAGCTCTATGTCAGTACTGGAACAAGAACCATTATGATCCAGTTTACCCTGTTGATCTTTGCCTATGTGCTGATCCTGTTTCTCTATATCATTGGGTTCAAAAAGCTGATCACTAGGGTGATCACCGAAGGCTTCCAGCCCTTTGAACGCATCAAAGAAAAAATTCTGGCGCTTTCTGACTGCCAGCTCGATGTTCGTTTTTCGGAAGACACGAACATCAAAGATATCAAGGAACTGCAAGATGCTCTGGACACTATGATTTCAAACTTACAAAGTTACATCCAGGACATCCGCCAGATCTTATCCCAGGTATCTGACAACGATCTCAGCGCCAAAAGTAAGATTACATACCGTGGGGATTTTGTGGAGATTCAGTCAGCTATCAACCAGATTATAGAAAAATTTAGAAATATTATAGGAGACATCAATACCGTCTCCGCAGACTTAAACACCTCTTCTGGACAAATTGCCGCGGTGGCAGAAGAGATCGCTGGCAACAGTTCAGAACAAACCCGTTCCATGGGAGAACTCCGCCAGGAATTCGACCGGTTCCGTCATGATATGACGCAGATTCACGAACAGATCACCAACACCAATGAGGCGATTGCGGTCAACAGCGGAGCGCTGAATGATATCGGAAGCAACGGAATGAAAAAACTGACAGAAAGCATAAATCAGATTCAGACTAGTTCCGAGTCCATCTCCGAATTTGTAAATAAGATAGAAAGTATTTCTTCCCAGACCCAGATGCTGTCACTGAACGCTTCCATCGAAGCGGCGCGGGCGGGAGAAGCCGGAAAAGGATTTGCTGTGGTAGCTGGCGAGATCAGCAAGCTCAGCGAAGATACCATGAGGGCAAACCTTGAGATCGCCCAGATCATCAACGACAATAATTCCTACGTAAGGGAAGGTATTGAGATCGCAGACTCCACAAGGGAAACCCTTCTTGCCTCCCTGAGTGATAACCGTAAAATGGCGGAAAAGATGGAACAGATCACCAATATCCTGGATTCCCTGCTGAACCAGACCCAGCAGATCGAATCAGAACTCCTGGTCTCCGTAAAGCTCAGTGAAAAAAATGTGACCATGACAGATACCTGTTGTTCCAGCACAGAAGAGCTCCTTACCAGCTCCGATACGTTAAAAGGAAATGTGGAAAAGTATATATTATAGGAAGAATCGTCTCAAAGGTAGTCATAGATCTTTCCTATCTGATGCAAATCCGGGGGAGGCAGCCTGAAATCTTTCAGGCTGCCTCCCCCGGATGATTAGGCTTCTTTCCTCATCTTAGAAGGAGACACACCATACGCTTTTTTAAAGAGCTTACTGAAATGATAAGCATCCTCGTAACCGACTCTCTCGGCAATCTCTGCTATGGACAACGAAGATCCCGACTCCAGAATCGCCTTTGCCTTTTCCATCCTCACACGAATAAGATAATGAATCGGAGATTCTCCTATCTCTGACTTGAAGATCTTCGAGATATAAAATGGGCTGAGATACATATTTTCTGCGATCTGGTCCAGCGAGATCTTATCCGCATAATGTTCCTCCAGATAATCAGCAATTTTTTCTGCGGTATCTTTCTTCCCCGCATAGTCAAATGCCTTTCCCTCTGCCAGTTCCACCTGTCCAGTCTGCTCTCTCACGATACTTAACAACAGCTGTACAAGGAATGATTTGAGCATAAAATAACGCCCTGGCATCCTTGTCTGATTTTCCTTTACCATCTCCTCACAGATACGGAATATTGTCCTCTGTGTCTTTCCCTTCGTATGCAGAACATTTCCGCCGTCTTTCAGCTCGATATGATTCGGTCTCATGCCGCAGAATTTTACGTCGGTAAACCCGAAAAAGAATTCTACCCGTCCCGTTTCGCTGTCGTCAATGATGCTCTCATGTCTTGTTCCCGGATTAAAAATCAGTACATCCCCGGTTCTCACCGGTATATATTCATCATCCAGATGATAGAGTCCCTCACCCTCCAAAATAACTCCAATCTCTGGAAAATCATGACTATGGTAATTATTTTCGCTCTCTTTACGATCAATCTTTACCCCAAATAGAAAGGTAGGATTTAATTCCTCCGTAACCAGGTCAAATTGTATATTGTCCATCCGTCATTTCTCCTAATAACTACGTACTGCGTGATATAGCCAGATACCAATATTCGTATACTTGCTCAAAAACACGAATTAAACCCTGTTTCGCGTCGTCGATCTAGGCAATGAAATTATCGATGAGCCTCGTTTTTCCAATATAGACAGCCACTGCTGCCAAAACCTCTCCCTGGATCTGATCTACGGGTTTCAATGTATTCCAGTCCACCACCTCGACGTAGTCGATTCTCGCCAGCGCTTCACTCTCTATGGTACTTCGGATCGCCGCCACGATCTTCTCTGCGCTCTTTTCGCCATCCCGAAGAAGTTTTTCTCCCTCTGATAAGCCCTTGTGAAGAATCACCGCCGCTTTTCTTTCCTCTTTATTCAAATAGGTATTGCGGGAACTCTTCGCCAATCCATCCGCCTCTCTCACAATAGGGCAGCCCACGATCTCCAGGTCAAAATTCAGATCCCTTACCATCCGACGGATCACTGCCAGCTGCTGGGCATCCTTCTGGCCAAAATACGCCCGGTCCGGCGCTACGATATGGAACAGCTTTGACACCACCGTACACACACCCCGAAAATGGGTAGGTCTTGACTTACCGCAAAGTCCCTTAGTGAGATCATCCATATCTACATAGGTACAAAAATCCTCAAAATACATTTCTCCCTCTGCCGGATGGAAAAACAAATCTGCTCCCGCCTCTTCACAGATTTTTCCATCTCGTTCCAGGTCACGGGGATAACTCGCCAGGTCCTCACTGGGGCCGAACTGGATGGGATTTACAAACACACTGACCACTACCCGGTCATTTTCCTCCACCGCCTTGTCAATCAGGCTCTTATGCCCCTCATGAAGATATCCCATGGTAGGCACCAGTCCCACAGACAAGCCTTCCTTTCTCCATGCCTTTACCTGTTCTCTGACATCCTTTATCGTCTCTGCAATTCGCATCTTAATTTCCCCTTCTCTCAATACAATTTCTCGATCACACTGTCATCTACTGTGTACTCGTGTTCCTCCGCCGGAAATGCCCCGCTCTGCACTTCCCCGATATACTGCTTCACCGCCGTTTTCATCACCTCGCCCATATTGGCAAACCGCTTCACAAACTTTGGCGTGAAATCAGAAAACATTCCCAGCATGTCCTGATAGACAAGTACCTGGCCGTCGCATCCATTTCCTGCGCCGATGCCAATAGTCGGAATTCTGAGCTGTTCTGTGATCCTATCTGCCAGCTTCCTCGGTATCCCCTCGATCACCACGGCAAAAGCTCCCGCTTTCTCCACCGCCCTGGCATCTTCCAAAAGTTTTCTCGCTGCCGCCTCACTTTTTCCCTGAACCTTAAAACCACCAAAAGCATTGATGGACTGCGGCGTCAGGCCGATATGGGCGCAGACTGGAATACCCGCCTCTACAATGGCTTTGATCTGGGGACACACCTCTACTCCCCCTTCAAGCTTCACGGCGTCCGCCCGTCCCTCCTTCATCAGCCGCCCGGCATTCACCAAGGCATCATAAACGGAAGTCTGATAGGACATAAATGGCATATCAATGATGACAAGGGCTTCCTTCGCCCCCCTCGCCACCGCAGCCCCGTGATGGATCATATCTTCCATCGTCACACTGATGGTATCTTCATAACCTAAGATCACATTTCCCAGGGAATCTCCCACCAAAATACTATTTACCCCCACCTCATCAAACAGCTTCGCGGTGGAATAATCATAGGCGGTGAGCATCGTCAGCTTGTTCCCTTCATCCTTTGCCTTCTGAAATGTCATTACAGTATTTTTCATGATCATTGCCTCCATCGAGTCACACTTTATCCGGTGCGCTCCCTATTATTATATTTCTTATAGCCTCATAATCCCTTTCGGGATTTTTTTCTTCCGCCACTGCCAGCACCTTTTGCCCCAGCAGCCGGTAAATCTGTGCATCCGATTCTCCAAGCACCGACAGATGCTTTTGAACCGTCCCCGTATCTCCCCGCTCGATCGGACCGGTCAGCGCTTCCACCGCTCCATCCCATAGCATCTGATGCACATTTTTCTCCACCAATGGCTGAATAAGCTCTTCCCCTTCTTCTTTGCCGATTCCACATTCCTCCAGCAAATCCAGTCCCATCTGATAGAGACCGATCATAAAATTGCTCACAAGAGAGGCGGCACAATGATATAAGGACTTCTTCTCCGGCTCGATCTGAAGAACCTTATTTCCCAAAAGAGAAAAAACCTCTGTCATAACATGGCATGCTTCGGGCTGGCCTTCCATGGTAAAAATCACTTCTTTTAATTTAAAATACGATGTGAATCTGTCGCTGAATGCGGACATAGGATGAATCGAACAGCCGGAGGCTCCCGTGCTGTCAATCCCAGAAAATACGTCAGATGATAATGAGCCACTGAAATGGCATAGTACCTTGTGTTCCAATGAGCATGTCTCTGGAAATTCTTCTGATATCCTTCGTATCTCTGCCCACACCTGTGCGATGGCGTCATCCGGTGTGGCGATGCAGAGCATATCACATGCCATTATAATGCTTCTTAAATCTTCAAATACCTTTGTATCCGTAAAAATCCCAGCTTCTTCCGAGCTGTCGATACTTCTGCTGTAATATCCCACCAAAAAGAGTCCATGTTCCCGCATATATCTGCCCATGGAACACCCTACTTTTCCTGCTCCAATTATACCTATCTGCATGCTATCACCTTCCGTTCTTTCAGAATGCAGTGACAACACATAATCATCTGATGCAGTTTCCTACGAATACCGCTCAAAGCATAGGATACCACATCAGACAAAAAAATGCAAATCTATGTCTTGTAATTGTTTTTCCTCTGTTCGACTTTTTTCGACAATTTCTGCGCAAGTCGCATGATATACTATAAAAATAGACGATTTACTGTGAACGGAGGAATATTATGAAGCACACAGAAAAGCTGGGTATGGGAAAAAGAATTTATAGTTTAAGAAAACATAAGGGGTACACACGGGAACTACTGTCAACCAGGACGGGAATATCTTCTAAATTTCTATACGAAATAGAAATGAAAGATAAAGGCTTTTCTGCCCAGACACTGGTTAAACTATGCCAGGCTCTGAACGTTACGGCGGACTACATCCTGTTTGGACGGGAAATAAACAGGTATGATCAGGAACTGACTTCCACAATCGAAAAATTTACCCCAGATACCATCGAGCTAATTAAGCACTTGATGGAGATCGCCGGAGAACTGGCAAAGAACAATCTGCAAAAGTAGACAAATCAAGCAGCCTATATTAATGGAATAATGAGAGATTTAGAATATCTTAAAGGACATGTAGCGGCAGGAAAATTTTCCTGCCGCCTTTTTATAATAAATTCTTGACAGCCCTTCTACTCTGTGTTACGATATAGCAGTACTAAGTAATACTTCATATCTATCACACATAGTAGGAGGTGGCTGTCACGGATAACTTAACAGAAATGCTAAAGGGTATACTTGAAGGCTGTGTCCTTGAAATCATCAGCCGAAAAGAAACTTATGGTTATGAGATTACCCGTCAACTAAATGCCCTTGGGTTTACAGACGTCGTGGAAGGAACTGTTTATACGATCCTAATCCGATTGGAAAAAAACAACTTGGTGAACATAACAAAAAAACCATCTGATATAGGCCCCCCGCGCAAGTTTTTTGCCTTAAACGATGCCGGGCGTAAGGAACTTCAAAAATTTTGGCAAAAATGGGATTTTATCGTTTCAAAACTCGATCAGTTAAAGGAGGAATCACGGTGAACAAATCAATACTTGAAGTTGTTTTAGGTGATCTAGATGAAAAAAGCGCCTATCGCCAAAAAATGAAACGGGTAAAAGCACTGCCAGAAAATTACCGCACTGCATTCAAAAAGATCCAAAAATACCTGTATCACCACGGTGAAGAGGGATGGAATATGGCGATTTTCGATGATTTAATCGATCTGTTTGAAAGCAGCGCCGCCGACCGAAAAGATTTATCCGATGTGATAGGAAATGACGCCGCAAAATTTTGTGATGAGCTGATTCTTGCTGCTAACACAAACCGAAATACGCGGCGCGATAAATTGAACCAGGAGATCGCAGAATATTTTGACAGGAAGGGGTCAAGCCATGTTCAGTAAAATTTATAAAATTCGCCAGCACAAAAAAATCTATCGGAAACAGATGGAAAAATTAAGTACTCTGCCCAAAGATTATCAATTTGTATTTGAAAAAATGTCAGATTATATATGGAGTTTTGCCGGTGGCGATGGCATGGATACTCTGGATACACAATATAAGCTGATCGATCTTTTTTCAGAAGCCGCTGCCGACGGGCTCGAAGTCCTGGATGTCACAGGAAAAGACGTCGCCGGATTTTGTGATGAACTTATCCGTGGAAATAAGTCGTGGCTGGACAGTCCCCGCAAAAGATTGAATCGTTCGATTGGGCGGCAGTAGGGGGGGAGGTAACGGAGTGGGATCAACATATGCCATTCTCCCCCTTTCTTCAAAAGAGACAACATTCTATTGTCTCTTTTGCATGATTTATTTTATAATAAATATTTTCTTTTTATTTCTTTAATTTCTTTCGGAAGTTTACCTCTCAATTCCATGTTATGGGCTAATACATTTGCCGCTTTTTCTGCTGCATGTTCATAATCCAATGACTTAATAAGTTCTTCCATATATGGTATCTTTTCAGGCTCAGATATATCATATGCTTCTACTGTTTTAGCCAGCAATTCTTTATCCAATCCCCATTTTGCCGCCAGTCGCCCAACTAATTCCTTCGCTTTCTCGTCACACCATTGTTCAAATGCTGTATCAAAGGGAGTAGTAGACAAAACTTTTCCCTGCAGCAATTCCTCATCTACAAAACGCTTTAACAGTTCAGCCTTTACACTGTCCCCCAAATCGCTAACTTCCTGGATCTGCTCATAAATGATCCTTAATGTTTCATCATCCACACATTGAACTTCTCCAACAGTGTAAGTCTTTTTGCCAATTAATTTTAAAATATAATCTGCGTTTATCACTTCGGCGTCTATCAACTTGGTCTTTCCCAAAGGTCTGACGATTACCGTTCCCGGATCTTGATCTTCTCCCGCTGGATTCAGGTTTTTATATGCACCTACATATTTTCTCCATGTATGCTCATCTATCCCAAAAGTATCATCACTCCAGGCATATTCATAATACTGTTGCAAACGATTCCATTGCATCACAGCCGCCATGTATGCCTTTTCAAATGCCCGTTTTTCCTTCGGATTGTTCTCAAATTCTTTCCATCGCGATGGTTCCGGTAGTATTTCCACCATCTCTATTATGAAATTCTTGAATTTTTCTGTCGCAATCAAATATGTATCAACCAAAACTTTTGAACTTTTACCACCACTTCCATATAATTTTAGTGCGTTTTCTACGCATTCCTTTGTTATGGCAGGATATTGAAAGTTGATGATAGTACCGAATTCCTTTTCTTTTCCAAACAGTCGGTTTGTGCGTGAATACGCTTGAATTAAACTTTGTAGTTCCAACATTCTGTCCACATACAGAGTATTTAATCTCTTGGAATCATATCCTGTCAGCAATTGGTCTGCAACAATCACCAAATCAATATTCTTTTTGTTTATGCCACTGCCGCCACGCTTTGTTCTCTCAATCAGATCTTCAAAGTAATCATTCTTTCTTCCGGATTTGATGTCCTCCACACTTAAAGACAGATTTGTAAATGCTTCGTAATCTTTAAGCATTTCTTCCAATATTTCGTCCGGCACTACCTGCATATGATCCTCAGAATCATCACCATTTTCATTTCCAAGGCTAAAGGTCATCGCAATATTGAACTTCATTCCTCTACTTTTTATCTGCTTCTTAAACTCATGATAATACGCAATGACTCTTGTCTTAAATTTCGCAGTTAAAATCGCATTGAAATATCTGTCCTGGGACTGCACATCCCAGTTATCAAGAATTTCACTTACCACTTTGGGAATATGGGTTTCGTCCTGATATTGAAAAATCCCCCTTTTTATGGTTTCTTTTTCTACTTCTAATTCACTAAGTTTCATAACCTCTCTTTCAATATCTCTTTCCGCTATCTCCGGATTCTCTATCACTTTGGCCTCTATTAATTGTTCCTTAAGTTTGTCATAACTTTCAAATTCCCCAGTATTAATATAATCCACGTGAAAACCAAGGACATTTCCATCTGCAATCGCTGAATCAATGGTATATTCATGAAGCTTGGGTCCGAATAAACCTTCTGTCGTCCGAATCAATTCATTATACTCGTTAATCCGGCCTTTCACACTATTTTTATCAAATAGAGGAGTCCCTGTAAAACCGAAAAATAAACTATTTTTTTTGAAATAATTCTTGATGTTCTGCATCATTTCCCCCATCGTGGTACGATGGGCCTCGTCAATAATAAAGATAATTTTCTTATCTGCAACCAGATAATCTTTTTGATCCTGATAGTGCTTTACCAGCGCACTTAATTTATGTGTCGTTGTAACAATTATGGAACCTGCTTTGCTCTCCAATCGTTTCATAAGATTATACGTGTACGGTGTATCATCCACGTCTACCGGCTCATACTTTGAATATTCCTTAAACTTTCTACTGGTATTACTATCCAATTCTTTTCTATCAACTAAAAATACAACCTTATCAAATCCTGCACGTGTAGAAAGAAATAATGCCGTCTTAAAACTGGTAATGGTTTTACCCGAACCTGTCGTATGCCACACAAAACCGCCGTGAGGAATACGTTCTTCATTGTCATATCCCATGGCAGCCTTTTCAATCGCTCTTAAAGCATATACCTGATACGGACGGAGTAACAGATGTCGTCTATCTTCTTCCTGCTCTGCTTCATCAATTACGAGATAATCACCTACCATCTGATGCGCCATAGGAATCATCAAAAATGATTGTACAATTTCTTTGTAATCATTTATGGGCTTATTTTTCTCGTCTGCCCAATGGAAAACAAAGGCAGGATTAAATTCCTCAATTGACTTCGGCGTTGCAAAATACCTTGTTTCTATCTCCGTAGTAACAATCATCATCTGTGAAAATGCCATAAAATTATTGCAGTATTCACCATCCCTGTAATATCTTTTAAATTGAAAATATGCTTCATTCAAGTCTTTATCTACACGTTTTTGCTCAATATTTATCAGTGGCAGTCCATTGATCAAAAGCACAATGTCAAATCGGTTATTCTTCGAAGTTTTTACCTCTCTGGCAATTCTATAACTGGAGTCGCCGCCCCGCACCTCTGCTTTTCGAAATATGGTAAGTGTAATCTGCTTTCTTGTTACCTTTGGATTATCATCCCGGTAAATGCCATCTATCTTTCCCACCGAATTTTCCGCCGAAAGGATCTTGGCAGCCTCATAACTATTATCAATCTGATTTACTTTTGCCATTACCTGTTGAAACTCATGATCTGTCAATTCTACACCTTCTAATTGGTCGGCATTGATGCGGTTTAATTCTTTTCTCCAAAAGGTTATTAAATCATCCACCGTAACCTCATGAGTATTTCCATTCAGCTCTTCTGGTGCTTTCCATTTATACTTCTCCAGTTCCCTGACAAAATTATCTTGATATGCTTTTTCTGATGCACTTTTTACTGTATTGCTCATTCATGCCTCCTATCTGCTGTACAAATGCCATCGCGAACCATCATCAACGTATACCCCAGCAAATTCTTTCCCTGCCATTTCGTTCTGTCAAAGCGATTGGGATTCTGCATGGACATTCCAATACCCCATATTCGGTCTTTTATAGCACACTCTGCTAAAATTGCAGTTTTCGTAGCCAAAAGCAATTTTCTCAAGTCGGCATTTTGGGAAAATTTAGCCAGCAGTCCCTCATAAACTACAATCTGCCTTATTCCATTCCAGTAATTATCATCATATCCTGACACAAGCCGTCCTAATTCTTTAATACGGAAAACATCATCTGTATCCAGTATCTGCACCGCAATATGTTGGTCCTTAAAATACATAGCTTTCTTATACATCATAAACTGTTCCATCGATGAAAATTCAGTTACTCCTACTGTAAAGCGGGAAGTATACCAATTACTCAAGTACCCGTTTTCCTCATCCGGGTTATGAAAACATACTATCTGCATTTAAATCTCACCCACTTTTTTCACTGCCAAATCAAGTTCCAAATCATGAAGCCCGTTATAAGCTTTTATCAAAAATTCTATTGGAATCTTATCAACAATTTCTGAACTCGGTACACCATAATACCACTGATAATAAGCATAAAATTCTCCAATCCAATCGGGCATAAAACCATCAAGCGCTTCACCAGATTTCAACGTATAATTTTCAGTTGCTACAAAATATTTCCACAACTCCTCAGCGTCCATTGTATTAACATACGCCTTCGCTTCATCAATGCTCTTCCTCGTCTTACTTGTCATATATGTTTTGATAAAATCTTTTGTATCCTTGTCAGGAAAAGTTTGTGCCACTAAATCAAAGAGTCTTCCTTGATTTTCCACAACATCATCCAAATATGCCTCTGAATATGCCTGCATTATGATCACCTCTCAAACAATGTACTGAATACGTTCGTTACTTTGTTAGCATCAGAATTAACCAAATCTCTCATATTTTTTCTCGCTGTAATATCTCTTTGATTATATTTTTCGTTGAATTCATCATAATTTACAGAAAAAAGTTCCTCTTTTATTTCATACAGTTTTGAATATGCCAATTCTGACTTAATACAATATTGAATTCCCAAATCACCCAATGCCAAAAGTTCATCTAGTATATCAAGGTCAATATTATCTCTAACAAATTCTTTTGCAATATAAAAATAAGATGCATTTGCTCTCCAGCCTTTTATAATATCATATCCTGAAGTGTCGGTGCCATACTTTTCAATAAATTTCTTTGCCAACATTCTATATCTCTTGGAACCTGCCGCATCTCTATGTTTCATCAATTCCGCCAGCCAGAACAAAACATCTTTCTTCTGAAAATCCAGTATCTTCAATCCGACAGTATCAAGTTCATACTTATGAACCCATCCGTTCGTATCATTTGGTCTACATACTGCCCATTCTTTGGCAAGTCCAAAATTTTCTGTCAGATAAAATCCCCGTCCATAGTCGTGCTTATCATCTCCAAAACCAAAAGTAGGTACTATATCCTTGTCTGGCGAACCATGATATAAAATGATTTTTCCCATATATTTATTTTTTCCTTCCTTAAACAAAACTTTTTTAACAATTACTGAATATTTTTGACTTCCCTAACTTAGCTCGTCGGCGCAAATTTGAACCCGCCGTGACCGGCGTATTTTGGCGAACTACTTCGTTTTTCGTCCTTGTCTTACGTCAGCAAGACTTCGTCCTCTAGCCTTGTTCTTCGCCAAAATACACCACACACGGTCAAAGATTTCAAACCAGTTATTTTGCGAATGCGAAGGTAGTTGAATGAGTCGTAGCGGTGGCTACGGCGATTGAAACTAACGAACGCATTCACAAAATAGCTGGTTGAGAAACGGGTTCAAATTCGCGCCGTCAAGCTACGTTGATCCAAATCATAACTCAAATTCCATTTACCATGCATGTTTGCCACTCGCAAGTAAACTATCAATATCTATAAATGCATTTTCGATTCGTTCCGTATGATATTGCCAATAACAGTCGTAAATTTTTTGTGTGATATCATGGCTGTCCCATTCTTTCAAGACTTCGCCCGCCGTCATTCCCTTATATGTTGCATACTTTTCCAGAAGATAATTCATAAATAAAAATTCATCACTCAATTTCATCCCCCCTTAAATATAATGAATTTCCAGGGTCCCCTGTTCTTACTTCATTTTCCCACATATCATATATCGCCAATGGACTAAACTCCCATAAATCTAATTCATCGTCACATAGCATCCTATATGTTTTAGAGTCAAGAAAAACACGCAGTCCATCCATGGAAGAAATTTTTCGGCTTTCAGCAATTAAAGTGGCAACTTCAGCATTGATATAATGTCGCATATGTTCTTTTAATCTTTTATCCAACATTTACTATCGCCTCCTTAAACTTCAATGTTTGCAAACCTGCATAGGTGAGAAATGCATACTGATCTGTCAATTTACTTGGTTCTAATAAAATGAGGGCAGTTTCTTCAGAAATTGCACCTGAAATATAGTCATTAATAGTTAAAATTGTCTTATCATTTGCCACAGGTCCTATAACAACATCAAATAATTTTCCAGAATACTGCCCTTTTCTATTATCTACAACAAAATTTAACCATTCTCGATTAGGTTTATTAAATTTGCGAACAACCACATCGCTCTTCTCTATCTCATTGTCAAACTCAAAGACAGAAAGTATCGGCATTCCGCTTCCCCTACGTTTTGTTTTGAGTATTGACCAACGTGTAGCTTGCTCTACATCAGATGTTAAATAAAACCCTGATCCAAAATCCAAACCTCTATTAGTGGTGATAATACGAGGATTTTGTACTTCCACATTGCTTCCATGATATAATATCATATTACTTACCGCCTTTCTTATACAAACATTTCATTAAGATATGCCTGCTTAATGTTTTTTAGCTTTTCCAACTTACGCTGATGAAGGGTGATAAGGTGATCGAGCTGTTCAAAATACTTGCCAATAGTCCTTTGTTCTTCTTTACAAGGAATAGTAACAAGCGTATTTCCAACAAGCTCTTTATTAAGATTGTTTACAGTGCTGCCAGCTGCAAGAGCTTTGTATTGATCGATCATTTGTGTCGTTCCTAATAGGTAGCAAAGAAACTTCAAATCAAATCTATGTTGCGTATCCCGAATAAGTAACCAACCATCGTGAATACAACCATTTATCGACATAATGTAAGGCTTTCCAAAACTCATAGAGTTTGATAAAATCAAATCTCCGGGCTGTACTTGACGGGTTTTTGAAAGACCTTCCGGTTTTATTTTTTCAGCTGTTTTTGTTATATAGTTACCCTGCTCAGGAGTGTCCCCAATCTTTATCCAATTAAGTCCATCAGGAGAATCGGTGATATATTCATCAATAGGTCTTGGCGATCCTCCTCGTTCAATTAATACCCAGTCCGATAGCTTACGTTGTTCCCAATCATCAGTAAAACCTTTAAATCTTCGTTTCGGTTTTTTTTCACCTTCTTGTGGAAACATTTCTGAAAGATATGATTTTTTTATTGAACCCAACTTATCAAGTTTACGCTGATGAAGGGTGATAAGGTGGTCGAGGTTGCGGAAAAATGTTCCAACGTGCTTTTGCTCTCTCATTTTAGGCAAGCAAATTGGCGTTTTTTTTCCACTTTCAATAGTGTATGTTCCTACCGTTCCAATGCCCGCAGACTCAATTATAAAGTCTTGAATTGCTTTCCCCAAAAATGAGAAAAGAAAGAATTCACCATCAATTTTAGTGCCGTTTTGAAACCAAATAATATTGCCATCTTTAAAGTATAAAGGTTCTGAATCTTTTATTAAATACGGCACTCCGATGGTTCCAACTCCTGTAACAAGCAAATCTCCAATAGCAACTTTTCCAGATATTGAGCTATACTCATTATACTTCTCTTTTGAAATGTATAAGTATTCGTCAGGTTCTTCGTTCCTTGCGACAGATACAATATCCCTTGCCCTTAAAAACCTAATTCCGCTATCTGTCCAATCGGACTGATGAATGCGTTTTACCGAGGTTACATTCATTATTTCCCCCAATTTACGCTCTTCCCAATCATCGGCAAACCCGGTAAATCTTCTCTTAGGCTTTTTCCTCTTCTTATTTTCCATTACATCACCACCAAATCCTGTTGCAATAAACTAAAGGTATTCATCAACTCTTTGATTTCCTCATCAATGCTATCCATCGTTTGGTCATACCTATGATGAAGCATTTTCAATGTTTCAATTTCTTCCTTCAATTTATGCGTCGCTAACTCAGCGATATCCTCCACAAAAGTACCAAACCACTTCACATACATCAATTCATCAATCTCGGCATCCGTTAGTTTCTCTATCCGGTCCTCAATTTCCTTTGCGAGACTAATTTCCGCATCTTTAATCTTTTTCGCCAGCGTTGTCTTTTCTGAAATAAGAGATTCTACCTTTTTCAATAATTCGAACCTTTGCGTATGCTTATCACTTTGCTTTAATTCAGATTTTACCGCCTTGCTTTCAAATATTGGCTGCGCATCCCCGTCCGCATTTTTCTTCAATGTCTCAAATAATGCCTCATTTTCCAACGTGTCTTCTACCATTGCCGACTCCGCTAACTGTATCAGTTCCTCCTCTGTTTCCTGTAGTCTGTTTTTATCTTTATTTATTAAGTTGACGGCATCCTTATACAAGCATTTTTTAATAATCTCATTAGGTACGATTACACCCTTCCAGCCATCCTGCTCTTCCCGCTTATTTTTCCCGCTGCCTTTAGTTACCATATGTGGTTCTCTCATTCTCCCCACACGATAAAAACCTCCGTCCGCGATCATTTCACTATCATGTGTCAGACTTCCGTTCCAAATATCCGCTACCCTCTGGTATCCATCGTATTCATCTATAAACTCATAATCATGTAGCATGGATAATATATCTGCATGCATTTTATCCTTAACTGCATTAATATCATTTATGTCACTCAGATCTTTTATAGCTTTCATGTATTTATCAGAAAACAAACCCGCCTTTTGCTTTGCTTCTGCAATAATGGAAACCAGATCTTCACAGGACAATATTTCCTCTTCCAAAATGGTAATATCAGAATCTATTTCTACATACCCATCTCTAATATATTTGAGATGACTTTTAATCACATCTCCGCTCAATGTATTTATAGCCCTTAACGCCTTTACATTTTCTTCCGGTATGCCGCCAAGGAGATGAGCATCCACATCATGTGCTATTTCATGATCAATCCTTTCTACATAACGAGGAATATTCAAATTATAGGCATTACGAATAATGTCCTCTCGTCTTGCTGCGAAACTATAGCCGGAAATAACCTTTCTATCACGATATGTATGGATAATCCTTGCAATGTCCTTTTCCTGAAGCACATTTTGTTTTCCAACTTTAATAAAACTGCTTGAAGCATCGATGATAAGAACTGGATCGTCGTTTTTTCTATTCTTTTTTAAAACCATTACGACCACCGGAATACCTGTGTTGGTAAATAAATTATTAGGCAATCCAATAATCGTATCTATACGATTTTTATCAAGCAGTTTCTTTCGGATTTCACCTTCTGTACCACCTCGAAACAACACACCATGAGGCAGTACAATAGACATGGTTCCTTCTGTTTCCAGATGATATAACCCATGTAGCAGAAAGGCATAATCACCTTTTGAATCTGGTGGAAGACATCCGACAAATTCAAATCGGGGATCACTTACTTTTAAACCGGCTTTATTCCATTTTGACAGAGAATACGGCGGATTCATCACGACTGCATCAAACTGAACTCCTTCATTTGGATTCTGCGGATCTTCCGGCCAGTCTTCTGCCAACGTATCCCCATTTTTAATCGTCATCTTATCTGGTTTAACATCATGTAAAAGTAAATTCATTCGTGTCAGGTTATATGTCGCCGTATTTTTCTCTTGTCCATAATACTCCAGATCCCGCTTTCTGTCCTCACTCAAATGTTTTCCTACGGTCAACAAAAGCGACCCTGAGCCCACACAAGGGTCATAGATGGATGATATATCTGATGTCTGTACGACGGTTTGCGCTAAAATCTCACTTACCTGTCTCGGTGTATAGAATTCCCCTGCTTTTTTACCAGACTCCATCGCAAACTGACCGATCAAATATTCATACGCATCACCAAGAATATCATTTTTTTGTAACGCGATCATATCCAGATCAGCAAAGAGTAAAATAAGCGCCTTAATATTTTTACTCCGATCATTCAAATTGCTGCCTAATGCCGTATCTGTCAGATCCATATTGCTGTTTGCAAACAGCCCCTTGAATTCCGTCGACTCATCCGAAACAGCAATGGTCCGCTCAAAATGATTCAAAGCATCCGTAACTTTTTGTAATTCAAAATTACCCTCATCAATATCAATGAGCCATGATTGATATAAATACTCTGGTGCGACATAATACCCCAAAGTGTCCCGTATCATATCTTCAATCTCTTTCCCATATGTTTCCTTTGCCTTTTTGTATTCTTCTACTAATTCTCTTTCTGTTACATCTTTTGAGCCATTAGCTATGCTAAAAATGTTCAATGTTTTGTCACTTAAAAATTTATAAAACATTAACCCCAACATATAGTCTTTATATCTGCTTGCGTCCATAGAACCTCTCAATTCATTTGCTCCATCCCATAAACGCCTCTTAATATCCTCAATTGATACCATAATTACCGCTCCATTTCTATATTTATCTCTTCTGTGCATTCTATCACAAACTGTACATTAAACGAACAAAAGAAGCGCTCCTACTACCTGTAAGACCACTTCTTCCATCTAATATATTTTACTGCAGCTTTCGATGCCGTACCTGCTTTGATTCATAAATACTCTTCCATCCTTTCTGGGGTATATAAGAGTATTATAGCATAATATATCACTTCCACCAAATATTTTGTTACTTAATTTTATTTTACACAGAGCCTGATACGGCATTGAAACTTTCCAACAGCTTAAAAATAAATTCTTTTTCCCTTTCAATCGTTTTCATAGCTTTTATATATATCATCTCTAAAAGACCCTTCTCTTGGTTCAAAATATACTTAACACCAAAAAGCATTATTTTTTTATAATCACTCTCAATATCCTGGATCTGAGTTAATAAATTTTTCCCATCCGCCTCACTTATATAACGTTTCTCAATCAAGTACTCCATCCGTCTGACCATATTTTTTTTATGTTCATACATACAGTATAGAGATGGGTAATGTATTCTACGCTCTATTAATAAGTTTTCAAAATAACCTTTTTCTGCCCCCGCATCCAAAATACGGTTTGATTCCATATGGAAAGTTTCCTGATATATCTTAAATTCCTCTTTCATTTTCTCAAAGTCAAAAGTCCAGGAATAATTTTCAACAGTTTTGTAACCAATAAAAGCAATTTCTCCTTTTTCCGGGTAATAAGATAATGCCCTGTAAAAAACACTATAGGGAATCTCTGCTCTTTTCCACTTTTCATCTCTTAAATAACCCTGGGAATAAAATATCTCTCGTTCACTGTCATATCCATAAACAAAACAGCCATGTTCAAAAATTCCCTGTTGATCCTCGTTATATAAAAAATTAGTCACTACATTTTCATCCCACAGTGCAAAAAAATATTCTCCGTCATCTATCATCTCCATAATTAATCCGCATATATACTGCTGCGTACAAAACGAAAATGGTATCTGCGTATATGATTTTATAAAAAGCCCCTGATCTGGTACAAAATCATAATAGTCATAACCTGCATACTTAATATGTCCATCCTGTGGCGTAAATTCCAGGTGAATATACTTATCATAAACCCACCCGGATTCAAAGGCTATATCATTTATTGTGCTAAAACAAAAGGCATCGCCAAGATATGGACGGATCCAAGGCTCTAAATTCTTCAGTACTTTTTTCATTATTATAATTCCCCCTGGGCAGACTCTGCAAATAATTCACACAGTTCATTATACATTTTGATAAGTCTCCGTAAATATTTCTTTCTGTCCTTAAATGTTTCATCCTTAATCAATTTCATAAATTCCGGTGCATCATGTAATTCTTCTGAATGTCCTAAAAATTCCAGCCGTTGTTGAAAAATCTCAAACCATTCCCTAACCGTGCAAATAGAAATCTCTACCTGTCTGGCATTCATTTTTTCCACGTGATAAATAAATTTAACGCCCCCAAGTCTGCCTGCCTTAAACTGCTTTTTCACCAAATCATTTTCATACCTAAATCCTTCTTGGTATACAAACCGTTTCATGTCAAACCGAAACTTTTTTTCCTTCTCAATATTTGCTTTCTGTATATCAAAAAATAATTCTTCTATTGTCATGGAAAAGGATTGTATTTGATTGTCATAACCCCAGCAAAAAAATTTCAATTGTCCTGCTGTCTCATCGCAATCATAAAAAAAAAGACAAGGTTTATAATATCTCCCATCGTATGTAATATCCTCCAAATAGTTTACTATTAAATAACCTTTTTTCAGATATGAAATTAAAAAGTAAAACACTTCTTTCAAATCTGTATCCGGCTTCCAGGGATACTCAAAATAACGTTTTAACAATATCCCCTCATTCATAAAGGTATTATATTTATCAAAGGTAACAGCCCCCATTTCTTTATCATAACGGAGTCTGCAGAAAAAATTATAAATCCAGCCATTATCGTAAAATGCTGTTGGAATTATCATCTGGCACAGAGAAGAATCCACATCGCTCTGAATCGTTGGTAGACTAATTATCATACTATACCCCTTCTATACACATTTATTTATAAACCATTTCAATTTTCCAGTATCATCGGGAAGAAGTTCCGCAGAAAAATAAAATTTGAACTGGGCATCTCTTAAAGTATCCTGCCACAGATTATTCATAAAACAGTCAGCAATTTCATTAAATTCAAACTCTTCATCTACTACCAGAATAACTTGAAATTCATTCATGTCACTTTGCACAACCTGAAACTGAAGTATTGCATGCTCATACATCCGGTTTACATTTTCAACACACCTAACAAATATAAATGCAGACAACTTATTACCTTCACAATCCGTAACAAAATCATTACTTCTGCCAGATGTCAACTCAATTATTTTGCCCTTTGCACCACACTTACAGGTACCGGGGACAATTCGCCCATAATCCCCAACCTTATACCTGATCAACGGCATGACAAAATTATTTAGTGTGGTTACACATAATTGCCCTTCCATCCCTTCCTCAAGCTGTCTGTCCGCATCATCTAATACCTCAACCTTAACATTTGTTTCAAAACAATGCAGGTTTCCACATGGACACTCATAGGCTATAGAATTCATCTCATAACATCCATATTGGTTTACAACATGAAGCCCCAAAATATCTTCTATATATCTCCTTACATGGGTAAATAACATTTTGCCCGTTGACTCGACATACCTCAATGTGGGAATCATATCCAGATTATTTTTCTCAATCGTTTTGCATAAAAGAAATAATTCACTCGGCTGGGCATTTATCCAAACCGGCTTATATTCCTTCATACGATTCCAAATATTTATTAGTTTTTGCTCATTCAAATTACTTTTGCAAAAGCCAAGCGAAGTCTCACTCTCTTCAAATTCGACATCCGTCTCTCCGATTCTTCTTGCCGAATAAAAATAACAATATTTATCTCCTGGAACAATATTATAATATGTTCTTCGTGCCATCCAAAGCGGCAAAAGTGAACGTTTGCACTCTGACATACTCCAAAAAATATCAGCACACTTTCCTGTCGTACCTGATGTATGTGCATGCAATAATTTATTTTGCAACATGTCCGCCAAATAATTAGCAGAAATAAAAGAATCATTCTTTTGTACTAAGTCATTTTTTTGTGTAATAGGTAACTCCAGCCACTCATCTAAATTAACGCTTTTTCCTCCGGCTTTATTCATATAAAAAGGCACTGTCTGATATGCGTGCTGAACTATTTTTTTTACTTTAGTTGATAACATAATTTTCCCTCTAAAACCTGATTTTATCAAAATTGTTTCAAGGTGATTTTCTCATCATGTTGCATACATTCACTTATCACTTATATAACAAATCAGCTCTTCCAAATGATCGACCATATCCAATATTACCTCACTCTCTTCAAAAGAAATCTCAAATTCTTTTTCGAGTTCTGTCAACACTTCCATTAACTGAACAGAGTCAAATTCCAGGTCATCTATAAGACTAATGTCCTCCCCTGATTTAATCTCCTTATCCGTATACTGTTCAATAATATGCAGCACTCGTTCTCTCACAGGCTCCAAATCTATCCACACCCCGTTTCTCAATATCATGAGCTTTATTTTTTAATTTCATAAAAAGTCTTATTGCTATTCTCATCACTTCTTGTCAGATAAAAAACGAAACCGCCATCTTTTTCCACTGCCCGATAATATAAATATTCATCCTCTTTTATAAGTCCATCTTTTTCATATATCTTTTGAAATGCATCCTCCGAATCCAGCTTCGCTTCATAAATACCATCCTGCGCCAACACAAATATCATTCCATCAACCACATCCACGGCAATCGCTTTGCGAATCCCCGGCAAGATCAGTTCTTCTGGTTCTTCCACTCCCAGCTTCAAAAAACTGATCTGCGTGGTATCTGACGAATTGATTCCATAGATCCCATCATCCGTGGCGCACACGTCTTTTAATGAAACATCTTCCCAGCTTTCCGCCATTTCCTGATTCACAAAGTCATAAGCATACATTATTTTATTATCATAATCATAAAAAATGGAATACTGGTCTTTGATAACCCCCTCCCACTCTAAGTTATCAATAAATTCAATTCCTTTCCACTTTTTAACAGGCATTCTCTCGGCAGTTCCATCTTCTTCATTAATAATATATATAAAAGCCTCTTCAAACTCTTCATTACTTCTTCGGTTTCCTTCCTCATCAGCAGCATATACTTTTGTTTCTCTGTTCACAACTCTGCCATACAGTTTCCCAGATTCACTTTTGTAAAAAGCCGTCAAAATGTCCTCTCCCGTTGTCACAGGAATTTGTAATTTATCCCATTTACCTGATAAATACTCATATTTAGTACAACGGCTTACTCCAGCGGATGGGAATGACCCTGTCAAAATGGTAAATGAACCAGGACTATTTACCATAGATTCCCCCCAGCCAAGATCACTGGCTTTATTATTTTTAGGATGTGCGATTTCCCGGCACACATAGGTATCTTTTTGAAGTGCTGTTTTTGAAGCTTTAGAAACTTCCTCATCTGAGGCACATGAAGTACAAAAGATTATAACTAATACAGACACAAATGCGAATAGTTTATTATGGCAACTCATGATTTAACCCCCGTTAATATGAACTCTTTCATATAGATTATCCCTTTTATTTTTTTATTTCATAAAAAGTCACATTTCGATTCTCATCTCTTGAGGCCAAATAAAAAATGAAGCCATCATCCTTTGCAATCACCCGATAATATAAATATTCATCCTCTTTTATCAGTCCATTTTTTTCATAAATCTTTTCAAAGGCATCATCCGAATCCAGCTTTGCTTCATAAATACCATCCTGCGCCAATATAAAGATCATTTCATCAACCACATCCACGGCAACCGCCTTTCGGATCCCCGGTAACATCAATTCCTCTGGTTCTTCCGCCCCCAGCTTCAAAAAACTGATCTGTGTGGTATCCGACGAATTGATTCCATAGATCCCATCCTTCGTGGCGCATACATCTTTAAGTGAAACATCTCCCCAGCTTTCTGCCACTTTTTGATTCACAAAGTCATAAGCATACATTATTTTTTTATCATAATCATAAAAAATAGAATACTGGTCTTTGATAACCCCCTCCCACTCTAAGTTATCGATAAATTCGATTCCTTTCCATTTCTTAACAGGGATTTTCTCAGCAGATCCGTCTTCTTCGTTAATAATATATAAAAAAGCCTCCTCTATCTCTTCGCTATCTGTTTGGTTATCTTCCGCATCAATATATATATTTGTTTCTCTGTTCACGACTCTGCCATACAATTTCCCAGATTCGCTTTTGTAAAAAGCCGTCAAAATATCCTCTCCCGTTGTCACAGGAATTTGTAATTTATCCCATTTACCTGATAAATACTCGTATTTGGTACAATGGCTTACTCCTGCTGCTGGGAATGCCCCTGCCATAATGCTAAACGAATTGGAACTATTTATCATTGATTGTCCCCAGCCCAAATCACTCGCTTTATTGTTTTTAGGATGCGCAATCTCCCGGCACACATAGATATCTTTTTCCAATGCTGTTGTATTTGAAGTTGTAGAAGTTTCCTCATTTGAGACACATGAAGTACAAAAGATTATAACTAATACAGACACAAATGCGAATACTTTATTATGATAACTCATGATTTAACCCCCGTTTATGCGATCTTTAAACTGATAATTAATTCAAATTATTTTGAAGACCCGTAAATTTGAAAGAGATCCGAGGCATAAGATATATTTCCTGATGTGTCACAATATAAGTTATGATAAGCAGAATACGAAATCATATCGCTCGTATGCACTCTTACATCGGCTTCATAATCGGCCTTTTTTTTCACCCACTTAGTCGGACAATCTTCAAAGTATAAATTAGCAGACAATGTATTACTAAATACAAGTGATTGATATTGATCACGACACTCAAAAGTATGTGTTCCAAATTTTTTAGCCGCCTCGGCATCTATAGCGGGCAGGCAGGCAATAGAACAAATTAACACTGCTACACATAAAACTAACACAATAAATTTTTTCATAATAATTTCTGCTTTCAAGATATACTTATTTTTCTCTTGGCATAATATTCAGAAATCCCCATTTTTCAAAATATCTATTTCCAAAAGCCACATAACACCTTCCATCCGTTAACGGCACTTTGCACCTCCTTTCTCTTTTCATGATATGTGAACTGATAAGATTAAGTCAAGCCTTGAATTTCCTTACCCTCGCCAACGGTCCTCTTGCTGTTTGAACGGTCATTTTTCAATAAAAATTTCGTCCCCCGCTTATTTGAAATATATATCGATAATATAAATCGTACTTATCCACTTTGTCAACCATATCATGGAATCAACTTTCAAAATATATGCTACATTTACAAGCGTCTGGCGGTTACAGCGTGCAAAAATACGATTATCCAACATTCGTCCCCATTCATCGAGAGAATTCTGGCTATGAAACAGCTCAGATTTAGTAAATATTTTGCTTGTATTATTCTCCCACAGAATATAATAAATTTCCTTTTCTTTAAGTGTCACTTTTTTTCTCTCCCAATACACTGTCACATCCTTTTTTCCAATTCTAGTTTTTAAAAAATCTCGTAATGCTTTAGTTTTACGTTGATAAGGAAGTATTTACAACAACTTATTATCAACGCTGAC
>CAQOJF010000008.1:0-48558 GCA_948848225.1 uncultured Eubacterium sp.
CTTACCAGCAATGGAATTACTTTTCTAGGCACCTTGTTATAAATCGCTTACTATTCTTTTACCAGTCTGACCAATTACTCCCCTTATTATTAGAAAAAAAGTCCGATATGCAAAAAAGAGACAAACCCTAAATGTCTGTCTCTTTTTTATACATTTCACAACTAATAATTACCCCAAATATCCGTTATCTCTTAGCCAATAAAACAATCCTGGCTCTAGTCTACGTGCAGCATTTACTGTTCCTCCCCCCGACGAATGCATCGCTACCAAATAAGGATACCCATCTGTTCCAATAATATAGACTGGAGAACCGCTTTGCCCTCCCATTGTATCCATGTTATGATATATTAAATCATTTCCCATATTTACAATACTACCTGTAACCGCATACATATAATAGTATCCCTTATCTCCAGGATAGCCCGCCGTATATAGTGTATCACTTTCTGATGGTACTGTTACAATTCCCATATGTCCAGTATATTTTGAGACTGTATTGTCTTTGAATACTATAAATCCATAATCTCCTTCTATAGATTGATCTGTTTCATATCCTCCTCGATAAATATATGATTTGAAATCACTTGTATCATAATAAACGTAATTTCCATTTTGCCCAAACTGCATCCTTACTGATTTAAGATGTGCTCCATTTGAGTTTATCAAAACATGCCCAACTGTTGCTAATAAACGAGCGTTTATCATAGCACCTGTTCCACAGGCTGTTGTACCATCCTGATATGTTACAGTTAGCCTGGCAATCGTTGTATATGGATACTGATTTGTATTTGTTACCTTCCACCTATCATCATTACCAATAATACTATGTGTACTAATACCTGGGTCTTTAGAATCAAAATCTGTTATTGCCTTCTCTTCGTTCTGATTGGGAAAAAGCGGATGAGAAACAAACTTTTCAGCATTACTATACTGTCCTGAACTCAAATCAATAATTTGTTCCTCTCCAGTTTTCATATCAACCATTACATAATCGTTATCATCTTCCTGTGCTGTTGCAACATAACCTGGCAATATAAAAAACAATGCCCAAAATAGTAGTACTGCTCCAAAAATTTTTTCTTTCATAAAATACATACCTCCTGTTCATTAAAAATAATACTACTAATTTACTCCAAACTACAATACTATTAAATGTTTTGTTCCCCCTTATTCCATTGCAAATTCAGACTGTATTTTCCCTTGATTATTTGCTCTAACCAACTTTGTAATTCGGTACTTTCCAGAAGTTAATCCCGTAAAATACTGATTTAAGTTTATTTTTTCTGTATATTCACCGCCATTCTTTACAATCAATAAAATTTCTTGAAAATAGCTGCCTGTTTTTGTTTTTACAGTTTCCCATTGACCGTTATTGTAATATTCCAATAGAAAAGTTTTTTCTAAAGTAATATCTGTTCCGGAATGATTGGTAATTTTTAAATTCAAAACATCTCCATCCACTTTCGCCTCGAACATTATACCATCGAAATTTTTAATTTCAGAAAAATTATAATCACCTTTAGAGTCTTCACTCGGCAATGATTGAGAAACAGAAGGCGTTTTTGTTGGCAATTTCGCGCTAGTTTCCGGTGCCTTTGGAGTACTTTTCATTTCCTTTACCAGAACATTACATCTGTATTCTTTTCCTCTATACTTTGCAATAACAATACACTTTCCTTTCTTTTTAGCCTTTATTAAACCGTTTTTCACCGAAACTATTTTCTTATTCGTACTATACCATTTAATTTTCTTTTTCTTAGCGGCTTTTAGCTTAATTGTACATGATTCATTTCTATTAAGTGTAACATTTCTCTTCGATAATTTTATTTTTTTAGATTTTGCTGATGAAATTTCTGGCAGCATTGTAATTATTAAAGACAATATCAATAAAAAATAAAAAAATCTTCTTTTAACCATATTACCAACCTCCTAAAATCAAATTTTTATACTTTTCTTGTATTTATTATACTATATTTTTATAATTTTGTCAAATTATTCCATCACTTTTTAAATATATGACGGCTTACAGTTCAGATCACCTGTGTATAGAAACTTCCCTTGTTGATAAATTCCATTTGGAATAATATAATGGAAACAAAAAAAGGAGATTTAGTTTCCAAAATGAAAGACAAAATTATTCAGGCTTCTATTGAAGGTCTGAGAAAGGAAGGGTTAAAATTTTCGGTCGATTTATTAGCCAATAAACTGAAGATTTCCAAGAAAACGGTTTATAAATATTTTTCTGACAAAGAGACGCTTGCGGTAGCTTTATATGAATCTTACTATTCGGACGCCACAGAGCAGGCAAAAGAGCTTATTAACAAAAATACACAGTCGTCCTATAAAGAATTGCTTCATATCTACTTTGATTCAAAAAGAATGACACACAGTGATATTTTCAATAAATATACACTGAATCAAAGGATTTCCGCATATACAAAAGAGAAGGCGGATTCCCTTTGGGAAATCATCGCTGCATCATTTTATGGAGAACCATCCGAGACAGACAAAAAAGCGTTTCGAGTTATTGTTGATGGTTCATTTGAAAAGCTTTGCAACGACTGCTCAGAATTGGAAGATGTAATAGAAAGGCTGGTGGATTTACTATGGTGATTGAACTGCTTCATATTTTTATTGTTTTCTTTGATTGGCATGGGGTTTAGTGCAACCATTGCCAATAAAATTCCCGAACAGGAACTTGCTAATGTACTGACACTATATGATCCTCTTTTGAATCTCTCATTCGTTATTGTCATAGTAAACCTTGGCATGCCGTTGGATTATCGTTTGATATCAGGGGCAGGATTATTTACGGCAATTTATATTCTTTCAAGGGCAACAGGAAAAATCGGTGGGGCGTATTGGGGCGGTAAGATGACAAAAGCGGAACCCTCTGTCACAAAATATCTTGGATTTACATTACTGCCCCACTCTGGCGTGTCTTTGGTATTTACAGGTATCGCTGTTTCAACTTTAGCTACTATTGATACCTCCCTTGCTTCAATTGTATCAGGAACAATTGTTGCAACCGCTATCATCAACGAGATCATTGCTGTTATTGTTGCAAAGTTCGCTTTCAAACGAGCTGGAGAAATTGAGGGATGATAACAATGTTATAGCTTTTTATATATTCTGATTAATTTATGATGATACCAAATCATCACAATAATGGGCACTATTAACCCTCCTAAAAGTGGAATCAGGCATAAAATACTGTCTCCAATAATATATCCTGCAGCGTATGAAAAAAGAATGATTATTCCATATACCAACCACATCATACCATGCTTTTGATTCCATGCCTGCACATTCGTCAGTTCGTCTTCCTTAGGCGGTTTTTCACCTGAATAAAAACCAACCGGTGATGAACTTCTTAACTGTGAAATTCCAATACCAATCATCATAGCGGCCACCATAAGATAAATAACTAATGTAATTATGGATGAGACTGTCATGCCCTTCACCTCCAATCATCAGTATATCATACCTTTCAATATTTCACCATCCCCTCATACTTTTTTAACTATTTGTTCCTGCCTGCGGCACTCTTCAATCGCTTTGTGCATTCCTGAGTAAAAATCATCATACTTCAGATTATTTTCTGGAACCTGGTGGATACCTGCCCTCAGGCTTAAAGGGATTTTCTGGTTTTCCCATGAGACGTACTCTCCGTTGTGGCTAAGCACCTCTCTGGAAAGATCCTCCACATAAGAGAGATCTTTACTCCCAGTAATAAGGGCAAATTCATCCCCGCCGATGCGAAACGTCATCATATCATCTCCTGCCACATGGTCGATTCGTCTTAAGCTCTCTACGATCGCGATATCTCCCGCTTCAAATGATACCTCATTGATAGGCACCAGACCGATAATGTCGAAACAGATTACATAAGATCCCCCCATTTTTACGATTTCATCATATGCTTCACTAATATCTACTTTTTTTCTTGCCATTTCTTCGTCAGCTCCTTCCTGATAATGATAATCCAGTCTGGGATATATCCCGGAAAATTTCCAAGTTGCCCGATAGGAGGTAGGAGATTCATTCCATACCTTTTTAAATGCCCTTGTAAAGCTTTCTGGAGAACCAAACTGATACTTATACGCAATGTCGATTATTTTCATTTTTGTGTCAAGAATATCTCTCGCTGCCAAACAGATTCTCCTCCGCTGGATATAATCCCTTACGCTTCTGCGAAGTGCCAGGCGGAATAGTTTTTGAAGGCTGGACAGGGATACTCCGCAATGATCTGCTACCTTCTGACAGTGAAAATCTTCACAGATATTTTTTTCAATATATGTTAGTGCATCGGTCAAAATATAGAAGTTTTTCATTGCAGTGCTCCCTGTCCTGAAAGATGTTGTCGGCCGACTCAATCTATATCCAGTCATTTTTCAGACTGTTCTTTATATTCCTGATAGTAATAATATACCATACTCACAAAGTACTTTCTTGACAATTTGAGCATAAAAAATCACCCCCAGCAGTAAAGAAACCTGTGATACATGCAAGTACGTCTATTTCATTTTCCACAAATAAACAAATTCAATCCTCACTTAAAATCATGTCATTAAGGGAGTTCCCTGGCGGAACAATCGGCATAACATTGATTTCTCTGTCTATGATAAACTCAATAACCGTAGGCGTTTTCGCATTCTGCTTTGCACTTATCAAAGCTGTTTTTATATCCTCTGCCTTTGTAACACGGATGCCTTTCGCCCCGTAGCTTTCTGCCAGTGCGATAAAATCCGGCGTATATTCCGGACAGCAATGATTCGGGGTATTACAGCCTGTATCACAACTTCTTCGGTAACGCATGCAGGTACTCGAATAACGCCTGTCATAAAACATCTCCTGCCATTGCCTCACATTCCCCAAATATCCATTATTCAATATACAGATAATAACAGGCAGTTCATAAACAATGGCCGTCGCCATTTCTTGAATGTTCATCTGCATACCGCCATCACCAGAGATGGCAATTACATCTTTATGGGGATTTCCAAGCTTCGCTCCAATTGCGGCGGGAAAACCGTATCCCATCGTTCCCAAGCCGCCAGATGTCAGCATTCGCTTATTTTCGTCAATATCAAGAAACTGCGTTGTCCATAACTGATTTTGACCTACATCAGTGGTTACAACAGCATCTTCAAAAAGTTCATTGACAGATTGAATAACCATCTGCGGTGTCAAACCGCTTTTTTCCATATCAATCGGATATTCCAGTTTTAGGCGGTTTATTTCATCTGTCCATTCTGAAATATGTAGTGGCTTTGCCATTTCAAGCAAAGCACATATCGCCTTCTTCGCATCGGCTACGATTGGAACGTCAACAACAATATTACGGGAAATAGCTGCCGTATCAATGTCGATATGGATAATCTTTGCCTTTGCTGCAAATTCTTCGATTTTCCCTGTAATACGGTCATTGAACCTTGTTCCTATTGAGAAAAGGACATCACAATTACTGATGGCAGAATTGGCTGCATAACTTCCGTGAATACCTATATTCCCAACATACAAATTATTTGTTGTGGGAATTGCCCCTTTTCCCATAATAGTTGTAATAACGGGAACTCCTGTCAATTCTGCAAGCTGTGTCATTTCCTTATTTGCATGGGCAATATTAACTCCGCCGCCTAACAAAAAAACAGGTTTTTTAGCATGGCTCAAAATATCCAATGCTTTATTTAATTGCCCCATATGAACGAAAGTATTCGGCTTACAACCTCTTACAGTAATTTCCTTTTGATAGCTGTCACTGCCATATGCCCTCTGAACATCCTTTGGCAAATCAACAACAACTACCCCCGGCTTTCCTGTCTTTGCAATATAAAAAGCTTTTCTGATTGTTTCTGCTAAATCCTCTCTCTTTCGTACTGTTACCGCATATTTGCTGATGCTTCTTGTAATGCCCACGATATCTACTTCTTGAAAAGCAGCATTCCCAATAAGGCTGGTTGGCACCTGCCCCGTAAAGCATACAAGCGGAACACTGTCATAATTTGCAGTGGCAATACCCGTAACGAGATTGGTAGCTCCTGGTCCGCTTGTCACAAGGCAGACACCCACTTTTCCTGTGGAACGGGCGTATCCGTCTGCCGCATGGACTAACCCCTGCTCATGGCGTGGCAAAATAACATCTATCTCCTTTTCTCCATATAACACATTAAACAGGTCTATTGCCTGTCCTCCTGGATAAGCAAATAAAGTTGTAACAGATTCCTCTTTCAATGCTTTTACAAATAATTCAGCACCTGTTATCTCCATAAAAATATTCCTCCTTATGTATGTATGCGTGCGCTTGCTTGCATACAGTTTATTTTTTTCTGTACTACCCATAGGGCAGTACAGATTTTTACTGTTCTAATCCTTTTATGAACATTTGTACGCTGCTTTTTATATATTCATCTTTTTCTACTTTAGATAATTCATCGCCGAAAGACGCATTTAAAAACGCATAACCAAATGTTGATGAAAAAATTGTTAGAGCCAGCGCATCAAAATCTGCTTTTGGTATTTTTCCCAAATCAAACATTTTATTAAGATACTGCGTAAACGATGATAAAAAAGCCTGTGGAACTTTCATAATGAGGGCAGACGTTTCCTCATATAATTGAGGGGCTCTCAAACCGATAGACAAATTTACAAAATCTGGCGTCATCCTGTCCATATATGCTCTCATAAACATCTCTATATCTGACTGCAGGTCCCACTGCACATTTTCAAAAACTTCTGGAGTTATATTTGCCCTCCATCCCGCTTGGCTTACACCTTGCAGCACAATATCTTTCTTATTCTTAAATTTCCGAAACAGGGTACACTCATTCACACCTGCAGCTTTTGCAATCGCTTTCGTTGTAGTGGCGACATACCCATTATCTCTTACTAACATCATTGCCGCATCTATAATTTTTTGACTTGTTTCATCCAATTTTATCACCTCCATGCAAGTGAACACTTTCATTTTATCAAAAAAATAATTTAAAGTCAATAAAATAGATTTTGACATATTTTTTAATAGACTGTGGATAGTTTTTCGCGCCATATATAAGGGATCATACAAAACCTTGACATGACGTTGTCATGATTATTATGATATAATCTAGTTATGGAGGTGATAAGTTACAGGAAAGCAGACTGTTTAGAATTTTGTATTACCTATTGGATAAAGGACATGCTACTGCTCCCGAATTAGCAGAGAAATTTGAGGTGTCCGTCCGCACAATTTATCGTGATGTAGATGCTATAAGCAGTGCGGGTATTCCGATCTATGTTACAACAGGAAGAAACGGCGGCATACAGTTTCTTGATAATTATGTCCTCAATAAATCCTTTTTTTCAGATAGCGAAAAGTTAAAGATATTATCCGGCTTACAAAGTCTGTCAGCCGTTCAATATCCAGAGGTAGACGCCGTTTTGAACAAACTTGGTGCAATTTTTCAAATCGGTTTAACGGATTGGATTGATGTAGATTTTTCACGTTGGGGTAGTGTTGCGGAAAACGAAAATAGATTGTTTAGACAACTAAAACTATCTATATTAGAAAATCGCGAAATCACCTTTGATTATCACACTTCTTCCGGGAATAGCGGCAAACGAAACGTATATCCATACAAATTAGTTTATAAAGACAGGGCATGGTATTTGTATGCTTTTTGTGTTTCACGAAATGAAAACAGATTGTTTCGTCTTTCAAGAATAAAAAACCTAATTTTAACAGAAGCACATTTTGAACGAAAAGCAGATATACAATATCATTCTGTTTTTCCAAAGCCGGAGAAAATTGGAGATTTAATAGATCTGGAATTGGAATTTACTTTAGATGTTGGGTACAGGTTATTTGATACGCTGGACGATGCGACTATTACAAAACACGAAGATGGATATACGGTTAAGCTCACCCTGCCGGAAAATAATTGGCTATATGATTTTCTTATGTCATTCGGAAACAAAGTAACAATCATCCGCCCTAAATCTATTCGTCAAACATTGAAAATGAAGCATGAAGCCGCAAGAGATCATCATAAAGGAGAATAAAGATATGAATATTAAAAAAGAACTTGAAACGAAAGTAGGTATGGCAAACGGCATTTATCTAAACAACATTGATATTGACCCACTTACTATTAAGGCAATTATGATAAATGAAGTTGTTCCCTCTGACCCTTTACAAGATTTTTATGGAACCCCCGACGCTGATTATCTGAAAACAACGATTCCTCTTTTGCAAGGGGCGGGTACAGAGGTCACTTCCATACAAGACATATTGCAAAAGGGTATCTATATTACAAATGCCGTAAAAACCCCAAAGACAGAATATACCATTAATAAAAGCAGCATTGAAAACAGTTTGCCCTATTTAGAAGCAGAGCTTTCTTTATTCCCCAATATAAAGGTTATTATGCTTATGGGTGATGTTGCAAAGAAAGCCTTTAACATGATTGCAAAAAAGTCTACAAAGAAAAATGCTATTCCTGCCGTTTCCACCTATAAATTGCGAAAAAGCGAAATCTATTATGAAGGTATTCGAGTAATGCCGTCATACATAATGACAGGGGGAAACATCTTAATCGAAAAATCAAAAGCAGCAATGGCAACCGAGGACATTGCTACTATGTTAAAAATCATCAAGTAAACCCTCTATAAAGATTTTGAAACCTATTGTAAATTCTCTCTGACGGTATTTTCCCTTGATCATCTTTTCCAAATCTGGACAAAAACCCCCAAACTGTATACCATTTTCTTACAACAGTTTTGAGGTTTATAACTATTTCAGTTATTTCCCAAATTTCATTTTGATTTTGCGGATTTCTTCCTTCCTATTTCTTCAGCTTAAATGTGTACGCTTTCATTTCCCATTCTTCGTAGTAATAATTATTTATATAATACGATCTCAGAGTAAATTTCTTTTTCTTATATTTTTTCAAGTTTAACTTTTTCATCTTAAACACACCGTTTTTATTCGCTTTTACCTTCTTAATTCGCTTTCTCCCTTTACGGCTGAAATAATAAAGTTCAACCTGCAGGGTTTTATCTGCTTTTCCGACTATCTTTTTTGTCTTGCTGGTAATCTTCGTCACCTTTTTAGGGGAAGTTACTTTCAGTATTTTCTTCACATTGTATTTTTGGAGATCAATGGTTTGTTTCAGCCACGTTTTATCTTCTACTAACTGTTTCGGCAGTTTAGAAGTCAGTTCTGCTTTTGTAAGGTTGTTCCCCTGTAAATAAGTATGATGACCAATTAGTTCCGTATGTTTTGTTAAATCCGGCAAAGTGCTTATATTAGCATCCATTACACTCAAAGAGCTCAGTTTCGTCATCCCCTCAATTGGGCTTAAATCCGTTACTGTATCAGGAAGCTGAAGGCTTTCCAGCTGAGTTAAGTTACGCAGTCCCTCAATACTCGTAATACAGGTGGAATACCGTAAACCAAGAGAACTTAAATTTTTTAAACTTTCTAAGGTTTTAAGATCTGTGATATTATTTCTCCCGGGCAGAAAGACACTTAAATTTGTTAATTTTTCTATTCCCTGAAGAGAAACGATTTTCTCTTCTTCTTTTCTATCCAGATCATCTGGTGTATATATGTCCTGCGATAGACGATATACCTTCTGCGCTTCCTCTTCTGTGAAAGTACTATCCGGTTTCTTTCCCAACTCCTTTAGGATCATCTGATAAAGTGTCTTATCCGGTATTCCCGTTTCATCATTCCGTATGACGTCTGAGCCTGCTGCTCTAACAAAGAAGCCCCTAAAGGAAGGCAGGTTTCCCAATAAGATTAAAAACACCATCATGAAAGCAACCGCTCTTTTTATTTTTTCATTCATATTACCACTCCTTCCCAAAAGTTGTTCGGCGTTCAAAAAACGCCAGATAAATTACAGTAAAACGATACACAGAAAAAGTCTATAACTTGATCATTATTTTTTCATAACTCCTACACCCCTTTCACTACTATTATAGTCACTTATAGACTATCATAATAGTCCTCTCGTGTCAAGTGATATTTCCTGAAAAAGTATCTCACAAATTTACTGCATTCAAACAGGAAGATCACATCATCGTAGATAAATTTCCGTATAAAAAAAGATCCCATAAACAAAGAAATTTACTTTTCTCTATTTGCAGGATCTTCCGATACTTTTAGCTCACTGAGTTGGGCTCGCACCAACACCCCCCATGGTATCCGAAGCAATACCACATTCCAAAGCAATCGTCATATATGTATCACTATGAATTATACCATAATCTGTTAAATTCCTCATTTCCCACTTATGTCCATCTAAACTATCCGCTCCGTAAAAGAACTGAATCACTGGTATATCCCTAAATTTTGCAACAGCTAACGATGCAGAACATTCCATGTCAACAGCAATACAGCCTTGCAGCTTACGTTCTTCAATCACTGCTGGCGCTTCCCTGTAAAATGCGTCCGTAGTCCAGATCTTCCCTATAACATATGGAATTCCATGCCTTTTTAAACACTCTGCGGCTATATCAATCGAAAAACGATCCGAACTTATTTCGTCACTGCCTGGAAAGTAATGCTAATCGTCCCCATTGCAGTCACTCCTCACTTATTTTTTCTCTTAAGATTCTTATAGGCAAGCACCCCGGCAATGGTCTTGGCATCGGTGATCTCTCCCGAATAAATCATCTTCTCGATTTCCTCGATGGAATACCGCTCAACATTGACAACCTCATTTTCATCCAGTCTCTGCCTGGAGGGAATGAGGTTCTCTGCATAGTATACAGCGATCAATTCGCTGGTATATGCTGCCGCTGTATTGACATTGATCAGATGACGGATGTCCTCCGAACGATACCCGGTTTCTTCCTCCAGCTCCCTGGCGGCGCAGATCTTAAAATCCTCTTCCACACTGTCCCTTCCCCCAGCAGGGATTTCAAGCATTATATCATCTATGGCGCCCCGGTACTGCCGTACCATGAGAATTTTTCCCTCATCATCCACCGGCACCACCGCTGCCGCGCCTTTGTGCTCGATAAGATCCCATTCGGCAGTGTTGCCATTGGGAACCTTAACATTCATGGAATAAAAATCTACAATCTTTCCCTTGTGTTCCAGCTTCTTACCAATAATCTCAAACTTATCCATATACGATCCTCCCTTTGCTGCTACCGTGCCAGTCTCTCCAAAACCCGGAGCAGCAGATCAAAATTCCGTCTTGCCGACGAAATACTCATTCTCTCCTTTACAGTGTGTATATCCAGTATATCGGGGCCCATGGAAACGATATCCAGTCCCGGTATCTTATGGGATAATATGCCGCATTCCAGACCTGCATGGATTCCTTCAACTCTCGGTTCTCTCCCCAATACTTTCCTGGATTCCTCAATCATAATGTCTCGGAGCAGGGAATCCCGTTTATAGTCCCATGCCGGATATCTTCCGAAAACCTCAAATCCAAAAACGGCTTTTCCCTGGGAGACACAATCTCCCAGCCACCTTAACTGCTCCAGCATATGATCCCGGTAGCTCCCTTTCTGACTTCTGACGGAAAATCCAAACCGAATCTCATCCTCTCCAGTGGCAGCAATACCCATGTTCAGAGAACTCTCCACCATCCCCGGCACATCCCCGCTCATAACCTGGACACCGATTATCGTCAGATTCAAAAAGCGAAGTACCGCTTCCGTAAAACCACTGTCAAAGCACTCTATTTGGGAAATGTCTTCTCTCTGCACCCCAAACTGGACCCGGGGCTCTGCAGAACGCACTTCCTCTCCACAAACCCCGGCATGTTTCTGCAGACTCTGCACCAGAGCCGCTGCGTCTGTATCACAAATTATGCGGCAGACGGCCTCTCTCGTTATTACATTGTCCTTATCACCACCGGTAAAGGATAGTAACCGGAAAGGATGATCCTCATAAGCCTGTGCCAGTATCCTGCCGAGTAATATCGAAGCATTCAGTGGATGTTTGGCAATCTCTGTGCCAGAATGTCCCCCGGTCAACCCAGACACAGAAAAGGTAATCACTTCACCGGAACAGATCGTTTTCTCCTGCCGGAAGGTTACCCTGGCTGTGGCCCCGCCGGCACAGCTGACCAGAAGCACGCCCTCTTCTTCGTTGTCAATGTTAATGAGACGCTTTGCCCTCAGATCGGACACATCCAGTGCCGAAGCTCCGTCCATCCCCACCTCTTCATCTGTGGTAAATACGGCTTCAATGGGCGGATGGGTAATCTCATCTCTGGACAGCACTGCCAGCATATAGGCAAGGGCGATGCCATCGTCACCGCCTAATGTCGTTCCCTCCGCTTCCAGATAATCGTCACGGATCAGCAGCTTAAGTCCCTGTTTCTGAAAATCGTGGGTTTGATCCTCGCTGACACATACCATATCCATATGCCCCTGGAGCATCACTGGCTCATCCCTGGTACAATCTGGAGAAGCCGGTTTCTTAATCACCACGTTCAGCGCTTCATCCACCCTGTACTCCAGCCCATGTTCCTTCGCAAAATTTACTAGATAATCACTGATCTTCTCGTTGTGATAGGATCCCCTCGGTACACTGGATATCTCTTCAAAGTAGGTAAAAATCTTCTGATAATCTATCGGTTCCAACATAATCTGTACCCCGTTTCAGCCTTTGCACCAGACTGCCCTTTCCCTTTTCACTATTACTGCTATTGTTCCAGAGTTTTCAAAATATATGCTTCTGCTTTTTCGTCTAGGGAATACTGCGAATTAGACGCTTTACTTCAAATTCATTTTTGGTTCCATCAAGCTAATTTTTAAAGCTGTGGATCGGTGCAGGGATTCGTCCCCTGCGGTTTACAAAATCATCACAGCCAAAGGGATTCACCGGCATGATCGGCGCGTAACCGAGAAGGCCTCCAAACTCTGCCTGATCCCCTACGGCCTTTCCCTGGACAGGGATAATTCTCACCGCTGTTGTCTTCTGGTTCACCATGCCGATGGCCATCTCATCCGCGATGATTCCAGCGATGGTCGTCTCTTTCGTATCTCCGGGAATGGCGATCATATCCAGCCCCACTGAACACACACAGGTCATAGCCTCCAGTTTCTCCAGTGTCAAGGCACCCTCCGTCACCGCATCGATCATTCCCTGATCCTCACTGACAGGGATAAAGGCGCCACTGAGGCCACCCACATAAGAGGACGCCATTACGCCGCCTTTCTTTACCTGGTCGTTGAGCATGGCAAGCGCCGCTGTGGTTCCGGGAGCGCCCGCCCGTTCCAGCCCCAGCGCTTCAAATATTTCCGCAATACTGTCACCTACCGCCGGAGTAGGCGCCAGAGACAGATCAATGATACCAAAGGGAATGCCGAGACGTCTGGACGCCTCATAGGCTACCAACTGTCCCACTCTCGTTATCTTAAAGGCGGTCTTTTTGATGGTCTCGCAGACCTTTCCAAAATCCTCACCCTTTACTTTTTCCAATGCCGTTTTTACAACACCGGGACCGCTGACGCCCACATTGATGATGGCATCCCCTTCTGTAACCCCATGGAAAGCCCCTGCCATAAAAGGGTTGTCGTCTGGTGCATTGCAGAACACCACCAGTTTGGCACAGCCCAAGGAGTCGTTGTCACGGGTCAAAACTGCCGTTTCCTTTACCATTTTACCCATCAGGCGGATGGCATCCATATCCAATCCTGTCTTGGTGGAACCCACATTGACAGAGCTGCACACCCGCTCGGTGCAGGCAAGAGCCTGGGGAATCGAACAGATCAGGTTCTTGTCGGCGGTGGTCATTTTCTTTGACACCAGCGCCGTATAACCGCCGATAAAATTCACACCTACCTGTTTCGCAGCCCGGTCCAGAGTCCTGGCAATCTCCACAAAATCCTCCGGCGTCTGACAGGCAGATCCGCCGATCAGAGCCACCGGCGTGATGGATATCCTCTTGTTTACAATGGGAATGCCATACTCCATGCTGATTTCCTCACCTACAGCCACCAGGTTCTCTGCCATGGACGTTATTTTATTATAGATATTATCACATAAGCGATGCAGATCGCTGTCTATGCAGTCCAACAGGCTGATTCCCATCGTAATGGTCCGCACGTCCAGGTTTTCTTTCTCGATCATGTTATTTGTCTCAATTACTTCATTTATATTAATCACGATATTTCCCTTTCCTCCACTATATTCTGTGCATCTTGTCAAAGATATCCTCTCGCTGGACTTTTATAATACAATGAATGCCTTTTCCCAGCTCTTCTAATTCTTCCGAAAGCTCCACGAACTTCTTGGAGGAAAGATCTGTATTCACTACCATCATCATATTAAAAAATCCATCTACGATGGTCTGGGAAATATCCAGAATATTGATTCCATTTTCCGAAAGATACGTACATACCTTTGCAATGATTCCCACGCTGTCTTTTCCTACTACTGTTATAATGGTCTTTTTCATCTTTACCCTCATTTCTATTTGGTGAACTCCGTTCCCCTTTATTTTAATTTACAAATACCGGCGGTGTCGGCGCCATCCGCCCTGCCACTCCGAGAAACAGCTCCTCTCCAGCTGCCAGTTCCTCTTGTGCCAGTTCATAGCGAACCGTCTCATAAGCGAGTTCGGGATAATTATTTTCCTGGCTGAGATGGCCCAGCAAAATATGTTTTAACCGGTAATGCACCAGTCTTCGAAGCAATCGCCCGCAGGCATCGTTTGAAAGATGTCCCTCCTTGCCGAGAATACGCAGTTTCAGCTGATAGGGATAACTCCCCGCCTGCAGCATATTAATATCATGGTTTGCCTCCAGAAGCATTCCCTCACAATCCTCCAGATGGGACAGGGTATAGTCGGTGTACTCACCCATATCCGTGGCCACAGCCACCTTCGTATTTCCTTCACGGATCGTATAACACACCGGGTCCGCCGCGTCATGGGAGATCGAAAAAGGCATGACCTCCATACCACCCACATTCACCGGGACATCGGGACGCACGGGCTGAAAGAGATCCGCATCCACCTTCCCGCATTTCCCATTTCTCAGGATCGAATCAATGGTACCCTCTGTGGCATATACCGGAATGGCATATTTGCGAAGCACTGGTCCCAGACCGCAGATATGATCAGAATGTTCATGGGTGATAAAGATCCCCTGTATATGATCCATGGTAACATGCTCTGCCGCAAGGCCTTCTTCTATGCGCTTTTTGCTGATCCCCGTATCCACGAGAATCCCGCCGGAATTTCCCTCGGAACCGATAAATATACTGTTTCCACTACTTCCACTGGCAATGCTGTAAAGTTTCATTTCTCTTTTCCATCCTTCTTATTTTTCCCAGTATAGATCAATACTGTCATCCTCATAGACCGCTGTCGTAAAGTCACTGATATCCCTGCCATTCAGTCGGGATATGAGCCGCTTCCCGCCAGGTTTTGTAAGATCAAAGGGATATACGTCAAAAATATCCACAAAGGAATGATTTCGTTTTTCCATCAGTGTTACCTCTTTACCATTGATCTTAACCCGGATACGCCGGCCGCCCACGCCCGCCAGGTATCCGGTCTGCCCCATCCCGGAACTCGAAGTGGAAGATGCCGGAGGCACTGCCACACTCTGCTGGGGCCTCACTGCCGGATTGCTGATGGGAAGATCCGCCGCCCATGCCGGCAGGGGGCGGACTGGTGCCAGCAGCGGATCTGGTCCCAGAGAAATATCTGGAACTGTCAGATCTGCCATCACATTTTTTACCGGCCGCTCCGGTATCTTCTTTTCTTCTTTTATGGGTTCTGAAAGAATCTTCTCCAGCACCGCTCCGTTTTCCAGTCTGGCGCTCCTGTCCTGCTCTTTCCCGCCGACAAGCACTTTATCTTCCACCGGCCGCCCCATGAATTCCAGAAGCTGCTGAACGGTATAGGTATCCAGGATCTTCACACGGTCTCCCTCCTGGATCACATAAGAATGATTCTGGCTCTTATCATTTACCTCTGCCATGACCGGACAGAGCACAATTTTCCCAAACACCGTATACTGTAATTCTTTCCGGTATTCAGGAATGCGTCTCAGGGTAAGGGACGCATTCTCGCCGCGGGTGGCCGCTTTGATCTGTATGATATCATTTTCATGTACGATCTCATTGAGACTTGTTTCTTTTCCGTTGAGCATGACCTCCGCCGCCTCGCCAAGACGCCCCTTAGTCACCCGTTCTTCCCCGTTCACAAAGTATGTGAGACTGTCGCCTCTGGTTGGGAACAGGCTGCTCTGGGCAAATCCAGCATGAAGACAGGCATCCAGTATCGTGGCCTTGCCATTATCATATAACTTGATCCGCTCATCGTTTACTTTTACGTGAATAAAACTGCCCTTCTGTTCATAATATTCCAGACAGATCCCAATGGGTGTCACAAGAGTAGAATCCTTTTTTACACCAGCCGCCGAAAAATCCACCTGCTGAAGGACCTCTGCTCCCCGTATGCTAACGCGGTTTTCTGGCAGGGAAAGGCATTCTGACATTCTCTCTGTAAATCCTGGCATCTTACCGCCGCCACCCACGACAAAGACCGCGCTTACGGAATTTCCACCATTGAGTTCAATGATCTTTTCCGAGACCTTTTCTACGATAAGACGAATCGCTTCTTCTGTAGTCTCCCGAAGCTCTTCATATCCAACCTTATACGCTTCTCCCATAATATTTTTAAAGGATACGATCTTTTTTCTGGCAGCCGCCTTTTTTATCTTTTCCGCCATCTCAAAATCCACAAGGAACTCGCGGGCAATGGCCTCTGTAATTTCATCTCCTGCCAGGGGGATCATGCCAAAGGCAATGATACTTCCATCTTTTACGATGGAAATATCCGAAGTCCCCGCTCCCACGTCCACCAGCGCAATATTCAGCAGACGGAAACGCTCGGGAATGGCGATATTAATCGCCGCAATAGGCTCCAGTGTCAGGCTTGCCACCTGCAGTCCAGCATCTTCCACAGCAGAATAAAGTCCTTCCACCACTTCATCGGGAAGAAAAGTGGCGATCATTTCCACACCGATGGAGGACGCCATGTGCTCTTCGATCATCTCCATAGGATATCCATTGAGATAGTACTTTACCGGTGAATAACCGACACAATAAAAATGTTTGTCCTTGTGATCGGTTTCAGTACGGATTTCCTCATAGGCTTTCTCCACCGCGAGACTGTCCAGGGAATGAATATGTTCCTGGCTCACTTTCGCCTCAGTGGGCATCTCATATTCCACATATACATTTTTGGTCTTTAACACACGTCCTGCTGCCGCAATACTGACCTGCCGGAGTGCTCCCCCGATCTTTTCTTCCAACTTTGTCTTTACCTGGGCGATGGTCCGCGCCACCGTCGGAATATCGTGAATCTGCCCGTCGATCACCGCCCTTGTCGTATGCTCCACAGCAACCTGTGCCACGACAACAAAACGATCTGTCCCCACCCGGTAACCCACGGTACCGACGATGCTTCTCGTTCCTATATCAAGTCCAAATACATAACCATCCTTACTCATATGTATCCCCCGTCTTTTATTATATACATAACCCGCATAAGCGCTCACGTCGAAACCTTCGGTTTCTCCGTGTTCGTTACACTTATTTTACTATCTGCGCAACCCGCATAAGCGCTCACGTCGAAACCTTCGGTTTCTCCGTGTTCGTTACACTCACATAGACTTTTTCAGAATGCGGTTTGCCTGTAAACAGGCATCGCATTCTTTAAAAGTCTGCGTTCGTGCTTATGCGTTCATTGTATCACAGTCATTTAGGATTTTCCAGCAGATTTTCCACCGCCACATTGATCTGCGCCTCCAAATCTCTCGGCTCTCCGTCATTGACCAGCACCCTTTGGCATAAAGTCCGTAAGGCAGCATTGCTGTGCTGGTTCCTCATAATACTCTCTGCCTTCTCTCTCGAATAGCCACGGGAATCCTTCAGCCTCCGAATACGGATCTCATCTTCCGTGACCACCCCCCACACCTCATCACACAGCTGATCACAGCCGGTTTCAAACAAAAGTGCGGTCTCCAGAATAAACAATCTGTTGCAGTCCCTCTCAGAGATCCTCTTTCGGATCTCCGAGATCACCAGAGGATGGACGATGGCATTCAGGCGTCTCAGCTGGTCCGGATCACAGTATACCCGGCGTGCCAAAAGCTCCCTGTCGATCTCCCCCTCAGGCAAGAGTATGGCTTCCCCGAAGGCCTCCCGTATTTTGTCAAATCCCGCTGTCCCCGGTCTCATAACCTCATGGCCCAGCTCATCCGCCATGCAGATCACCGCATCATGCTTTCGTCTGAGAATATCCAGCACTGTGGATTTGCCGCTTCCAACACCTCCGGCAACGCCGATGACTTTACTGCTATTTTGCCTCATACCAGGAATTTCCTCTCTTTACTTCTGCGATCAGCGGCACACGGAGTTCCGCCGCTGCCACCATCTCATGCTCCAGGATCTTCGTCACCTCATCTATTTCTGACTCCTTCGTCTCGATCAGGAGTTCATCGTGTATCTGAAGGATCAGGCGGGATTCCAGATTCCGTTCCCGGAGTTTCTGGTCTACATGAATCATAGCGATCTTAATAATATCTGCCGCCGTCCCCTGAATCGGCGAGTTCATGGCGATGCGCTCCCCGAACTGCCGCTGCATAAAATTCTTGGACACAAGCTCGGGGATGGGACGCCGGCGCCCAAACATCGAGGTGACATATCCCTTGCTCTTTCCCATATCCACCAGGGAATCCATATACTCCTTTACCTTGGGATAGGTGTGAAAATAATCTTCAATGTACTGTTCCGCCTGTTTCTTCGTGATATTCAGGTCTCTGGAAAGCCCAAAACCGCTGATGCCATACACGATGCCAAAGTTCACTGCCTTGGCATTTCTTCTCTGGAGCTCTGTCACCTCTTCATAGGGAACATGAAAAACAAGGGCCGCCGTAGTCCGGTGAACATCCGCATTTTCCCGGTAGGCCTCGATGAGCCTCTCGTCACCGGACATATGCGCCAGCACCCGGAGCTCGATCTGAGAATAGTCAGCATCTAAAAATACACAGCCTTTCTTTGGCACAAATACCTTGCGGATCTGCCTGCCAAGCTCCATCCGGATCGGAATATTCTGCAGATTGGGTTCGGTACTGCTGAGCCTTCCTGTCGCCGTAATGGTCTGGTTAAAAGTAGAGCGTATCCTTCCATCCAACTCAATAAAGGCAGAAAGTCCATCAGCATAAGTAGATTTCAGTTTGGAGAGCTGTCGGTATTCCAGGATCATCTCCACGATGGGACTCTCAAAACGAAGTTTTTCCAACACCTCCGCCGAAGTAGAATAACCGGTCTTTGTCTTTTTTCCATAGGGCATCCGCAGCTTCTCAAAAAGAATGACACCCAGCTGTTTCGGGGAATTGATATTAAACTCCTCCCCTGCCAGATCATAAATCTCCTGCTGCAATACCTCTATGCGCTCACCGAGTTTGTCTCCGTATTCGCGGAGTGCCTCCCGGCGTACTTGAATCCCCTCCTGTTCCATATGATAGAGGGTAAATACCAGGGGCATCTCGATCTGCGCAAACAGATCATAGGATTTCATCCTCTTTAATTTGCGGTGCAGTGATTTATAAGCTTTGAAATTCACCAGTGCACAATAACAGCCATACTTCACAAATTCATTCCGGGATCCCTGATAGGAGCGGTATTCACTCATTTTTCCAAAATGCTGGCTGTAGGGAGACATCATCATCCCCGCATACTCTGTGGCGATATCTTCCTCCGCAAACCCCTTTTGCACCGGATCCACAATATAGGCTGCCAGAGCCGTATCAAATGCCTGGTCTGCACCGATCTCCGGCAGATAATTCAGCTGACGTTTCAGATCACTGGCGATTAAAAGTACTCCCTGTGACACCAAGCGTTCCAATTGTTCCCGCACCAATTCTTCTGTGATCCACTCTCTGCCATGGCAGAACACAACATCCTCCTCAGAGGCGCAGAGCACCACGGCTGCCAGTCTTTTTTCTTCTTCCATAAACAAGGACATCTGACCATCCTCACCAGATGTCATATCCTCTTTGTTTTTAAAAATGATCTTTACTGAGATACTGTCTGCCTTCTGACAGCCATCGATCATTTTGATAAAATCTTCTTTCTTTTCCACTTCACGGAAGTTCTTCTCGATGGACAGGTCGCCGCCGGTATCGCCCTGAAAACGGCTCATCATGGATTTGAACTCCAGTCTTTGAATCTGTTGGTAGGCCTCCTGTGTAAAAATATTTGTGATCTTACAGTCTGCCGGTTTAATGCCAAGCCGGCAGTCCGTCTTGATCGTCGCCAGCTTTTTGCTCATGCGGGCAAGCTCTATATTGTTTTTTACCGCCTGCTTCGCACGGTTTGGCGTAATCTCCTCCACATGTTCAATGGCGTTTTCTACTGTGCCAAACATCGTAAGTATTTTTACCGCCGTCTTTTCTCCCACTCCTGGTACTCCAGGGATATTGTCGGAGGCGTCTCCCATAAGCCCCTTCAGATCAATGATCTGGGACGGCGTCACTCCATATTCTTCGATGACCTGGGCGCTGTGATAGTCCTCCACTGTTGTTTTGCCCCCCTTAGTCTTCGGAATACGGATCTTGATCCGGTCCGTGGCGAGCTGCAGCATGTCCCGGTCACCGGATACCACAGACACCTCAAACCCCTGGGCTTCCCCCGCTTTCGCCATGGTTCCCAGGATATCATCCGCCTCGATTCCTTCCTGTTCCTTCATGGGAATTCCCATCGCCGCCAGAACCTCTTTAAGAACCGGTATCTGCTCTCTAAGCTCTTCCGCCATGGGCTTTCTCGTTCCCTTATAATCTGCATACATCTCATGACGGAAGGTCGGCGCCTTCTTATCAAATGCCACCATCAGATGTGTCGGCGCTTCCTCTTCCATTACTTTTAAAAGAATATTTAAAAAACCATAGATCGCATTGGTATGGAGCCCCTCCTTATTCGTCAGTTCCGGCACTCCATAAAAGGCACGGTTCACTATGCTGTTTCCATCAATCAAAACCAGTTTGTCCACAATCTCATCCTCTCTTCCACCCAACTTCCGCGCTCTGTCTGTCAGGAATTTCTTCGACCTCAACATTACGAAAGAGAGGTATGCTTTGACCTCTCCGGTCTCCTGGCGCACGCCTCTCCCCTGATCTTCTCATTCAACAGAAATAAAGTAATAATAAATCGGCTGTCCGCCATACTCTACTTCCACTTCGATCTCCTCATATTTCTCACAAACTGCCGCGGCGATCTCCTGGGCCTCCTCTTCGGAACTCTCCGCTCCATAGTACAATGTGACAAGCTCTGTCTCCTCATCCTTAAGCGCATCGATCAGAAGAAGTGTCGTCTCCTTCACATCACCGCCCACCACCTCGATGGTCTTGTCACTCAGTCCCATGATATCTCCCTGTTTGATCTCTTTTCCGTCGATGGAGGTGTCACGAACCGCGTAGGTTACCTGCCCCGATCTGATCTGCTGCACCGCCTCTGTCATGGCTGCCTCATTTTCTTCCGCAGAGTTTCCATCGATATAATTGATCATAGCTGTGATTCCCTGCGGAATATTCTTCGTCGGGATCACCACGATATGTTTATCCTCTGTCAAATCTTTGGCCTGATTCGCTGCGAGAACGATATTGGAGTTATTCGGGAAAATGTATATCGTCTCTGCCCGAACCTGGGATATGGCGCCCAGTATATCTTCCGTACTGGGATTCATCGTCTGTCCGCCCTCGATCACATAATCTGCCCCAAGTTCCCGGAAAATATTTCCCAATCCCTCACCAACGGAGACACTGATAAATCCCACTTTCTTCCATGGAGTTTCCGCTTCTTTTTTCTCCCTCACCTTTGGTGTCGCCTCTGGCATCGCCCCTGGCGCACCGGCAGACTGGATCAGCCGCTCATTATGCTCCTCCCGCATGTTATCAATCTTCATGCGGGACAGTTCGCCGTAGGTAAGTCCCTTCTGAATCGCCAGTCCCGGATCGTTTGTATGAACGTGGATCTTCACCAGCTCCTCATCCGCCACACATACGATGGAATCTCCGATGCTCTCCAGATACCCCTTCAGGCTCTTTTCATCCCGGGATGTAAATTCTTTCTCTAACAAAATAATAAATTCCGTACAGTAGCCGAATTTGATATCTCCTGTGCTGATTCCATCCACATTTGCACCGTTTGACGTGTTTTTAATGGCAGGAGTCCCGCCTTCTGCTTCATAATGAACCTCTTTTCCGGTAAGCGCATCATAAACACCCTCTAGAATTGTCACAAGACCCTCACCGCCAGAGTCTACCACTCCTGCCTCTTTGAGCACTGGTAACATGTCAGGGGTACGAGCCAAGACCACCCGCATCTGCTCAATGACCTGACGCGCAAATTCTACAATATCATCACAGTTCTTAGCAATTTTGTAAGCATGCTCTGCTCCTCCCTTAGCCACCGTGAGGATTGTCCCCTCTTTGGGCTTCATAACCGCCTTATACGCCGAATCCACTGCCTTTTGAAAGGATTGGACAAGAATCTTTACATTGATTTCTTTTTCATTTCGGATCACTTTCGTAAATCCGCGGAGAAGCTGGGAAAGTATCACTCCCGAATTTCCTCTGGCACCGCGCAGAGAACCACTGGAGATCGCTCTGCATATCGTCTCCATATCCGGATCCTCGATAGCCAGAACTTCGTTGGCTGCCGACATGATCGTCATCGTCATATTGGTTCCCGTATCGCCGTCTGGTACCGGAAATACGTTTAAGTCATTTATATACTCCTTTTTAGCCTGAATCGCTGCCGCTCCCGCCAGAAAACATTTCTTCACCAGCAGCGCATCCATCGTTTTTACTGTCAATTTTTTGTCCTCCAAATCGTCAATGATACAGACACTCCCGTGTTAGTACAACAAATATTAAGTAACTGACATATCCACTTGTCTAATTGTCCAGCTACTGCATCAGAAAATCTAGCCGCAGCACCGAATTTTCGTTATTCTAGTTGACCACTCTTACGCCCTCTACACACACAATTATTTTCCCAACTTCCATCCCGGTAAATTCCTCCACTTTATATTTTACATTATCTACCAGGTTTTCTGCCACAGTCATGATACTCACACCATAGGCAACAATAATATGCATCCCGATATACAGCTTGTTTTCCTGTATTTTTACGTTCACCCCATGTCTTATATTATCTCTTTTTAAAAGCTGGACGATGCCATCCTTCATGCTGACGGATGCCATCCCCACAACGCCAAAGCATTCTACAGCAGCAGAACCAGCATATTTCGCCAGAACATCTTCATCCACTACGATCTTTCCCATTTCATTATTTAACTGCCCTCTCATATGAACCCTCCAATCAAAATTCAAAATACATTATTACTAGTTTACACCAAAATCTCGGAAAAATCAAACCTTTGGAACAAAGATTTTTACCTGCATAAGTCAAGCACCAGCATAGCGCTAGCTCAATGGCGCTATTGAACTATGCTTCTGTGTAACTATTTTTTACACCGCGCATAAAATAGATTATGAGTAATTTTATTTTCTAACAACCAGAAAGGAGTCAGTGTATGAAACGTCTTCTTGGATTTATCCTGTTCTGGCTCGGAATCGGTATGACGATCATGCTTTTTATTACGAATGGTTTCCTTGCCATTATCATCATCATACTATGTCTGGTCATTGGATATAACCTGTTTACATCCTGTTAAAAACATCTTTCTCATTGTAAAACTTTTTTATACATGGCTGCCCAGCTTTCGCTCCCATAGAACCGGCCAATAGAATCATTTTAGCAGAGAGAGAATAGACTGGGTATTACGATTTGTCTGGCTGAGAATACTCACTCCCGCCTGCTGTAAAATTTTTGATTTGGAATACTCTACCATTTCCGACGCCATATCCGCATCCCGGTCTATGGATTCTGAATTCTGCGTATTTTCAGCGGCAATATCGTCAACCCTGACCGCATATTCAAGGCGGTTCTCCAGTGCCCCATATTTGCTCCGCACTGAACTCAGATAATTCAATGCCTCATCAATCCTCTCAAGTGCTTTATCGGCATATTTATGTTTACTGACGGAAAGGGAATTGACGCCCAGACTCATGGTACTCATACTATACCGTTTCAGCTCTACCCCCTGCTGGCCATTGGCGCCGATCTGAAGCCATCCGTCAACCTCCTGATCAAAGCGTCCCATGGTCTGATAAAAAAGTGCAGTTTTTGCCGGTCCCTGAATGTTCTCAATGGTATGCACCCCTAATTTGTTGTAAGCAAATTTCAGCATATTGCCCGACAATGAAACCTTCAGACAGGAATCATCTGCCGCATCGGTAATCACCTTATTCAGCGCATCTACCAGCTCTTCAGCGGTATCGTAGCTTCCCTCCGGAATCTTATATGTATACGTCTTCCCATCCACATCAATAGAAAATTCATTTTCTCCATCCTTTACCTCTACACCGCCAGAAATATCCTTCGTCCCTGTCACATAGGCAGGAATGGGATCCCCATCCGTCTTATAAAAGATGCTGAACAATGCTTTTCCACTCAGGCCATCAATAGCGTAATCCCCTGGTGTCAACTCCAGATTCTTATTCAGATAGAAAAACAGTGCGTTTTTGTCATCGGCTCCCTCCGCTCCACTATCATACACACCAACTCCGGCCAAAACCATATCCTCTGGAAGCCCATTTGCCTTAAGCTGTTCGGATAATTTCTCCTGAATGTGTTTTACGAGAGAATCAGAATTATAAGTTCCCGGATCCAGAACCATATTCAACGTTGTCACTTTACCATTGATGGTAAGATCTACGTTAAGCTCATCATTGTCTCCCTTCAAAATGGTGGTATTTTTATTTCTAATGTCCTTACGTCCTACGATATATACGTCATCTACCACCAGCTTCCCTTCTATGTAGGCTGCTTTATCATTTTCTGTGCGAAGGGCTGTTCCCATCATGACGTTTTCATAAAAACCGCCATTGATGCCGTAGATTTCATATCTCCCATGCCTTTTTGACTCAAGGATGATCTGGTCTCCAACTTCCACTTTCAATCCCTCTCCCTTATGAGCGGGATCATTTTCCAGACTGGCATCCAGCTTTTCCTGAAGCATCTTCTGCAGTTCGGTACGGGAATAGGTTCCTTTGTCCAGAGTAATCTCTATATTCTTTGTACTTCCATAATGATATCTGTAGGAAAAACGCAGCGTCTTATTCGCATCGGTGATCGTAACAGAATCTGGCATAACGTTGGGTCTTTTTGTTGTCAGATTACACTTTTTGGTGGTGTATTTCCGCGTGGTATAATAGGGGTCCGAGCGCTCTGGATCATCTCCCTCAGCCTGTAGAACAGCTATTTTATTATATGGTATAGCGGCAAATTCGGAGGTGGAATTTAATCCGATGCTTATCGTCCCGTCCGGATTTTTCGTCAGACTGGCCTTCACTGTCGGTGTGACTCCATTGACCGGACCCGCTTTTGCACTGGCGCTGATGCTCTGACCGCTTCCCCTTTCTGTCGTAGCAAACTTAACATTGCCCCCGGATGACGAAATGGAAAATCCAAAGTCACCAGGTGTTTTAGCGGTTCCTGAGTCGTTCTGCTTCCAGACTGCCTTATTCAGTTCCGCCTGCAGCTGGTCCGCCGTAAATGTTTTTGCATTGGAGGTATCTGTGTTGGTCAGTGTCGCCGTATACGTATTCCCTCCCACAGTTACTGTAAATTTAGCCGTTCCTGGTGTGGTGGCGTTGGTAGCCTTTGGTATCGTAACTGACGACTGATACATCGTCGCCGTGGCCGGTGCTTTAAATATGATACCGCCCGCTGTACCGCTGTTGTCTATATCCAGACTGACACTCCCCGACCCCGGCGTATCTCTCTCAAATCTCAGACCACTTCCATGGATACTGACCGTAACTCCTTTGACAGACAACTTATCATTCAATTCCTTCTGGATATCACTCAGGTTGTTATAGGTCTTAGTCGTGTCCAGCGAGACGGTCTCCGCCTTTCCGTCGATTTTAATTGTAAACTGATTGTTTGAAGAATTAAGGGTAATAGGATAGGTATTGGAATAAATGGAGGATGTGGTAGTATACCCTTTGGTTTTGTTTGTATTGACACTGGCAAGAAAAGGAGAGTCACACCCTGCTGTAGTCACCGTTTTCCCCTCCCCCACAGCAACGGTGGTAAACCTTAAGTGCCCACTGTTCACGGAAACCTTTACCTGGTTTGCCTCCGATGTAACCTCTTTCAGCCTGTCCTCTATCTCTTTCGCCAGCCCACTGGCCGTATAACCAGAACCCGTGATGTTTTTTAGTGTTACTGTATATTTCTTTCCATTGATATCGATGGAAAACTGATTATTTGAATTGTCAATCTTCGTATAAGAACCCAGGGTTCCACCCAGCTGATGCCACCCCGATGTACCATCCTTAACCTGAGTGGAACCATCAACTTTTCCGCCTGTTCCTGCCGCTCCCGAATTCGTGCAGGGGCTCTCTTTTCCACTCTCCGTCGTAGCGCTGTTGGTTTTATAAACCGTTTTCCCACTATTAGCGGAAGAAGAATACGTATTATATGAGGTCACTGGTTTTCCTTTTAGCTCGCTTTCATTCAGAAGTTCTACCAGTTTTTCCGGGGTATAAGTCCCCGGCGCTATCGTCACCGTGCGGTACTCGCCCCCGATACTTACATTCAGCTTATTATTCAGAGACGTCAGGGTAATATTGCCGGAAGCATCTGGTTTGATCGGCAGCAAAGTAATGCTTGTACCTCTCGGGTAAGTAACCGTCTCTCCCACAAACAGAACATCGTATCCGCTGGTAACACCGCCGGATACGTTGATCTTTGTCACCGTATCATTGCCCGGTTTTGTTGTCAGCTCAATCCTGCTGCTACTCCTGACTGCCTGGATCTTTCCAGCATAATTTGTCTGATCGCCGATGCGGTCGTTGATCTCCTTTATGATCTGATCCAGTGAAGAATATGTTTTTTCCGTCAATGTAATCAGCTGCTTTTCAGGAGTCTCACCCTCCTCTGTCACTTCCAGATAAAAGGACTTATTGGAACCATCGATCGTCAGCGGAAAATCTACGGTACTGTCAAATACCTTCCCTCCCATGAGATAAGGAGCGCTGTTCGTTGTATACCACTCCCCGTCAACTATATTTGAATCCTTGCCAGGATCTGTATACCTGCGCTGGACAAACAGCGTATCATACGCGCTGCTGCCCGGCACATCAAACTCAATACTGCTCTCCTTTCCGATGGAATTTGTAGTCAATGTAAGACCAGAAAACCGGTAACTTTTATTCCCATTTGGCGTTGTCACCCCACTGACCGTATGCTGGGTCACCTTAATTCCCAGATTTTTTTCATCCAGTTTCTTCTGGAGCTGTGCGACCATCTCCGTAATGTTATAGCTCCCGGCATCCAACTGAATGGTCTCATATGTGCCTCCATCCACCCGTAACCGCAGTGTGTTATTTGTATTATCAATGTCAAACTTACTGAAATTCACATCTGAGGCATTCAGTACATTACCACCAGTAAATACCGCTGGCACCTCTTTTGCCGTCCCGTATTTCGTATTATCATAAAACACCGAGTCAAAATGTTTATCATCGATGGCAAACATGTTTCCTTTCAGTCCGGTGATAAGTCCTGTATCACCGCCGATCTGAATCGATGCATCCCCATATTCACTTGCCTTGATTCCATAATCAATCAGTGTTTTGCCATCTGGAAACCTATATTCATTCAGATACTTGATCATGTCATTCCGGGTGTAACCATCCTCGGCAACATCTATGTCAATCTCCTTCATCGTACCGTCATAATATTCGATACGAAAATGCAGCTCATCGTTTTCGCCGTCTTTCACAACAAGCGGGTCTCCCGGAAAAAAGACCGTCGTCCCGATAAGCGCCCCCGATTTATTGCCGCCATAACAGTCATAGAACAGATAAGAAAGCCCGCCCGATACATCCTTAACCTCTTTTCCATTCTGAAGTACCATGTTGCATTTATGATCATCACTATATTCCAGATACAGTCCATCCGCCTCATCTCCCAGCGCCGTCACCACATCATCCATTTCATCCATCAGTTCCCGGGTGGTATATGTTCCCTCAGGAATCGTAAGCGTCTTTTCTTTTTCTACCTCTGTCCCGTCTGGCTCCACCGCAATATATTTCACCGTGAGAGAGGAATTGCTGCTATCGATGGTATGGATCTGATCCTGGCTCCAAACCCGGTTTCCCTCAAGCAATGAAAAGTTGTCTGTATAATGCTCAAATACAGGTTTTTTATTAAATTCTGTCTGGTCGTTCACCCGGTCAATCTCACCCTGCAGCTGATCAAACTCCATCTGCAGCGCCGCCCGGTCAGCTGGTTCGTAGACCCCGTCATTCAACGCCTGGACCGTGAGCTCCCGCATTCGGTGGAGCATTGCCCCAATCTGGCTCATGGCTCCATCTCCAGTCTGTACAAAACTAATCCCATCCTGTGCATTTTTTGAAGCGCGGGCAAGCCCTCGTATCTGTGCCCGTTTTTTCTCAGAAATCGCCATTGCTGCCGCATCATCTGCTGCACGGTTGACTCTGTAACCGGACGAAAGTCTTTCTGCTGCCTTCTTTAGCTTATCATTTGTAACGCCAAGCTGTGTCATCATATTAAGAGCGGCCATATTGTGCTGAATAATCATAACATACTCTCCTTAAAAATATATTTTGTTATTTGAAGTGTCCGTCCCAACCGGACTCCTTCCCAGCTGCCGCATCTGCCCTCATAGGCTTACGGCATATGTTTCCCACCGCATCCAGAGTATGAAAGGAAAAAATTCCATATAAATCCATTATTTCCCTTACATGTTATATATTATAGCATGACCGCTGGTCAGAAACAACCAGGAGTATGACAATGTATATTTTATTCATATTGTTTGACAAGCCAACAAAAAAACAGATCCCTGCTCCAGAAGTTATCTTCCCGGATAAAGGACCTGTCATTATGTTCTGTCGTTACAGTATCGCAGACTACGCACGCTCTACTTTGCCTGAGCGAAGGCAGGAAGTACAAACATACATTTTTTTTGTTCCGCCATTTACCTTTACTCTTACTGATTTGAGATTCGATTTCCACATTTTATTGCTTCTTCTGTGAGAATGGCTCACTGCATTACCGAAATGTACGCTCTTATCACAAACTGCACACCTTGCCATGAAAAGCACCTCCTTCTATCTTCAACTTAACTCATAAACTTTGTTTATTCACACACAACACGACTATTTTACCAAAATTTGCAGCATAATGCAAGAAAAAAATAAATATTTTGCAATGTTTTTTGAAATTGTGTTCTGCAGAGGCCCTCTACTTCTCTTCCTTGTCTTCCTCTGCCTCATCTTTCTTTTTGAATTTTTCCATAAATTCTGGAACCATATCTAACAGCTTAGTAATACCATCCTGATTTTTTACATTTACCAATTTGGAGTTTCCATCTTTGATGACAAGCACGGCACTTGGCTGGATCTTTCCACCCATACCACCTCCACCATTATTTTTCTTCGCAGTATCATTGGTAAAAGCCCCGGCAGCCACTCCAAAACTGACATCTACCAGAGGAAGCACAATGGTTCCATCTTCAAAGCGCACCGCATCACCAATTACCGTTTTTGTGGTGATAAAATTATCCATCCCTTTAAACAAAGATTCCACCGTATTGTTAAAACTATTTTCTCCCATAATAATAACCTCACTTTCTAATCAGCATTAAATCATTTTTAAAACGTGACGAATACATCGCTTTATGTCATCATCCATATATCCCCTCATGAATAACCTGAGAAAATAAACAGGGTAAACCTTCCCTTTCACATATCCTTCCGCCACAAAAATTTTTTCTTCGAAATGAGGCAGGACCGTCAGCCCATCGGTGTAAGCCACCCGGAACATACTCACCGCTCCCAGAATCCAGCCTGTGGTACAGGGATCACCTGTTCCAAAGGAAATCCTTCCATGAATCTTATCTGGCATCAGATAGCGAAATAGTGCAATAAACTCTTTTTTTATCTTGTATAAGCCGGATCGATGTTCATAACTCCGGATAAATGTAATTATACTAGATATCTTATTAAATGAAAAGGACTTTTTATTTCTTCTGGAAGTCTTTTCCTTATTTTCTTTTTTTCCCGCCTCTTTATTCTCATAATCGGTCTTCACATGCACCTTCTTACCCTTTTGTTCTTTTCTGAGGGAATCCTCCGGTTTCTTTTCCTCATCATAGAGATCATCCACCAGCTCCACAGGGCTTCTGGTCTCATGAGATTCTTTATGTTCCTTCTTTTGCTTCTTTTCCCGCCGAAACAGTTTCTTCAAATTCTGGACATTCATACCAAGCAGATGAATATAGACCTTATCTTCCGAAACGGATTTACGGATCTGAATCGCCTTCAAAAACCAAGAAACCCGGAAACCTAACCGGACCGGTTTCCCCTCCTGGAACTCCACCACATAGCGAACTGGAACAAAAAGCAGGGCTGCACTGGCAAGCAGCACCAGGAAAAGCACCACCAACAGCAGAATTCCCAAAAATTTCAATATCGCGAGTATAATTGCCAATCCATTCACCTCCGGACGGTCTTACCTGGCTGAAAACGCTCCCGCAGGAATAACTGCCTGGGATCGAATCCAACATCCTTTCTGTAACCTTCTGTCATAATCCGGCGAAACATCTCTACGGCTCCCGCGTAATGCCTGGAAACGCCTATGATATATATGTCAGTATACCCATAATACCGAAAAAACATCTCACTTGTGTTCATAATTTCAAATAAATTTTCCCTGTTATTGGCAAGCATTATGATATAATAGTTCTTTTTCCAAGGCAGCTTCTGCCAGAAGCTTCTTTTCTCAATGGTTCTTCTGCACTTTTCTTCTTCTCTTCTGACAGGCTGATCCATGTATAAATCGTCGTACCAATATATCATATCTTCCTCCATCACTGTCACAAAATATCTGGACTCTGCCAGTACTCTTCCTCACTCATCATCTGCTCCAGCTCCAAAATTGCCGCCGCTTTTTCCGAAACATCCTGACACCCAAACAAATTCGTGCGTATATATTCCTCCACCTCTCTGGTTCCCGGAAAACCAGCGGGAAGCTTCTCCAGAACTACCGCCATGACTGCCTTTTTCACCGGTCTCTTACACTCCGCCAGCTTTCTGGAAAGCTCTTCCGTCAACTCTGCTGCGACCTGAGCCGCCTTTTGTTCATCCACAATATTTCCTTGATTTCTCTCATCCAGATCCACAAACAGGCTGTCCGATAACAGATTTGCGATTCGGGTATAGTCTTCAAATTCCTGTTCCAGATCTAGTTCTTTGAGAACTTCCTGGCAGGAACTCTTCACCTCGAAGAGCACTGCTTCCAGATAGCTGGATTGTTCCACACATGCTTCGATCCTGCCCTCTAACTTCTCCAGTTCCTCTTCCTCCAGTTCTCCTTTTACAACAGCAGAGAGGATCTGGTGACTGATCTTTTGTGTCTCTGTATTTTTGTCATTATGTAGCTTCACCAACCCAAAGGCATAACATCCATTGACTACCTTCTGGAGAGAATAATAATAATCTGTAATCTCACAGATGCGTTCACTAACCTGCTCCAATTTGTCACAAAGTCCCTCATAAGTCTTGGCATCCAGTTCCTTGAAGTCTGTCCTCTCCAGCTCTTTCAAAAGCGAATCGATCTCTTCATCTGTACTCTCCCCCAGGGGATGGAGCATCGCCGCAGAGCGGATCATATAGGCAAACCCCTCCAGGGAAGCCACATCGCTTCCCTTATAGAGAGATACCGTCTGTTCTATCTTTTCCAGCAGCTTATGTTTCGTCATATGAACCGGAAGAATTCCCATCAGCGACTGCAGCCGGTCGCTGACGATGCTTTGATCTTCATGAGCAATGACAAACGCCATAAGTCGGTTTACAAATTCCTCCTCCTGAATACCTTCCAATCGTTCTTTGATCTCTTTATCCTCAGTAAAGCGCATTTTCATACGGTCCAGCACATATTCATAGCAGATCAGCCGATCCGTATAAAAGGTAACTTGTTCCATTGTCTTCGTGATCTGGTCACGAATCCCCCGAAGTTCCTCTAATGCCTCTGGAATTTCTTCCCTGGAACTCCCGATCAGCCTCCGCAGCCGGGAGATCACTTCCTCACAGAGAGCTCTCTCCTCCCGTGAAATACCTTGATATTCCGGCAGGGAATCCACCAGCAGATAGCTGGAAAAAACCAATTCAACCGCCGCATAATCCAGATATGTGTCTGCCAGCAAATTCCGGTATACTGGCAGATTCTTCTGCAAATTCTTTCCCCGGTCAATATCCCGGATCAGTCTTCGTACATCGCTCATTTCAATATTCCTTTCCTTGGCTCCTGTTCTTTCTTTAGTATATCAATACCCAGTCCTTCAGCCACTTCAAGCCGTCATTGACGTAGTCCGCACTAACTGGTTGTCCCGAAAGTACCGGGTAAAACAGCAGAAACAGGACGAAGGCCGCGGCACAGTATGCGAATGCCAGCCAGCGTTTCTTTTTATTCTCCCCGATAAAGCAGTACATGGTATACCCAAGCATAAGCGCTACAAAGGGAACGCTTGGGAAATAGTGGTAAGAGAACGTACATCTTGGCACCAGTACCCACGGAAGATACTGCACCAGATAGGCAAAGATCAAAAACAGGGAAATGCTGTCTTTCTTTGCCGCACAGCGGTAGATCATATAAATAAAGGCAAAGATTCCTGCCCACCATACCAGTGGATTTCCAAAAGCACTAATTCCTTCCTTGAGTTCATTGGCTACGGTATTACAATAGTAGAACATAGGACGGATCATCGTCGGCCACTCATACCAGGTCGAAGAGTAGGGATGTCCTTCCTTCAAGGAAGAATGATAATCAAACATCGACTGCTGGTTTGCGATCATCCGGCTCCAGAGACCCTCACCGACAGTATCCCCACGGAACGGAATATAAGACATCAGATAGATCACTCCCGGAATCACCACAAAAAACAGGACACAGAAAGCCAGCGTCTTCCACATATTTTTCTGGAACACCTCCACAATATGGCTGTGGGAAATACCGGCGGTCTCGCCCCTCGGATTATCCCTGGCGATCCGGAACTCCATATACCGCTTAAGCAGGATCGCAAAGAAAAATACAGCGAGACCAGCTCCCGCATACATCGCGGTCCACTTGCTGGCACAGCCAAGCCCCATCATCAGCCCGCTCAGTCCAAGAGGGATCAGGGTCTTTTTGAAATCCGTGTCATAAAAGCTTGTCTGGGCATAGCAGTACATAAAGTAAAACATCGCTATGATAAAAAAGGTTCCATAGACATCGATGGTGGCGATCCTCGTCTGGGTAAAGTGCATAAAATCGAAGGTAAACAGCGCCGTCACCACGCCTGCCACCCAGGTTCGGCGAAACAGTCTTTTTCCAAACAGATAGATAAAAGGAATCATACCAATACCAAAGAGGGTTCCTACAATTCTCCATCCAAATGGATTCATGCCAAATGCCCTCACACCCAGGGAGATAAAAATCTTGCCGAGAGGCGGATGGGTATTTTCATAGGATCGGAGCTCATGGATCATCTCATACGCCGTTCTGGCATGATATACCTCATCAAAATACGTTCCACTGCGGAATCCGAGCTCCGGATCAAACTCATCCTGTTCATCAAACAATTCTGGATACTGGGAAGCATTTGCTGGCACAATGTACTCCCCGGAACTATCCTTAAATACCAGCTCATTGAGCATCGCCTCATTGTGAAGCAGCGTCATGCGCAGATAGCGGGTATTCACCTGGAATGGCTGGGTCTCAGCTTCTTCCGTTTCTCCCACAAACCGCACATCATTCCACTTAAACACATCCCCGGCGCTCATGGTTCCCGCTGTTGTGTAGTTCGTACCGTCGTCGGACACCTCCACCTGGAAACTGCGCCCCTCATACGTTCCCGTAAAGGAATACAAATTAGTAATATTTTTCTTATCTCCAAAATCCAGAATGATCTGGCTGCCATTCTGCGTGCTCGTCCAGGCTGTCTCCGGCGCACTCATCCGGCCAAGATCGTACAGGGCAAAACAGGAATAAACGATCATAATCGCAAACAATACGATAAAATCCACTTTCCCCATCTTATCTGCTGCCCGGGAAGGCGTGATGGTAAATTTCAAGCGCTTATCTTCTTTTCTTGTATTTTCCTGGCTATTCTTCCTCTTTTTCATCTTCCCCTGCTGCAACTCCGGTTCATAGACGATCTCCCCTTTGCGCAGCGAAGCATACAGAAGATAGCCCGCCATAAAGACCGTGAGTACCGCCGTGGCCCCAATGGTATAACCTTCCGGCCCCGTGGTTCCCAGTTCCATAAAATAATGATATACATGTACGATATTTACAAACTGGGCGACAGAGAGTCCCACATATACCCAGAACAATTCCTTGCAGGGACGAAGAAGGAATCCTGCCAGCACCAGCACAATACCTGGGAACAGATATCTTTCGTGCATACGCACAGAAAACAGGAACACGAAAGAAATCAAAACCGCCATGCTGAGGAAATACTTTGACTTGTCCTCTTTCATCTTATAAAAAACATATCCGCTGAGGAGCACCGAAACCACAATGGCGATGCTTCCCCAAGTCTGGCATTTTACAAATAGAAATTTATTGGTCTGTTCCACCCAGTTCTTCCCAACAATCGCCCAGAAATTATAGGCATTTACGGTACAGTACTCAAACAGACCGAGGCTGTTTACATACTTCGGAACTACCACATCCAGCCCAAAGGGCACGGCAAACAAAAACATGGAGGCAATGGCACCCAGTCCCCCTGCCAGATCCCGGAGCATCTTTTTCACGGTAAAATCCCGGAGAAATACCTGCTCAATAATCGTAAATATCAGAATCGGTGCAAACATAATGGTCTGGAACTTCAGAAGAGCCCCCAGACAGAATACAAAATATGCTGGAATTCGTTTTTCTTCCATACAGAGCCAGCAGGTCAGAAGAATCGTAAGGGTGAACACACTATCTACCTGCCCCCACATGGACGAATCTGCCACCACCATCGGATTCAGCACATAGATGGCACAGATCATCAGTGACATTCCCTCGGAAAAACGTCTCTTTGCCAGCAGATAAAGCACAGCGCCAGCGCCGAGATCACAGAGCATCGGAAACAGCTTGATCAAATACTCTGCCGTCTGGGACCCGGTATCAACACCAAAAATATGCCGGACAACTGCCATCAGCCAGAGAACAAACATATACCCCGGCGGATATCCATTTCCTTCATCTACATAGTAAAACCTGGATATTCCATTGTCGTAGATCATATCGGACCATGCCCGGAAACAACTCATATCCACACTATACGCTTCAAATTTAACGGCAAAGATCGACTTGATCACCAGCGCCGCACCTAACAGCAGCAAAAGATTAAACCACTGAGGACGCATATCCTTCTTGGCCAGCACCGTCTTTCCCTTTACTTCATTTTCAAACCATAGTAGATACAACACCGCCAGTACGGTTACCATAATCACTACAACTGTTATCATATCATACATAATTTTCTATTCCTTTCGCTCATTCGTGTCGTTTCTTCCAGTCTCCCCCCGCCTTACGTGTTCATGGGTAAAGAGATGATCGGAACAGTATTCATAACTTCCCTCGCATTTGGAGCAGAAACGAAACTCCAGATTGGGAGAATCCTTCTCCGTCCGCCCACAGACAGCACACCGGTGTCTCGGTCCGGAGGAATACTGCTGCGCTGTATTGCGGTATACCACCCGCCTCTTTCTCTGTTTCATCGCCGCCCCAAAACCCTGAGGATTTCTGGCGATCAGATAAAAGATAACAAAATCCACCAGCGCCGCTACGATCAGAAGCATACTCATAATACTCTGGAAATGACCCCTCTGGATACATTTCACGATCTGTATGGCATTAAATCCAAGATAGAGGTACCCCAGCCACTTTGCCTTCACTGGAATGATAAAGTTAAAGTAAAACTGCGTCTCCGGAAATAAAAAGGCAAATACGAGAAACAGGGATAGGTTCAAGTTGTCCAGACTGATCACCATAGAAAGTCCCATGCCAATGGTAGAGGCAAATACACTGCCGTTGGCATTTAAAAGCACCAGGTAATAACCGAAGGCTGACAGGACCGTCAGCAGGATCCCGGTAAAATAAAAAGCATTAAACCGGAAACTTCCCCAGATCCGTTCCAGCACGCTTCCAATGCTGAAATAGACATAGAGACTGATGGCATAAAATATTATATCAATAAACGCCCCGCCCCCCTGCAGACTTACCGAAGGATAAAAGACAAAGGTCACCAGGCGCCACACCTGGCCATGCAGGATCTGGGAGATATCCAGGCTCAGATAATTCAGATAGAGCCCTTGGTCAAACAGACCCAAAAAGGTCCCCAGAATGCTGATCCCCACCACATACCGCATGAGGCCGCGAATGGCATACCTTCCAAACCTTCGTTCCATTTTTGCAAACCATTTCATATTTTTATATACCTCATTTCTTTACTTTAAGTCCTAATGTCAAGTTATCAGCGCACTAGAACAAATTTTTCTTTTTAAAGAAAAGTACCACCAAAGATGTAATCACAAGGGTACACGCCGTGATGATATAAAAACCAAAGGGACTGTGCCCCAGCGGAATATTGTCAAAATTCATCCCGTAAAAACTGGCGATCATCGTAGGAATCGACATCACAATGGTCACCGTAGATAAAAACTTCATCACCACATTCAGGTTATTGGAAATAACAGAAGCAAAGGCATCCATCATACCGCTGAGAATCCCGCTGTATATGTTCGCCATCTCGATGGCCTGCTTATTTTCGACAATTACGTCCTCTAACAGTTCCTCATCCTCAGGATATTTTTTTACTTTCTCCGTCCGCAGCAATTTTTCCAGCACCGTTTCATTGGAACGCAGGGAGGTGGTAAAATACACCAGACTCTTTTCCAGTTCCAGAAGCTCGATCAATTCTTTGTTCTTCTGGGAAATATGGAGCTTCTCCTCGATCTGTTCACTTTTGCGGTCGATGATCCGCAGGTAGCGCAGATAGGAGGTGGCATTGCGGTACAGAATCTGGAATACAAATCTTGTCCGCTTAAAGGTAAAAAATTCTTTCACCCGGTTATTCATAAATGCTTTGAGTACCGGCGTCTCCTCCAGGCACACCGTCACGATCAGTTGTTTCGTCATATAGATGCCAAGGGGAATCGTGACATACCTGTCCTTTTCATCAAGAGACGGAATGTCCACCAGCACAACTACATAATCATCCTCCTGTTCGATACGTGACCGCTCCTCGTCATCCAGCGGCGCCCTCAGGTCATCGATGTCAATCCCTGTCTCCTGCGCCACCTGCTGGAGTTCTTCGTTGGTAGGTTTGGTAAGCGCTGCCCAGCACCCTTCAGAAAACTGGTCATTTTCCTGGAGCTCGTCCTCCACGGTTTGAAAAATCTGCAGCATATCCTCTCCTCCTTTACCGGTATTTTTATACTGGCGGCAGTCAACTTTTCACTGCCGCCGGATTCTCTTCGCACAGATATTAATATTATACGTTTTCGCCCTCTCTTTGTCAAACATTAACCACTTATCTCACTGTTTTTTTCGGAAGATACAGCACCACATCATCTCCGAGGACGATCTGGTCCAGATTATTGTTCTTGATAAATTCTTCCCAGTTTACTCCATATTCTTTCAGTATGTCCCCGAGGCTGCGTCCTCCCGTGGTGATATAGATCTCCACATCATCGTCATCCCTGTCGTCTCTATCGTCTCTGTCGTCCTGATCCGGCTTTTCCAAATCTTCTTCCTGACATACCGGACAGCTTCCCTCACGGAATCCTCTGGATCCCATCCGGGAATCCTCCGATCTGTTTTCGCTTTCCATGCGGACCGAAGTTCCATTTCTCTCCGTGAACTCTTCCTGATTCATATTCTGGTTCATATTCTGGCTCATGTTCTGCCCCATATCCCGATTCATATTCTGGTCCATCCCACGGTCCATATTCCTCATCATATCGCGTTCCGTATCCATCGGCATCCTCTCTGGTTCTCCCTGCATATTTTCATTTTCTCTCGGCATCGCCTGTACCGGCATACAGATCATTCCGTTGTATGGCCTAACCACCGGGATACAGATCTCCTGCCCTACCTGGAGATTGTAGACATCCACATAAGGGTTCGCCCGAAGGATCAGTGCCAGAGGCACCCGGTATCTTCTGCTGAGCTGATACAGAGTTTCCCCCTGTTTTATAACATGCACCATGCCATTACAGTAACGCTTATTCATATTTTCCCTCCATCTTTGCACCATTTACAGCGGCGCAGCAAAATTTATTTTCATCTCTACCAATATATTCCGTCATAAAAAAAAAGTACCGGGCATAAATTTATTGTTAAATTTTATTTTATTTACAAATGCCGAATTTTGTCGTATACTATAGTGTGGTTAAAATCTATTATAAATAAGAAAGAAAATGTTTCTGGTCCGGGTTCATACGCTTCGGATCAGATAAAATGGGAGGAAATCATGAACAGAGTAGGTATTGATATTGGTTCTACCACGGTTAAGACAGCCATTCTGGATGAATCAGGCGCCATCGTATTTTCTGCTTATGAAAGACATTTTGCTAATATACAGGAAACATTAAAGAACATAATCAGCCAGGCAAATGAAGCTCTGGGAGATATCGAGATCGCTCCGATGATCACAGGTTCCGGCGGACTAACCATTGCGACATATTTGGATATTCCTTTTGTCCAGGAAGTTGTCAGTGTGGCAACATCCTTAAAGGATTTTGCTCCTCAGACCGATGTGGCCATTGAACTGGGCGGCGAAGATGCCAAAATCATATATTTCACCGGCGGCATCGAACAGAGAATGAACGGAATCTGTGCTGGCGGCACCGGTTCTTTTATCGACCAGATGGCAACGCTCCTGAAAACGGACGCTGCGGGACTGAACGAGTATGCCAGGGACTTTAAAGCCATTTACCCCATCGCGGCGCGCTGCGGCGTGTTCGCCAAATCCGATATTCAGCCCTTAATTAATGAAGGAGCTTCCAAACCAGACCTGGCTGCCTCCATCTTTCAGGCAGTGGTGAACCAGACCATCAGCGGCCTTGCCTGTGGCAAGCCGATTCGGGGCAATGTAGCTTTTTTAGGAGGCCCTCTTCACTTCCTGACAGAATTGAAAGCTGCATTTATCCGAACTCTGAATCTGTCAGATGAGGCTGTGATCGCACCAGAACACTCCCATCTCTTCGCTGCCAGCGGCGCAGCTATGAACTCAAAGGGAGAGAACACCACCACTCTCGGCACCCTGCTTCAGAAGCTGAGCAGTGAGATCAACATGGAATTTGAAGTAACCCGTATGGAGCCACTGTTCGCCTCGGAAAAAGAATATGAAACTTTTCTTACAAGACACAGCCGCCACTCTGTAAAAAAAGAATCCTTATCGGAGTACGAGGGCAATGTGTATCTCGGAATCGATGCCGGATCCACAACGACAAAAGTGGCTCTGGTAGGAGAAGACGGTTCCCTTTTGTATTCCTTTTACGACAACAACAACGGAAGTCCATTGAAGACCACAATAAAAGCCATCAAGGAGATCTACGAGCTATTGCCGGACAGTGCCAACATCGTCCGCTCCTGCTCTACCGGTTACGGGGAAGCGCTGATCCAGTCCGCCCTGCTGTTAGACGAGGGAGAGGTTGAGACGGTATCCCATTACTATGCCGCTTCTTTCTTCGAACCAGAAGTGGACTGTATCCTGGATATCGGCGGTCAGGACATGAAATGCATCAAGATCAAAAACCACTCCGTTGACAGCGTACAGCTTAACGAGGCATGTTCTTCCGGATGTGGTTCCTTTATCGAGACCTTTGCCCGTTCATTAAATTACGAAGTAAAAGATTTCGCAAAACTTGCGCTGTTTGCCGAAAATCCTATTGATCTGGGCTCCCGCTGTACCGTATTTATGAATTCCAAGGTAAAGCAGGCACAGAAAGAAGGCGCCACTGTGGCAGATATCTCAGCCGGTCTCGCCATCTCAGTCATTAAAAATGCACTGTTAAAGGTGATTAAGCTCACCGATCCAAAAGATCTGGGCAAAAACGTCGTAGTTCAGGGAGGCACTTTTTACAACGACGCCGTATTGCGTAGTTTTGAGAGAGTGTCCGGCTGTGAGGCAGTCCGCCCGGATATCGCCGGGATCATGGGCGCTTTCGGCGCGGCACTGATCGCCAGGGAACACTATGAAGAGGGGATGGAAACCTCCATGCTTCCTCTGGAAGACATTATTTCCCTGAAATTTGAGAGTTCCATGGCGCGCTGCAAGGGCTGTACCAATCACTGTCTCCTGACCATCAACAAATTTACTGGTGGCAGACAGTTTATCTCCGGCAACCGCTGTGAGCGAGGTCTTGGCATGGAGAAACAAAGTAAAGATGTGCCGAACCTCTATGAATATAAAAATTACCGGCTTTTTGAGCACTACAAACCGCTGAAGGCAGATCAGGCATACCGGGGCAAAGTGGGTATTCCCCGCGTACTGAATATGTATGAGAACTACCCCTTCTGGTTTACCTTTTTCACGGAACTGGGGTACGAAGTAGTGGTCTCACCAAAATCCAGCCGGAATATCTATTCACTGGGTATCGAGTCCATCCCCAGCGAGTCAGAATGCTATCCTGCGAAGCTGGCCCATGGACATATTATGTGGCTTCTGAAACAGGACGTAAAATATATCTTTTATCCCTGCGTTCCCTATGAGCGGAAGGAATTTGACGGTGCCGGCAACCACTATAACTGCCCTATCGTCACCTCCTATGGCGAAAACATCAAAAACAACGTAGAGGAACTCTCAGTAGAAGATATTATTTTCCAGAACCCCTTCCTTTCCTTTGAGAGTGAAAAGATTCTGGCAAACGAACTGGTTAAATACCTTGGCAAAGAAAATGGCATCCCGGAGAACGAGATTCGCAATGCCGCCCATAAGGCATACAACGAGCTCACTGTTGTCAGAGAGGACATCAAGAGAAAAGGAGAAGAAGTTCTTCAGTGGATGAAGGACAATCACAAGCGTGGAATCGTACTTGCCGGACGCCCTTACCATATTGATCCGGAGATCAACCACGGCATTCCGGAACTGATCACTTCCTATGATATAGCCGTTCTCTCTGAAGACAGCATTTCCCATCTGGCACCCATTGAGCGGCCTACTATCGCCATGGATCAGTGGATGTACCATTCCAGGCTTTATGCCGCTGCCACCTATGTGCGCACCCAGGAAGATCTGGAAATGATCCAGCTGAACTCCTTCGGCTGCGGTCTGGATGCCGTCACTACGGATCAGGTCAACGATATCCTGACAGGTTCTGGAAAGATCTGTACGGTTTTGAAAATAGATGAAGTAAACAACTTAGGAGCCGCCAGAATCCGTATTCGCTCCCTGATCTCAGCGGTCAAAGACCGTGCCAGAAAGGGCGTAAAACCACATGTAGAAGATGCTTCTTACAAACGGGTGGTATTTACCGAGGAAATGCGCAAAAACTACACCATTCTCACACCGCAGATGTCACCGATCCATTTTGACATACTTATTCCGGCGCTGGCAGCCAGCGGCTACCAGATGGTTCAACTTCCTACCGGTGGTGACGAACTGGATTATGGACTAAAATTCGTAAACAACGATGCCTGCTACCCCTCTTTGATCGTGGTAGGGCAGATCATGAAGGCTCTTTTATCCGGTGAATACGACCTGGACCGCACAGCCGTTATTATTTCCCAGACCGGCGGCGGCTGTCGCGCCACCAACTATATCGGCTTTATCCGCCGCGCCCTGAAAAAAGCAGGCATGGAACAGATTCCTGTCATTTCCCTGAGCGCCGGTGTAGAGACAAATCCCGGCTTCAAGATCAACTACCGGCTTATTAATGGTGCCATCCAAGCGCTGGTATATGGAGATCTGTTTATGCGGGTGGTATATAAAACCAGACCTTATGAAAAGGTGCCTGGCTCCGTCAACGCTCTGCACGAAAAATGGAAAAAGATCTGTGTGGAAGCGGTAAAACATCCAAAAAGATCGGAGTTTCACAAAAACATCCAGGGAATTATCCGGGATTTTGACCAGATTGAACTGGACGAAAGCATCCAGAAGCCAAAGGTAGGCATCGTCGGTGAGATCCTCGTGAAATACCTGCCTGCTGCCAACAACCATATCGTCGATCTGTTAGAGGCAGAGGGTGCCGAGGCTGTCTGCCCTGATATGCTTGATTTCTTTATGTACAGCGCCTACGACAGCGTATTTAAAGCAGACCATCTCGGTAAGCCAAAGACCGGCAAGCTGATGGGTAAACTTGCGATCTGGTTCCTGGAACGCTACCGCAAAGTCCTCCGGGAAGAACTGACAAAAAGTCGCCGTTTTGAAGCACCACCAGGAATTTACACCCTGGTAGATTATGCGAAGCCCTTTGTGTCCACTGGAAACCAGACCGGGGAAGGATGGTTCCTCACCGGTGAGATGATCGAACTCATTCACAGCGGCGTACCGAATATCGTCTGTACCCAGCCTTTTGGCTGTCTTCCGAACCACGTGGTGGGAAAAGGCGTAATCAAACAACTGCGCCGGGCCTTTCCAGACGCCAATATCGTAGCAGTGGACTACGATCCCGGCGCCAGCGAGGTAAACCAGTTAAACCGTATTAAACTGATGCTTGCCACCGCCAATGAAAATCTAAACAAAAAAAAGCCCGATTGATAAACGCAGGCTTCGAAGTTCGCCACAGGCAGGCTTGCTCCAGTACCAGAAAACTTTCTGACAAAAACCCCTGCCAGAAGCAGTATCTCACTGCTTCTGGCAGGGGTTTTCATATAAATAACAGATTCTTATCTTGACCAACCCGATAGCGGCTGCTAACCCATATTCGGCTGACAGAGATTCAATCCAGAGGCGTCCACGGTGATATCTGGACCATTAGCCGTCACACCTTCTCCCTCACCTTCTTCATCCTCAAGGATACTGTCGTATTTTTCTGGATCATCGTTCTTTGCCAGTGCCTGCATGTTCTTAGCTCCCATGTAGATATCCCTGTTAAAATCCATAAGAAACTTTTCATCCGAGGCGGGAACGATATCTCCATGCATCATTCTTCTGGCGATCTCCAGGGCACGCCCCAGATCCTCAAATCCCTCTCCGGCAGCCTCTGCCGCTTCCTTCGCCGCTTCCAGATTCTCCTGGTACATCTGCTGAAGATTTTTCATCTCTGCATCCGCTCTCATCTTCTCCAGTTCTTCCTCCGTATAAACGCTCTCCGGCTGTTCTCCTGACAATTCCAGATCCACTCCCTGTACCCGGTATTGATCCAGAACCGTGTCTGGTCGGTCCGCTTTTACAGTAATCTGCTCCCCCTTAACCGTCACTGTCTTTTCTGATTTTGTAGACTTCGCTGGCAAGGTCGAACGAAAAATCTCCCGTCCCGCCACAGTACCTCCTGTACCTGTCTTAATTCCTGTCATCCCTGACACCTTCTTTCTAAACTGACACTCCACTTTACTTTTATTTTTATTCTTCTTTTGTTCCTTCATTGGCCAGAAAACGATTGATAGCACTGAATACAGCGCGGATTGAAGCTCTCGTGATATTGGAACTTATCCCCACTCCATGAGTCACGATTCCCTTTTTCTCATCCATCAAATGGATATATGCCGCCGCCTGGGCATTGGACCCCATCTGCAGCGCGTGCTCCGTATAATCCAGTACCTTAATTGGCATACTCAGTTCTTCCTGCAGTCCGCGCTGAACCGCATTGATAGGACCGTTCCCCAGTGCTTCAATGGTCTTCTCCTGTCCTTTGAAGGTATAGGTCAGATATACTTTTGTATCAAACTCTATATTATCTATATCGTCACCTAAATCTTCCACCTTGAGTCTACGGAAATGATAAGGTTCTTTTCTATCAATATAATGGTTCTTAAACTCACTCATGATCTGCTCCGGCGCCACTTCGCCCTGGCGCTCAGATATTTCCTGAATGACATCGGCAAATTCCTTGTGCATACTTTTTGGCAGTTTAAATCCAAAGTATGTATCCATAACAAATGCCACGCCGCCTTTGCCGGACTGGCTGTTGATACGGACGATAGGCTCATACTCTCTGCCGAGGTCGCTAGGATCTATGGGCAGATAGGGAACTTCCCAATGCTCCTGGTTTCTCTCATGCATCGCCTGGACACCCTTGTTGATGGCATCCTGATGCGACCCGGAAAAAGCGGTAAATACCAATTTCCCGGCATAGGGATGCCGCATATCCATATCCATTTTATTACAGCGCTCATATACATCAATAATCTCATTGACATTTTCGATTTCCAGCTCTGGATCGATCCCCTGGGAAAACATGTTATACGCGATATTCAGCACATCCACATTTCCAGTCCTCTCACCATTTCCAAACAGGGTTCCCTCGATGCGGTCTGCACCAGCCAGCAGAGCCAGCTCCGCAGAAGCCACCGCTGTACCCCGGTCATTGTGGGGATGTATGCTCAGGATCACCCGCTCACGGTCGGTAAAGTGCGTGGACATCCACTCGATCTGATCGGCATATACATTCGGTGTATTCATCTCCACCGTGGAAGGCAGATTGATGATCACCGGTTTTTCCTTACTGGCCCCCCATTCATCCAGGACAGCCTCACAGACTTCCAGTGCATAGGGAAGTTCTGTTCCGGTAAAACTCTCCGGCGAATACTCAAGAACTACTTCGCCGTCATAATCCTTCATGTATTTTTTTACCATCTTGGTTCCGTCGATGGCAATCTGCTTGATCTCATCCTTCGACATATGAAATACCACATCTCTCTGAAGGGTGGAGGTGGAATTGTATATATGCACCACCGCTCTCTTAATGCCTTTCAGGGATTCAAAGGTCTTCTCGATCAGATGCTCCCTGCACTGGGACAGTACCTGGACTGTCACATCATCCGGAATCAGCCTGCGGTCTACCAGCTGACGCAGAAAATCATATTCGATCTGGGAAGCACTGGGAAAACCAATCTCTATTTCCTTAAATCCTAATTTCACCAAAAGATTAAAAAATTCTATTTTTTCCTCCACAACCATTGGCTCGATCAAAGCCTGGTTTCCGTCCCTCAAATCCACACTACACCACACGGGCGCCTTTTCAATCTCTTTATTTGGCCATGTCCGCTGTGGAAAATCCACCACGGGAACTCGTCGATATCTTTTATAATTTAACATTACACTTACCTCTTTTCATTATTTTATATTCTTAATTTACTGGGCAAAAAGTATTTGACCCTGGCATCATTCTTCTGATGTGGCAGTCGGCGGCACAGTCGATTCCTGTGGATTTTCCCCCGACTGCGTAAGTAGGACTTCCACCCATACTCTGGATTTTAGTTTCAGAGCCGGAGGCAGATCAAATAAAATTTCCACCCGGTGTCTCCCTGCTCCCAGTCCCTTCACGTCGATAGCGGCGCCAAGACTGTTCAGGGTAATTCCCTGCAGATCTTCTTCACTGCCACTGATATGGATTGTATGACGCTGGCTTTCATTTAAATAACTAAAATTCAAATTCGTTGGCAGGTTCATTACATTTATATCTGTATTGACAAAAGAAAATGTCCGTTTTCCATTTTTCTCAATCACACAGCGGATAGAAACCGCATTGAATTCATCCTCCAGTTTACATCCAGAAGGCTGGATATATTTCGTCAGATCCACCTCCTGCTCCACATCTTTCTTGGCATCGCTGATATCAACTGGAATGGTGATGGATTTAAGCCTGTCAAGATTCGCTTTCGTCCCCGATACCATAACACTCTCTGGTTTGAAATCGGTCTGTATATAACGATATCCCTCCGCCGGAGTCCCCGTCACATCTATAAAGATGGGAATCTTCTTGGTGGGCACGACCTGTATCTTTACACGGATCTTATCCTTACTAAAGGTCACATTGCTGCTGTCGATCACGTCCTTATCATCGTCGTAGAGAATCGGCGTGACTTCCGCCTCAAAGTCCTGGCTCTGACCATTGAGATGAAGCATGGCGCCCACGCTGGCAACCTTCTTCACCTTTGACACCCCTCCAGAGATGTCGATCATATTCGGTTGAGTAATAACTTCTCCCAGCACATAGGATTCTGCCAGTTCTCCCTCTGTGGTGATCTGTATTTTAAATTGCTTGCTGTCTCTTTTCTCCAGTGAAACCCGGAGCACCTCATTGTTCCAGTCAAGTTCTACATTGTCTTTGGTGGTTTTATTTAATTTCACCTGGATTCCTGCCGTGTTCACCGTAGAAAGCTTACTGAGATCCGCGCTGGCATAAAAATCCTCTTCCGCCAGTTCTTCAATAAAACTGCGCTTTCCTTTCACCGTCACATCCACAGTTTTCCCACTCTCCACCTCATATACCTGGTTGGCTGAGGTAATTACATTTTCATTCAATATATCCACAGGGATGTCGGTAAACTGCCTTGAAATGGTGGGGTCGGTTATATTAATAATAACCAGCCATACAATAAATGCCACCACCAGAGCCAGAAGCTTGAGCCATAGGTTTTTCATGATTCTATTTTTCACGCTTTTTCGCCCCCTTCCACCATCTTCTGCGTGAACTGTCAGAAGATTTTCTGGACACTCTCCGTAGAAGTTCCGTCATCGCCTCGGCATCTACATGCCTTGTCAGTTTTCCCTCGGCGGCAACAGACACGACTCCTGTCTCTTCTGAGACGACAATCGTCAGGGAGTCTGACACCTCGCTGACGCCAATGCTGGCGCGATGCCTGGTTCCCAGATCTTTACTTAGTTCCAGATTATCAGAAAGTGGAAGATAACAGGTCGCTGAAACCACGCGGTTGTCCCTGAGAATAACAGCCCCATCGTGCAGCGGGGTATTGTGTTCAAAAATATTAATCAAAAGCTGACTGCTGATCTCTGCATCAATGGGAATTCCCGTCCTCTCAAATTCCCGGCACTGGATCTCTCTCTCCACTACGATCAACGCCCCCGTCTTTACTTTTGCCATTTCATATACGGCCTTCACAATTCCTTGAATACTCCGGTCAGAATATCTCTCAGTCTTATTCTTACTGTCCTCAAAGGGTGATATGGAAGAAAAGGACTTGCGCCCAAGCTGTTCCAGAGCATTCCGAAATTCTGGTTGAAATATGATTACAATAGCCGTAATTCCGATCACCATCGCATTCTGGAAAATCCATAGAAGTACATTCATCCCTAGAATCATCGCAATAATCCACACCAGAAAAAGCACAATGATTCCCTTCATCAACACCCAGGCACGGGTATCTTTGATCCATATAACGATATGATACACGGCAAAGGCGATGATGATAATCTCAATGATATCGATCACATTGATGCTGGGCATCGAAAGCCATGCGACATAATCTCTGAAAAATGTACGTATTGTCTCCATATCCGTTCAACTCCTATTACTTTTTATCCGGATTGATATCCTCTCCCAAAACTTTTTCAATCTCATTTTTCAGATCGATAACTGCTTCGTCCTGGTCGTCGATCTTCGTAACGGTTTTATCCACTACGGCCACTTTTAATTTGGGAACTGCTTTCACATAATAAAAATATTCATCATCTTCAAATTGAAGTTTTCTAACTCCAGTGTAATCCAGGCTCATCCGGAAAAACTGCACCACATATGCCACCACGGCGGTGATAGACAGTCCAGTCAACAGCTGATTGACATCTGCGTTCACCTGCCAGAATATGTCTCCCGCCAAAATCCCTGCCATACAGGCGATAATCCCCACAAAAATTCCAATCTGGGAAGCATGGTTAAATCTTCCTTTTCGGATCACAAATACCAGAAGATAAGCCACGGAGAAGGTGCAGAAATAGACGATCATTTCCCTGTTATTCAGCACATGATCGATCATATACTGCAGCCCTTCCATGGTATTGCCTGTATCTACCGCATTCTGAGAGATCATATGGTACTGCCGGACTCCTACTAACAAATACCGGAGAAAAATTCCCATGCCACAGGCGGGTATCATCGCCGGTGTCAGGAACAGTGCTGCGATCACTGGAACCGCATAAGATATGTTGAGTCCCCATAGTATAGGGATCAAAAGAACCAAGTAACTCTGCACTCTGGTATATCTGCCAAACAAGAGAAAATATACCGCCAGGACAGCAAATACGGCAAAGGCACAAATCATCGAAACCTCCGCTGTCTCTGCCAGCACCAGAAGCGCTGCCACACACATCACGGCAAGATCTGGAATAAAACCACAAAACAAAGCGAGAAGGATTACAACTGGTACGGCATAATAATTCAACCCCTCCTGAAATGGCAGCTGATACAGGATCACACTAAAAATCCCAGCAGACACCAGAATCTTCATCATCGCCCTCAGCACTTTATAATGTTTTTCAAATATATCCTTAC
>CAQOJF010000008.1:48658-89830 GCA_948848225.1 uncultured Eubacterium sp.
ATTTTGCCTTAAAAACCAGCAATCCCATCATCATAAAGCTGTTTCCTCCTTCGGCTGTAATGTTTTTCAAATATATCCTTACATTTTGCCTTAAAAACCAGCAATCCCATCATCATAAAGCTGTTTCCTCCTTCGGCCCATCTCCGCTACTGCTCTCCTGATCTTCGCGTTCATAATAACCAATCAGTTCCTGCAGCACCACGTAATATTCCTTGACCCTGCTTTTGGAGGCTTCATACTGCACCGAAGAAACGCTGACAGTCACAAAGGTAAACAGCAAAAGAAGCAAAATATACAAAACCAGAAAATACCTTGCCATTCCTGCATAGTCGATCACCAGGGCGTTGGTAATTATGTATTCCATATGGTACAACCCAACAAGAAGCACCACAAGAAAAACCGCAGCAGATACGTAAACCAATGTCTTAAGAATCTGCATCCGGATATAATCCAGTTTAAAATACCTGGTTCGCTCAAAATCTGTCCTGCCTTTATTTTGTTCATAATCCGATAAGCGTATCATAATCCTTATTTTCTCTTCGCTAAGCATATGAACTCCAATCTTTTCACATTTATATTGTATTCTACCACAAAATACAGAATAATAAAAGATAAAAGCCCCGATTTTTTATTAAATCGAGACTTTCCTTATTATATACCACATATTTCTTACCCACAAACCACAAAACAGAATGCCCAATAGTTCAAAAAGTAACCTCTGTTCATAGTATTTGATTCCCTCAGATTCAATAGTGCTCTTCTCAGTATTTTTTACAAGTTCCACCGCCTTTATATGCTTCTGAAAATTTTCTCTCCACCCTTCAAAATCGGACCACTTTGCCGGAACCATTTCCGACAGCCACTTCCACCCATAACGATGATTCCACTGCAGTTCCTGGGCAGCGAGCCCATGCCGGTTGATAAAACGTTCCCCGGCGACAATCCGGTCCAGGCTGTCAGACAGAGTGATGTTGATCCGGTCGAAAGTAATGGCTTCTCGAAAACCAGAGGCCTCTACCATCAAAAAATGTTCCGGTTCCCGCAAAACGCCACGCACTGTCATAGTCTTTCCCGCCCACTCCAACTGCTGTCCCTCCGCCAGATGTGTGCCGAACAGTTCTTCTGCCAGTTCCACTCCAATGATACAACCCTCCTTATCCTCCGGAAGAAGATTCTTTCCCAGAGGGAGCAGACAATGAGAGGGACCATATACCGCAATAACATTTGTCACCGAACTTTTGCCCCCTTCCATGGCAGATACCGATTCATTTTTAAGCTCCGTCCAGACCGCAAAAGTTTCCCTGTCCTCTAGTTCGGATTCCCCCTCTCCAACTTTGGGGATCTCCTGCTGCTTTATGGCAGAATTGATCCATTCTGTATCAAATCCCTGAGTCTCTGCCCGGATCGAAATATTTCTAAAATAACTTTCTGCCCTATTCCCCAATACGCTTGCCATCCATAGGAAGAGAGCAGCCAGACAAAAACATACCCCTGCCGCCACAATCCTGCGCTTTCTAATCCCCATCATTCTTCCTTCAGGCGCACCTTGTCACCTGCCTCCACATAACGATCCGAATCCGCGATGATCTGGCTGTCCTCTTTTATTGATTCAGACTCCAGCGCCGCATACATTTCATTTTTATCCAAAACTTTTACCTCTTCTTTCACCGCCTTTTCCTGCTCTCCCAGGATGGTATTCTGCTTCTCAACGACTAACACATAGTACCTGCCACTTTCCTGGCGCAGTGCTGTGATGGGAATGGTACAGGAATGATTCTCCGATTCCTGTGTCACTTTCATGGAAGCCGTCTCTCCAAGGTGAAAAGATTCCGCTGGCAGTAACACCGTCACAACCATGAACTCTTTGCTCTCATCCAACTCCAATGATGTTATAGAAAGATCTTTTTCCTCCCGGCCAGAAGCTGTCAGTGTCACGATGTCTCCCATCGAAACTAAAGCAGCCTCCTCAGGAGTCATCTTGGCGGCAAACAGAAATCCCTCTCTGTCATCGGTCATGGTAAATATAGCTGAGTCTAAGGTCTTCTGTCCTACATTGACAAGAATCTCCGTGATCACACCATCCCTTGGCGCTAAGATCTCTCCCTTCATTTCTTCCAGGTCCGTCAGCTTACCAATCTGCTTCTCCAGCTTCTTTATAGCAATATTATTTATCTCTATGCTGTTATCCGCCTCCGGCTGTCCCTGTGCTTCTCGAATCGCTCTCTTCGCAACCTTCTCTTCTTCTTTTGCAGCGATCCGGGCTGCCTTGTAAGCTTCCCTTTTTTCTGCCACTTCCCTCTGGGCAACCAGTGAACTCTCCTTATCCTTCCGGCGTTCTGCCTTCTTCAATGTCCTCTTCGCCTTCTCCAGCTCCCCAGACAACCCGGCAAGGGTCCTCTTATTTTTCTCCTTAAGCAGCTCATAATCTTCCTGTGCCTGGGATCGATCTCTTAATCGTTTATTCTCTGCCTGTCGCTGATTCTGCATCACCGCCTTATTCTGCAGCTCCAGTGCCCTTTTTTCTCCCCTGATATAATCTAACTGTTCCCGCAGATGAACCTCATCAAGCACAGCCAACACCTCTCCTTTTTCCACCCTCTGCCCCACACTTGCCAAAACACGCTTCACTAGCAAGTCAGGCTGTGTCATAACAGAAAGTTCCCGGTTTTTCTCAATTCTGCCCTCTACGATCAACGTGTGCTGGATCTTCCGGGAGGTCGGTTCCGTTACACTGACATTTGCCACTGTGAAAGAAGCTGCCGCTTTAGAAATCACAGTAAAAAGAACCATGATTCCCATGAGCAGGAGAAATCCCCTCCCCCAAAATGAAATTATTTTTTTCTTTTTATTCATAAAAACCTCCAAAGTTACTCTTTAATTGCCGAGGAAGCGATGCCCTGCTCCAGATAATCCTGTCCCATAAGAAATACAAATACGGCGGGAAGCAGAGCTGCCAGTGAGGCACAGAGGGACAATCCTGCATTGCCGCCGTCGATCTCCGGCAAAAACAGGGAGAGGGGCCATCGGCTTTTTGTGGTCAGAAAAGTCATCGGCTGCTCGATCATATTCCAGCACTCCAGAAAGGCCAGCACCAACGCCGATGTAATTCCAGGTCTGCCAAGAGCAATCCCAATCCTAAGAAAAATCTGTAACTCTCCTGCCCCATCTATTCTGGCAGCCTCTATGATGCTCTCCGGAATCCCGTTGAAAAAGCGGTACATGATAAACACAGAAAAGGTAGAAAAGATTCCTGGCAAAATCACACTGGCGCTAGTATCCATAAGTCCCATGGCATCCAGCACCAGATATTCCGAAAGCATGGTAACCTGAAAGGGCATCATCATCATAACGATATACAGCATATAAAGAAATCCTCTGCCCCGGAATGAATACCGCGCCAGCCCCCAGGCCGCCGGCATTCCAACGATCAGCTGCCCCGCCAGGATACATCCTGTCAGTTTCACCGAATTCCAAAACATCTGAAAAAATTCCGGAGAATCCAGCAGCAGCCCCACCACATTCCGCAGCGTGGGATACTGAGGGAACAGCCTCCAGGAGGCAAAACTATCCGTTCCTTTTATCATTGGGGCAATCAAATCCAACATCTCCTGGCTCCCCATAAATGTACCAGTCAGCAAAAACACCACAGGACTCACGGTCAAAACAGCAAAACACCCAAGAACCAATGCTGCCAATGCCCTCTTCATGACATCTCCTCCCTTCCCCAGCTCCGGTGTAGTAACAGAACAAATATTGTAATTAAAAGACACAGGAGCACGGAACCTGCTGCCATTTTATCAACGGATAGCTCCGCAAACCAATTATTAAACACATGCTGCAAAAGATAGATCTTCTCCTGGGGGTAGCTGCCCGCCACAAGATATGCCTCCCGGAATACCTTAAAAGAATTCAAAAAGGAGAGAATAACAATGGTAAGTGCAGTCTGGCGGATATTCGGGAGGGTGATATAGCGAAAACATTTCCACTCTCCCGCCCCATCCACTCTCGCCGCCTCATAAATCGACGAAGATATACCCTGCAGGCCCGCCATCCATAAGATCACATCATAGCCGAGATTTTTCCAAATGTAGCTGAATACGAGAATTCCAAAGGAAGCACCAGTATTCATCCAGTCTTTTCCCGGCAAATGAAAAAAATCAAGAACTCCATTTACCACTCCCTGGCTGTCAAACAACAGCTGCCAGAGCAGCACCACGCTAGCTGCCGGTATCGCAAGAGGTGCTAAATATGCACTTCTTAACAACTTTGTTCCCCTCACAAATCTTTGAAGCAGGACGGCAATCCCCAGAGACAGTACCAGAAGCAGCGGCAGACAGACGAGGACAAAACGAATCGTATTTCCTGCTGCCAGTAAGAATGCCCGATTCCCCAGCACCTGTCTATAGTTATCAAAACCGGTAAATCCCGCCCCCGAGGCTTTCATAAAAGAGCGCCGCATTACATCCCCAAAGGGGATGAGGTAAAAAAGTACAACCCCGCCCAAGCTGGGAAGGATAAAATACCATCCCGCCCTGCATCGTTTTTTCATAAGTTTGTTCCTGCCTTTCCTGCTACTCTGCCAGATACAGATTTACTTTTTTCATGACAGCCTCCACCGCTTCTTCCAGACTCTGGTCTCCCTTTAGATACTTCTCCCCCTGCTCCAAAACAAATTCCTGTATGACACGGTTTGTCATAGCCGGCTTTTCCAGCCCTTCGATGATTTCCGTCATTTTATCAATATCCGACTGTTTCAGATTGATAAATTCAAAGCTATAGTGTTCATCTCCTGGACCAGAAGCACTTATAGAAAACCCGTCTTTCACACGGGGATCATCCATTTTTTCCTGGCAGATCTCATCATATGCTGCCTTGTTCACCGGAAATCCATCACTGTCACTGACTGCTTTTTTCCCCAGCAGCTCTTTGACAAATTCTTTTGCAAGATCTGTATTCTCTCCAACCGTGACCCCTGCCATAAGAGAAGGAATATAGGATTTTACCCTATCCTGGTTCATCAGACAGTAATCTGCCTTCGTCAGTTTCCATGTACTGCACATCTGCTGGAGATCATATAGGCCAGCCATGGAACCAAATGCGATCTTGCTCTCTCCGGTTATCAATCCCACACTGCTATGGGTGCCAATCTTCGTGCCCGACACGGTGCCATCCCCCGCCATTTTATCCATATAATCATTCTCTTTTCTGCCGGAATCCACATCATATATCTTTTTGGCACTCTCCAGATATTCTTTCAGTAACTCACGGTTCAGGCTTCCATCCTCTGTCAGCCAAAGGGCTGAATCGGCATAATATAGATCGCGGAGCAGCGTCCGTTTTCCCTTATTAGAAGGAATGATATCTCCAGAACTCGTTTTCTTAATCCGGGAGACATAGTCCGCCAAGGCGTTCAGACTGCCGCCTGCTCTCAATGCCTTCTCATCTCCTTCGAGGACGGGCAGAAGAAACCGCGCAGGCATAGCATAAATCTTTCCGTTCTTTTTACTTGACTCAATCATATTGGGAAAAATACCCTCTTTCTGATCGATCTCTGCCACCGTATCGCTGAGATCTGCCAGGATTCCCTTTTCGATGTAACTCTCATAGGGCATACCATCCAAAATCAGTACATCCGGTCCCTTTTTGGCGAGAATATTCGTATTCAGCACGGACAATGCGTCCTGCAGCGTCACACTGTCATCTCCCGAAAGCCCAAACTCCAGCTTCACCAAAACATCCGGATGAGTCTTTCGAAAAGAAGCTGCCACCTTACGGAGAACATTGGATTCCTCCAGTGCATAGACAGTCAACTCGCTTTTGGGCACCGAAGCAGCATTTTTATCATAAAAATAATGTAGGATCTTATCCGCTCCCTCATCATTCACAGCAAGAATGATGTGATCGTCACCAAACCCCTGAAGATTCAGAAAAATGATGTTTCCATTACTCAGGGTGGTCAGCGATCCGTCCACCAGCTGTTCCGCCACACTTCCCCCTCTGGTAATATGAAAAATCCCATTCTCATTGGCATACATCAGCCCATTTTCCCTCGTTCCCTCAGAAAAAACCATAGGGCTTCCCCGATCTGTGTCCTTAGACCTTAACCTTTGATTCTTTTTTATCAAATCATCCAGTATGCCATCCGATTCCAACTGGCTTCCCTTTTTCGTATCAAATAACATAACACCGTCACTGTGTACCGCTGTCAAAACATCCCCCGCGATATGAAAATATGAGATACTGGTCCCCTTTGTATCAAATGCCTGGCTACAGGTACCACTGGACAGATCCACTTTGAGCAGGGTACTGCTCCCATCCAGAACAAAGAGATTCCCTGTGCTGTCAAAGCTCATCTGCTGCACCTGATTTTCTTTCTTTGATCTGGGAAGTTGAAAAGAGAACCCCTTTGCCTTTCCTTTTTTATTTACCAGCTTTCCCTTTACCACCCCATTTACGGCATATGCCATCAATACTGCCCTGCCGTCCGGAGCGATGGCAGATTGTGGTATGTAATTCTCATCTGCACCTGTGATCACCGTCTGTTCCCACTTTTCCCCGAAGTCCTTGCTCGTGAGCAAAAAGTATTTTTTATCGTTGTTATTCCTTCCCAATGCCACCAAACTTCCGTCCGAAAGCCTGTTTAGAGCCATAATGCCATTGACCCCCTCTGGCAGTTTCACTTCATTCTCCAGAAATCGTCCGCTTCCCCCTTTTTTATCTTCTTCTTTTTTTATTTGCTCCTTTTCTGTCGGATCTTCGTTACTGTCCTCCGGACTGCTCTTTCCCTTCCCACATCCTGCAAATAATGTAGTAATAAGAGCTGCCAACAGCAAAAAGCATATCATCTTTGTTACTCGTTGCATGTTTCCCTCCATTCCTCACCTCTGGCACAACGAAGTTCAAGTTTGTGGTACCAGGGTGCTTTTCTATTTTATAAGCCTATTGTAACAAAGTAACCTTAAAACTTTCTTTAAGATTATCTTTATTTTTTTCTTCTTTTTAAAGGATATTTTAAGATATTTGTGCTACACTGAAAAAAAAAGAATGGAGATTACTATGAAAATCTTACTGATAGAAGACGACAAAAAATTATGTGAGTTTCTGCAGTTTCAGTTACAGAAGGAAGGTCATAAAATCGACTGTTGTCATGACGGACGGGATGGCATGGATCTGTTTTTACAGGATGGACATGATCTGGTGCTTCTGGACCGTATGCTACCTACTATGAATGGCATGCTCGTGTTAAAAAAGGCAAGGGCGGCAGGAATCCAAACACCGGTCATCGTCATCACAGCACTGGGCGAACTCTATGACCGGATCGAGGGACTGGATAGCGGTGCCGACGACTATATCGTCAAACCTTTTGAATTTGAAGAGCTATCTGCCCGGATCCGCTCTCTGGGAAGAAGAAGCGGATCCTATGAGGATGATAATCTACTGTTCTTTGGAGATATTTCCTATGACAGCGCCCTTCGGATCCTGCACGCCCCCAAGGGGGAATTTCCCTTATCCGTAAAAGAAGGGCTTCTTCTGGAAGTCTTCTTGCGCAATCCTGGCAAGATTATGCACCGCATGGTTATCTTCTCGCGGGTATGGGGCGTGGACGCCCCGGTGGAAGAAGGAAATCTAGACACCTATATCCATTTCATAAGAAAACAGCTGCTCTATACCGGAAGCACCCTGCAACTGAGAACGGTACGCGGTGTGGGATATATTTTGGAACAGCCATAGCCTGGTGGCGCCGTCGATCTAGATAAGGGGGACTGCTTATGTTTCGTAAACTTCATATACATCTGACATTATTCTGTACCCTGGTAACCGGATTAATCTTTCTCACACTGACCGTGATCAGTCTTTTTTTCGCAGAAACAAGCATCCGGAAAAACAGCTATGCTTCTTTTCTAAATCAGCTCAACTCCGTTCTGATTCACCTTCAGGAGCAAGAATCCATCTCCCACCAATGGCTGAATCAGCTTCTGGAAAAAGGACAGCTTCAGCTCTTTCTTTATGACAATGGCACCCCATTACTCTATCAAAACTATCATGATTCCAATCAGGAAAGACAACTGGCACAGGAGGCAGAAGCTGCTGCCCGTATACAATGTAACATTGATATCTTCTCCCAGCACACAAACCAGCTTACCCTCCACAAAGAATACGCTTTTACCTCATCCGCAGGACAGGAATACTACGCTTCCGCCGGAGTCATACCCAAAAAAAATGGCTGTCTAGGTATCCTCATCCTTTCCTCATTGAAAGAACAGCAGAGTCAGATCCAGTATCTCCGGTTCGTCGTATGCCTGACCGGTATCGCTGCACTTTTTCTCCTGTTCCTCTTTTCACGCTCCTTCATCAGACGCCTGATCATCCCTCTGGAAAAGAGCCAGAAAAGACAGACACACTTTATCGCCTCCGCCTCCCATGAACTTCGTGCCCCTCTCTCGGTGCTGCGTTCTGGTCTGGAAGTGTTGGAAAAAACAGAGGACCCAGCAAAACAGGCGCATACCATTGCACTGTTACAAGATGAGGGGCTCCGAATGCAGAACCTCATCCGCGATATGCTACTCTTAGCAAATTCCGATTCAGGAGAGCTTCCGCTGCGTCGTGAATTCTGGCAACCGGACAGCATTCTATTACATGTATTTGAAAACTATGAGCCTCTGGCTGCCAAAAAATCCATCCGCTTGTCTATCCAGATTCCGGAAGAACTGCTCCCGAACTGCTGCTGTGACAGGGAGCGGATCATACAGGTATTTTCCATACTTTTGAACAATGCCCTGTCTTACACCCCGGAAGGCGGAAAAATACATTTATCATTAACATATGAAAAGCCATTCCTTGCGTTCCGCTTTACCGATACCGGCTGCGGCATTTCTGACCGCGAAAAACACCTGATCTTTGACCGGTTTTATCGCTCCGACCAGGCTCACAGCGACAGAGAACACTTTGGTCTTGGTCTCTGTATCGCAAAAGAAATCGTAACCTCCCATCAGGGCCGGATCGGAGTAGAGAACAATCCGACCGGCGGCAGCTGTTTTTATGTGAAACTGCCCGGCCAGAAATAAATTTATGTTTTCTTCCATATTTATCAATATTTAAAACAGCATGACAAAGTTACAGCATTCCTCGTTCCCCCTTCTATTTTAGCCTTTTAGGGATAAATAGTAAATGTCTCATGGATTTTTTTTCGCTTTGTTTTATTGACGTTTTATTGTTAATATGCTATAATAATCAAATATTAACAGGTATTTATTTGTTGTATTTGCACAACGATAAATCCGAGTATTTTCAAAGACAGGAGATGAGGATAATAAAATATACAAAAAGACTAGCATAATTAGTCTTACTTTGTTATGGCCGCCTAAGTAGCTGCTGAATGCCTGTCTTATAAAATATGTTACTATTATTACCAAACTAATTTTTGATCAGGAGGACAAAGAATGAAAAAGAAGCTTAAAAAAGTTGGTGCGGTACTGACTGCAAGTGCTGTAGTTATGACCTCTATTTTTACAATTGCACCAGCAAAAATGGTAAAAGGCGCCGATGAGGAAACGCCTTCGTTTGTCGTTGAAAAAGATCCCTATGTGATCTCCGAAGAGGACGCGCAGCCATATGATACCGCAGACCTTAAGCTAACGCCAGGTCTTACATACGTAAAGGACGGTAAAGAGATCGAAGTAACCGGAGCAATTGATACACAGAGTTTCTGTGCAGATCCTACCTGTATGGAAGTAGACGGAAAGATTTACGTTTACGGAACGACAGATCAGAGATCTTATGTGACAAAAACGAACGATAAGGGAGAAGTTATAGAAACATCAAACAACAAAGAAGACGGACCTGTTACAGTAAACAAATACCAGACCAAGAAATTATCCATCTTCTCCAGTTCCGATCTGGTGAACTGGACGGATGAAGGTTTTATTGATATGGAAAAGGTATTCTCTGACGATGGAAAACCAGCAAGTTCCTCATGGGCATGGAATTCCTGGGCGCCAACCGCGTTGAAATACGATTGTGATGGCGATGGCAAAGACGAATACTATATCTTCTTTACCAACGGCGGTGATGTAGGATACGTAAAAGGTGAAACACCAACCGGTCCCTGGAAGGATGAGCTTGGTAAATTGTTGATCAAAAAATCTGAGATCCCGAACGGTATGGGAACTGGTATCATCTGGAACTTTGATCCGGCAGTACTGCTTGACAAGAAAGGAGATGTCTATATTTACTGGGGCGGCGGAAACGGCAACACACCAGAACTTCAAAAACATCCAAAATCTTCCCGTTCCTGTAAACTAATCATCAGCGAAGATAAGGTAGAAATGGACTGGAGTACACTCACAGAACTGGATTCCTATTATCACTTTGAGGACAACGAAATCAACCAGTTTGGAGATAAGTATGTCTATACCTATTGTGCAAACTGGAATGTTACCCCTCAAGGTAAACCAAACCCTTACATTAAAGATGGAAACGCATCCATCGTAGGTTATGTTTCAGACGATCCGCTCAAAGTGACATCGGATCCAGAAAACTGGCAGGAGGGTGATCCCAAATTTATTGGCAAAATCCTAAAAAATCCTGGAGACGAATTATATAAAGAGTACTACAACAACCACCATCATATGTTTGAATTCAAAGATAAGTACTATATACTCTATCACACAACCGCTTTGGATCAGTTCTTATACAAAGATGATTACGCTAAACAGATTGGTTCAGATGGGAAGCCTTTAAAATCTTTATCCTATAGAAATCTGCATATTGACGAAATCGAAGTGGATGTTGAGAGCGACGAACCTACCATCGATGTCAAACCATCTTATGCCGGTCCGGAACAGGTTGGAACCTTCAATCCATACCAGACAATCAATGCGACGACACAGAGCCATCAGGGCGGTATCTCTACAGCAAAGTTGGAAGATGGCAGAGTTGTTCTTGATAAAATCGATACTGGTGACTGGACCAGGATCGACGGTGTTGACTTTGGTTCAAACAGCACGATGAACATAAAAATAGATGCTTCCGTTGCTTCCACTACAACTCAGGGCTCCATCGAAGTATATCTGGATGAAGCATTGACAGGAACCAAGATTGCAACAATTCCTTTGAAAGAAACAGGCGCAGATAATTACGAAACTCTTTCAGCAGATTTCGGTAATATTACAGGTGTACATGATGTATACTTCGTATTCCGTGGTACGGATTATCGCGTAGCTTCCTGGACATTTTCACAAGTACCGCCAGCACCGGAAACTCCGGCTCCGACTCCGGCTCCGACACCAACTGCTACACCTGCTCCGACACCAACTGTTACTCCTTCCGTGGATAAAGTTACCGTAGCAAAGCCTACGATCAAGAGCGTAAAAAATGTGAAAGGTAAAAAAGCCAAAGTAACATTAAAGAAAAAGATCAAAGGCGCAAATGGATATGAGATTCGCTATTCTTTGAAAAAGACAATGAAGTCTGCAAAGAAAGCAACCATCAAAAAAGCGAATACATTGAAAGTTACGATCAGCAAACTTAAGAAGTCCAAAACCTATTATTTCCAGGCAAGAGCATTTAAGACGGTAAATGGCAAAAAGTATTACAGCAGCTGGAGTGGAAAGAAGAACGTTAAGATCAAGAAATAATCTTCTCCCTTTCACTAACACTGATAAAATTAAAATGAGGAACCGGCATTCGGTTCCTCATTTTTTAACTCTTCTACATTTTTTTATTTCGTTACCTGCGCCAAATTTACTTATCCAGCGATTCTTCCTGCAGCTTATCGAACTTCTTCATGCACTCCTCCACAGAAGCTCCCTTTAGTAAATCCCTCACAATGTTACATATATTTCCCCACTGTTCTACTTTCATGCTGGCATTGGATCCCAGGACGTAAATGCCCTCATTTACCTTATCTTTCAAAGGTTTTAATGCATCGATGCATTCCACTTCCACATTCTTGGAAGGAGAGATCACTTTATTGGTCTCTGCGTATGTCTTAAGCTGTTCATCGGATAATATGATATCCAGGACTTCCTTCGTATCCTTCAAATTCTGGGCTTCGGCAAGGATACCATATCCCGTCATAGAGATCACCGGCATCTGACCGCGCTGGCTTGGAAACCCGATCACCTGCAGATTGAAATCCACTTTGCCATAAGCGGTCTCTGCGTTGGCCGCCCCCCAGTATGCCATAACAATAGGCGTCTTCTGCGCTCTGAAATCTGGTCCCTCGCCTTCGATCGCCTCATAAGTATACGCTTTGTCCGCATCGATGTATCCCGCATCGATCAGTTTTTTGAGATACTCGAAACCAGGGCGCATATAATCACTTAATTTCTTTTCACCACTGTTGATCGCCTCGATCTCCTCATCGGTATGTTCTCCATTATACAGATCTGCATAGGCCTGTGCCAGAACAAAACATTCCAGCCACCAGCGGTTTGCCCCTATAGGTGTCTCAATCCCCTTCTCCTTAAATACCCGACAGCACTCCAGCAGTTCCTCCGGCGTATTAGGCAGTTCCAGACCGTATTTGTCAAACATATCTTTGTTGACGAATAACCCATGAACTACCACCTCCTGGGGGATCGCCACCAGTTTTCCATTTACTGTATTGGCGATCTTGACAACCTCTCTCAGATTTTTTGCACTATCCAGTACCGACAAATCTGCCAGTCTTTCTTCGTTCCCGAGGATCTGGATCGTATCAGGATTTAATAAGTACAAATCATCCATATTATTGCGTGCCCGGTCCAGAGTTACATCATCATAAGTCTTCTCCTTGTAATCCTCAGCGGTATAGGTTCTGTACTCCACCGTAAGGCCAAGTTTTTTTTCCGCCTCGCAGACAGTGATATCAAATGCCGTTCTCGCAATATTGTCCGCATCCGGATCGGTTTTTTCCATGGGACCAAAAAGATTTACCCTCTTCACTCTGTTCCCACGGTCACTCACCAGATTTTCATCGGAATTCCCCTGCTTGGTACAGGCAGCCATCGTAAAAACCATAACTCCTGTAAGAGATATAGCGGCCAGTCTTTTCATTTTCTTTTTGATTGAATACATCATCCCACTCCCCCACTCTATTCTAAATATTTCCCCAGTGTCTTTTTGATCGATTCCATATCAATCGGTTTAGCAATATGTGCATTCATCCCCGCGGCCAAAGCATCTTTCACATCCTCTGCAAAAGCATTTGCCGTCATCGCGATGATCGGTATTGTTTTTGCATCCTCACGCTCCAGTGCCCGGATCGCCCTGGTAGCCTCATAGCCGTTCATCACCGGCATCTGAACATCCATCAGGATGGCATCAAATTCATCCATTTCTGCACGGGAGAAACGCTCCAATGCCAGCTCGCCATTCTCCGTGATTTCACAGGAAGCTCCTTCTCCACTTAATACCTCCGACAAAATCTCCGAATTGATCTCATTGTCCTCTGCCACGAGGAAATTCCGTCCTTCCAGACTGTAGTCCTGTGCCTCCTCTTCTTTCTGTCCCTCCCCGGAAACTCCAAACTGAAGCTCACGAACTTTCTCTTTGAACGCGGACACAAAGAACGGTTTGGAAAGAAATCCGTCCACACCTGCCTGCTCTGCCTCTTCCTCCAGTTCATCCCAGTCATAGGATGTCAGAAGCAGAATCGGAATGTGCTCAGACAATTTCTCCCGAATCTGTCTGGCGGTCTCAATCCCATTCATTTCAGGCATGTTCCAGTCCAGCAAAATCATATGATAAGGATTCCCCTGCTCACAGGCATCGCAAATCTGCCGAATCCCCTCCTCACTACTACAGGATACATCCACAGAAACAGGCGTATCCTCCATAAGCATTTGTACATTGTCAAGAATATCTTCTTCGTCATCAATAACAAACATTCTGGAAACACCATGCTCTTTCCAGAACTGTTCATCCACCACTTCCTCCGGAATACGAAGCTCCAGATCCACCGTGAAGCAGCTTCCTTTATCCACCTCACTGGCAACCTCTATCGTACCACCCATAAGCTTTACAATATTTTTCGTAATGGCCATACCCAGCCCGGTACCCTGTACCTTGTTGGTAGTGCTGTTCTCCGCCCTGGTAAAGGCATCAAATATGACCTCCAGGTATTCCGGGGTCATACCATAACCATTATCCTCAACCTCAATGCGTATGTGCTCATACTGGCTGGAACGCTGCTCCAGTCCAATGATACGCAGCCAGATATTTCCCCCTTCCTGGGTATACTTCACTGCATTGGACAGAAGGTTGATCAAAATCTGATTGATCCTGGTCTCATCACCAATCAAGTATTCATGTTTCACACCGGTTACCGTAACCTCAAAAATCTGTCCCCTGGCCTCTGCTGCCGGACGGATAATGGCATCCACCGATGAAATCATACTGCTCAAGGTGAACTCACCTATCGTAAGTACGACTTTTCCACTCTCGATCTTGGATACATCCAAAACATCGTTAATCAGGCTAAGCAAATGCTGTCCTGACGCGGTGATCTTCTTTGTATATTCTTTTACTTTTACAACATTATCCGCTTCCTTTGCCAGTAACGAGGTAAATCCCAATATCGCATTCATCGGCGTGCGGATATCATGTGACATATTGGAAAGAAAGGTAGTTTTTGAATTATTGGCAATCTGCGCCACCTGCAGCGCCTCTGCCAACTGCTTATTATGTACCTCTCGTTCCCTTTCCCGCTCTTTTCTAATTTTGTTCTGCTGCCTCTGGCTAAAAAAGAATAATCCGCAGCAGATGAAAAAGGTCAGCAGCATGACCACCACCACAAAATAAATATTATGGTTCACCGCTGTTCCTTCTCTCTGGATCGCCTGCACTGGCACATATCCTATCAGATAGGTAACACCGCCATTGACTGACCACATATAGATCAGAGATTCCTTATCCTGAATATCGTGGTAGAACATGATATTCTTCCCCTTTTCGATATGATCGGAAACCTTTGACTTTATTTTTTCCTCATAGATTTTATTGGCGCGGTAAAAATCTGAGAGATTTATGTGTCCTGCCGCTCTCTCTCCCATTCCTTTGGGCTTTAATACCAGTCTCTGACTCTTTACATCCATGATATAAAGAATGGCGCTTTTATTATAAAATTTATCCGGTAAAGCGTCCTCGAAGGAATCATAAATGTACTCTACATAAAGAGTCGCGATCACCTTGTTATCCTTTTTAACAGGGCATTTTATCGTATATGCCCAGGTTCCCATACTATTTAAGTAGGACTGGGACATCATCAGCCCCTCCACTGATTTTCCCGACGAAAAATCTAAGTTCTCGGGCGAAAATGTTTCCCCTGTATTAGAAATTCCCTCCGTTTTTCCCGATGAAACAAAGGAAATTTTAACCATGGTATTATTTCTATTATAGGAGCGGATAAACTCTTCGGGATCTTCCATAGTGGCAATTTCCTGAGCCAGCAGCTTCTGAAACTCTGCCTCTTTTTTTATCATCACCTCGATGGTTCCCCGAATCAGATCCAGATTCTCACTTAAATTTTCCACAGCAGACGCCGACATCTGTGTGGATATTTTATCTGCCGCAACATACACCGCCGCACCCATAATAGAGAAAAACAATATAATGGGGATAATTAAATTAATGCCTCTTCTTTTATTTCTCTTCTTTCTCTTTTTCATCTCATGAATCATCCTTTAATTATATACTTTTCTATATACACATTGTACTCACATGATTGAAAGAAGTCAAGATTTTCTGTGATTGCCAATAATTTACTATATTTACAGTAAAGAAGCACTGCCGCCGCAAAAGTACCTTTGCTGGCGGCAGTCTGGCTATTTTATGGGAAGGGACTCATTATATTTTCTCAGTCCCCGCTGGCAGTACCACTATTGGCTCTACAGTTTAAACACACTTTTTTCAGATTCTGGGTACAGAAACTCTGTCGTAAATCATTCATTGTCTCAGAATTCCAAGCATTTAAAATTGAAGTATCCTTTAAATTTCCAAGCAAAAAGTGCCTGTTATATCCGATACAGCAACAGCCATACATATTCCCCTCATAATCAATTACCAGCCGCTGAAAGGGATCGGGACAATGGTACTCTTTATATTCCTTATCCGCCAGTTCCAGAACATTCGACAGATCAAGATATTCCTGAAAATCTACCATATCTGCAACATGTCCCCATTTTTCGATAAACGCTTCCTGCTCATCCAGATTATCTGGCTGTTTGCAGAAACTCAGTCTCAGGAATGGTCTTTCTTTTCCCATGGCTGTCCGAATATCTAAAAAATCATATATATTCCGCTCCAATGATTCCAGATTCCCACCGCGTATTTCCTTATAGGTTTCCTTCGTCGAAGCATCGATTGAAATCTGCAGTCTGTCTACTTCCATATCAATTAGAAACTTTGACATTTCTTTCGTCAAAAGTGTCCCATTTGTAATAAGAAAAAAATCTACAGGATTTATCGTTTTCACCTTTTGCAGGATTTCTTTGATCTGCGGATGAAGGAGACATTCCGAATCCTGTCCAATTAAAATAGCCGGAAGCCGAAAGGCTTTGCACTGTTCTACAATCTGATCCACCAGCTCCAGGGACATATTCTTATGTTTATTATTCATGTTCTTGTCAAAACGTCTTGCACACATTTTGCAGCACAGATTACAGTCAGAATTTATCCCAAGTTCGATAAACAGTGGATATTCAGAAGCTTCTTCCCCTTTACACGTCTCATCCCAGTCTCTGCGGTACTGTACAAACCGCTCACCATGAATCACTTTCAATCTCTCTACCACATCAACAATATCATATCTTGTTACATGCCCTCTGTCCGCTTTCTCCATGCTCTCTCTCCTCGCTTTTTTCATCAATACAAATAGGGGATCAATTCTGATCGTATTCTTCTTCCAGCAGCGAAAGGATGTATGCTCCCCACCACTTTCCTTCATAGAAATACTGTTTTCTCAAAAAACCATCCTCATGAAACCCAAATTTTTTATACAAATCATATTTTTTACAATCAAATTCATAAATTTCTGTCCAGATCTTATTTAACCCCAATTCATGAAAACCATAATCAAAAAGCAACCGACAGCTTTCTTCTGCGATTCCTTCGTTATCAATATAGACGTTATCTTTTCCGATATATAGAGACAGGTCAGAATGCCGGTGAACCCAGTTGATATAACACAGGCCGCAGCATCCCACCAATTCATCCGTATCTTTCATGCGTATCGAAAACATAATCGTTGAAGGATCTCCATTTACAACACTCTCGAACCATCTTTGCTGCATACTGGAACTTATCTCCCGGTACTCCCGAAAATGTTTCCTGAACTCCGTAAGATTCCGCCAATAACGAAGCTGTTCCAGATCCCCCGCCTCGATGGACGTCAGATACACTTTATTTCCGCCGATCATCTTCTAATACCTCCCATGTCAGACATTCGTCCGCTTTCATATCACGTTTCAAACGCTTTCCGATCACTTTATACAGATCATATGGATAAACACAATCTTTCTTCAGGGGACGAAGGGGAAAAACATCCTCTTTCGTGATGCATTCTCCGGCTTTTAAATCCCTGGCCAGATAAACCGCTCGCTGCTGAACAATTATAGAATCCTGTTCATTTTTTTCCACCTTTTTTATGCCATCTCCCAACGCCTCATATAATTCCATGGAAGCATCCACCATCTCTCTCCATGATTTTGGATTCATGGCAAATGTATGGTCCGGTCCTTCCCGGCCATTATCATCCGTAAAATGCTTCTCGAACACGCGGGCGCCTAGTGCCAATGCGCCCAAAACCGTTGTATGTCCGTAGGTATGATCCGAAAGTCCCAGCACACAGTCTGGATACCTCTCAGCATAAGTTTTCAAAACATTTAGGTTAATGGATGAAAAATTCTCCCTGCATGCCGTATAATTGGTATTGCACTGCATTAATACGATATCTTTTGTGTATTGAATTAATTCGCCCACTGCCCGGTCAACATCTTTTATATCAGAAGCACCCGTAGCCAGCAGCACCGGCTTATTCTTCCCGGCTATATAAGCTAACATCTCTGTCCACGTGATATCCCCCGAACCGATCTTGAATGCATTTACATAGGGATCCGCGTGATCCACAGATGCAAAATCATAGGGACTTGTCATATATTCGATCCCCACTTCATCGCACTTATCTTTTAGAAGGGATGTCCATTCATCTTCTAAACTGGCATCCTCATAAACTTCATAGACCGATTTCTTCCAGCCTGCCTGATGGGACATCTGTGCCATAGAATCAAACCCATTCCTGCTTACGATCGTTTTTGCTTTAAAATTCTGAAACTTTGCCACATCCGCACCTGCATCTTTGGCCAGTTCGATTAAATAAAATGCCCGTTTCAGATCTCCATCATGATTTGCCGCGATATCTGCGATAAAATAGGGTCTTCCATTTTTGGCTATCTCCCGGTTTCCTATTTTCATGACGACCTCCCCCAACTCTTTATTTCTTCATGATATCCATCACAAAATAGCTGATAAAATCTTTCTATACTTTCTTCTGGCGAAGGAAGAGAAATTCCCAATGTTTCCCTTACCTTTTTGTTGCTCATCCCCATATGCTTTGACCGCCTCGCCTTAAATGGAAAATGATCACTTTGGGATTTTTCAATCCCTCCCTCGTTCAAAGAAAATATGGACTGCAGGTATTTCCCAAAATCATATTTGCAAATACAGCCGCTGGCACAGACATGATACATTCCCTGCCTATCCTCTTCCAGCAGTTTCAGGATCACTTCTGTCAGATCATTTACTAAAATAGGAGAAAAATCAATATCGGTAAACATATGAAGAATTTCTCCCCGCTGCAGGGATTGATAGATCCATTCTCCAAAACTATATTTATCCTGTACATTAAAACCGTATATATTGGTTCTCACAACCAGATGATTTCGTTTCAGTACCTCTTCCTCCCCCAACCATTTGGTTTTGCCATACTGATTCACCGGATGGGGGATATCCTCTTCCCTGTACAGTGTTTTATCCTCTCCGTCAAACACGGCATCCGTTGAAATGTAAACCATTTTACAGGAGATCTCATCACAAATTTTTGCCAAAAAAACGGTGAGTTCCGTATTGAGTTGATACGCAAGCTCCTGGTCTTCCTCACACAGATCAACATTTACAAGTGCTGCTGTATGGATCAAAACATCAGGAGCAGCCCGCAATATACTTTCCCTTAATTTCTGATAATCCAAAAGATCAAACTGCTCACATTTTATTTTATCCGCCCGAAACAGAACCTTATCCACCCCAACGATCTCCCACTGGTCTTTCAGCAGATATGCGATATTGGCACCTAACATTCCGGCAATCCCGGTTATATAGATTCGATTCATCCTTGATCACCTTACTATTTTATCATTTTTTAAAGAAATGAGTAATCCCTCATTCCGGATAAATCCCTGATTGATCTGCCTGACCTCTGGATGTGCCTCCAGATACTGCAAAATATCCCCTGAGTGAAAATCTTTGTGCTGAACAGAATAAAAATGTTCATAGATCGTCTTAATAAACTCATAATCTTCTGGTTCATCAATTGTCCAGCGCTCATCATGAAGATTTCCAAAAGTACTTTCATAATTTTGAATCTCAAAAGATTCGGGATTATTTTTTATATACATGGTTACATGCTCCCGTTCGGATGCAAGGCGCGCCTCCTCCCAGGCCCTCTCTAAGACTGAAAAACGCATAATCTCCAGATCGAGGCCATCCGCCAGTGTCTCAGAAACTGCTGCCATATAATCTGTGTCTGGCTTTAATTTTTCAATCGCATCATCCAAAATCCAGGCATCAAACACCGGACAGTCTGCCGTGATCCGAATCACATACTCCGGCTGTATAATCTTTGCCGCCTGATAATAACGGTCCAGAACATCTGAGGAACTTCCAGCAAACACTCTCATTCCCAGCCCGGATACCAGTTTTACAATGGGAACATCTTCCGGATTCAGGGTGGTGGCCACCATCACTTCATCCACATATCTGCTTTGCGCCACCCTCTCGATCACACGCTCTAATGCCGTTTTGCCACACAGATCTTTTAACACTTTGGAAGGCAGCCTGGAAGAACCACATCTAGCCTGAATAACTGCTAAAAATTTCATTTGATCCTACACCTGCCTTTCATCAAAAAATGCTATCGTCTGCTTTAAAATATCAGCCTGTTTCTTTGAACACTCTTCATTATAATAGTTCGTTTTAAACTGAAGCAGCCTTGGCTGAAGAAATTCTGCATTCTCACAAAGGGTTTTCCCATAATCAAGGTTATCATAAATGCCAAGCTTCTCTCTGTTCAAAAATGCCTTGTTGCGAAACATCGGTTCCTGATAAGCAAGTTTCCAAGCCGCATAGATCCCATCGCCACCCAGTTCAGAAAACTTATTTCTAAACTCATGCCAGTCCACCCTGTCCGTATCCAGAACGACAACATAAGTCCAATAGGAGTGGGTATTTCCTTCCGTTACCACCTGGGGCCGCAGCCATTCACACCCTTTTACTGCCTCTTCAAAATATCCAGCCGCACAGATTCTGGCTTCTACCAGTTCATCCATGCGCTCTACCTGCCCCAGCGCAACCGCTGCACACAGATCTGACATCCGGTAATTCCACCCCAGGATCACATGCCTTTCGTATTCCGGACTCTGTATATCATCTTTTGTGATGCGTCCCTGTGAACTGTTGATCCCCGCATATCCCAGGCCGGAATACCGCCTTAACTTATCCGCCAGCTCATCATCATCTGTAATAACAATGCCGCCCTCACCTGCGGTAAGATGTTTGGAACTCTGAAAACTATAAGACGCCATATGTCCGTAGGTTCCCACCAGCTTGTCATCCTGGTAAGCGCCATAGCACTCTGCGTTATCTTCAATAACTATCAAGTGATGCTGCTCGGCAAGCTGCATGATTTCCCGCATCTGCGGTGCTAGCCCATAAAGTGAAACCGTAATGATCGCTTTTGTCTTGTCCGTCATAACTTCTTTGATCGTTTCAGCCGTAATGAGAAAGGTATCCCGGTCCACATCCGCGAATACTGGAACAGCATTTGCCTGCAGCACCGCAATGGAGGTACTGCTCATCGTAAGCGGCGGACAAATAACCTCATCTCCCGGGCCCACTCCTGCCGCCTCCAGCGCCATATGTAATGTTGCCGTCCCATTTACCATTCCTACCGCATGCCTGGAATGAAACCTTCTGGCAAACTCCTTTTCCAATCTCGTTACCATCTGATACGTATTGGAAGAAGTAAATTGTCCTTCCAGTACTTCTATTATGTAATTCTTTTCTTTTTCCCCGATCCTCTGCATTGTTTTAGCCTTTCTTTCCATCTGCCCACAAACTGGGAAATATAATAGCCTGTGCTACATTATTTATTTCCTTTTTTAACTGCTGTAGACACTCCTCGGGCACATCTGCCTGATCTGCCTTCCGGATATCCTCTTCCAACTGCTCTATTTTCTCTACACCAAACACTAAATAATCAATCTGTTTCTCCTGTTTTACAAACTGCAGAATGGCAGATATCTTATCCGCCTCATACTGTTCTAAAATCTTTTCGATCTTTTCCAGATAAGGTACTGCTTTCTGTAAATGTTTTGGAACAGATCCTGGTTCCATCATAAATAATCCCTGTAAAAACGCACTTCTAGTAAAAATCTTAATTCCTGCGCTCTTTGCTGCAGTGATAAATCCTTCCTTTATACCTCTCTGGTCCAGGATACTATAAGGTAACTGGATATAATCAACCACTCCTGTATCAATCGCTGCGCAGCCTTCTTTTAAATCATAAATAGAAACACCAATATTCTTGATATACCCTTCTTTCTTTAAACCTACAAGGGCGGCAAGAACCTCCTCTTGATAGATATACTCCGGAGTATGCAGCAGATATCCGTCTAATTGTTCCACAGAAAGACGATGTAATGAATTCTTACACTCCTCTGTCACGATCTTTTCTGCAGGCTTCCTGCCCTCGATCACATTGGGACGCAGCTTTGAGATCACTTTCAATTTGTGCTTTTTTCCGCGGACTCTTAAATAACTCCCAATTATTTCTTCCGCTTCACCATAAGCAGCTGCTGTATCAATCGTATCAATTCCATGGTCTACAGCATAGTCCAGCATCTCAAAACTTTCACCTCTGGCTGGCTGTCTGCCAATCTGGTTATTAATCCCGTATTTCATTCCAAACTGAACGGTACCTAAGCATAATTCTGGCATTTTATTTCTCACTTTCTCATGAAAATCCTCTATTCCACAATCCCAAACAAACCATTCTCCAGCAATTTATCTATAAGAGGAATTAACAGGTCAATTGGAGTACGAATACGATTGCTGATTTCGATCAGATCGATGCTGCCATCGGCATATGCCACCAGATCCCGCATTACCAAAGCAGCATCGCTGTGATTTCCCTTCTGGCTCAATGTCGGATATAATCCCCTCTTTCCCAGCTGGGGCTCACAACAGCAGCTAAGCTTATAAAAGTAATTGTATTCCAGCGCCATAATACATTTTTTCATCAATGCGGCGCTTCCCTGTAACCCCTCCTCAGAAATCAATGACAGATCATCCGCCGAAGTGTGGTATTCTGGGTACTCTTCGTATTTTGAACGGCAGACGCCGCATACCGGCAAGTCCACTCCCGGAGCGTTGTACTGCCTCTCATCCGAACCACGATGCAAAAAATCATAACAAATATAGTCTGGAAAATGAAATTGCAAAATATTTTTCAACAATCTGTCTGTCAACGTACCCCCATATTTTGTCTCAACGATAGAATACGTGCGGTCATCCCCTAAACAGGACAGGACAAACCCTGCTGTCGTATTTTTTTTCATGGTCTCAAGATTCCGGCTAAGGTACGTGATTGATCCTATTGTCTCTGGTATAAAAAGGATTCGGTATGTATACCTTCGTTGTTTTAAAGAAGCAAGCCATTTTACAAGTTCTATCGTCACAACAGGTCCCGACACCTCATTATTTGCCATGGAGGGATGGCAGATATAGGTGGATAATAATACCTCCTCTTCCGTATCTCCCTTTAAAATAATTTCTCCATAAGTCAGACTTCCCTCTTTTAGATCACTATCGATGACACAATGGTAAGTATCCTCCCGCAGGGCATTTTTCTGATTTTCACTCATGCAGAAACCACTTCGCTCCTGATAATATGAAGTAACATAAGGTATCACATCCGGCTGCTCCGGCTGGGTAAAGATCATCTGCTTCAATTCTTCCAGGGACATCATGCGATCCATCGGCAGTGAATACCCCATCACATAAAGATTACTTTCCTTAAAATCAATAATCCGCTTTCCCTGAGAATCCTCGATATATGCATCCCGGATATTCCATTCCTTCGGCACAGTCCAGTCAAATACCTGGGTACCAGAGGGCACTTCATAAACCTGCAAATCCTCATATTCTTCTTTTAATATCTCCAGTGTCTGCCGGACTCCGTCACCTGTTATGCTGCGGCAGATGGGGAACAGTCTTTCTGCTAACTCGTACATACACTCACCACTTGAAATTATTATTCTCCTTGAAGTTGAACCCCATAATTTCCTAATAGGCCAACGATTTTCTCTATATTACAAAAATTCCCAGACACAATATCTTCCGGTAAAAATTTAATTTTGTATATCTGCTCTAATTGACTTATAAACTTTAATACATCAAAGGAATCTAACAGATAATCCTCAATGTAATCGTCACTGTGTTCAAAATCGCTATCTGGTCTTATTTCTTTCAAAATGTTATAAATATGATTCATACAAATGTTATATGATAAGGTCTGACCCTTCTCATACCTCTCCTTTCAATTTTGTATTGGAAACCGTTTATTACCAAACATATTTTTCCGTCAGAATCTTCGGCTTTTTTTGTCCTTTAAAACGATATGTATTCCTGGCATCATTATACCGGTAGTCATATTCCAATATCTGGGCCATTTCCTTCAAACGCACAACCCGAAATGGAATATCATTTATGATTGTTGTATTTGATATATTTAAACACTCCAGCACATGATTCATTGGATCCAGATGTTCTTCCGCATCATAATCGTAATCTCTCACATACATACTATAGCTCTTAACCTTTTCTTCCCGGTTCCAGTCAATATATCCTGCCGTAAATGTCTTTTCAAAACGATATGGTACTCCTACCATCTGCTCAATATGATGATTCACCGATATTCCTTCCATTGACGGAAGATCAATAACAAATGCTTTTGCTGATCTTTCAACTAAATACTCAAAGATAGTTCCTTTTCCAAATGAATTCTTTGGATCCATCTCAAATAATAGATCACGGTCTTGTCCCCATACGCAAAAAGAATAGATCGGATGCTTTGTCCGGGCAAAATCACTTTTGCGCAAAGCGGCATTCCCCAGTGCACCAGTCATAGAAGGCGTCTTGTCATAATCAAATGTTTTCTCCTTGCAAAAATCCCAATTAAACGTCGGGACCAAAACCGTTCCACTTTTTCCTACCTTTGCCGTTATGGTATCCAAAAAAATATTTAAATCAAATTCTTCATTGTTTTCCATCGCTGTCTTCGCGAGTTGGAAAATATCAGAAATCACATATACAATATCTCCCTCTTGGATCAGTTCTATATGTTCAAGTATTTTTTTATAAGAACAATAAGTATTCATGTCTATTCTCCCCTGGGCAAATCCTCTAATAATTCAACAAGCCCCATATGACTGTGATACATGTAAACTTCTCTTCGATTCTCCATAAATTGAGAAATGGAGATCTTTTCAATCTGGATATAACCCTTTGACTGCAAGTATGCAATCGCTTCTTCCAGATTTATAACCCGATACGCTAAGTGATACATTACATAGCCCATATTCAATGCATTAAATTTGTCCACTGGAGATTTTTTATCTGGATACAATGGTGCCAAAAGCTCTATTTTATTTTCACCCTTCTGCATAAAACTGACCTGGACATCCCTTTTTAGATCATCCAATATCCCATCATGCAGTTTGTGATATCCCAGATCTTTATAATCCTTTTCCGCTGTCACAATGTCAGAAACAGCAATACCTGTATGTTCGATATCCAGTATCACGAATCAATTCCCCCTTTTTATTATTACCACCACAATGTTCCCAAATCCCTTCCCAGTAGGTCCTCCATAGCCTTTTTTTCCTCTTCATAATAGGAATTCAAAATCTCCCTTGCGTAAGAACCCATCTTGTACTTAACAGCAGGAATCTTAACCGTCTTTTCCACATCCTTCTCATATTGCAGTCTAAGTCTCAAATCTCTCCCATAATCTGCTGTATTATATCCTAAAATACCCGTCTCATATATCTCTGCGATTCGATCGTACTCTAACATGGATTCTATACTGATCGGTACACGGTTCCCATCCATTGCCTTCTCATAATAATCGATATGGGATTCCTCCTGGATTCCCAAAAAGGAGAATAAATCCTGATATATGATCATAGGATCTTTTATATATTCCTCAAATATTATTATTTTAATTTGATCTTTTGGAAAATATTTTAGATACTCCTTAATATAGCAACTGTACTTCCCTGATTCGATCATACGCTCCCGTGTTCGCTCCTGGTTCGCTACGTAACGACCGTCCTCATAGACAAAATTCGATCTCACAAAATAATCAAACATATCATTTTGTTTTTCTTCCAGATTCAGTTCCTTTTCCTCTTCTGGAAAAGCACGCCCATATAAAGCCCGCATTTTAAACAGAGAATACAGGCTTTCCACTGGATTCCGAACAGAGAAGATCAGTTTCACATCCTTGCCGGCATTTTCGTATATTTTCTTAGGTACCGTTTTATCTAACATTGACAGACGCGGATTTACCTCACCTTTTAACTTCTCCCTGGGACAATCTCCAAAATAACGTTTTACATACCAATCATATCCCTTCGCATACTCTCTCTCGTCTGCAAAAAAGTCAACTTCTTTTACCGCTGGAATATAGATCTGGCTGTGCTGACTTAACACTTTATAAATCGAGGTAGTTCCACACTTACGAAATCCCGCAACTATAAAATCAAGCTTCATTTCTCCCCCTCCCATTCAAAAAACAATCATCTGACTCATATTTACTGCATAAAACAGCATTGTCCGGGTTCAATACTGGAATATTATGAAAGACCGGATAAAGACTAAAACACTCTGGACAGTAATAAGCTTCTCTATGCCGTTTCAAGCCCTTTTTACACTTAGGACACGCATACACCGAATCTCCTGTGGTCTGTGTCTCAATCTTCCCTCTTTCTTTTTCAATTATAGTAATCGCCGTGTTATTATCACGGCTTGATATCGGAAACAACTCATTTCTTATTACGTTTAGATTTAGTTCTTGGAGGGTTTGCTGCAAATTCGTTATATAATCTAATTCTTTTATTCGCCTTCTTGATTCCTCATTTCCCAATTCATAACTTGGTTCTAACAAAATAATATATTTCCTGGCAACTCTTAATAATTCCTTCAGAGCCTCTTTCTCCTTCCCTGTATTTGATTCAAGACAATGATTCAAAAAAATTACGTCAAAAGAATTATCTTTATAAGGAAGAGAAAACATATTTCCACATACAAAGTCGATATTAACCTTTTTCAGATCTGCAAATTTCTGGGCATATAGTAGTCTTGACAAAGCCAACTCCAAACCGCTGAATTGTATTTCTTTATCACACCTCAATACAATATCACAGAGATTTGTACCCTCACCTGTTCCTACCTCCAGTATTGTTTTTGCATGTAGGGTTTTTAACTCCTCTGCAATATACTGACTTCGCAATTCTACAACCTGTCTTCTAGTCATATCAACTATCCTGCCATTCAAAATCCATTTGTCTTTCATCACCTCTTCATCAAAATACTCTCTTGTATAACTACCTGCCTGAAAATCATAGGAATATAAAATACTATCTATATCATTTTCTTTTGTCCCTTTGATTTCTTTAAAATATTTCTGGATATTTATTCCCTTCTCATATAATTCTTTTATATTCACGTCCATTTCCACTTTTTCCCTCCTATTAACTTCCAAATTACATTGCTAATTTTTCGCGTAATTCTTTAACCCCCAGCCACTCTGTGTTTTTCCCAGAATTATATTCAAAACCCTTTGCCACCAGCTTCCCCCCCGGAAGGACCTCTCTATTCCACCAATCATAATGCGGATATATGATATAATGTTTATCGTACTCATAGGTAGTCATAGAATCTTCCCGGGTGACCATAACCTCATGTAGTTTCTCTCCTTCACGGATTCCCACTTCTGGTTTTTCACATCCTGGCAGCATTGCCTCTGCCAGATCCGTTATCTTAAAGGACGGAATTTTCGATATAAATGTTTCTCCCCCTCTGGCGTCACTAAGAGCTTTTATGACAAGTTCTACTCCTTCTTCCAAGTCGATCCAGAATCGTGTCATTCGAAAATCCGTTATTGGCAGTTCTTTTCCGCCATTCTCAATGATTTTCTGGAAAAATGGAATTACGGATCCTCTGCTACCCGCTACATTTCCATATCTAACAACAGAAAAATTCAGATCCCGGAATCCCACATAAGCATTGGCCGCAATAAATAACTTATCAGAGACCAGCTTTGTTCCTCCATATAAATTAATCGGGTTTACTGACTTGTCCGTCGATAACGCTACAACCCTTTTCACAGATTCCGAATCCAAAACAGCATCTACTACATTCATAGCTCCATCAATATTTGTCTTAACAGCCTCAATCGGATTATATTCACAGGTAGGCACCTGTTTCATAGCCGCCGCATGTATCACATAGTCCACGCCATTTAATGCCCTTTTCAAACGGTCTTTATCTCTAACGTCTCCAATAAAAAACCGCAACTGTTCCTTGAAATCCTGGAACTTGTTAGCCATAATAAATTGTTTATACTCATCCCTGGAATAAATGATAATTTTCTTTGGAGAGTAATTCTTAAAAACATACTCCACAAAATGGTTACCAAAAGAACCCGTCCCACCTGTAACTAAAATCGATTTTCCATTTAACATATTTCTTCCTCCAGTTTCTGTTTATAATTCCCCTAACCGCTTCCGCTGCTCTTCTATCAAATATACACTCGGAACATTCTCCGCCACGATTTGAACGACTTCATCTATTCCCTCTGCTTTTATTAATTCTCCAAAACTGTTAAACTTCCACGGTGAATCGAAAGAACTTACAATTGTAAAGTCTGTTTTCAACCGTCTGTTCATCGTATAATAAAAATACCGCAGCGCCTCCTCATATGCCTGCTGTTTATTTCCTGCCAGAAACTCTCCACAGGTAATACACTTTTCTAGTTTTTCAAAATACTCTTCTCTCGTATAGGCCCGGCATGCAAAAATAGCATTTTCGTAATATACATTTGTATGAACCAGTACGTTTTTTCCCATTATGCCAGCTTCCATACCAACCGTTGAAGCCCAGGGAATAAGGACTTTGCAATGTTCAATGTACTGATATAGATTTATCTGCTCCTCTGATTTTACATATCGTAACAATTTATTTCCTTCATACTGTTTTAATATTTCAGGATAGACAGTACATAATTCCGATTTTGCCATATAAGAGGGCAGAAGCATCATCGATGGATGTTCACGGATCAACACCGTAGCATTTAGTTTATGGATCACAAAGTCAAGCGTTTGTTGCAGCCATTGCTCCATATCATCGAAAACGGTATCTATGCCTAATGCGGCACCGTCATTTACTAAATTCATCGGAATAATCACATCATATGTCTGTTCAAGCTCCGTCTCTGGAGACTGAAAACTAATATTCTCATATCCCTTCTCTCTCCTTAGTTTTATATACTCACTAAACGACATATCACTTATTCGAGAAGCCCCCCCTCTCCTTGTTTTCCACATCTGTTCTGCTCTGTCCATGATCGCATCTTTATTCGCAATTTCTCCCCACTGTTTTTCAAAGAATTTTGGAATATCTTCACCATATGATGCCGGACCATTGGCACAAATAAGCGTGGATCCCTGCATCCCATCCTGGGATGAAACACGGATATTTCTCTTTCTTCCTGCATAATAATATACTCCTGCTATTTTGTGCAGGGCAGTCATTGCATTAATCGTATCAAAGTGATTCTTTTCAAAGAATGTATTTATATAGGATAGATTTCTTTTAAATATCCCAGCAAATTCATCCTGTAATAATTTTCCAGACCGAAAACGTGAATTCCAGTCATTATACCACTTACTCCATCTCACACTATACTCAGCAATCCGTTCACACTCCTTCTCATCTTCCAAGGATAGTTCTGTATCTCCCACGGGATCGATATACAAGATATCATCTTCCGCAACAAGGTTCTCGAGTTTGCCGATAACTACATCCCTCAAATAATCACAAACAGCACAATGTCCCTCATATAATTCGATATCCCCATCCCAATGAAGCCGGTCTACAATAAGCTTTACGTTATATCCCCGCCACTTCAAAATCAAAAACAATGAAATTTCATATGGCATATAGGTTGTCCCAAAATTGAGCCCTTCTGCATTTAACACAATTCCAATCCGTTCACTATCTTCTCTGACTGGAACGTTCTTCATTTCTGAAGGCACTGTCTTTAAAAATCGTAAAAATTTATTGATTGGACCATATGACATTTCTCTATATATATGTATATATTGATACATATCAAAATAATTTACATTCTTTTCCCATCCCATTTTCTCTAGAATCCCGCTTATCTCCTCAACCGCACCGGCAAGCACAACAACGGAATATTCACTTTTATCCATATCACTTAATACTTCTGGTGATCTAATCTCCAATCCAAAATATTCATCCCCCCATCTGCTGTTATCCCCATCAACAAAAAATTCCACCAGATCATCGATGGCAACGATCCGATTTATATCGGTCCACAGCGATGACGCCCCATAACAAATCAGTTTCTTGTTACCAAATTTTCCTAATAAAAAAGTCTCTAAACTATTAATAAGTTCATTGAGACGAACTCTTTCCGTTTGAAAGCCCATATTCTTTTAGTTTCCCCTTTCCTTCTATCCGCGGTACATATAAGTATACTCTCTTAAACCATCATCTTTATAACCAAGTCTCTCATAGAGACGTATTGCTTTCTCGTTTGTACTCTCCACCCACAGGTAAAACAACTTAGTATTTTCCCGATTTCTTAAAAAATATCCTTGCAGCAGGGAAAGACCAATTTTTTTCCCTACAAAATTCTCAGATACACAAATCGAACGAAGATAGGACTTTTTACCAAATGCCTCAAATAAAAGCACTCCAGCAAGTTCTCCATCCATACATACCTTAAGCACCTGAGACATTTCAAGAAAATTGCGTAATTCCCCCTCTGAAACCAAATGATCTGTCATAACATCAAAGGTTCCATACAATAATTCGTATATATCATTTAAATCACTGACATCTGCAGTCTCTGTCGTATGCTCAGGTTCACACCATTCTTCCGTTCCCGCGATTATCTGTTTTCTTATATATTCTTTATATGGATGAAATTGTAATCTTTCCAAAACATCCACATTCCTATTTGGCATTCTGGCTACCACGGTTCCTTCCAGATTCTGATAATGGTCCAAATCCATTCGGATCTTCGTGACAAGATCCGGGATTAAACAATCCCGGTCTTCCAGAAAATAGTACATTATATTAATATCATCCACAGGATGGATTAGAATCACAATTCCCTCATAACATAAACAATGAATATCATGCAGTGCAATTTTATCCATCACCTCATGACAGGAGAGATAACAGTTGGTCAAAAGTGGATTTCCAATCGTATTCAGAATCATAGCCTTTCCTTTTTCCGTCAAAATATCTTTCACTTTTCTTCCTTCTCTCTCCGATAGAATGATTTTCGCCAAAATTTTATTTTAAATACTTTTCTTCCAACTGTTTTCTGTCGATCTTTCCATTATCATTATAAGGAAAACGCCTCAGCGGAATATAAATGGTCGGAACCATGTATTTCGGGATAATCGTCAGCAAATAATCTTTCAGCTCTTCCTCACTGGTCTCTCCCTGATAGAAAAGAACAATCTGCTTTTTCTCTTTGTGATATGCCGCACACACGCCGGATACTTCTTCTTTTCCCATGGCTGCTGACTCGATCTCTCCCAGCTCGATCCGGTAACCGGAATGTTTGATCTGAAAATCTTTACGCCCCGCAAACACCAGTTCTCCCCGCTCATTATAATAAACCAGATCTCCGGTAAGATACATCTTTTCCCGATAAAACTTATTTACTGGATTGTCAATATATTTTTCTTCTGTCTTCTCTGTATCATCCCAATAACCAGCCGACAGGGAACTTCCATAGACACACAATTCACCAAGTTTATTGACCTGCTCTTTACTGATCACCTGATTCTCGTCATCTATAACCAACAATCCTGTATTCTCGCATGCTTTTCCAAGGGGAAGCACTTCCGAATCTGCAAATTCTCTGTCCACAATATAATAAGTACAATTCACCGTCGCTTCTGTAGGACCATATACATTGGCAATGGTTTTCAGTCTGGGAAGATACTTTTTCCAATAATTGAGCTGTTTTACCGGCATAACCTCTCCACCAAACATGATCAGTTCCACATTTTCCAAAGGAATTGATTTCAATAGATCAAAATTTGCAATGTTGACAAAAGCAGAGGGTACCCAGTAAAGGAAATTGATATTTCTCTCATTGATGAAACGCAGCGCCTCCGCCGGAAAAGCAAAATACTTTGGCGGAATAATACCAAGAGTTGCACCCGCTTTCAAAGTAGCATAGATATCCTGCGTAGAAATATCGAAATAAAATGGAGACTGGTTTCCCATCACGGTTGTTTCATCTATCTTGAATGTGTCCACTGCCCAATCTGTATAATCGATCACATTGTGATTGTTGATAATCACTCCTTTGGGTGTCCCTGTAGAACCAGACGTAAAAAATGTATAAACCGGATCAACATCCAAAATCTCACCGGCCAGCCGCTCTCCTTCTTCATACCGGTTGCTGCAAGATACCTCGTCCAGATTGATCAGGGAAATATCGTCAAGTCCCTCAAATTTACTCAGCTTTTCTTTTGTCTTGCTGTCAACAATAATGGCAGAGGGGTTCAATGTAGAGATGATACTTTTCACTTTTTCTTCCGGAAACCGGATATCGGTGGGTGTATAAAAATTGCCGCTATACAAAATTCCCATAAATGCCACTATATTTTCCACTGATTTGGGCAGGTATGTTAGAATCGGATTACGTCTGCCTGGCAGGGCAGACTGAATGGCAAAAGCAAGATCAATCGCCCGTTTCCTCAATCCCATAAATGTAATTTCATGTTCCAGATCAAAAAAAGCAACCTTATCTGGAAGCCGCTTTGCTGTCTCTTCCAGATAACAAAGAACGGAATTCATCATGTCACATTTCTCCTCTCTTTTCTTCTTATAAATTGGAAATTATATTCTCACAAAAATCTAAATTTCCAACATCCATAACGATGGATGCCCAAGTGAGTCCACCACCAAAACCAGACAGACAACAATGGTTATTCTTTGAAAGCAGGTCTTCCGCTGCATCTGTCGTCATAACAGCCGGAATTGTTCCAGAATCCGAATTCCCCAGCTTCTCTGTGATATCCATCGGCAGCCTGGCATAAGGGATCTCCATCTTTTCCGCCAATTTCTGTAACATAAATTTATTCGGCTGATGAAATAGGAAATAATCAATATCATCCTTTGTCATTCCAGCTTTTTCCAATAATTCAAATACCGCGGGGGGAACCTCTTTTTGTACAAAATTAAATACGCCCGTTCCGTCCATGGATACTCCCATACAAGGAATATTATTTGTCTGCGCAGCAATTTTTTCAGGTGTCATCGGATTTTTGAAACCGCCATCATGAATGATAAGTGCTTCTCTTTGTGCCCCGTCATTATAAATACTGGCAAAGATCTGTTTCCCATCCCCCGAATTCTCTACAATGGAAATATTTGCAATATCGCCGCCAAATGAAGGATGCTCAAATTTAGGCTCATTGTCATCAGATTTTCTATTGAATATCTCACCGGTACATACAAGTACCTTCTTATCACCAAGATGTTCCAATAACATGAATGCCTGAATCAATCCGACCACATATCCTGCACATGCCTGCATGATATCCACACAATATACATCTTTTCCCAGTCCCATTTCTCCCTGGAGAATATTACTGATCTGAGGCAGAAGATAATCCGGCGAGAGAGTTGATACAACAATCGCCCCAATCTCTTCTTTTTTTATTCTATTTTCCTCCAATAGATGGTTTACACCATATAACAGCATGTCTGATAGTGTTGTTGTTCCCTTGACCCGACGCCGGGCCCCAAACCCAATAATTCTTTTTAATCTGCGGTTTTTAATGTCTCCCGGATCTGCCGCCTCATCCTCAAAAAGGTATTCATTTTCTGGCAATATGGACAATACGCCAGATATTTTCTTACCCTTAAAATCAAGTATCATTTTTCCCTCCATTCGCGCACGCCTTTTTGCGCATCACAAGTTTGGGCGTGCACGCACAAACTTGCAGTGTGAAAAAAATTTTTTTCACACTTCCTCCCTGCTTTTGTTCACCATATTACAAATATCCTGAACCGTTTCAAAATTTTCCGGCAGCACATCCAGACCATCAATGACCACATCAAATGCTGTTTCCAGTTCAGAAACCAATGTGACAATGTCAAAAGAGTCCAAGTATCCATCTTCTACAAAATTATCACTTTCTTCAAAATCAAATTCTGGTCGTATTTCCTTTAATATACTTAAAACTTTTTCCTCCATTGATTCCAATCCTTTCTATTGCTCTTATTTTTTAATATAGATGAAATTATAAAGCAGCTCACGCGACTTAATACATGTTATCGCATTTTTATTTTCCCTACGCAATGCTTTATCATTCTTTTCATTAAACCATGCATAGTAAACCCGAATTCCCCTGTCCCACATCTCTTCAAATATGCGTCTTTCCATATTGTACAGGATATTCGCATTACCAGTATTAACTGAAATATTGCTGTACAGTTTACGACCTTCCAGACAGAAACAGTAATATGCCATGATTTTTCCATTCTCTCTGTATACTAAAATCTCTTTCTTGTCTATTTTTTCTTTCCACTCATCAATTGTATACATATCGTCGCAAAGAGGATCAAATACCTGGCGGTGCAACGCATCCAATTCTTCTGCCGCTTCCATGGTGGGATACTCCCCACAATTTGGATCGTACATTTCTGATAGCAAAGCACGTCTTCCTGTACCTGGTATCTGATATGGGTTATCTACATAGCACTCTGTTTTCCTTATGTAAGTTGCATACGCATTCATATTCCCCCTATCGAATACCTCTTCAAGAGGATTTGTAGGTTCTCTCGATACAAATTCCAATATGGTATTCGACGGGACCTTCAATAAGAGGGAAACGAATGCTTCTTCATCTGCATAAGCAAAAAAGCATCTTTTACGAAATCTTTCTTGAATAATGAACACAATCGCCTGTTCATTTTCCATAAATTCTACCTCTTGTTTATCATCCACTAGGCCAGGATAGAAATTAGTAATATACCCTTTTGTATTTTTTTTTAAGGTATTTATTTTTTGCTTTACCTCTGAAAAAATCATTTATTTCCCCTCGTTTCTGAAATCCAGATTGATACCTCTGTACTTCAATTGAATTATTCAAATGCGTTCATCAAATCCTGAACGGTTTTATATGTTTTTATTTCTTCCGCTGTTGGATAACGATCGAATTTTTCATTTATGACAGAAATAACAGCCAAAACGGCTACCGAATCCCAGGTTTCCAATTCCTCAAGGATTGTATCCTCCTTAATAATCTCGTCATCCATTTCCAAAATATCTGCGATTATTTCTATTTTTTCTTCTCTTGTCATTGCTCTCTCTCCTTTATTTTAATTCTATTTGTTACTTCTGGAACATATCTCTATCGTCAAATACATAATCACTTGATACCAATGGCAATATATTCCTAGTATCTATTTCACAATATACAATGCCCCAGGATAATCCGATGCCAAAACCACACATAAAGATCTTTTTCTTACCAGTTTCTTTTTCATGGTTCAAATGAAGACACGCGGTAAGCGGTATAGAGGCCGACGAGGTATTGCCATAATCGCCACTCGACAATAATACCTTTTCACCTGGAAGCTCTGCACTCTGTGCCACTCCTTCCACAATCATTTTCTGAGCCTGATGAAAAATATAATAATCTACATCTGAAACACTCAAATGATGGTCTGCATGAAACTGCTTTACACTGTCTACCACCTCATTCAATCCAAATAAAAGCACGGCATTTCCATCCATAACACCAGGTTTATCAAAGGGTTTATAGATATAATTTGCACGGGTGCCGTCACTATAATGCCGAAACAGCATAGACGTCTGACTTCCATACTCCAACGCTGTAGCGCTGGCAGCATCCCCTTCCAGCAGGGAAGATGTACTTAAATCGCCACTTGCTAAGGCATTGCTTTCCCCTACAAGCAGAAGACCTCTTCCCTTTGTGGCGGAAAGAATCGCCGCAATGGTCTCAATCCCCCCTATATAACCAGAACACCCCAGATTGATATCATAGACCAAACAATCTTTTCCGATGCCCAATCTTTGTTGAATGATAAATGCGGTGGATGGTCTTGATAACTCCGGCGATTGTGTAACAAAAATAAGTACATCGATTTCATTGCGATTCCATTCAAGTAAATTCAGTAGTTTATCTGCCGCAATGGTTGCCAGATCGGAAGCTTTTTGTCCATTTATACATACTCGCCTGTTCTCAATACCTGTAAGCATTACCTGTTTTTTTATTCTGCGGCTCTCTATTTTTTCAATGTAATCTAAATTACAGACTTCATTCTCAGGTACCGCAGAAACAATGCCCTTTATTTCTATATTGCTGTATTCACCCTTCACATCTTTTCTCCTCGCTTTTTAACTGAGATACTTAATATACCCTGCCAGCACCAATCGTTATTAATTCACCTGTGGTGTAATAGGATTGGTCAGACAACAAAAACTCCACATAAGCTGCAATAATGTCACTTGGAATCAATCCTAACTGCTGTACATGATCCGACGCAGAGGAAAACTGTTTTCCGGTACTTGCTATATTGGTTAATAAATTCTCTTTTTCTTTGGTCATCGGCGTAGAGACAGCGCCAGGCAAAATAGCATTTACCCGGATTTTTCTTCGTATAAACTCTTTTGCCATTGTCTTTACATACGAATTCAGAGCTGCTTTTGAAGCAGAATAACTTGACATTCCCACGTCTGGCATCAGACTTGCCGTTGATGATATCGCGATGATGGAGGATGCTTCTTTAGAAACTCTCGTGCTATAAAACTTTCTCGCTGTCTCAACAAAGGCAAAACAATTCACTGTCATCATCTGCACCATTTGTTTTGTATTGTTAACTTTTATCGGCCAGGTGCCATCCATGCCGGCCGAGTACACCATACCATCTAATTTTATTTGGTTTTCAGTACATTCGTCGAAAATGGTATCCATATGATCTAAGTCCATCAAATCATAACAAATTGGAGTAATCGTTGTTTTTCCGGCATATTGTTGTTCTAAGGCTTCTAATTTGTCCTTATTTCTTCCTACAAGAAGAAGATGGTCAGAATCACTTGCAAGTTTATGTACACATGCCTCCCCAATCCCTGATGTAGCGCCTATAATCAAATAATTTTTTTCCATCTTACTCCTCCAGATCGGAAATGAACTGGCATATGTCACTCACCGTTTGAAAACTCTTCAACTTATCTGTCGTCAGGTTGTGCCCATATCTTTTTTTAATTTCCACCGTCAGGGCTAAGGTAGCCAGGGAATCCCATTCATCTATTTCTTCTAAAACAGAATCCTCAGAAAGATCACCCTCATCCAAATCCATAATTTCTTCTAAAAAATTCAATTTTTCCTGTAATGTCATCTTTTTTTCTCCTTTAAATTTTTATAGATTACCTGCTGAAACAGGTATTACTGCTCCTGTAATATATTTTGCCTTGGCGGATAATAGAAATTCAGCCAAATATGAAACATATGCCGTTTCAATTAGTCCCAAAGGCTGTACATGGCATAATTCTTCTTTCTTTATAAACGGAGCATGATCAATCATTTCTGTGTCCACGCAGGCCGGAGCAATTGCATTCACTCGGATCCGGCGTTTTATAACTTCCTTTGCAAGAACTTTAACCGCAGCTTCTAACGCCGCCTTCGAAGAGGTATAAGTACTCATGCCCGATGATATTCGATTTGTCGCAAGGGATGAAACAGCCACAATACTTCCATCATCCTCAGAATACTTTTTCTTAATAAAATATTTGCTGAGTTCAACAAATGCCATATAATTTACCGTCAACGTCTCGCACATTAATCCGACATCATTGTTTCGGACTGGTATATCATGATTCACGCCAGCGCAATATACCATACCATTCAGTTTTATACCAGATTCTATACAAAAATCAAATATTGTTTGTACATGTCCCAAATCATTTAAATCATATGGGACAATATAGGATCTTCCAGAAATACTTGTTTGTATACTTTTTAGCTTATCCGCATTTCTTGCCACCAGTACCACAGTGGCTCCCTGGGCTGATAAATACTCGGCAGTTTTAGCACCAATCCCTTGAGATGCCCCCGTGATCAATATATTTTTTTCTTTCATCTTCTCTCCTTTTCTGGCTTAACATGGCCTATCCTGATCCCCATCTCCCAGAAACAACCGGAATCCCTCTATTCTGGGATCCATCAAACGTAAAGTCACATTTCTTTGTTCAAAAGGATGAAAATAATTAGGAATAATATTCTCACTGTCCATGTCACAGCGGATAAACCCTGCCTGCTCATATAATTGTACTGGTACACCAAAAGAATACACATCCAAATATTCGTACTGCTTCTCTTTTATTAAACAGTCAAGGGAACATGTTATTTTTCCTAAATCATGTAAGTCCCCATAAAAATCAATGATTTTTCCTACTTTTCTATCTTCTGCCCGTTCTTCCCTAGTTATCAAAATGGAATTCGATTTTCCAGTTTCGTTTACTATCTTCCATATATCATATTGATAAACCGGATGATCAAAATATCTTTTTCGTATATAGGCATAATCTTTACTCATAATACAATTCGCAAGTACTTCTTCCGAAATGATTTCTTTCATTTCCTCAACCGTATGTATAGATTTCAGACCATATCCGGTATCTTCTGCTTTTGGTATCATTTTGTTTTTGATCTTCGCAATCTTATAATCCGTTATGTCGGCCAGACGATAATAGTGATCCATCACAGTAGGAGTCATTCCCAACATCTTATAGATACGGTTTGCTTTGTCACTGAGCCCTGCGGAACAACTATATCTGACTTGAAGCTGGTCAAACATATATTTTTCCAGTTCCATCCCAAGTACAGGATTTGGACTCTTAATCGTTTTCCATATACTTCCCGAAATATCCGGATTGGGACGTTTACTATATGGAATGACACCCTGCATTCCATAAATCTTATCAGCAGTATCATCTACAGCTAAAAAAACATTTACCTGACCGTCATCTACAAACTGCCATTCAAAAAACTCTCTGTCTCTGGCAAGAATATGCCCTTTTTTCCAATGCGCATCGATAAACTTCATGATTAGAGGAATATCTTCGTATACAGCCTGCCGAATCGATATCATAATTCTTCTCACCAATCTCCATTCTTAATAAAAAAACTGCCCCAGATACTGGACACAGTTATGGTTTTTATATTCTGTGCCTCCATGCAGCAATTTTCATGCAAATCCATACATGGATATACCCTTAAGATAGAAACTTAAGGATATCAACTTAGTCCGTGGGCATCATTGAGCTGGATGAGTGTTATAATCATTAAAAAAATGGAGGAAAAAGTAATGAAATCACAAAAACAAAAAGACATAACGGTAGAAACATGGGTCAGGGGCTGGCAAAGAGAGTACAAAAGTTATATCAAGGAATCCACATTTGCCACCTATTCTGTAGCGATTGAGAACCACATACTCCCATATTTTGGAGAGAAAAAGCTAAAGAGTATCGGTCATGATGACAATCAAAATTTTATCCTATTCTTATCTGAAAAAAGAAAGAAAAATGGCTCTGGAACCCTGTCTCATAAATCAGTAAAAGATATTGTGGCTTTGTGGCTGGGAATTTTAGAAAAAGCGGAGAAGAAAGGTTATATCTGTCTTGGAAAAATGCAGTATCAGTATCCTATATCTGGTACTGTCAGGATGTCCACAATCAATGAAAACTGCTTGACTTTACAGGAGGAGTATGAGATAATGAAGTGCTTGCAAAAGCAACGATCTTTAAAAAGTTTGGGGATTGCGTTGGCGTTGGCAACAGGGATGCGGATTGGTGAGATTTGTGCCCTGCAATGGGGCTGTATTGACCTCTCTGGAGGAATGGTTCATGTGAAGCAGACGTTGCAGCGTATATATACGAAACAACATGGCAAAGGAAAAAGCAAGGTCATTGTAACTGCTCCAAAATCTTTTAACTCCAACCGGTATATTCCTTTGCCGGAGAAATACCTTCCCACTTTAAAAAAATATAAGGCAGGACCATCTGCCTATTTGCTGACCGGAAGTGAGAATAAATTTATAGAACCCCGTACCCTGCGGGAATACTATAACCGGCTTATGGAAAGCAATGGAACAAAATATGTGACCTTTCATGGGTTGCGGCATACCTATGCCACCCGTTTAGTGGAGGCTGGATGTGACTATAAAACAATCAGTGAACTTTTGGGGCATGCGGACATCAATACAACGTTCCGCACCTATGTTCATAGTGACATAGGGAAAAAAAGACATTTTGTGGAAAAAGTTGGAGATCTAATTGGGATAGGTTAAGTAAAGACAAGTTCTGTCCGATATAAAAAAAGGATGTATCCTTAAGTTTCTATCTTAAGGATACTTTTCTACAATATATAGACCGGCATTGGCAGACGTAAAATATTCATTTCTTTGCTGGTAGAAAGGTTACAAGACTTATGTATGGAAAATATGAGAACATAAAAATCAGAGGAATTGCCTCTGCTGTTCCCACAAAAGTTATTGACAATGAACAATGTGCGGAAAAATTAGGAAGCCGCCGGGCTAAAAAGCAAGTGCTTCTTACAGGAATCCGTCATCGTCACTGTGTAAAAAAAGGACAGTCTGCATCGGATTTGAGTTGTGTGAGTGCAGAAAAGCTGCTACAGAAATTGCAATGGGACAGAAACGATATTCGGGTTATTGTGAACGTGACGCAGTCTCCAGATGTACATACGCCATCTACAGCAATGATTATTCAAAAACGGCTCGGTATCGGGGAAGATTGTCTGGCATTTGATGTAAACCTTGGATGTACAGGGTATGTCAGCGGTTTACAGATTATCGCTGCCCTGATGCAAAATACTGGAGGCAAAGGACTTTTATTCGTTGGTGATGGAATGTATTCCGAGATGCCGGAAATACCGACGACAGATTCCCTGTTATTCGGAGATGGGGCCAGCGCGACAGCGATAGAATTAGAAGACAATAATCCCATGTTTTACGCACAGAAAACAGACGGAACAAGACATAATCTGCTTAGTGTTGCATTGGATGGAACTCTGACAATGGATGGCAACTCCGTTCTTTTATTCTCATTGAACGAAGTTTCTCAAAGTATTAAAGAGTGTAAGAAACATTTTTCCATTGAAGAAGAAAGTATTGATTATTACATATTACACCAGGCACAGAAACTAATATTGGAAGGCATTTCCAAAGAATGTGATATTGCTTCCGAAAAAGTACTGACCTCTTTTGAAGAATATGGAAACACATCTACTGCTACTTTACCAATTACCATATGTAACAACATACAAGAAATACAAAAGAAAAAACATGTTAGGTTGTATTTGTGCGGATTCGGTGTTGGTCTGGCCTGGTCCAGCGTGGTAGTAGAATTGGATACCGATTGCATTTTACCGATTGAGGTAACGGATTATAGTTATAACGATTTATAGGAGCACCACTTTACAACTTTTATAAGTGAATTCCCTGTCGCCTAACCAATTGTTTTAA
>CAQOJF010000009.1:0-78495 GCA_948848225.1 uncultured Eubacterium sp.
TTCGTCCTTATATTTTCCCCGGAAGGCTTCATGATCTCCACCTCATCCCCCACGGAAAATTTATTTTTCTGTTCAAACACGCCTGAACCATCTGAATCAACGCAGCTGATCATTCCAAGATAGACATACCCTTTGACATAGGTATTATGATCGTAAATCTGGCTTTCATGGGAAGTAGGACCGAAGAAAAATCCAGTGGTAAACTGCCGATAGGTGCACTTGGCGATCTCTTCCTTGTAATACGAAATATTCTTCTCGTATTTTTCCGGGTCTTCAAAATAATCATCCAACGCCATTCGGTAAGTCCGAGAAACCACGGCTACATACAATGCGGTTTTCATCCGTCCCTCGATCTTAAAGCTGTCAATCCCCGCTTTCACCAGCTCCGGAATGTGCTCGATCATACACAGATCTTTGGAATTGAATATATAGGTTCCCCGCTCATTTTCCTCCACGGGAAGATACTCACCGGGACGTTTCTCCTCCATAATATAATATTTCCAGCGGCAGGGATGGGTGCAGGCGCCGAGATTGGCGTCTCTTCCGGTAAAATAATTGCTCAGCAGGCAGCGCCCCGAATAGGAAATACACATAGCACCGTGGACAAAGGTCTCAATCTCCAGATCCTCCGGTATATTGTCCCGGATATCACCGATCTCTTCTAAGGAGAGCTCCCTGGCGGTCACAACCCTCACCGCCCCCTGGTCTTTCCAAAAACGAAAAGTCATATAATTGACATTGTTGCTCTGGGTACTGATATGAATATCAATCTCCGGGCACACCTCCCTGGCAATGGAAAAAACGCCCGGATCCGATATGATCAGCGCATCCGGTCCGATATCTTTCAGCTCATGAAAATACGTCCGCACCCCCTCTAAATCCCGGTTATGTGCAGTGATGTTTGCGGTTACATAGACTTTCTTTCCCCGGCTGTGGGCATATTCGATCCCTTTTTTCATATCCTCAGCGGAAAAGTTTTTCGCCTTTGCCCGGAGTCCATACATCTCTCCCCCAATATATACAGCGTCTGCTCCGTATTCCACCGCTGTCTTCAGTACCTCCAGACTGTTTGCCGGCGCCAGTATCTCCGGTTTTTTTCCTTTCATCGCCTACTCCTTTCCGTCGGTTCACACCGCTTTGTACTCACTGTAACGCCATCCCCCACAGACAGACATATCGTCTCCAGCTCTTCCATATGGGTGATGGTATATAAATATTCCCGCATCCTGCTGTGTATCGTGCGGTCACGTCTTGTCACAGCATAACGGGATTCCAAAACATCACAGTCATGCAGTATATTGTCGGACACAAGTACTCCCCCTGGTTCCAAGAGCCTAAGCAAAAAAGGCAGAAAATTCATATACTGCCCCTTTGCCGCATCCATAAATATAAAATCATAGTGTTCTTCTTCTTTTGCAAGCTGCTCAAGAATCTAGGCAGCATCTCCTTCCACCAGCCGGATCCGTTCTTCTGGATCGTATTTTCTAAGATTTTTTCTCGCCTCTGCGAGCCGCATCTCCACCTTCTCAATGGTAGTGATCCGGGACTCCGCCGGAAGGCACTCTTTCATAAACAGTGCTGAATAACCAACGGCGGTTCCCACCTCAAGGACGCGGGCAGGTTTTCCGGTCCGCAGCAGATATCTCAGAAGATCTCTTGTCCCTCTCCGAATAACAGGCACTTCATCCCGAAGTGCCTCTTTTTCCAAATCAATTATATAGTCCGGAAGTTCCGGACGAAGTGTGTCAAAAAACACTTCAATTCTTTCTTTTTCCATCTGTCGACACCTTTTTTACAATTTCCCCTAGTATCTCCTTATATGTCATACTCGTATTCAGATTATAACTGCCCGCCGCCACGATGTTCGTATCGCTCAGTGACAGTTTCAGCCGGATATAAAAGGAATAGGCATTGGGCACAATGCCCTCCCTCTCCAGATTTTTTGAAATGGTAAGGGAATCCTCTGCCTTCTGTATCACAAATACTTTATCCTCTCCTGGTGGTGCTTCTGCCATGACCTCACCAAATACCTCGTTGGCAAAAGAATAGGTAAACTTACATATCTCCACCGTCGCAAAGACAATGACAACATAGAAGATCATATTTAATACAAGGATCAGTATCCCCCGGATCACCAGGAGCACTGTCGCGTTTCCCTTTTCTGTTTGTCCAGCCATGGCAACCACTCCGTTTCGCTGTTTATACCTCCATGATAATCGGAAGTATCATCGGATTTCGTTTCGTTTTCTTCCATAGGAAATCATTCAGGGAATCCTTGATCTCCGCCTTGATCCTCCCCCAGTCGGTCAGTCCTCTGTCATAGACCCGGTCCAGGGCAATATTCACAATCTCCAGGCACTCATCCATAAGATTTTCTGCTTCCCTCACATAAACGAACCCTCTGGATACGATATCTGGTCCGGAAATGACCTGATTCGATCCCTTTTCCAGTGTAATAACCACTACCAGCAGTCCGTTTTCGGAAAGATGCTGTCTGTCACGAAGAACGATATTTCCCACGTCTCCAACTCCGAGACCATCTACCATAATCCCCTGCGCCTGTACTTCTCCGGCAAATCTCGCCCCTTCTTCTTTCAGCTCCAGCACCTTGCCGGAGCTCATGATCACCACATTCTCCTTCGGGATCCCCATCTCCTGCGCCAGCTCGCTGTGGCGGAGCAGATGGCGGTACTCGCCATGAACCGGAATGGCAAATTTGGGACGAACCAGAGAGTAGATCAGCTTTAATTCTTCCTGGCACGCATGTCCAGACACATGGGCATCCTGAAAGATTACTTTTGCCCCTTTCATGGATAACTCGTTGATCACCTTCGACACACTTTTTTCGTTTCCTGGGATCGGATTGGAACTAAATATAACAAGATCTCCCGGCTTGATCGCTATTTTTCTATGAATGGACGCCGCGATACGGGATAATGCCGCCATGGATTCTCCCTGGCTTCCCGTAGTGATCAGAACGATCTGCTCATCCGTATAATTTTTCATCTCTTCAATGCTGATAATAATATTATCCGGCGCCTGGATATAACCGAGTTCCACTGCCACGTTAATAATATTGACCATGCTCCGTCCCTCGACGATCACTTTCCGCTTATGCTTGTGAGCGGAATTGATGATCTGCTGCACACGGTCTACATTCGAAGCAAAGGTAGCCACAATGATCCGGCTCTTTTCATTTTCATCAAATATTGAGTCAAAAGTTTTTCCCACTGACTTCTCCGACATTGTAAATCCTGGTTTCAATACATTGGTACTGTCTGCCATCAGCGCCAGTACCCCCTTTTTCCCCAGTTCCCCAAATCGGGCAAGGTCGATGCTGTCTCCATAAACTGGTGTAAAATCCACCTTAAAGTCTCCTGTGTGGACGATGACACCTGCCGGCGTATAGATGGCAAGAGCCGCTGAATCTGCAATACTGTGGTTTGTCCGGATAAACTCGATGCGGAAATCTCCCAGATTGATATACTGTCCATAGGTTACTACTTTTCTTCTCACCACCCCGAGAAGATTGTGTTCTTTTAATTTATTTTCAATGATCGCCATCGTCAGCTTTGTGGCATATACTGGCACGTTCAATTCTTTCAGTATATATGGAAGAGCGCCAATATGATCCTCATGTCCGTGGGTGATCACAAACCCTTTCACTTTCTCTCTGTGATCCTTCAGGTAAGTCACATCCGGTATCACCAGATCGACTCCCAGCATATCATCCTCTGGAAAAGCAAGCCCGCAGTCCACCACAATAATACTGTCATCCGTCTCAAATGCGGTTATATTCATACCAATCTGTTCTAATCCACCCAATGGTATGATACGTACCTTCTCATTTCCTGTTTTCGCTTTCTTTCTCAAAATTACACCTCTCAATTCTTTCTTAGTATGATTTTCCTCAATCATTTTTACATTTCTATGTCTATATCTTCTAACAGTTCTTCAAAATATTTCGATATGATCAGCAATTCTTTTTCATCTTCCACCACATCATACAATATTTCTCCGTCCTCTTCTTCGCCGTTCACACGCAGAATAAACGCATCCGCTTCCTCTTCGGTATCCTCATCCGGTGCTGCCTCTGAGACAAGAAGATATTCTCTTCCTGCGATCTCTGCTTTTTCCCACACAAAAAAAGCCTCCTCGCTGCCATCCTCAGCAGTAAGCGTAATCTGACTATTTTCTTTCATCGTTTCCTCATTTCTGCACGAAACTTAAGTTCCGTGGCTTTTTTTCGCATAATCAAAATCGTGGCAGACAGTACACAGCCACAAACTTGTCTCTATTATTTTTTCCTTTGTGCAAGATGAATTCCCTTCACCTTAGCGAATCCAGATATCCCTGCAGAATAAACACCGCCGCTATCTTATCCACGTATTTTTTCCGATTCTCACGGCGTACTCCACCCTCCTTCAGAACCTCCACCGCAGATATGGTAGTCAGTCTTTCATCCCACAGGACCACCTCTAATCCCGTTCTTTTCTCAAGTTTTTCCTTAAACTCTTCCGTCCGTTCAACGCGTTCTCCCAATGTATTGTTCATATTTTTGGGATATCCCAACACGATCTTATCCACCTCATACTCCCCAATGATTTCTTCTAATCTTGCAAGAGTCTGACGCAGTTTGGTTTCACTTTTTCTTTTTATTACTTCTACGGGCTGCGCTGTGATAAGCAATGCATCGCTGACTGCCACACCCACCGTCACAGATCCGTAGTCAAGTCCTAATATTCTCATATATATTTATATTTCCCTGGGCTCCGTCTTCTTTTGCCCCTATCAGCCTGCCAGGCAGATTACCAAATTCACTCGTTCCGGGCTCCGCCCTGCGCTCCTGTGGGGCGTTCGCCACATTTCCCTCTGGTTTGGGAATTTGTACAGGCTTGGGGAAACTGCTTACTCCGTTAACAATCTGCATTTTCTTTTGGAACAGTCTGGCTTCGCCAGATTCTGTCCCCCCGGGCCGTTGGCAATCTGCATGCAGGCATGCTTTTGCCAACGACCCGGGGGACAGGTGCTTCCGCACCTGTTCCAAAAGTAATGTACACATATTATTTGCTAATAACTAAATTCCCCATATAAATTCCCAAACCAGAGGTCAGCGCGGCTCACTTATTTCAAGTTGTTCTTTATATAATCTTCTAAAAACAGTTCGATGATCTCATCCCGCTCTGCCCGCATGATCAGGCTTCTTGCTCCTTTATGGCTGGTTATATAAGTGGGATCTCCTGACATCAGATAACCCACAATCTGATTCACCGGGTTATACCCCTTTTCTGTAAGTGCCGCATATACCGATGCGATCACATCTCTTACATCAAAATCTTTTTCTACATCTACTTTAAAAAGCTGGGTATTATTCATTTCCTGCATATTGTCCCCCAATCTGAAACATTTTCCTAATACATTATTAAACTAAAATACTCATGGGACCAAAAAGTATTCTGCCCCAGCCGTCCCCTGTCGGAACTGCTTTTTCATTTTAACGCTTTCTACTCTGGTATCATTTTAATATAAGTATCTTAAATTCGCAATAGTTTTTTATATAAAATTTGTCTCCTGGATCCGGATACTGCCGATGCCGTTCTCCGTAAATCCCGCCGTTTCTGCCTCATTCCAGGGGACCTTTACCATCACATACCGCTCGTTATGTCCCGTCAGATATTCCTTTCCGTCGATGCTGCGTATCTCCTCAAAGAGTATTTTTTCCTCTCTTCCCATAAACCATTCCTCATATTTGACTTTCCCCTGATTGGCATCTGCCATCAGCCTCTCGCTGCGCCGGTGTTTGATCCCCGGAGGCACCTGGTCTTTCATGCCCGCTGCTTTCGTGCCGCTTCGAACACTATAAGAAAAGACATGGACATCCGCAAATCCGATCTCTTTGACAAATTCCCTTGTGCACTCAAATTCCTCCTCGGTCTCCCCTGGAAACCCAACGATCACATCCGTGGTGATGGCAGGATGTTCAAAATATCTTCGCAGCATGTCGCATTTTTCTTTGTAAATCGCCGCCGTATAATGCCGGTTCATCCGTCTCAGGGTGGTATCACAGCCACTCTGCAGGGAAAGATGAAAATGAGGGCACAGCTTCGTCACCGCCATCAATCCCTCCATAAATTCTGTACAGATGATACGCGGTTCCAGAGATCCCAGCCGGATCCTCTCAATTCCCTGGATCTCATTGATCTTTTTTAGAAGCTCTACCAGCGGTCTTCCCTTAAGGGCGACAAACTGTTTTTCATCCGAACGGTCCACGCCGTAGGAGGACAGATGGATTCCTGTGATAACCACCTCTTTGTATCCCTCTTCCGCCACCGAACGGATTTCATTCAGGATATCCTCCTCTTCCCGGCTGGAGAGTACGCCGCCTCCCCGTACATAGGGAATCATGCAATAGCTGCAGAACTGGTTGCAGCCGTCCTGAATCTTGATATATTTTCTTGTGCGGTCCCGCACGGGATTGCTCTTCCCGCCGCAGACTGCCTGTGGGATGGGATCCTCTGACACGCCCCGGCTCTTCATATATTCCAGTACTTTTTCTGCGATACTTCCCTTGTCATGGTTAGAAAATGCCACATCCACAGAGGGATCCTGGAGAAGCTCTTCCCCTCCGCTCTCCACATAACACCCCACCGCTGCCACAATACTCTGGGGATTTTTTTTCTTTGCCCGATGCAGCATCTGTCTGGATTTGCGATCAGCGATATTTGTAACCGTACAGGTATTGATGATACAGATATCTGCCGCTTGTCCAAATTCTACAATGTCAAATCCATGTTTTTGAAAATCTGCCATCATTTTTTCTGTTTCATAAAAATTCACTTTACAACCAAGGGTTAAAAATGCAGCTTTCATAAATTTTTATTGCGCATTTGGTATTTTTTTCTGCAATTTACCAATGAGCGCATTTTCCTTTCTACATTTTGCACAAAAATTATCTCTATTTTTCTCGCAAGTGGTCACTTTTTTCTATTGACATAATATAGGTTACATAATAGTATAATAACTGGAAGATGTTTGTAGCAGCTTTCAAAATAATAGAAAAGGAGGAATTATTATGAAAACAGTAAAAATATCTTTGAATTCCATTGATAAAGTAAAAGCATTTGTCAATGAAGTTACCAAATTCGACGCAGAATTTGATCTTGTTTCAGGAAGATATGTGATCGACGCCAAATCCATCATGGGTATTTTCAGCCTTGATCTTTCCAAGCCCATCGACCTGAATATCCACAGCGAAAACGATGTAGACGAGATTCTTTCCAAACTGGAACCATTTATCGTCTGATTGGAATTTGTTACATCACATATGGGGTACCAAAAGTACAATGTGGGGACTGTGAGACCTGGATTTCAGGAGGCAGTCCTTTTTACATTTTCACGGTTAGGATCTCCCTCTCTGACACTGCTTTTTCAAACATTTCATCGATCTTTTCTTCCAGGTTTCTCTCGGATTTTTCGATCTTATACAGATCTGGTTTTGTCACAGGATGTTTCGCCACAAAGGTGGTACAGCAGTCCTCGTATGGAAGTATCGAGGTCTCGAAGGTATTGATTTTCTCCGCAATATCAATGATATCCTGTTTGTCAAACGCGATCACCGGGCGGAAAACCGGCATTGTACATACCGCATTGGTGGCCACCAGGCTCTGCATGGTCTGGCTTGCCACCTGCCCCACACTTTCACCGGTGATCAGTGACATACAATCTGTCTCGCCTGCAATCCGCTCTGCAATTTTCATCATATAACGTCTCATAATAATCGTAAGCTCATCATGGGGGCACTTATCGTATATATACATCTGAATCTCAGTAAAATTCACCACATGAAGACGTATCTCTCCCGCGTAATCACTGACCAGCTCCGCCAGGTCCACCACCTTCTGTTTTGCCCGCTCGCTGGTATACGGCGGTGCATGAAAATAAACGGCCTCGATGCGCACGCCTCTCTTTGCCATCATGTAACCAGCCACAGGACTGTCTATGCCGCCGGATAACAAAAGCATTGCCTTTCCACTGGTTCCCACAGGCATCCCTCCCGGTCCTTTGATACTGCTCACATACACATAAGCCCGGTGGCGGATCTCAATATTTACGGAAACTTCCGGCTGATGCACGTCCACTTTGGCGCCTGGCATATGGTCGATGATATACGCCCCGGCCTCCCGGCAGATCTCCGGGCTCGTCATCACATAATTCTTATCGCTTCTCTTGGCAAATACTTTGAAGGTAAATTCCCTGTCTCCCAGTTCTTCTTTCATATGATTGACCAGTTCTTTACATACAATCTCAAAGGTCTTGTCCTCTACCAGCACCACCGGACAGATATGGGCGATGCCAAAACATTTACTGAGCTGACCGATCACCTCGTCAAAGTCATACTCACTATTTGCTTCTACATAAATTCTGCCATTTTCCCTCTCCACGAGAAATTCTCCCTCACACTTTTCCAATTTCTCCTTTACCCTGTCCCGGAGGGCGTCTTCAAACATATATCTGTTTTTTCCCTTGATCCCAATCTCTGAATATTTAATTAAAAATGCTTTTACCATTTTATAATTTCCTCATTTCCTTACATACTTATAAACTACCGCCATAGGCGGCACAAAACATTTCATGACTAAAACATCGGGCAGGTCTCAGCTCACTGTTTCAGTCATCTCCTGACATATCGCCGCAGCACCGGCAGAAGTTCCTTCAGCTGTTCTACCGCATACCGCAGTTCTTCTTCTGTGGTATGCACGGAAAAGCTGAACCGGATCGTCGCGTCCAGCAGTTCCTTTCTGACTCCGATCGCCTGCAGGGTGGAACTGATCCCCGGATGATTGGAGGAACAGGCGGAACCAGATGATACGTATACTCCCTTCTCTTCCAGCGCATGCAAGAGAACCTCGCTGCGGATCCCCTCTATGCCCGCGCTCACGATATGCGGCGCCGTATCTTCCAGCTCTTCCTTCCGGCAGGCATGGATGTGCACCCCTTCGATCTGCTCCAAAAGCCCGATCAGAAACCGTTTTTTATCATACATCTGCTGAACCTTCTCACGGTGGTCCTGATACATCATTTCCGCCGCCAGGGCCAGTCCCGCAGCACCAGGTACATTTTCTGTGCCAGAACGCCTCCCCTGCTGCTGACCGCCCCCGTGAATCAGTGGGTGGAGCCGGACTCCCTCCGCCATATACAAAAATCCCGTCCCTTTCGGTCCATGTATCTTATGGCCGCTGGCAGAGAGCAGATCAATATTCAGTTTTTTGGGATGAATGGTCATCTTTCCATATGCCTGTATGGCATCTACGTGAAACAATATATCTTTATTATATTCTTTGATGATGTTCCCAATACTCCCCACATCCAATACAGCGCCCACTTCGTTATTGACCATCATCACGGATACCAATACCGTATCCTCCCGGAGTGCTTCTCTGAGCTTCTGGCTATCTATATGCCCCATCGTATCTACTGGAAGATAGGTGACCTCACAGTCGCAGTTTTCCTCCAGATAGAGACAGGGCTGGTGTACTGCCGCATGCTCAAAACAGGTCGTGACCACATGCTTTCCCCGCCGCCTGTTTGCCATCACGCCGCCGATAATCGCCATATTGTTACTCTCTGTCCCCCCGGAGGTAAATACGATATTTTTCCGGCTGCATTTCAGCGTGGCCGCGATCTTATCTCCAGCCTCTCTTATATACCGTTCTGCCTCCATCCCCTTAATATGAAGGGAAGAGGGATTTCCATAATCCACGCACATGATCTGGCGGACCAGATCTCCCACCTCATCGAAAGCTTTTGTGGTGGCTGCATTATCCAAATATGCCTCCATGTATGTCAAACCTCTCCTGCATAGTCTTTTTCTATTTGAAACATCAATACGGACAGGATTGCAAGTCCTGCCGTCTCCGTTCGTAAGATCCGCCTGCCCAGAGACACCGGCAGGGCACCAGCTTCCATCGCCTGTTCTACCTCGCCTCGCTCAAATCCCCCCTCCGGACCGATAAAGATACCGATGGAGGCTCCCTGTACGATCTGGCTCATCGTCTTTGCCGTCTCCGACATATCATCGTACAGCTCATAGGGGATGAGACAGTGTTCCAGCTCCTGGGCCTGTGTACAAGCCTCACCAAAGGAAACCACTTCTCCCACTTCCGGCACAATGCCCCGCCCGCTCTGCTTGGCGGCGGCCTCGGCAATGCTCTGCCAGCGCTGTCTCTTTTTTTCTGCCTTTTTATCATCCAGACGCACCACAGACCGTCTGGTGCGCACCGGAACAATCCTGGCGGCGCCCAGTTCTACCGCCTTCTGAATTATCAGTTCCATCTTGTCCGCCTTGGGAAGTGCCTGAAACAGCACAATCTCCACAGGCAGTTCTGTTCTTACCGGCTCTTTCTTCTCGATGTCCAGCAGCACCCGGTCCGGTCCGATACCACGTATGATACAATGATAGTCCATCCCCCGTCCGTCGGTGATCATAATATGCCCTCCGGTTCCCATACGCAGAACATTTTTGATGTGATTCACATCATCCCCGGCTATCTCCGCTGTATTTTCAAAAATCTGCTCCACTGGAACAAAAAAACGATACACCTGCCCAATCTCCTCTCTGGTTTCGGCCAGCAACACAATAAGCACAAGCATTCGTGCCCTGCGGCAACCCCAATGCCTGTGCTCAAAGTGAACCTATACAACATGTAATTCTTCTGAAGTCCTTATTTCAGAACACCAGTACTTGAATACAATGATCTGCCTGCATTCGTCATCATCTGATTGGATGCAAGATTAACAAGCCCGTTTGCCCTCTGGGCATGACGATCTGCTAAACCGCCGCTTCCTTTAAAGAGAGATTTAATATCGGTCAAATTTGCCTTTGCAAATTTGTCCTTATCAACTGTTATCTTATTATCTGTGCCGATGGTGATACCCATCTTCTCCAGCTGTTTTGCACGGGCCTTTGTATCATCTGTCATCCATGATACGCTCTTGGATATGCTGGCTACACTGCTCTTCTTTGCACTATCCACTACGGCATTGTAGCTGTCTGCCATCTTTTTCACAGCATCGTAGATCTCATCTCTGCTGCTCTTATCAAAATCCATGTTCGCCAGTGCGCCTGCGTCTGTACTCAGGGTTTTGGAAGCACTTTTGAAGTTGGACAGCGCCTTTTCTGCCTCCGTATCCTTTTCATCCACTGTCACCTCAGGAGTAACATACCTCTTGCGGATGTCATCCCAGGTTGGAGAATTGTTACTGCTACTGCTGCTACTTTTTGTTGTCTCTTTGTCATTGCCTACTTTTTCATAATAGGACTTCAGCATCTTGGTATAGACGCCACTTTTCATCAGTCCCAGATCCCCAAGATTAGAGGCGGAAAAAAAGCTTCCTGACCAGATAGAATTTCGGCTTCCAAACAAAGAATCTGCAAGTGAATTATTAAACATTGCACTCATAATCCTCGACTCCTTTCTAAAAAAAAACTTCCTGACAACCTCCTTGCCATCAGGTCTTTATCTTTGTTATCGACAATTATAACATAAAACTGAAGTCTTTTCCATATACTTTTTTCATTCCTTTGACAATAGCTTCCCTGTCACTATAATGATACTTCACTCCATTGATCTCCTGATATTCTTCATGTCCCTTGCCGAGAAGAATGATCATATCCCCTTTTTCCGCGTGTTCCAGAGCATATGCTACCGCCTCTTCCCGGTCAGGAATCACCACATATGTTCCATCTGATTTCGCCATCCCTACCTTGATATCCTCGATGATATCCATGACATTTTCCCGTCGTGGATTATCGCTGGTAATTATGGCGAGCTCCGACATCCTGCCGATCACCTCTCCCATCTCGTAGCGTCTGACCTTGCTTCGGTTCCCCCCGCAGCCAAAAATACTCACGATTCGATGGGGATTATATTCCCTCAATGTAGAAAGAACGCTTTCTGAACTCACGCCATTATGGGCAAAATCAATCAACACAGAAAAATCCTCAGAGACCGGCATCACTTCCACCCTGCCCTGCACTTTCACATGTTCCAGAGCATGAAGAATGACTTCTTTTGGCATTCCCAGCGCCACGCCGGTACATGCCGCACAAAGCGCATTGTAAATATTAAAACGTCCCGGAAGACCTACGACGATCTCTCCTTCCAGAGCCCCTTCTGCATGAAATTCCATGGACAGTTCACCACCCTTGGACACATGGCGGATGTCGCAAGCCCGCATGTCAGCTTCTTCTGACGTCCCAAAGGTAACGATAGGGCAGGTAGCATGTTTTACAATATCATCATAGTGCTCATCATCCCGGTTTATGATTCCGGTTTTACAGCGTCGGAACAGCTCGGCCTTGCAGGAGAGGTATTCCTCAAAATTTTCATGTTCTCCTGGTCCAATGTGGTCCGGCGATATATTGGTGAATACACCATAATCAAATTCGATCCCCGCCACGCGGTCCATCTTGATCCCCTGGGAGGAAACCTCCATAACCATATATTCGCAGCCTTCCTCCACCATCATGGCAAACAGCTTCTGAAGCTCATAGGATTCCGGCGTCGTGTGCTCGGTGGGGACGGACCTTCCGTTCATAAAAGCTCCCACTGTGCCGATGATCCCACAGATCTTTCCCGATTTCTCGATGATATCCCGCACCATGTGCTCGGTGGTAGACTTGCCCTTGGTTCCAGTAATTCCCACAGTGATCATTTTTTTCGCCGGATAATCAAAATAGGCGGCGGACATAAGACTCAACGCTTTTCGCCCATTTTCTACCAAAAGAACCGTAATATCCTTATTTTCTACATCTGTCTCCTTTTCCACCACGATGACTTCTGCCCCTGCCTCTACCGCACTTTCGATAAAGTTATGGCCATCCACCACAGTTCCCTGAATCGCCACAAACATTCCGCCCTTTACGGTTTTACGGGAATCATAGGCGATATCAGCCACGTCCTTGTCCAACGTCCCCTGTAGTATCTTATATTCTATGTCTGTAAGAATCTGCTCCAGTCTCATGTCCTGCCTCCTATCTTTTCCACCATTCCACCTAGGTCCATGGTTTTGTCTATCTACCTTAAATATATATGCCAGACTACATAAAAAACCTGTCATTTAATATACGTCTGCGAAACAGTTTATATGCTCTTTTTGAAAGTTTTCTCTTCATCTGCCGCTTTACTTTTGCCCGGTTAATCGTACGGGAAGTCATGTTCACCTCTGCCTCCCTGCGGCTGGCAGAAAAAGTCATAATCCGTTTGCTCCCTGGCACACGACGCCATTTTTCCCACTGGACCGGCACATTTCCCTGACCATCGATGCCGTTGGGATTACCGGTATGGCAGAAATTGCTCACGTACTGACGCATCACACTGGTAAGGGCCTGTCTTCCCGGAAGATTGGCTCTCGTATAAATACTGTCGCTGGTGCCTGCCTCTCCCTTCTTGTATCGTCCCAAAAGAAAATCGACATCCATCCCATGGATCGCCCCCACATAGCGGGCATAATTTGATCCCACTACACGGCGGTCCTCTCCCCACTTGAAGCGATAGGTATAAAAGTCCTCATGATAAGGATCAATAGATAATTTATTTGCCAGACGCTCCAGATAAAAAGAGGTCTGTAGTTTGCTTCCGTACTCCTTTGACTTTTTTAGAAGCCGGTAAAACTGCGCCCTGTTTCTAAATGTCTTGGGGTTTTTCACCAGAATCCGATGTAATGTTTTGTAGGAAACATTGGCAAACTCCGAATTGTTGCTGCCAAGTATCATCGGCACCCGGTTATAGCCGCCGTACTCCAGCACGTCAAAGCCAGCCTTCGGAATTACTTTGCCGTCACGGAAATTTTGAGGAAAATTCGTCAGCCGCAAGGAAGTGGCACCTGCCATCTTCTTTACTTCTTTGTCGGAAAGACTGTACAATAATTTGTTCAGTTTCTTCTTGCCGATCCTTTTTACGTATTTGAGTGCCCTCTTCTGATTGGAAAAACGCCCCCTTCGGACAAGGATCTTAGCCAGCTTTTGATTGGACCATCTTCTCCCCTCTCTGACAGAGCAGGTCGTCATTCCACCACTAAAACTGATCACCTTGTGAAACAATCCTTTCATAGCCGGAGAGATCACACAGTTCAGAGCATCCCTGGCGCCTGCCGAAAAACCAGATAAGGTGACATTCTGCTTATCCCCGCCAAATGCCTCGATATTGTTCTGCACCCATTCCAGCGCCAGCTTGATATCCAGCATGGCAAAATTACCGCTGTCTGTCATCCGGTCCCCTGTCTGCAGCCCCCTGGACTGGAGCCATCCGAAGGCTCCCTGGCGGAATTCTACCGAGACGACGATCACCCCGGTTTCTTTCACAAAGGAGCTAAAACTACGGTTTGCCGTACCTCCAACGTTGCCGCCTCCATGCAGAAACACCATTACTGGCATTTTTTCTTTTTTTGAAACCGGCTTATAAATATTCACAAACAGACAATCGTCACCCTTTCCCTTGCGTGGTCTTTTACAGGAACGGGTACGACTCCAGGAATCCGGCGCCGTAGGCGCCTTCCACCGCTCAGTCTGTCCATAGGGCACTCCTAACCAAATATAGGCTTTGCTGGTTTTCTTCCCCTCGATCTGGCCGGACATGGTGGTAACAATTCTTGGATTTTCATTTTGAGGAGTCTGGACGCCTCCTGTCGCAGACTGACCGCTGACCACCTGCCCACTGACAACTTGTCCACTAACAGCATTACCGCTCACAGCCCCATTTGTGGCAGTCCCGTCTGCCACCATATTTTCTGCCCTTACCATGCTTACTCCCATGGTAAAGGAAATGATAGCTGCCGACAATATAAGTGTCGTCAGCATATATATAAATAAATTTTGTTTTTTCATTTGCAGCCTCTTTTGTTAAGTATTTTATATAATGATGCCGGGATCAAAAACTTTTGTCCCTGGTATCATATAATATTAAAATGCTTCATGGCATTGGCGATGCCATCCTCCATCACTGGATCGGTCACATAGTCCACCTGGTCAAACAGGATCGGGTTTCCTCCGCCCATCGCTACGGAAAGCCCCGCCGCCTGCAGCATGGAAATATCGTTGGCACTGTCACCAAAGGCTATGCTCTGCCCGATATCAATGCCCAACTGCTGACAGACAAATTGAATCCCCGTAGCTTTGGATATCCCTCTTGGCACCACTTCATAAAAGGTGGGATCTCTTAATATGAACTCGAAATCCTTTTCGTATTTGTGCCGGAAGCTTTCCATATCTGAGCTCTCATCAAACCAGAGAGCCATCTTGTCAAAAGAAAATTCCTCTTCCCAAAAGCACTGGGTTCTGGCAGAAAAACTCGTTTTTTCTGCAAAGATTCCATTTTCCTTAAAGATACTCTTTACCACCGGCATCCAGTAATCGTGGCGGAATGCAGAGCATTCCTTGCCCTCCAGTACACCATCGATGTGATACCGCATCAGATCCTGCACCACTTCTTTCTGGAGCTCCTCCGGCAAAACATGGTGATAGACCTCTTCTCCCCCGATCTCAATATAGGTACCGCAGCCTCCCACCATTCCGTCAAATCCCAAGGCCATGATGTCCTCTGGAATGATCGCAAGACATCTGCCAGAACACAAAAACAGCAGACTGCCATTTTCTTTTGCCTTCTTTAATGCCTGTACCGCACTCTTCGGCACAATATCTTTTTCCTCATCGATTAGGGTACCATCTATATCAAAAAACAGAATACGCTTATCCATATCCTTTTCTTCCTCTCTTCCTAACCCGCTGACTCCGGTCAGCGTTCGTCTGGACTCCGGTAGTCTTTGTGGACACCTACAAACTTGTACGCCGGACGGATGATCTTGCCGTCATTCACCAGCTCTTCCAGCCGGTGGGCGCACCATCCCGAGATCCGTGCCACCGCAAAAATCGGGGTGAAAAGCTCTCTGGGAATGCCAAGCATAGTATATACAAAACCGCTGTAAAAGTCAACGTTGGCGCACACCGGCTTAAACAGCCTGCGTTGCTTCATGATCAGCTTCGCAGCAATCTTTTCCACTGTTTCATAGAGCTTGTATTCCTCCACCAGCCCCTTCTCCACAGATAATTTTTTGGCATATTTTTTGAGGATTACCTCTCGCGGATCGGACTCAGTATAGACTGCATGTCCCATTCCATAGATCAATCCGCTGCCATCAAAAGCCTCTTTATTCAATATCTTTTTCAAATATTCCGCGATCTGTGTCTTGTCCGACCAATCCCCACAGTGCTCCTTGATATCATCAAACATCTGAAGCACCTTCAGATTCGCCCCTCCATGCCTCGGTCCTTTCAGTGAGGCAATAGCGGCGGAGATCGCAGAATATGTATCCGTCCCCGACGACGTCACCACATGGTTCGTAAAAGTAGAGTTATTACCCCCACCGTGCTCGGCATGGAGCACCAGTGCGATGTCCAGCACCTTTGCTTCCAACGCGGTAAATTCTCCGTCGGGACGGATCATCTGTAATATATTTTCTGCGGTGGAGAATTTTTTCACCGGAGTTCGGATCACCAGGTCGTCATCAAATTTAAAATGCCGGTAAGCATGATAGGCATACACCGCGATCACCGGCAGCTTACTGATCAGCTGCAGGGACTGTCTCAGCACATTGGGCACAGAAATATCATCTGGATCATCATCGTAAGAATACAGCGTCAGCACACTCTTCTGCAGTGCATTCATTATATTTTCGCTGGGTGCTTTCATGATGACATCCCTCACAAACTGGGCGGACAGCTCCTGAAGGCTGGATAAGATCCGCACAAAGCTCTTGAACTGCTTTTTCCCGGGAAGCTCCCCAAATAAAAGCAGATAGGTGGTCTCCTCAAAGGCAAACCGCCGGCTCTGGTAATTTTTCACCAGATCCTTCACATTATATCCCTGATAATACAATTTACCCTCTGCCGGAACTTTGACTCCATCAACGTACTCGTAGGAAACCACGTCGGCAATCTCCGTCAAGCCTGTAAGTACACCCTTTCCATTGGAATCACGAAGCCCCCTCTTCACATCATAATCTGCGTAATAATCCGGATTGATCGCTCCGGAAAGCATACAGTAATTCACCAGTTCTTCTAATTTGGTATTTAATTCATCTTCCAGCTGCATCATCGATTTGTTATCCATCGTTTCCTCCAATCGTATACGCTCCCGACACATTTTATCTATGTCATTATACTGTAGTAAAAAGCGCACAAACCACAATGATTTCACCATCGTAATCTGTGCACAAAAACATTATAGCAGATTTTTTTATTCTTTGCAAACAATGGCTAAAATTTCCGGATCTGCTCTGACTCATCGTCGCTTTTCCGGATCTCCCGGATCTGTATATAATAACCGGTTCCGGCATTTACTTCCACCTTCACCCGGTCCCCGGCCTTATGTTTCATCAATGCCTTTCCCACCGGGGATTCTATGCTGATCATATGGTTTCTGGCATCGCTTCGCACCGTGGTGACAATCTTATATTCCTCCTCACAGTCCTCTTCCTCAAACCAGACTTTCACCGTATCATTGAGCCCCACTTCCTGTTCCGTGGAGTCGTCCTCTACGATCTGGGCGGTCTTGATCATCCGCTCCAGATAGCGGATACGGCTCTCGTTCTCATTCTTAAATTTTTTCGCCGCCTTATACTCAAAATTCTCACTCAGATCTCCATGGGCTCTTGCTTCTTTTACGTCCTCCAGCGCCTCTTTGCGCACCACCAGCTTGCGGTGCTCGATCTCCTGTTCCATTTTTTCAATGTCTTTTCTGGTTAATTTGTCGTACATAATCCCCCTCATTTCCGCACTGTTTTTTACTGATTAAATGAATGACAATGCTATCCTATTATACCTTTTGCCATGTTTATCTGTCCAGAGTTTTTTCCCGCCTCAGGGGAAAAAACTAGTTTGATCTTTCATGTTTTTTCTTCCAATTATCACCTATTACTTGTTTTCTTATTTTGCTATAAGTGATATAATGGAGATGTATAAATTTAGTAATTAAACTAATTTACAGAAAAAGGAGGTATATCAAAGATGCAAAGAATTGAAAAAATGCTTTTGGCATTGACAGTTGTTGTTTTGGTTTTTGGCGGGACGAATGCGTTCGCAACATCCAGAGGATGTTCCCTGAATAATGCGAAAACAGTAGAAACTACAAATTCCTGTACTGTAAAAGCAAGTACAGGAAGCTATAAGGTAACAGCAAATCATAGTCCAAAATCAAACAGTAGTGAGTTGATAATTGGTTTGAATGAGTGGAATGTGGGCAAAACTCCGTCTAACTGCTAGTTCAAACAGCGCGACAGGTACAGGACTCATATCCAATGAGTTTTAATCGTTTGGTTTTACAGGGACATGTTTTAAAGACATGTCCCTGTAAAAAAATCTAGGAGGAGAATCATGTTTTTCCTTAAATGCAAACAATTTTTCAAATCACCAGTTCTAGTTCTTGCAACTGTTCTCTATTTTACCTGGATCATAAAAAAACTATTACCTGGTATGATCCCCGAAGAGGGCTCCGTCGCAGATGCGATGACCTTTCCTCTGGTTTTTATTCCAGTATCTTTTGTGTTTTTTATGTTTTTTTCCTATGCGCTTTTTTCCAGAGAGGGCAAAAGCAAGGTGAATGAGGTTATCCTGACATGCAGAAACGGTAAAGTAAGAAGCTGTTTTTGTGATCTTTGCCTGATCCTTTTTATCAATGCCTTTATACTGCTGTTATTCATTTTGTTTCTGGGGCTGCAGTGTGACAAAGCGTTAGGCTCTGTTCAGATGGATGTGCTCTGGTTTGGGATCCGCTGTTATCTGATTCACATTATTTTAGTAAATATATTTGCCTCCTTAACCGGTATGGCAGTTTCCCTTATCAAAAACGAGATCAAGGCATTTGCCGTTATGATCCTTCTCTGCTGTTGTTTCAGTCAGTTTTTTCTGGAATCTTTTTATAGGCTGACAGGAGATCATCTGGATCTGCAGCATATGATGGACCTCTTTGGATTGACCACCAGAATGTATCATGCCACAGCGGATTATGATTATATTTTTTCCGTCGAAAGCGTTGATCTGCAGCGCATCCTGTTCTGGATTTTCCTGGTGCTTACCATCTTAGCCTATCATTTATTACAGAGAAAAAAACGGTTCTTTGCCTCCTGCTGTGGAGCCGTTACGGTGTTGCTTTTGGTGTTGTATATGCTTCCCAATGGCGCCAGCTATATTAATATAGATATGAATGCTGAAAACATTTCGGATGCCTATGATGAAGAAGACAGGTATTATACTACACATACGGAGCAGACCGGCAGTTTGGAACATCATGAATCAGAGGAAGATTTTAAGATCACGAAATATGTGGCAGACATTCATGTGAACCGGATCCTAAAAGCCGATGTGGAGGTTTATGTGGATAAGCCGGAACTGGAAACTTATATGTTTTCCCTGCGCCATGAGTACAGGGTTACCTCTGTCGAGGACGAACGTGGGGAACAGCTAAACTATCGCCAGGAAGGCGACTGGATCACCCTTCAGCCGGAGGATGCCGGGAAACATTCTAAATTTGTTTTCCATTATCAGGGTGCCTCCAAGAAATTTTATTCAACATCCCAGGCGGTCCGTCTACCTGCCTATTTGGCTTACCTTCCCTTTTCAGGGAAAAGATATCTGTTTCTGGACTTTGTACAAAAATATGGAGAACAAGATGTGTCCCAGGTCTTGTATGACGGACCTCTGCTGGAAGGACCTGGTTATAAAACAGAATATGATATAACAGTTGACAGTAGTCTAAAACTGTACAGCAATCTGCCGGAAATAGAGTCCAACCATTTTCATGGTATCAGTGATGGTGTTACCCTGATGGCAAATACTTTTTTAAATGCGGAAGAGATATCCGGCGTAAGGGTGGTGCATTCAAAAGCAGATCCTAGATATTTCCTCCATAACGCTGAAACAGATGATGATATGAGAAAAATGTGGAGAAGTTTTATTGTCGAAAATGATCTGCAGGGAAAGACGATTTTTGCATTGGGGGTTGTACATGGATTGGATGATAACTATAGATATTTTGGCGAGGATCATCTGGTGCTGATGGCTCCCTGTACGGACCAGTACCAGACCTTTCTTAAAACCGGAAAGCATCCCTATTATGAGGAATTGACGGAAGAAGAAATATTAAAGGACCTGGAACCTCTTAACAATATCACAGAGTAGACAGATAAGGAGATTGGGGATTGTGATAGAAATCAAACATTTATGTAAAAATTTTGGAAGAAAAAAGGTTTTAAAAAATATCAATTGTGAACTCAGTGAGGGGATTTACGGACTGCTGGGACCGAATGGCTCCGGAAAGACGACGCTGTTGAGGTGTCTGACGAATCTATATCCATTGACCTCCGGTGAAATCTGGATCAATGGAATTTCTTCCAAACGGGGAAGTAAGCTCCGCATAGGCTATCTCCCGCAGTTTTTTGGACTGTATAAAGAATTAACGGTAAAAGATTCCATGCGGCTCTTTTGTAATCTGAAAAAGGTAAAAGGTTCAGATGAAAAAGAAATCATTGAGGAGTGCCTGGAGGCTGTAAATATGAGCCAGTATCAGGATGTCTCGGGAAGGAAATTATCCGGCGGGATGATCCGCCGGGTGGGGATCGCCCAGGCGCTGATCCATGAACCGAAACTGGTTTTGTTCGATGAGCCCACCGCCGGACTGGACCCGGAGGAACGGATGCATTTTAAAAAGGTGATATCCCAGCTGGGCAAAAAGGAAACGGTGCTTATCTCCACCCATATCGTAGAGGATATCGAGGCGAGCTGTGACCGTGTGATCGTTATGAACCACGGGGAGATCTGCTGTGTTCTCAGCTGCAAAGAGCTTGTCGGTATCGCAGAGGGTAAAGTTTATGCGTGTAAAAAGGGAGATGAACAGCAGATTCCTGGTAAGTATTTTATAGAGAAACAATATGAAGAAGATGGCGAAATATATTACCGCATCCTGACGAATGAGGCCTGTGAGGTACTGACGCCAGTATCACCAGTTCTTGAGGATGGTTATATGTGTGTCATAAAGGAGATATAGGAGAAGATAGAATATGATGAAACGATTCTGGCTGCAGTTAAAGGGAATGGGAATTATGTTTTTTCTGCCAATACTTGGCTATCTTTTATTTATTCCATTTTGCGTCATGATCTTAAATAGAAATATAGAGGAAGCAGAACAGAGATTCTTTACGGCGCAACATATGTGTTATCAGTTTATCCCCATCTTATCGACAATCTGGATGTATATGTTTCAAAAGGAGTATGTGGAAGGGGAGGGCCGGGAAATCCTCATTTTGGGGAGAAAGATTCCCCTATTCAGTTTCATATACTGGATTCTGAATCTGCCCTTTATCTGGGCTTCCCTACATATACTGAAAGATACAGAAGGGTACCGCGAAGATCTGTTTTATGAAATGCTGGTGGCCAGCTTTATGATCTGCGGCCTTGTATTCTTTTTAAACTTTGCCATAAGCAGCATCGCCCTGTCGATCCTGCTTGTGGTCCTCTATATCTGGTTATCCAATGTGGATATTGAAAACGTACTTGTTTTTCGTAACGGCCTGCAGGACGTCCAGCAGGCGTCCCAATATCTTTATGTGGTTTTGAAAGGCGGAGGCCTAATGAGCGAACAGGCGGCTGTATATAGTGCCATGGGAGCGCTGTTCTGGCTGTGTGGTCTGTTTAAAGCCAGGAGGCTGTAGGGAAGCCGGGGAGGTATAGGGCGCATTTCAAACTTGCATATCATAAGGTGCTATGATAGACTTATGCTATGATGTTAGGGGCAAAGGGTATTTTGCCCCCAACAAATGAAAGGAAGTGTTATCATGTCACCTGCATTGGCGCAAGAAAAACTTTATACTGTCGATGACATTTATTCCCTGCCGGATGGGCAACGTGCGGAACTGGTCGATGGCCAGATTTATTACATGGCACCGCCAAGCAGAAAACATCAAGAGATCTCTGGAGAACTTTTTGGCATCATCCGGGAATACATCAGATCAAAAAACGGTTCATGCAGACCATACATTGCTCCCTTTGCCGTATTCTTAAATGAAGATGATAGGAACTATGTAGAACCGGATATCTGCGTCATATGTGATCCTGACATGTTGAACGACAAAGGATGCAGCGGTGCCCCAGACTGGATCATCGAAATCGTATCGCCGGGCAGCCGGCGAATGGACTATTTTACAAAACTTTTTAAATACCGCACTGCCGGTGTGCGTGAATACTGGATTGTGGATCCAGACAGAAACCGTATTACTGTATACGATTTCGAGTCAGAGGATACCCAGGACTATACTTTTTCCAGCGCAGTAAAAACAGGTATTTATGAGGATCTGATTATCGACTTCTCCGAACTTGCTGGTCTGCTGGATCTCTGAGCCTTATCAAAAGCACGAACGACTTTATAAATTCCCCTGGTCCCATTCCGCAGACCAGAAATCCCTGCTGCTTAATTCTGGTAAAGCACTTACATCCACACCGTAATGTTCTGGCAGGGCTGTCAGCTGTCTGCGGATACTGTTACATTTTTCTATCACATCCTCTTCGGAAACGTCGCACAGACATTCCACTATCATCTGAAACTGCCTTGGCTGTACTCATAACTCTATTCAAACCGTACCTTTTCATACTTATCCCAGCAGGATTCCACCCAGCCTTTTGAATTCTTCCTGCAGTAAATCTGAACCTTCTCCATCCCTTTTCCAAACACATCATCAACGCGATGTCCATTACTATTACCCACTATTTCCGGCGCATTTCCTTCAAAGATAACGACTTTCAGACTTTTACAGCCGGCAAATGCGGGGGAGTACATCGTTTTCACATTTTTCGGCACTCTGACCTGCTGTATTTTCTCACAGTTTTTAAAGGAATCCGCATCCAGATAACTCAAACTCTCCGGCAGGATGACATTGCTTACCTTCAGCCCCTTTAAGGAGACATAATCCAATTCTTCAAATACCGACAGATCCAACTCCCCGGAAATATCCGGATAGGCAGAGAGATTCAGCCTCTTTATAGCTGTCTGGTTATCATTTAGCCTTATTCCATCCCACTGAAATAAATTCTCTGGGGCTTTCTTTTTGCTTTTTTTCAATATTTTGCCTAATTCCGCGAGTTCCTCCTCCAGTGCTTCAGATAATGTGATACCTTCTTCTTCCGCCTGTTCCTTTTGTTGGTCTCTTCCAACTGCTTTCCCTTTCACTGGCACCAGTTCGTACTGTTCCCAGTATTTATCGGTCCAGCCCTTCTTTGACTTGTCGTAATAGATCTTGACTTTATTTTTAATTCCCTCAAACAACAGCCTATCCCCTCTCACCTCCGGGGCATCTCCTTTGAAAACAACCTCTTTCAGACCGCTGCACCCCTCAAATACAGCACCTTCTAAATATTCCAGTGTCTCCGGCAGTTCCAGTCTTACTATCTTTTTACAATGGCTGACAGAATGCTCATCCAGGCATTTTAGCGCTGGTGGTAGCTGCAGCATTAAAAAATTCAAGCCTTCTAAACTTACATACTCCATCTTTTTAAATTTTGACAAGTCCATAACTCCGGATATTTGGGAATATTTTCTCAGATTCAGCCAGCTGATGTTCAAAGTACCTTCTGTCTCTGTCCAGCGGATCTGGCTGGTATCCTTTAGGTCAAGTCTCCCCTCGGAATTTCCTTTGGGCAGCTTATTAATCAGTAATTTATTTAACAAATCTAATTCCGCTTTGTCATAATCTGCTTCCAGCTGTCCTTTTAACATTTCATATTTTTCGTTTCCCGCATCCGCTTTTTCTTTACAAATGCCTCCAACATTCGGATACAGCCTAGATAAAAGATCAAATTTATCCTGTATATTGTAAAAGATTTCACTTCGTACCTTACTCCAACCTACAAACTCACCATTTATTTTTTCGTATTCAACAATATTTAACTGCATTTTTTCTTCATCATATTCATATTCAATGTCCTCAAATTGATCTAATTTTGACATCTCTTCTAATAATTCACTTTTAATCTTGTCACGCAATTTATAATAGTTCCACCGAAGCAAAACCGCATGTTCTGCAAATACAATCTTCGCCTTTGCATACTTTTCATAGATTGGATAAAATTGTATTCTTCTATGTGGAATAAAAACCGAGTTCCCCCAGTCAATTTTGGAAACCCTGAATAGAAAATAGTCCCCATACCCACTGCTCATTTTATCAGGCTCCCCTAAATGATTAAACTTACTATCATACAGCCTAACTTCGACAAACATCAAATGATATAATATAACTAAGCCTGCCACTGCCAGTAATACAATCTTTAACTTCTTTTTCATAAGCCACTCCTTGTAGGATAAATTTACTCATCAGATCAGAGTTGATCATTCGTTTTCCTGCATATTATACTTTTTCCAATAATCACCAGTCCAGCCTTTTTTGTTCTTGTCATAATAGATAGTAACTTTATTTTTCGACTCCCAAAACAATGGCCTGTCCCCAATTATTTGGGGAGCTTTTCCTTTAAAAATTACTACATCCAAATTTGCACATCCCGAAAATCCCTCTATAAAAATATGTTTTATTTCTCCAGTAAATACAACCCTTTTTAAAAACTGGCATTTCTCAAATGTTGATTTGCCGACAGTTTTGAACGAATCAGGAAGAATGACCTCTTGAATTCTCATCTGCTTTAATTTTGTACATTCCAAATGCGAAAACACAGACAGATCCAAGGTCCCCATTATATCATTACATTTTGATAAATCCAGTTCTCTGACCATATACACACCATCAACCAGCTCCCATGTCACATAATCGGAATGTTCAAAAGAGATGGGCTGTGGACATTTAGTCCTGGAAAATATCTCCTCTAAATGATGTAAATCATTTGAATTATATGTTTTCTCCTCCGTCTGTCCTTTTTCAATATGTACATCATTGCTTTTCATTGGCACCAGTTCATACTGTTCCCAGTATTTATCGGTCCAGCCCTTCTTTGTCCTGTCGTATAGGATCTTGACTTTATTTTTGATCCCCTCAAACAACAGCCTATCCCCTCTCACCTCCGGGGCATCTCCTTTGAAAACAACCTCTTTCAGACCGCTGCACCCCTCAAATACAGCACCTTCTAAATATTCCAGTGTCTCCGGCAGTTCCAGTCTTACTATCTTTTTACAATGGCTGACAGAATGCTCATCCAGGCATTTTAGCGCTGGTGGTAGCTGCAGCATTAAAAAATTCAAGCCTTCTAAACTTACATACTCCATCTTTTTAAATTTTGACAAGTCCATAACTCCGGATATTTGGGAATATTTTCTCAGATTCAGCCAGCTGATGTTCAAAGTACCTTCTGTCTCTGTCCAGCGGATCTGGCTGGTATCCTTTAGGTCAAATCTCTCCTCGGAATTTCCTTTGGGCAGCTTATTTATCAGCAGTTTATTTAGTAAATCTAATTCCGATTTATCATAATTCGCTTCCAGCTGTCCTTTTAACATTTCAAATTTTTCTTCCACCTCTTTTATATTAATACCTTCTGCCTCTGGATAAAATCTGATTAATAGATAAAATTTATCTTTCAAATTATTAAAAATATCTTCTTGTTCTTTATCCCAATGAACGAACTCGCCATTTATTTCTTCATATACTATAATATTCAACAGCAATTTTTCTTTATCATATTCATAATCAATATTCGCAAATTGATCTAATTGGGGTACCTCTTCTAAAAATTCGTCTCTAATCTTTTGACGCAGTTTATAAAAATCCCACCGAAACATGATCATATTTTTTCTCTCTTCGCCATATCCTCCAGACATAAATGATCTGCTAAGGGCATTAAATACACCAAAAATTCCGTCATCCGAAAAAAGCCATGGCACCGCTTTTGCCCAGTCGAACTCATAGGCGGTAAATAGTATATATTCTCCGTATTCTTTCTCTAGTTGATTGACATAAGATTTGTTCATTTTTACCCGGTAAAACAATGCATGATACAGAATCATCACACCTGCTGCCACCAGTAGTCCGATCATTAATTTCTTTTTCATAAGTCACTCCTTGTAGGATAATTTCCCCTGTCCCTGATTAAAACCAGAGGCAGGAGGTTTTCTATTTCTATCTCACTGTTACCTTCTTACTCTTTGTGAATTTAGAATAGTATTTCTTACCATTTACTTTCTTATAAACTCTGACTTTCACATAAAATGTACCTTTTTTCAGCTTGCGTAAAAGAATCACATTATTCTTCCAACCCTTTCGCCGAACCACTTTATACTTGCCTTTCTTTCCCTTTCGATAGTACACTTCATATCCAGTCACATACCTGTCTCTGCGGATCACCACCTTCAATTTTTTCTTTTTCAATTTAAATTTCAGTACTTTTGCCTTCCTGACCTTATAGGACATATTCTTATATCCAGTTTTTTTGCCACTGACAGTCCCCTCTGCCCAATCTGAGCTCTGATCTGCTGTTTCAGGATTCAACTGGGACTCCTGTTTCTGTTCCCCTGGTATGCTGGCTGCCGGAGGCTGATCTGTGTCCTGGAAAGGTGAATCTCCCCCAGGATCTTTTGTGTTTTCTGGCTCCTGGACTCCGGAAGGTACCGTAGTTTCCTCAGGTCTCCACGTAGGTTCCGGGTCCGCAGTGCTCTCCGGCTCCTCTGTCACGGCAGGTTTACTTGTATTCACTGGAAAACTTGTTGTCACTGGAGGTTGTGTCGGCTGCGGTTCTGAACTGGAAGCAGGCTTTTGCGGTTCTGGTTTGACCGGAGAAATACTTTCTCCCAACAACGCCCTTCTGTATTTTAACCAATATGCCTCCTGCCATCCTTTGCTATCTTTTTCATAGTAAATACAAAAATTATCTGCGGTTCCATAAAAAATGTCATCACCTGGATTTTGGGGAGCATCTCCCGAAAAAACAGCTTTCTTCAAATTTGAACATCCCGCAAAAGCATATTTCCCAATCTCACTGATTCCCTTTCCGAGAGTTATTTCTTTGAGGCTGTAACAGTTTAAAAATGCCTCCTCCCCTATTTTCTGCAGCCCAGAAGGAAAATCAATCTGATGTAACTTTTCGCAGCTGGCAAAAGCCTGTTTTCCAATACTGATAATTTTTTCTGGCAGGATAACACTTTCTAACTTCCGGCAGTTCACAAAGGAACCCTCTTCTATTTCTTTCATATGGCTTGGAAGAATGACCTGGTTAATTTCTGTACCTACCAGACATACCCTGCTTAAAGCTTCAAAGCCAGACAGATCCAGTTTTCCCTCTACTTTATCACCATAGATTTTTAATTCTTTTACCCGGTACACACCATCCTGTACTTTCCACTGGATATTGGGTATCATTCCAGGCTTTTCAAGATTCCAGTTTAATATCTCCTTATTTGAATCAAGATCTGCAAACAGCTCCAATATCCTGCACTCGCTCTCACAGAATGCAATCCTGTCCGCATTGATATACTGTCTCTCATAATATACCTCACTCCCTGTCCTGGAGGCAATCTTTTGGCACTCCTTCTCAATATCATTATGACTATATTCTGCATTCTGATCATACCTTTGTGTTTTATACGATGGATTAATTCCTAACTTCTTAAGATCATTTACCACCGCTAAAAGCGACTTATCCGTATCTGTATCAAGATAATTTCCAACACAATCCAGCCATTTTAGATGTGAATGGTCACCCCATCGGATATTCTGCAGTTTGTTATCACTTACATCCAGAGATTCCAGCATGTTACAACTACTCAAATCAAGTGTTTTAAGAAAATTTCCGCAAAACACAATGTTTTTAAGGGCATTACAACCAATAAGATTGACTTCATCAAAATCATTGTAAATACATTTTAACGATTCCAGCATATCCAACCCGCTTAGATAGTAACTTTATTTTTCGACTCCCAAAACAATAGCCTGTCCCCAATTATTGGGGGAGCTTTTCCTTTAAAAATTACTACATCCAAATTTGCACATCCCGTATTCTTTCTCTAGTTGATCAGTATCAGACTTATACATTTTCACCCGGTAAAACAATGCTTGATACAGAATTATCACGCCTGCTGCCACCAGTAGTCCGATCATTAATTTCTTTTTCACTTTTCCCTCCAATTATCCGGCACAGTACTCATGGCTCTATTCAAACCGTATCTTTTCATACTTATCCCAGTAGGATTCCACCCAGCCTTTTGAATTCTTCCCGCAGTAAATCTGAACCTTCTCCATTCCCTTTCCAAACACATCATCAACGCGATGTCCATTACTAATATCCGGCGCATTTCCCTCAAAGATAACAGTTTTCAGACTTTTGCAGCCGGCAAATGCGGGTGCGTACATTGTTTTCACATTTTTCGGCACTGTGACCTGCTGTATTTTCTCACAGTTTTTAAAAGAATCCGCATCCAGATAACTCAAGCTCTCCGGCAGGATGACATTGCTTACCTTCAGTCCCTTTAAGGAGACATATTCCAATTTTTCAAATACCGACAGATCCAGCTCCCCGGAAATATCCGGATAGGCAGAGAGATCCAGCCTCTTTATAGCTGTCTGGTTATCATTTAGCCTTATTCCATCCCACTGAAACAAATTCTCTGGGGCTTTCTTCTTGCTTTTTTTCAAAATTTTTTTTAGTTCCTTGAATTCAAACTCCGGCACTTTAGAAAACGTCATATCCCTTTCATTAACTTTTACTTCAAAGTGGCTCTGTAACAGATCCTTTTTACACAAAATACATAATCTTGAAAATTCGTTACTTTGCAAACTCCTAATCTGTTTTATAATTTCATAGTAGTTTCCTTCTTTTTCTGCCCAATTTGCATCGATATTTATTTGAACAGAAAAATCTTCTACATCATATGTATAGTCTACTCCATCATATCGCTTAAGCTCTTCCAATCTCTCTGTTAGATCCATGATCATCCGTTTCTTTAACGCACTGGCACTCCAGCGGAACATAAACATGTGTTTATATCCTCCTGAATACCCACCTGACATAAATGAATGCGCCAGCGCGTTGAATCCCAGACGATCATAAATCTCCTCCAATAAAGGCCAGGAGTCTCTTGCTTTAACCGTGATCATGAAACCGTCGTAACAATCTCGTATCTCATCTATAGAATCTGTTCCACCCACTACATGATAAAACATCAAATGATATAATATAACTAAGCCTGCCACTGCCAGTAATACAATCTTTAACTTCTTTTTCATAAGCCACTCCTTGTAGGATAAATTCCCCTGTCCCTGATTAAAACCAGAGACAGGAGATTTTCTATTTTTTTACCTCACCATTACCTTCTTACTCTTTGAGAATTTGGAATAGTATTTCTTTCCATTTAATTTCCTATAGGCTCTGACTTTCACATAAAATGTACCTTTTTTCAGCTTGCGTAAAAGAATCACATTATTCTTCCAACCCTTTCGCCGAACCACTTTATACTTGCCTTTCTTTCCCTTTCGATAGTACACTTCATATCCAGTCACATACCTGTCTCTGCGGATCACCACCTTCAATTTTTTCTTTTTCAATTTAAATTTCAGTACTTTTGCCTTCCTGACCTTATAGGACATATTCTTATATCCAGTTTTTTTGCCACTGACAGTCCCCTCTGCCCAATCTGAGCTCTGATCTGCTGTTTCAGGATTCAACTGGGACTCCTGTTTCTGTTCCCCTGGTATGCTGGCTGCCGGAGGCTGATCTGTGTCCTGGAAAGGTGAATCTCCCCCAGGATCTTTTGTATTCTCTGCCTCCTGGACTCCGGAAGGCGCCGTAGTTTCCTCAGGTTTCCATGTATGTTCCGGTTTCGCAGTACTCTCCGGTTCCTCTGTCTCTGCAGGCTTACTTGTATTCCCTGGAAGACTTGTATTCTCTGGCAGTTGTGTCGGCGACGGTTCTGAACTAGAAGCTGGCTCTTGTGGTTCTGGTGTGGTCGGAGAAATGCCCTCGCCCAACAATGCCGTTCTGTATTTTAACCAATATGCCTTCTGCCACCCTTTGCTATCTTTTTCATAGTAAATACAAAAATCATCTGCGGTTCCATAAAAAATGTCATCACCTGGATTTTGGGGAGCATCTCCCGAAAAAACAGCTTTCTTCAGATTTGAACAGTTTGCAAATGCCTCCTCCCCTATTTTCTGCAGCCCAGAAGGAAAATCAATCTGATGTAACTTTTCGCAGCTGGCAAAAGCCTGTTTTCCAATACTGATAATTTTTTCTGGCAGGATAACACTTTCTAACTTCCGGCAGTTCACAAAGGAACCCTCTTCTATTTCTTTCATATGGCTTGGAAGAATGACCTGGTTAATTTCTGTACCTACCAGACATACCCTGCTTAAAGCTTCAAAGCCAGACAGATCCAGTTTTCCCTCTACTTTATCACCATAGATTTTTAATTCTTTTACCCGGTACACACCATCCTGTACTTTCCACTGGATATTGGGTATCATTCCAGGTTTTTCAAGATTCCACTTTAATATCTCTTTATTTGAATCAAGATCTGCAAACTGCTCCAATACCCTGCACTCGCTCTCACAGAATGCAGCCCTGTCCGCATTGATATACTGTCTCTCATAATATACCTCACTCCCTTTCCTGGAAGCAATCTTTTTGCACTCTTTTTCAATATCTTCTACCACCAGCTGGTTATTCAGACAATCCAGATACAGCAGGCTGTCATTATCACCTAATAATAATTCTTCTAACTCCCCAGCTGAACAGTTCACAAGTTCAAGTGATTTACATCCTGTTATATCTAATTTCTTAAACCGGTTTCCTCCACAGACGATTTCCCTTACATATTTCAAATCCGTCGCTATAAGGAACCCCGTCAGCTCTTTCCTGGCAATGTCTATCCGGTTAATATAATTCTTACCAGCCACTGTCTTCCATTGAATGCCCGTCCAGGTGGAAAGATCCTCTTGGTCCCAGCCCAGAAGAACCTCATTTTCGCCCTGCGCCAGCAACCCTCTTACAAAATCCAGATCCTGTTGATTATACTCAGCTTTTTCATCATATCGCTGGTACTTATAAGCTGGATCAATTCCTTTATCCTTGAGGGAACGGATCACTTCAATCAGAGATTCATCCGTATCAATATCCAGATAATTGGCACTGCAGTTCAACCACTTTAGGCTGCTGTAAGAGCCCCATAAAATTTTTTTCAGATGGTTATCACTCACATTCACAGACTCAAGACTGCGGCAGCCTGACAGATCCAGTTCCTCTATCTTTTGTCCGCCCAACAGCAGCGTTTTCAGTGAACTGCACCCTTCTAGACTGATATCTTCAAAACCGTTATAAAGACATTTTAAAGATTCCAGTTTGTCCAGCCCGCTCAGATCCAGTGTCCCTCCTAAAACTGCCAGAGGCAGCTCGATCGCCGTTATCCTTCCATCCTGGATCGTGACGCCCTCCCATGTGTCAGTATTTTCCACGTCCCACTCCAGAAGCTCATACACTGGCATCTTTACACTCTCTTCCCCACTGGCTACATTCCGCTCACTTCGTAAAAATCTCTGAAACTGACAGATGTCACTCGAATTCTCCACATTATCCGAAACAGAGTTTACCTGCGCAGGAGATAAATATTTTTTTATCTCCCCACTACTTACGGATTCTTCGTCTTTTACACTGCTGGTATCAAATCCACCGGAAAGAATCGCCGCATAATAGTTATCCGCATTATGTGTATCAAAAATATAATCGTGAAAAAAGCCCGAACCAGCCAGAAAGTATCGTGCAACTACATAAAGATCACTCTCTTTATTATATAGAGCATTAACTGCCACGCTTAGTGTTGGCAATGCATTTTCAAAAATACTTTCTTCAACTATGGCTGCTGCCACCTTGTCATGCATAAATTCATATAGTGTCATTTTAGGTTTTTTTACAGTATAGTACTGTTCCACATTCCTCCATTTTTTTGAGATGTGGTTTATCAGCATCTTTGTATTTTCCGAAGCGTACGTAATATCTTTATCTTCACTTCTGATTCTCTTCCTGTATTCATTATATTTAGCACCCAGATAAGACATTGAATAGCGTTCGGAATCAAGGGTAAATGTGTTGCCATATTTATCATATCCCCAGCTTTCCATAGGCACCTGCGGCACAAAGTCATCCGTAAAACAGAAATTAAATATCGTATTGTAGTCCTCTATTTGAGTTCCACCATGTAACGTGACATTGGGTGTAGCAAATGTATATGCGCTTACTTTTCCAGCCCGAATCGCTTCCTTTTCTTTATTATCACTGCCTTTCCAGCTATGCTTATCTTTATTTCTAATTATATCCGCTGCCAGAAGATTCGCTATTGCTGCCCCTCTACTGTGCCCTGTCACGATAATTTCGGGATTATATAATTTTTTCTTACGGATATATTCAGATAACAGCTCATATACCTGTTCTTCAGCCGATTTAAAACTGGCATGATCCATAAGATTTTTATTGTAAATTTCCCCCGTTATCTCCATATTACCATACCATTCCACCCTGTCAGTCCCTCGGATAATGACATAGATCACTCCGCCCTTCACCGTATCTCTCCTGACAATAGAAAAACTGCAATTATCTTTTGCTCCATCTGTATCAAGATCTTCCCCATAATTAACATACATATATTTATTATCAATAATAAAATTATCCATCTCCAGCTTTTTTTCAAGTGACACGAATCCTTTATTTTGGGGCTCAATTTCTTCATCCCGTCTGTCACTCAAAAAATCCGTGCTCGTATCGTATGAAAATCCATCTGAAAATTTCCCATCTTCTTTTATTACTGCTTTATATGCTAATGCGGAATATAGAGCACATTGTTCTGCAATTTTCTTATTATATCTGCCTGGTTTTTCGTTTACGATCTCAACAAGATTCAAAGAATACATATGCCAGCTTCCGGTTTTTTCATCCACTGCCCTTACACACATCCTATAGTCCTCTACAAGTGTATTGCTTATAAAGTCCAATGTCACATGATTGGATGAAAGACCACTTTTAGCCGCAACCTGTAAAATATTCTCATTTTCATCCACGATCACAATCGAAGCACTTGTGACATTTTCATTAAATGCCAGATTAACTGTATTCTTATCATCCTCATAGGCATTAATCTTCACTATTTCGTCAGAAGAAAAGGTCCTGCAGAGTTCAGTTCCATTCAATATGGCAGATTTCAGTTCAAAATCCCCCTCGTAATCCTCATTCGTATCATACATATGTGATGTATCACCCTCCTTCACCATACGGATACTATCCATATAATCTCCACACTCTACCTTGTATTCTTCCTTCACATAATCCAGATGGCCACTACACTTAGCGGTGAGCCGGAATCTTCTCTCTTCGTCCTCATTTACCTCCAGCCAGACCAGGCCATCCCCATCCGTGATGCCCCGTGTGGATAAATCTCCATACTGCATTTCCACATAGGCACCCTTCACACGCTCTCCAGAGGTGTTTGTCACAAGAATCTGGTAGTTTTTGGTTTCTTTGTCCGGATCGAGAAATCCTTCATCTGTATTGGTATTGGTATTCTCGTCTGTCACAACAACCGGTTCGGAGTCACGTACCGCTATACTCACTGGAGCATCGAAGGGCTGTAATCTGCCCAGATATTTTGCATCTATATGATATTGTCCTGGCTGATCCCCCCGGATATACCATTTTACAGACTGCTCAGACTGTCCTGGTATATCATCCATCCGGACAGTCTCTGACTGATCCCCATTTTTCATCCCTGCCAGACTGAGCCCAGTGGGAAGATTTAGTGTTGCCTTTCCATCTGTGATCACGAAATTCTCTTTCGCCTGATTTTGAATGCGTAATTCTACCTCAAACATCTGTTTCAGATACTCTCCCACTTCGTAACTCACCAGGACCTGATCTCCGTAACCGCTGCCTATGTTTAATACTGTATATCCAATACTTCTCTTTCCGCTGTTCCCGCTTAAGTCGACATAGGTCCATTCTTTTTCTGATACATTAAACTCATAGGTTTTCGGCTTGGGCTCCCCACGCAGATAGGTTATGACACAATATCTATAAGTGTACCAGTTGTCTGGATCTTCCAGATCTATTCCCAGTTCAAGCATCTCGCGTACATCCAGTTTACGATGGGATAACACTCCTGTTATCAGTTCCCGGGATTCTAATACAAAATTTACTTTTTTTACAGCTCCCGGATTAATCTTTATTTCCCGGTTTTCCGGAAGATGTCCTGATTGATACGCAGATATTTCATATCTCCCCGGATTTAATGCCAGTTCTAACTCTCCACCGGCATTACAGGAATATACTTTTCCCTTTTTCTCCCCGGCTTTTTGAATATGTATCTGGGCATTCTCCAAAATCTGGCCATTGTCATCCTGAACACAGAGAGATACCCCTCCACTGCTTTTTGGACACACATCAACAGAAGAAGTGACAGAATTTACATTTCCATCTGCATCCTTTACCGTCAGCTTTAATGTATAGTTCCCAGCCTCCGGATACGCATAGGTTACTCGTTCCCCCTCGGCAGTATCACCGTTTCCGAACTCCCAGTTCCATTCAACAACCGGTACATCGCCTCTGGATTCTGTACCGTCAAAAATCTCTTCTTTTCCCTCCCGCAAAGAGTAAGAAGCTAGAAGAACTGCACTTAAATTATGTATCTGGGGGAGGTCCTCTTCCTCTTCTTTTTCCTGCTCTCCTGGCTTTTCTGGCACAGGGACTGTATCATCCTTTTTGTTTTCCACAAAATCTCTATCATAGCTGTAGCAAAAACGATACTCGCTGCTTACGCTTCCATTCCAATCTTCCGCTATGATGCGAAATTCATAATCACCATTTGCCAGCTCTTCATTTTCCCATGTAACAGTAATTTCTTTACTGGCATCCTGTATCTCCTCATTATAAATCTGCGTCCAAAAATCCTCGCCGCCAAGTTTACGAAATTCTATCACCACACTTTTTAAACGCCGGTTGTCCGCTACCAGTGTTCGGATCTTTGGATTCCGGCCCACTTTCTTTTTATTTACCGGCTCAACTCCATATACCTTCGGTTTTTCCCGGTCAGGAAGTACTCTTGTCGAAACCTCCCTTGAAAATTCACTCTGGTTCCCAGCCAGATCATTAACCCGAAGTTTATAGAATACCTGCTGATTATCTTCTACATCCGAATCTATATAATTTAGAGCAGTGCTCTTCCCGTCAACACACTGATATGTACCATCCTTTCCCACCTTACGATAGAGATCAAAGGAAGCAAAGCTTTCCTCTTGGGGACGTCTCCAGTTTACAACCACATAACCATCCTTTGCACTGACGCTGATATCCTTCATCGGTTCCGGCGCTTTGGTCAGTTTATAAAACGAACGAATTGCCTGGCCTTTTGTGTTTTTATTACCCTCACTGTCATATACGACTGCCTGAACATAAAATTCTCCATCCTGCAATCCTTTTATATCCATTTCATAAGAATATGTATACTGTCTCATTCCCGAAGGCGCCTTTACGGATCCCGCTTTTTTCCAGGTTATCTTATCCCTGGAATAATGGAATTCAATCCTGTCCAGTTCGTTATTATCTCTGGCAGTTATTTCGATCGGGATCCTTTCACTAAAATATGACGGGACCGGATCAAACTTAACAACATACGGAAGAATTGTGTCTTTTTTCGTAGTGATCTCCACTTTCTCCGAAAATTCTCCCTGGTTCCCAATATCATCATATCCTGCGACACGGAAGGTATATGTTGTTTCTGGCTCCAGTTCACGAATAAATACTCCCAGCGTATTTCTCTCTCTGGCAACTTCTTTGTATTTTCCATCTATCAACTGCTCTACAACATAACAGTCTATATCTTTATCAGACACCGCTTTCCATGTGAGGCGTACTTTATCTGAATATGCAGATACTTTGTCCCATTCAACTTTCTCAATTCCATGGTTATCTACTTCAAAATTTTGCGTAAATCCCTCACTGATATTTCCATTTCTATCTTCTGCCAATATCCGGAAGGTATATTCCCCGTCCTCAAGTACCTCGGTATTAAATACACAACTTCCAATACCCTCCGAAACTTTGCAGTCTCCAGCATCTACCCATTTCCCATCTTGGAAATACTGAACTACCGCTGAGGTAACTCCAATATTATCAACTGCTTTCACTGTTAGTACGGTATTTTTGCATAGCCTTTTCTTATTTGCAGAAAATTCCAGCACCCTTGGTTTTTCCAGGTCTGCATCTACCATAATGGTAAATCTCTGGCTTTCCTCACTAACCAGCTGATACGCATCCACCGCCTTTACAAAATAGGAATATGTTGTCTGGTGTGTCACATCCCGGTCTATGTAATACGTATTTTCCCGTCCGGTCAAAGTTTGGATCCTTGTAAACTCTTCTCCCTCTCTGGCACGATAGATCTCGTATTTCACACAGTTTGCAGTGTCCGATGCGTTCCACGACAATTCAACCAGCCCATTATTACTTTCAGCATTCAGACATTCTGGAGCCAGTGGTGGATCTGCGTCAAGCTTATAGGATACAATCTTTTGTGCCATATTGTCATCTGCATCAAATACCGTTGCCCTTACCAGGCATTGTTTGCTTTTAATCCTGCTGATATCCCAGTTATATTGTGAGGTAAGTATAGAATAACTGCTGGTATTTTGACCAAGTAATACCGCATTGATGCCGCGCCATGTCTCTCCTTTATCGGTACTGTACTCAAATTTCACCCGGTTTCCCATACTGTTTCCGACATTTTTATAATACACCTGAAGAACTTCGCTCTTTCCGCCAAGTTCTGAACCATCTCCCGGAGACATTTTCAAAATTTCCGGCATTTGTGCACTGCCACTGACAGCCTCGCTGAGTTCCGATTCATTTCCCGCCCCGTCGACGGCACTGACCTGATAACGATTTACCTCATCCGTATTTCTGTTAATATCCTTATATTCTCTGGCAGCAGCATCCACCTGAACCACAAATTCTCCATTTCGATAGATCCGGTATCCAGTAATTCCCACGTTATCCTTGGACTTTCTCCAGCCAATAGTCAGGGAAGAACCTGTCCTGGTAAACAAATTTATCCCTTCAGGTTTTGTGGGCGGTTCTATATCTGCCTCTGTCTCTGCCACAAAAACATCCGAAGACTCGGATATATTTCCACTTTCATCAACTGCGTATATTACATAATCGTATCTTTGAGCCGGCTTCAAACCAGTATCTGTAAAGTAGGTATCTTTTGTCTCTCCTACCTGCCTGCTTCCCCGGAAGATCTGATAAGAAACCGTACTCTCATTATCCTCTGATTCCTCCCATTCCAAACTTATACTAACAGCCTCCTTCTCCTTCAAGTGGATTCCCTGAACCTTCGGCGGAGCTTCTGAATCCTGTTCCAACAATGTAAGTTTGTCACATAATTGTTCAACATCCTTAGAAAAAGAATAAAACTTGTCCCTTTTCTTCGTAAGTACCAGTTCATTGAATCTGGAGGCGGCATGATTCATATTCACAGTCTGAACATACTCACGTCCCAGTCTTCCCACTTTTCCACTCAGTATAGCCTGGTGGGAACCACAAGGTAAAAAACGAGAACCTGTTACAGTTACATCCCCGCTAATCTCAAGCTGGCCTGCACAAAGCTTGCTATTTGTATTGTTTGAGGCCATAATGAAATCACCCTTTACCCTGATCCTGTCATCGTCATGCTCCATGCACAGATAGCCATTGGCACCAGTCTCAAAATTATGTTCTGTCACCAGCTTTCCCCTGTTTACCGAAAGCTTTCCCCCGTCTTTCCGAAAGGAAGCGGCACTAAGTGTGTGTCCGTTCAGATCCATATTCTGCTCACTAACAAAATCTCCCACAATATTAACATCCTGAGTGAGCACATCTTGTCTGTCACATTTTATATTTCCTCCAAATTTTCCCTCTTTAAGCTGGGAACATGTTCCGATGTGCATAATTTATCTTTATCAAATACTACCCTCTGCTCTCTGTCCTCAATATCCCCATAAGCTCTGGCACTGGATACAAAATGCACCCCTTTTTGTGACTCCGTAAAATCTACATTCATAAAACCACAATTAGAGAATGTCTCAAAATAGACTTTCTGTTCTCTTTCACCGGAAAAAATCACCTGATGATCCCCGGAAGCCCGAAAATTTTCATTTCTTCCAGAAGCATTTTTCTGATAAAAATCTCCCTTTAATTCCAGTTTTCCTGAGGTAAACTGCCCTTCTGGATCCCTTTTTGTCTGAATCACAAAATCCCTTCCAACTAAAACATGATCTTCTGGGTCTGTCATCACCAGCATCCCATTGCCAGAAGAAAAAGTCTCCCTGCCATCCCATCCCTGTATTTTCAGATCTCCGGAGACATTCAGTGTTCCCCCGTTTACTTTCACATCCCCTGCCCCAATATAGAGGTTTCCATTTACCTCCAATTTATGTCCATTCAGATCTAGGTCGTCCATTACGATATACAGGTCGTCCTGAATTACCATATCTTCCTCCAGTCTCCATCCATAAGTTCCAGAACCTTTGCAGGAAACACGGCAGCCATTACGCTCTAATTTTGTGGCCCTAACCGTTTCATTCTCAAAACAGATCCCCTCCTCGCTGTCATTCTCGATACGCAGTGTGCCAAAATGAGAATCCTTGGCAGAAAAATACACCCTCTGCATTTCATCTCCATTCAAAATGACCACAAAGGAATCTGACGGAACAAAAGAATTGCTGTTTGAATACTGATTCTGGATAAAATCACCTTTCAGCTCCAGTACCCCTTTCTGCATCGGACAGCTGCCCGCAGTATCCACATATAAATTTCCTTGAACAACCGCCCTGTCTTCATCGTAGAACATCCGCAGGCCACTGGAACGCCCGGAACAATATTCCAGTTTCAAGTTATGACCGCAGATAAATTTTCCCCGGCTAATATCCATAACAGCACCAGATATATAAACAGAACCCTTGACCTGTAATGTATTCCCCTTAAGATCCATATTGCTGGTTATCCTGAGATCACCTTCCACCATCACATCCCTGTTCATGACAAATCCAGCAGTACAGGTTAAATTTCCTTTAATATGCAGTGGTTTCCCATATACCGTATGCTCTTTAAATAATACATCTCCCTCATAGGTGTTATCCTGAAATTCTGTGGTTGTAAAAGCGCACAACTCACCCCTTGGAGTCCCCTTTTCCACAACCACCTTTCCCGTAACCGGCATACCATTCAGAAAAACTCCTTTTTCGCCTGTATTTCGCAGAATGAGATTGGCAATCCTGGAATTCCTGCTGTCGGCGGTCTCCATCTTTACCTGCTGCATATCATTTCCTGCCATGACCAGAGTAAATCCTCCGCTGGTAGCCAGATTCAATTTTGTTCCCACCGCCTTTTGTGTCAGATTTCCACAAACGGTCAGTTCTCCGTCTGTCAAAAGTGTATCATGATCTAAAAAAGATGCCATCGTAAAAGCTCCTTCTACGACGATCTTATCCCCGGGCTCCTGCATGGAAAGTGTTCCCCAGCTTCCTTTCATGCTGTTATTATCTGTTGGTCCGTCACCTATCAGATAATCGCCTTTTACCACCAGCCTGCCATTATTTATTTTTACCCTTCCTCCTTTTTGAATGAAATCTCCATTTATAATTAATTCTTTTCCCTGCAGATCCAGAGTTCCGGACACCAAAACAAGATCACCCTGTCGGACTTCATCTTTCTGCAGAGTCCATCCTGTCTCTCCCTCCATACCTGTAAGATAAATATTTTGATTGGTATTAAGATACAGACAATGAATTCCCTTTTCCGAGTACACTCCCTCTTCACTGGGATTCTGAATCTCCACATAGGAAAAACAGGATTTATCCGTGGCAAAATTCACTGTCTGACGCTGCTCTCCACTAAAAACCACCCTATGGCCGCCTGTCGCCACAAATCCATCATCATGATACGTCTTTTCTTGAATAAAATCCCCTTTTATCTCCAGCACCCCGGCATTTATCTGCCGCGGACAATATCGGGAACGGACATATACATTTCCCTTTACCAGTATATAATCCTCTGGATTCACCATTACTAAATGACTGGTTCCTGAGTCTGTCTTTTCCAAAGTAAGATTTCCATCACAAATACAGCTTCCCTTTGCTGCCTGAAGGGATCCGTTTAAAATAACTATGTCCTCTGTTACTGATAACTCCATTTTTCCCAAACTCAGAGATCCACTTTCTATGTATAGTTTTCCATTTACCTGGAGTTTCCGGGAAAGAGATACATTACTTCTGATCCTGATATCTCCTGTAATGGATGACAGACCATTAATCTTTCCTCCATTGTTTGCCAGGATATCACCCCGGTATTCACCCTCTGTAAATGTAGTCGTCTGATTTATCAGCAGATCACCCTTTGCTCTGCCTCCCTGCTGATCCACATTGCCCGTCACAGGAACATTCTTTTCAAATACAATTCCCTCATTCCTTTTATTTTCCATCCGGACATTGGCGATCCTCATGTTATAAAAGGATGGATCCGATAAATTAACCCTTTGCTCTTCTGATCCATCCAATACTAAAAGATGGGTTCCGGTGGTTACCAGATTATCTGCCGCCTTATATTTTACTGCTCCAAAATCTCCCTTTACGGAAAGCATACCTGCTATCAGCTTTCCGTTGTGAGAGTAGATCGATCCCATGACAAATGAACCGTTTACCATCACCCGGTCATCCTCATGATTCATCAGAAGAGTCCCAAGACTTTTATCATAATCCGTCCCACCATCTTTTTTGACTTCTGACTGAATCCGGTAGTCCCCATCTACCAGTAATTCTCCATTATTCACATTTACTGTTCCCGCTGATTGTATAAGATTCCCTTTTACATGCAATGTATATCCATTTAGATTCAACTCATCCGATATGAGATATAAATCTCCCTCATACACCTCATCCTTTGTCAGTTTCCATCCAAATTCCCCCTTCTGATCTGTAGTAACTTTATGTCCATTCCGATTCATCGTAACACAATTTATTCCATTCGGTGCATAAACCCCTTCTGCATTGGTATTTTCAATCTCCACATGATTAAAATAAGAGCTGTCATCAGCAAAACGCACTGTCTGCTTCTTTTCCCCGGAAAATTTTGTTATATGAGTTCCGGAGGCACAAAAATTTCCTTTATAACCAGGCGACGTATGCTCAAAATCTCCCTGAATCTCCAACGTTCCCCCACTCATGCTGCTACTCGGATATCTGGAGTGGGCATAAAAATCTCCCTGGATCTGCACATAATCCTCCTGATTTCTCATAATAAGATTAGATCCGTATCCAGAATCCTCTGCCAGTTCAAAATTTCCTCTACAAATAAGCTTTCCTTTATCAACACTCAGGTTTCTGACAATTTTTACATTTCCCTCTGTGTTTAAGTGATGACCTCCCAGAGAACACTCATATCGACTCTCAAAGTCTCCGTGTACCGTTAAATCCGTTCCCATCCTCATGTTTCCGGTATTCAAATAATTTCCTTTGATCTCCTCCAGTTCAGTCAGTGTGAAACTGTCTTCTGTCTTTATATTTCCACTGAAACTCTTCCCGGTAAATGTAGTTTCTTTCTGAATCACAAAGTTTTTTCCACTCACAGGATTATCATGGTCGGATACATTACCCGACACATAAATGTCTGTCTTCAATTCTACGCCCTGACTATTCTGTATATCGATTCCTGACAGTCTGGATCTCTGTTTCCCCGCACTATCCATCGTCACAGTTTGCTTTTGTTCTCCGGACAACCGAAGCATACTTTCTGAAGTCATCGCCAGATTATCTTCCTTACGGTATTTTTTTTGTTCAACATCTCCTTTGACTTCTAATATTCCCTGTTGTAGAAAACCCTTGTGACTGATCGTGGACCAGGTGACAAAATCTCTTCCAACACAAACTCTATCTTCTGGTTTTTTCATTAGTAATATTGAAGAAGCAGCGCTCACTTCTGCCGCCTTAGCCTCTTCCTGTTGTATTCGGTAATCGCCTTTGATATCCAATTTCCCGCCATTTACAGATATTGTTCCATTTTGTTGAATCAGATCTCCTCTCACAGTCAGAGTGTGTCCTGCCAGATCAAGAGTATCACCAAGCAGAACAAGATCCCCTTCTATCTCTTCATCCTCTGCCAGCTTCCATCCATAAGTTCCAGAACACCCTGCATGAAGTCTTGTACTATTTCTCTCCATGGATAAGAATGAAAAAGACCATTGCTGTATATCCCCTCTTCGCTCCCATTCCGAAAAATGACTTTATTAAAATATGATGCTGGGGAATCAAAATGAATCTCCTGCCTCTTCTCCCCTGAAAATATCGTTTTATGCGTCCCAGAACAAACAAAGTTTTCCTCACTGGAGAAATAATTTTTTATACTCTTTTGGGAAAAATCCCCTTTAATCTCGATTATTCCCGCCTTGAAACTATTATTTCCATATAATGTTTCACAAACAAAGTTCCCCTCTGTCAGCATATAATCATTATCATTACCCATCTGTAGATATCCGTTCCTCGTTATTGTATAATCTCCCTTGCACAGAAGTTCCCCTTTATTAAATAGAATCCTGCCAGATTCATGTTTTATATTTCCCTGTACTGTCAGCCGATAACCATTCAAGTCCAAATTGTTTTTTACGGTCAGATTCTGTACGATCATGTCCTTCTCTAATACATATTGAGAAGAAACTGTCATATCCTCTGCCTGCTTTTGAGAAACAGCTGAATCACCTCCCCTTTCTGTCTGAGTAGCATCCGATTTGACCTCGGCAGCTCTGACAGCCAGCGAATCCAATCCAAGACTGCCGTTTAATACAGCAACCATTAATAAAATCCCCAAAACTCTTTTAAATTTTTTGTATCCTTTTTTCATAGTCCTTCCTCCTTATTTTTTCATACCCCAACAGTGCTCTCAAATATATTATAACATCCTTTTTCCTTAATTTCCATATTTTTCCGCGAACGACATGAATTTGCGATGAACGACATGCCACTCCCCCTTGCCTCTCACCCAGATTTCTGCTAAACTTATAGAAAAATAACAGGTGGCATGTATTTTGCCACAACTTACAGATCCAGGAGAACGCTATGAAACCAGGGGTATACACGGCAACAAAAAAAGACGGAACCTTATATTACCGCAGTTCCATCACATATCAAAATAAACATATCAGTCTCGGTAGTTTTTCTACAGAAGATGCTGCCAGTCTCGCCTATCATCTGGCAGATTCCATTCTCCAGGATGCCAAATACACTCTGGAGGATTTTTCCTCATGTCCCCAGGCTCTTTCTTTTCGCAAATGGGTAACGCTTATCAATTTTCGGGACAATGGGATCTATATAAAGACGCCGGTCTATCTGCACGAGAAATATTTTCATTACTATTTTTCACCGGAAGATTATTATATTTTCGATATTGACGATCTCTTTTACTATTCCACCCACACCATAACGAGGCGGGGCGGGCATCTCTTTGTCAGCGAATACGGCATGCAGGTAAACATTCTGTCCCGGTACGGCATAAAAAATTATGGGGTAGCAGGAAGGGATTTTCTTTTCGTCAATGGAAATATGCGGGATTTCCGCTATGAAAATATCGAGATTATCAATCGCTATCATGGTGTCTTCCGAAAAACACACCAGGGAAAAACCCTGTATGAGACGCGCATTCACTGGAAAGGCGACTTTATCGTAGGACGCTATGAATCAGAGACCGATGCCGCCGTTGCCTACAACAAAGCGGCATCGGTGCTGATCCGAAAAGGATACGATAAAAAATATCCTGTCAACTATGTAGAAGAGCTCTCCCCGGCAGAGTACAAAAACCGTCTGGAAAAGCTGAAGATCTCAAAGACGATCACAGATCTGAAGGAACTGATCTGATATGTCCCGTGATAAGAATCACACCAAAGCTCCCATGAAATACAGGATCAGATAGATAATGATAATGACCCCATTAAAGACCGAACCAATCGTGGGAGTGGTGACATAGATGTCCTCTCGTTTCAGACATCTGAGCGAAAGCACAAAGCCCGTCACGGAGAGCAGCAAATTCAAGATGCCCAGGTATCCGTACATGATTCCGCCATTTCCTTTTTCCATGCCGGAACACACAAACAATATGATCATCATGGCAAAAGACAACGCCGCCAGCAGGGCAGACAGAATCCCCTGCAGCGGATGCTTTTTATCTGTAAACTGAATCTTTCTTCTCTTCCCGATACGAATCTGCATATATTTCCTCCATTACGAAGCGCTATTTTTCCTGCGTACGAAGTTCCAGATAAACCGGCAGATACCATAACATAGATACCCCAGTACGACGCCTATCGTATTCAAAAACAGGTCATCCACATCAAAACATCCAACCTTCGTCACCAGCTGTACGGTCTCCACCACCAGACTGAACAAAAAGCCGAGGAGAGTTATCTTCAAAAAATCCAAAAAATATCCACGGCGCCTTTTCTCCAGGCTCGGCACAAAAAAACCAAAGGGCATGAACACTACCACATTTCCCACCAGATTGATCATGACAAAACCAAATCCCAGGATATCCCGGTGACGGATGTACCGGGTGATCTCCCGGAACAACACAAGGTTGTACTGATAATCGGTGTAATGGGTAGTGCGCCCATATTCTTCACTGAAAAACAGAAAATAAATCAGAAGTACCATGTAACCGATAAAGGCAAGTGCCAGTAAGTTACGAATCAATTTTTTCAAAACAATCCCTCCAAGGAATATTATTGACGTATTTTTACTCCTAAGCTTTCCATTTTCTTCAGTATTTTATCCATCACCGCCGTCACGTCCTTATCCTCCAGCGTGCGGTCCGCGGCACGGAATAGAATGGAATAAGCCAGTGACTTCTCATCTGCTGCCAGCTGCTCTCCTTCGTACACATCGAACAGTTTATAACTCTCCAGAATCTTTCCGCCATTTTTACGGATGATCTCCTCCACCTGTCCGGCGAGAACATTCTTCTTCATCACAAGGGAGATATCTCTCGTGACAGCAGGGAATTTGGCAACTCCTTTATATTTGATATCAAAATCCGCCAGCTCCGCCAGCATCTCCACGTCCAGAACCGCCACATAGGCCTTGGTTCCAATGCTGTAATGATCCAATACTTCCGGATGTACCTCACCCAGAAATCCCAGCGTCCTGCCCTCCAGTACAATATCCGCCCGGCGCCCCGGATGTAAGTAGGGACGGTCATCCTCCGGTGTGTAGGAAAGGGTCTGATGAATTCCCAGTTTATCAAAAATTCCCTCTACCACACCTTTCATGTCGAAGAAATCACCCTCTCCGTACATACCCAGTGTCAGCTGCAGACGCTCCTCCGGAAGCTCCTCCAAAGGAAGGCTCTTGGGCAGATAAATGTTCGCCAGTTCATACAGCCTTACATCCTTATTTCTGCGGTTGTAGTTGGTGGAAAGGGAAGTCAGCATTCCATTCAGCGACAGGGTTCTCATGATACTGTAATCCTCTCCCAGAGGGTTAGAGATCACAATCGCCTTTCTCACGTCGCTTTGCTCCGGAATCAACAGTTTGTCGAATACTTTTGGACTCTCAAAAGAATAACTCATTCCCTCACAGAAGCCCGCCTGCTCTACTACATTTCTCGCAATGTTACTGATCTCTGTCTGATAAGATAATTTTCCGGCTGTCGCCTCACCGCTGGGAAGGGTGGCAGGAATTTTGTCATAGCCATAAAATCTTGCCACTTCCTCTGCCAGATCAGCCAGACGGTGAACATCCTGTCTCCAGGTTGGCACATGCACCAGCCGTTTTTCCCGGTCCACCGGAAGACATACCATCTCAAAATAACGGATCATTTCTTCTTCACTGATGTCGGTTCCCAGAAGGGCATTGATCTTTTCCGGATCATATGCCACGGTCTCCTCTTCCCGTTTTACCGGATAAATATCCACACAGCCACCTACGACGGTGCCGGCACCCAGCTCCTCGATCAGCTGGCAGGCGCGGTTCATCGCTTCCAAAGTAGTATTGGGATCCAGTCCTTTTTCAAACTTCGCCTGGGCATCAGTACGCATGCCCAGCTTTTTCCCGGACAGACGGATATTGGTGCCGTCAAAGCACGCCGCCTCAAAAAGCATCGTTTTCACGTCATCGGTGATCTTGGAATTTTCTCCACCCATGATGCCGGCGATGCCCACTGCCTTCTCTCCGTCGCAGATCATCAGTATGGAATCATCCAGCTGGCGCTCCTGTCCATCCAGGGTCATAAAGGTCTCTCCCTGCTTTGCATTTCTCACAACGATCTTTCTGCTGGCAATGGTATCCAGATCATAGGCATGCATTGGCTGGGAGTATTCCTCCATCACATAGTTGGTGATATCCACAATATTGTTGATGGGGCGGATTCCGCATGCCGCCAGTCTTCTCTGCATCCACTCCGGTGACGGCGCCAGTTTGATATCTTTTACCACCCGCGCCACATACCGGGAACAGAGCTCCTTATTTTCTATCTCGACGGAAATATAATCTTCTGCCTTCTCGTCGTTGCCCACTGCTTTTACCTCCGGCGGACAGAAGGGTTTGCGGAAAGTCGCCGCTGCCTCTCTGGCGATACCGATCACGCCAAAGCAGTCCACGCGGTTAGAGGTCACCTCGTATTCAAAATTGGCATCCCGCAGTCCCAGAAGCGCGATGGCGTCGCTGCCCACTGGCGCATCTTTATATTCGAGATTGTCACTGAGGATATAAATCCCATTTTCCGGAGCGTCGGGATAAAAATCTCTGGAAGATCCCAGTTCCTCGATGGAACACATCATGCCACAGGACTCCACACCGCGAAGTTTTCCCTTTCTGATCTTGATGCCTCCCGGTGTCTTAGATCCATCATGACCGCCTGCCACACGGCCCCCGTCAAGCACCACAGGAACTTTCTGCCCCTCTTTCACATTGGGCGCTCCCGTCACGATCTGTACCTGGGTTCCCTGCTCATCCACTGATACCTGGCAGACAACCAGCTTATCCGCATCCGGATGCTTTTCGATCTTATCAATCCTTCCCACGATAATCTGATCCAGATCCTCGTCAAATTTTTCATATCCCTCCACTTTGGTACCAGACAGGGTCATGGCGTCCATGTACTCCTTTTCGGTACATTCCAGTTCCGGAACATATGCTTTTATCCACGATAATGGTGTATTCATTCTACTAACCTCTTTTCTTTTATTTACGGATGTCCGTCGGCACTGCGCCGCATCCTATACTAAAACTGCTCCAGAAAACGCTTGTCATTTTCATAGAGAAGACGCATATCGTCAATTTCGTATTTCAGCAGTGCGATTCGCTCCAAACCAACTCCGAAAGCAAAACCTGTGTATTCTTCCGGATCGATGTGGCTCATCTCCAATACGTGGGGATGAACCATTCCGCAGCCCAGGATCTCAATCCAGCCCTCTCCCTTACAGAAACGGCAACCCTTTCCGCCGCACTTAAAGCAGGTCACATCCATCTCCGCGCTCGGCTCTGTAAATGGGAAATGATGGGGGCGGAATTTTACCTTTGTTCCCTCTCCAAACAGCTCTCTGGCAAATTCTGCCAGGGTGCCCTTCAGATCTGCAAAGGTGATATTTTTATCAATCACAAGTCCCTCGATCTGATGAAAGGATGGAGAATGGGTGGCGTCCACCTCATCGGAACGGAATACTCTTCCCGGTGCAATCATGCGGATCGGAAGCTTTCCTTCCTCCATCACCCGGACCTGTACCGAAGAGGTCTGGGTACGCAGCAGAAATTTATCATTGATATAAAAGGTATCCTGCTCATCCTTCGCCGGATGGTTCGCCGGGATATTCAATGCCTCAAAGTTATAATAATCATATTCCACTTCGGGGCCTTCCACAACCTCATAACCAAGTCCCACAAATATTTTTTCCACTTCTTCCAGCGCAATGGTATTCGGGTGTCTATGTCCCAGTTTCGGTTTCTTTCCCGGAAGAGTCACATCGATCACTTCGGCTTTCATCTTCTCTTCGCGGAGAGCTTTAGCAAATGCTGTTTTCTTCGCCTCCAGCTTTGCCTCGATGTCTTTTCTCGCCTCGTTCACCAGCTGGCCTACCTTCGGCCGGTCCTCCGGTGCCACATCTTTCATAGATTTAAGCACGCTGGTAAGTTCTCCTTTTTTTCCAAGAAATGCCACCCGGATATCATTCAGCTTATCCAGTCCTTCAGATGTCTCGATCTGAGACAGGGCATCCTTCATGATCTTTTCAAGTTTTTCTTTCATGATCTCCTCATTTCCGCAGGATACATATTTTATCCTGCTGCTTCGTTTTATAGTCTGTATCCAGAAATAACATGCAAGGTGCGGCTGAGAAACGCGCACCTCTAAAGAATTGCCTTCGCCATTCTTTGGCTCCGCAGGGTGAACTTTCCTACTAAAATAAAAAAGTCCGTCCCCCACAGGCATGTTCTCCATGCTTACAAGGGACGGACTTACATCTCCGCGGTACCACCCTGATTCCCACCACTCACAGAAAAGCTCTTTTTCTTTTCCCTGATCACAGCAGGCACTCATTATCGCTTAACGCGCAGCCACGCCGCTCCCTACTGAATTTCAGAAACGGAACTCCGGTGTGAATGTCAATGACCCAGGGAACCTGACAGAACTTTCAGCCGGCGATTCTGTCTCTCTGATGGAAATGGATCACATCTGGAGAAATACCTCCTGCACCATCTTCGTCTTTATCAATTTGGATTAATGGTATCACATTATAGGTCGTAATGTCAATAATTTTTTAGTTCGCATTCCAGATTGTTCCGCGCCCGGGCTATACTACGCATACGCTCCTCTGCTGATCTTTCGTCTTTAAACTCTTCATCCAACATATAACTGTGATTAATCCTAATATAAAAACAGTTACTTTGCTCCTGCACACACATATCAAAATCAATATCTAAAAAGTCCTTTATAACAAGCTTGTCTCTGTTATCCCTTAAATTTAACAGCATTTTCAATCCTCCTCGCATTGATCTGGTTACGTTGCTGAATCTGCAGCATTTTTTTCCTCTCAGACAACAAATATCTCTTTTGTAATTCCTTTAACTCTGGCTTTTTATCTATTTGGACCTCGTACTTTGGGCATTCATCTGCCAATCCGTCAAGCACTTCCATACTCTGGGCTATCTTTCTTTCCGACATTTGTTGAACAATCCCGGTATACTTACCTTCCTTTTTCAGTTCCAATACTATGCCGTAAAGATTTTCTGTCTGTTGTTCATACAAAACCGACAAATTATTATTGCAAACAGCCTTTCCTGTTTCAGTTGACAGAATTATCTTTTGGGACTCCTCCAATGATCTGCCAGTAATATAAGAAAACATTAGTGCCAACTCATGCATTCTCTTTTTTCCCAAAGATTTTACCTTCTCTCCTGATACCATTCTCCATATTTGCTTTTATGCAAAACAAAAACAGCCTGCTCCTTCAATAGTGTCAATGCTCTCTTAGTCTTGAAACAATACTGGTCTCCTCTATTATCTTTCCAGCTGATTTTCCTTATCGCTTCTTCTACAGAAATTTTATGTTGCTTATACTTACGTAATACTTCTGATATTTCTGTATATTGATTGTCCGCTATCCGGTCATATATAATATCATAATCTCCAGTCTGCTCACCTTCCATACGATTCTTTGTAATAAAGTCAAGCCATTTTTGATCGTATTTGAGTAATTCTAATATCCTCCACCCTTTTTCCCCTGAAAAATCCAACTGATAACTATAGATATACGCTACATATTTGTCCCTTGCCTTCCTTTGTGCCCACTTCTGCGCCTGACCAATATTTGAAGTCAAATAAAAACCTTTCCCAAAATCTTTAAAACCACGAGCATACTTAAAATCAAAAGTATTAAACTCTCGGTCTGTACCATGATATAAACGTTTAATAGAAGCTAATTTCATTTTAATTCTCCTTTTCACAAATTATATCATCATACCCTTTATTGGTCAATATACTTTCATTAACTTTTCACCACTTCCTCCTCACATGGGGACAATACCCCTTTTTTCTCACCGCCCGCACTGCCACATAACAGCCGCACTGTCCGCAGAGCCCGCTGCGAAGCTCCGGACAGGTGTCACAAATCAAAAGCCTTCTCTCATGTTCATCGGGAGATACCTTGTCTTCCTCTGGAATGTTGGCGATGTAATCCTCCAGCTTGACCCGTTCCTTTTCCAGCATCTCCTTTGTCCACATACATTTGCGGCAAAATGGTATCTGTTTTCCCATGATCCCCCTCATTTCTCCAATCCACGGTACTCTCCGCCCAGATCATTTAGGGGCGGCACAGACCGCCGCCCCACACAAATAATATCCATTATTTCAAGATCAGTGTCACCACACTGCATGGCGGCATTTTCACTGACAGGCAGCTCTCTGCCAGAGAAGCGCCGTCAAATCCTGCCGGCTTCACCACATCCTCCTTCTCAAAGGAATTAAAATCGTCCATCTTTCCGGTGAGAATCCTTCCGCTCACAGAGGAAAATTCACCTTCTACGCCTGTAGAAATCTCAATCTCTTCGGAAAGGGAAGCATTTGCTAACGTAACGGTCAGCTCACCTTCTTCGTTGATGGAAGCAGAAGAAGAAATCAGCGGAATGCTGTGGCCTTCGCACTCTTCCACCGGAGTATCTATAAAGCAGTCCACAAGTGTAGCATTCTGGTGGCCTTTGTACATCTCAAACACGTGATAGGTCGGTGTCTTTACGATTTTAGCACCTTCAGTCAGGATCACTGCCTGGAGTACGTTTACTACCTGGGCGATGTTTGCCATAGAGATGCGGTCACAGTGACGGTTGAAGATATTCAGGTTCAGTGCCGCTACCATGGCATCCCGCATCGTATTCTGCTGATACAGGAATCCCGGATTCGTCCCCTCTTCTACCTGGAGCCAGGTGCCCCACTCGTCCACGATCAATTTAACCTTGTGCTCCGGATCGTATTTGCTCATGATCTCCAGATGGCGGTCGATCATCTCCTCAATGCGCAGAGTCAAGTCAATGGTCTCATAGTATTCCTTCGCATCAAACTGCGTCGCCTTGCTTTTCTTCTCCCAGCCACAGGGCACGGTATAATAGTGCAGGCTGATAGCATCGGCAAAACGGTCGCCGATAATACTCATGAGTTTATCCGTCCACTCATAGTTGGCCCCGTCCGGTCCGCAGGCGATCTTATACAGCTTATTGTCGCCGTAATCCCGGCAGTAAGTCTGGTATCTGCGGTAAATATTCGCATAGTAATCCGGCGTCATATTGCCGCCGCAGCCCCAGTTCTCATTGCCCACGCCAAAATATTTTACCTTCCAGGGCTCTTTTCTTCCGTTTTTCTGGCGCAGTTTTGACATCGGTGACTCTCCGTCAAAGGTCATGTACTCGATCCATTCTGACATCTCCCGCACGGACCCGCTGCCCACATTTCCATTTATGTAGGGCTCACAACCCAGCTGATCGCAGAGCTCAAAAAATTCATGGGTTCCAAAGCTGTTATCTTCTACCACACCGCCCCAGTGGGTATTGATCATGCGCTTTCTGTTCTCCTTCTCGCCGATTCCATCCATCCAGTGGTACTCATCGGCAAAACATCCGCCCGGCCAGCGAAGCACCGGAATCTCCAATTCCTTCAATGCCTCTACCACATCGTTTCTCATTCCATTTGTGTTAGGGATCTCAGAATCCTCTCCCACAAAAATTCCCTCATAGATACATCTTCCCAAATGCTCCGAAAAATGACCATAAATTTCCTTGTTAATCTTTCCCATTTTACGTTTTGCGTTAATCATTCCTGTAACCTTTTTCATGGTAATATCCTCCTGATTATATTGTTTTCATCGATATCTGGACATTTGCCCTTGTATCATCATACATAACAAAGCTGCCAAAGAAAATAGATTATTTTGGTGCGCTTTTGTATTTTTTTGTGATTCGCTCCACGGGGGCACACCCCTCATTATTCAGTCCTGGTCAAAATACCCCTTATACTGGACATCATATGCCCCCATCCGTTCCGCGGAAAATGTCTCTCCCCCGGAGATCACCCCGACCTTTTGTGCGTCCTGTCTGTCCTTTCCCAGATAGGCGATTATGTCGCTGATCCGCATGACGCAGCCCTCCAGCGTAGAGGGAATCTGCTTTTTATTCGCCTCCGGATCCGTATAGCAGGCCTCTACCCTCTGGTCAAACTCCTCAAAGGATGTCAGAGACACCGGCCGTATTCCTGCATCTCCATCTCTCCGTTGTGGCAGAGGATACCAGGCACAGGGATTCACCCAGTGACGCCTTTGATCCTCCCTGATACGCTCCTGAAGCTCTTCACTGAGCCCGTGATAGGCCGCCATATGTACCACCTCGCTATCGTAATTTATGAAGTACCTCTTCAAAACACACCCCATCTGTCTCTGGTATATCAAATGACTCCGTCACACGGATACACTCCTGCACAAAAGCCGCCGCCTTGCGGACAGAGGTCTCAAAATCCACCCCATTGACACAGTCGGCGGCGATAATGGATGAGAAAATGTCTCCGGTGCCGGAACGCACCTTCCCCACCCTTTTCTGCCGCAACAGCTTACATTCTCCAGGAACCTCACTTACTGCATTGGAGATGAACTGTCCGGAATCCAATCCAGATACCACGATCTTCTTCGCTCCCAGCTCCCGCAGACGCGCCATCATCTCCAGCAGTTCTTTCCGCTGCCAATTCTTATCCTTAAAGGGCATCCCGGTGAGCATACAAGCTTCCGTAACATTGGGTGTGAGAATATCGGCATACTCTACCAAATGCTTCATCTTGTCGCACATTTCCTCTGTATAGGTGGGATAGGCTTTTCCATTTTCCCCCATAACCGGATCGATAATCACCTGGGTTCTCTCATCCCGGAACTGACGGATAAATTCCCGCACAATCTCGATCTGTTCCGCCGATCCCAGGAACCCGCTGGCAATGCCCTCAAAACGGAGATCCAGTTTTTCCCATTCCTCCATAAACCTCGGCATCTTATCCGTAAAATCATTATAATAATAGGATGGAAAACCCGTATGGTTGGAAAATATGGAAGTTGGCAGCAGACAGGCCTGCACCCTCATATGGGAAATCACCGGAAGGGATACTGCCGCAGAACACCTTCCAAAACCCGATATATCATTAATGACAGCTATTTTTTTCTGTTTATTGTGCGACATCGCTTCCACTCCTATTTTTTGTAAAAAAGTCCTTTGTTTCTCTCACAACCACACTGCCCAGGGCAAACAACGCGATCATATTCGGTATGGCCATCAAACTGTTAAAAATATCCGCTATAGTCCATACCGCAGCCACCGTCATATACGGTCCGATAAATACCGCGGCGATGTAGAGCCAGCGGTATACTTTTACCACCTTCCGGCTTCCCGACAGATACTCCAGACACCGTTCCGAATAGTAATCCCAGCCCAGAATCGTCGTAAAGGCAAAAAATACGAGACAGAGCATCAAAACAAAGGAAGCCGCCTGCGCCGGGATCGGCAGGCCGTTTTGAAAGGCATAGGTGGTAACCTGAACTCCCTCCAGTCCCTCCACGCGCCAGGCCCCAGTGAGAACGATGGATATCCCCGTCATAGAACAGATGATAATTGTATCGATAAAGGTCCCTGTCATGGACACAAGCCCCTGTCTCACCGGTTCCTTCGTCTGGGCTGCTGCCGCTGCGATGGGCGCCGATCCCAGTCCCGCTTCATTAGAGAAAATTCCCCTGGCAACTCCCTTCTGTACCGCAACAATCATGCTTCCCACCACACCTCCTGTCACGGCAGAGGGATCAAAAGCTCCCCGCAGAATTTCTCCCACAGCCGCCGGAATCTCTGTAATATTGCACACCATAAGGACGACACAGAACAATATGTACGTAACAGCCATCAGTGGTACCACTACCTGGGATACACTGGCGATCCTGCGGATTCCCCCGATGACCACCAGCGCCACACATATGGCAAGGAGTATTGAGGAAATAACTACCGTCCAGGAATACTCTCCCAGACCAGGGATTTCTACTGTATGTATCTGATCCGGATCAAAAAAGCCCTGGATCGCCGATGAAATACCGTTGACCTGGGAAAATGTGCCGATTCCAAAAAGCCCCACACAGGCGCCAAAGAAGGCAAATACCTTAGCCAGAGGGCGCCACTTTTTCCCCATCCCCATTTCGATATAGTAAAATGGTCCTCCCAATACGTGGCCGTCCTGATCCACCGTCCGGTATTTCACCGCGAGAAGTCCCTCTGCATACTTGGTCGCCATACCAAAAAGAGCCGCCGTCACCATCCAAAAAAGAGCTCCTGGTCCTCCCAGGCAGATCGCCGTCGCCACTCCCACAATATTTCCTGTGCCGATGGTGGCAGATAAAGCCGTACACAGCGCCGCAAAAGAAGTGACTTCCCCGGTCCCTCCCTCTTCATTTTTCACCATCCACTTAAGAGCCAGGGGTAACCTGCGCATCTGCAGAAATCCCAGCCGGAATGTCAGATACAATCCTCCGGCAAGGATCAGTACCATAAGTGGAACACCCGTTATAAACTCATTTATTGCTACGAGAATTTCATCAATCTGTGACAACATATAATTACTTCCTCCTCCAAATCCTGTTAAAAAAATAATAACGATTTTAAGTAAAAAAGTCAAGCCAAAGCAAAATACTACTTCCCATTTTATGAAACATTTGATATACTTACCTCAATGGCATTGTTCAGCCAGCATATATTATATAAGGAAATTATAAAGGGATACAACAGAAAGAATGGGGGACTGACTATGATCCGGGAAGTAGATTATGCTACATATGCCGTTGATCATCGTGATAATCTGCGCATTATCAGTTTTAACGATTATTTTACAAAACTTACAGGCTTTACTGCCCAGGATGTCTATACTGGTAAAATGACTTTACGAGACCTGATTCCCCCCAGCATATGGGAAGAATATATGATAGCAGTAAACCGCGCCTCTAAGTCCGATGATGGTTCCGGGTATTTTGAACATCCGATTCTTTGCAAAGATGGCAGCAGCCTGGTAGTACTCTGCTACGGCAGGCTCCGGGACGATGGATCCGATGTCAGTGATATTTTGATTACAGATATCACAAGTCATATCGAAGCACATAATGAGGTGGTTCAGCAGGAAAAAGAACTGCGCCTGCTGCTGAAAAAATTAAGCTTCATTTCAGAAAGGAAAGAAGAATATACGGTGGACTATAACTACACCACCGACCATTTTGACATCACTATCATTAAAAATGGAGAGGCGAAGAACATATACTCCGTAGACAATTATTTGGAGAATCTATACCAGATACCTACGATTCACCCGGATGATCTGGAAGACTATGCCAACATCCTTCGCAATCTGCCCAATCTGAAAGAGGGTTTTGCCTTTGATCTCCGGAGCTCACTGTTCACCGAGGGAAAATTCTGCTGGTACCGTACCACCTACGCCCCGTATCACGATAAGGAAACCGATGAAACACATATCATCGGACGAATCGTAAATATCGATGAAGAGGTTATGAGGAATCAGGAATTGAAAAGACAGGCACAGATCGATACACTGACTTCTCTGTATAACCAGGGAACCTCACGTAATAAAATAGATGAAATTGCTCTTCAAAATCCAGAAAACTGTATTAACGCGTTTATTATTATGGATCTGGATAATTTCAAATATGTCAATGATAACTACGGACATATCCGGGGAGATGATGTCTTAAAACATGTCGGAAAAACTTTGCGGCAGTTTTTCAAATTTGGCACCGACATCATCGGTCGCCTTGGCGGCGATGAATTTGTTATTTTTATGAGAGATGTGCCATCTATCAGCTACATCAGAAAATACTGTAATGACCTGTGCCATGAACTAAGTAAGCCTTTATGTTTTCAAGAAGATGACATACGTATCACCATAAGTGTGGGAATCGCCATTCAAAACAACGGGCCAGATAGTTTTGACCACCTGTATAAGTGTGCAGATGAAGCACTATATGAAAAGAAAAAAACAGGAAAAAACGGATTTTGTTTTTATCAACAATCTTAGAGTATAAAGACACAAAGAAAACCCCCATCAAATGAAACATACTTTCATATGATGGGGGGATTTTTTAGTCACATCTTGAAATTTTTTCGCCTTTCATCAGCTTCTTGCCACGGATAGCAAAAAGTTCAGATACAGACACCACCTGGATTCCCTTCTCCTGGAAATAAGCAAGGATCTCCGGCACGGCTTCTGCTGTCTTCTCATAGGTTGAATGCATGTTGATAATGTCTCCATCTCTGGCCGCCTTCACATTTGCCACGATCTTATCCTTATCTACCTCACTATCTGGCTTATAATCATGACTCCAGTTCGACACGTCAATGATCGGAGCATCGATCACTTCAAACATCGTATCGCCATATGCCACATTCGGCGCCCGGAACAAGAAACTGGAGTACCCGCTCATCTCTTTGAGGATCGCGTCGGTCTTATCAAGTTTTTCCTTGATCTCCTCCGCACTTGCTTTGTCCAGACTAGCATAGTCATAAGAGTGGTTCGCGATCTCAAATCCCCAGTCCAATGCCTGCTGTACTTCCTGTCTGCACTCCTCACTTTTCACAATATTGCCGCCGATATAGAAAAATGTTGCATGAGCTCCCACATCCTTAAGGGCCTGCTGGATTCTCAAACCATAATCTACAAAAGTACTTCCATTGCTGCCTGGACCATCATCAAAAGTCATCGCCACAACAGGCTTTGCCGGATCAATATTTTTCTCAATCCAAGCCCGGTCCAGACCCTCATAACGGAATTCACCTGGCTCCAGAGGTTCTTCCGGTTCCGGAGTTTCTGTTACCTCTGGAGTAGCAACCGGAGTCTCCGTCGGACTTGCAGACGGTGCCGGAGTCAGAGTACCAGCGGGTGTCAATGTTGGCACCGCTGGCGTCACCGTTGCTGTCGGTGCCGTCGTCGGTACAGTCGGTTTCTTCGTGTCTGCTTTTTTAATGGTAACCTGACAGGTAAGTTTTTTGTTTCCTATCTTCGCCAAAACAACTGCTTTTCCCTGTTTTTTTGCCTTTACCACTACACTCGTTTTCTTTTTACCAGATAGTGATATGTACTTTTTCCCACTCTTAATAGACCATTTCACCTTTTTCGCAGTATTCTTCACTTCCAACTTCTTCTTCTGCCCAACCTTTAACGTAATCTTTTTGCTGCTTAACTTCATTTTTTTCGCCGCGGACACCGGTACTGTGATCCCCGCTACAAGAGAACACACCAGAACCAGGCTCAAACCTTTCACCATTTTCTTCATGAGTAACATGACCTCCTTATAATTTTGACACAACGTAACTTGTATCCATCTTATAACATTTCGAGGGTCAGGTCAACACTCATTTAATGGTTATTTTACCTAACTCAACGGCGCGAATTTGAACCCGCCATTCATGGTGGGTTCAAATTCGCGCCGTTGAGCTAACTTTATTTTTTCCAGGTAGCTTTTGAAAACAGCAGCAAAATTGGGAAAAGTTCCAGTCTTCCCGCAATCATATCAAATATTAAAACACATTTTGAAAACGGGGAGAAAATGGAAAAGTTCTCCATCGGTCCCACCGTATTAAATCCTGGTCCCACATTATTGATGGTAGCAGACACACCTGAAAAATTGGTTGTAAAATCAAATCCATCCATGCTCACCAGTAAAACAGAAACCGCATAGGTAAGAATATAAGCCACCAAAAATACATTTACGGAACGGATCACCTCGTGCTCCACCTTCCTGCCATCCACCGAAACTTTATAGATGTTCCTGGGATGAACCATGACTTTCAATTCCTTACAGAATGTCTTTAACCATATAATCATACGGGAGACTTTCATTCCTCCGCCGGTACTTCCAGCACAGGCGCCGACAAACATCAGCATGAGCAATATTGTTTTGGAAAACTCTGGCCACTGGTTAAAGTCCACAGTGGAAAATCCCGTTGTTGTGATAATGGAAGCCACCTGGAATGCCGAATGCTTCACCGCTTCAAAAATGCTTCCATACATGTGGCGTACATTAAAACTGATCGCCGCCGCTGCCACCAGGATAATTAGAATATATGCCCTGACTTCTGCCATCCGCAGGGCGTCTTTCCAACGTTTTCCAATGATCACCAGATAATAAAATGTAAAGTTCACACCAAAGGCAATCATAAATATAGTCACTACGATTTGTATATAGGATGAAAATCCTGCGATGCTGTCACTATAAATACCAAAACCACCAGTACCCGCGGTTCCAAATGTCGTCGTCATGGCATCGTAGACACTCATCCTGCCCGCCAGCAGAAAAAGAAATTCTAACACCGACAGGGCGATGTACATTCCATATAAAATCTTCGCCGTAGACTTGATCCTGGGAACCAGTTTTCCCACTGTAGGTCCTGGGCTTTCCGCTTTCATCAGATACATATTGCGTCCGTCCGCCAGAGGAACTACCGCCATCATAAATACAAGGACGCCCATACCGCCGATCCAGTGGGTAAAGGTCCGCCAAAAGTTGACTGCCCTGGACATCACTCCCACATCTGCCAAAATCGTAGCTCCCGTAGTCGTAAACCCGGAAGCCGTCTCAAAGACCGCATCCACAAAAGAAGGAATCGCTCCGGACATCACAAAGGGCAGCGCCCCGAACAAACTAAGCAAAAACCAGCTGAGCGCCACGATCACAAACCCTTCTCTGGCGTACAATGACTTGTTTTTAGGCCGGAACCGGGTAATGATAAATCCCAGCACAAGACAGATCAGGGAAGACAGAGCAAAATAAAGCGCATCCTCTTCCCGGTAAATCAGTCCTACCAGACAAGGCAGTAGCAAAAATGCTCCCTCAAAGTTAAGAAGCCAGCCAAGAAAATAGATAACGATGCGAATATTCATCTTATGCTTACTCCTTTACTACTTTCTTACGCTGATCACATCCCGGATATCTTTCAGCCCCAGCGTTGTGGTCACCACCACCACCGAGTCTCCCACCCGCATTTCATCTTTTCCTCTCGGAATGATGATCTGTCGTCCACGTATGATACATGCCACCAGAGTATTTTCCTTGATCTTAAGCTTCTCCAGGGGAATCCCTGGCAGCTCCGAACTATCTTTCACTACAAACTCCAGAGCCTCCGCCTTATCATCCAGAATCCGGTACATCGTCTCCACATTGCAGCCAATGGAATTTTTCATCGCCCGCACAAACTGAAGAATATACAGCGCCGTAATCTTCTTCGGATATACGGTGGTATCCAGATCCAGTTCCTTGATCACACGGTCAAAATCCATCCGGTTAATCTTTGTCGCGATCTTTCCAGAAGTCTGGCTTCTGGCAAAGAGCGAAAGCATAACATTTTCTTCATCAATATTGGTCAGCGCCACAAAAGCCTCTGCCTGCCCCACACCCTCTTCGATCAACACGATCTGTTCCGAACCGTCGGCATGTATGATCTGTGCCTTTGGCAGCAGCTCCGAAAGCAGGTTACACCGCTCCTCATTCTGCTCGATCAGTTTGATCCCGATGCCCATGGGCTGGAGCAGCTTCGCGAGATAATACCCGGTATCTCCTCCCCCTACGATCATCGTATCCTTAACCTGATGTGTCTCAATCCCAATCTTCTTAAAGAAATCACTGGCCTTCTTCGGTCCGGCGATAATGGACACTACATCCTTCTCCTGCAGCCGGAAATCTCCCTTCGGGATAAAGATCTCCCCATCCCTCTCCACGGCACAAACCAGCACGTCCGCCCCCAGTTTCGGCGCAATATTCATGACCAGCATGCCATTCAGGCGGGATTCCCCCAGCACACGGAACTTCAGCATCTCCACCCGTCCCTTGGCAAAAGTATCGATCTTGATCGCCGATGGAAACCGCAGCACCCTTGCGATCTCCTGCGCCGCCGCAAATTCCGGGTTGATGGTCATCGCCAGTCCCAGCGCGCCCTTCACAAAGCCGATCTCCTCACTATACTCCGGATTCCTAACCCGCGCTATCGTCTGGCAGTTTCCCGCCCGTTTCGCAATCAGACAGCACAACAGGTTCAGCTCATCCGATCCCGTAACCGCAATCAGTATATCCGCCTTCTTGATGCCCGCCTCCATCTGGGTCTTATAACTGGCTCCGTTTCCCACAACTCCCATCACATCAAATTTATTTGACAGCGACTCCACCTCTGCATACCGGCGGTCGATCACTGTCACCTCATTATCTTCTTTGTTCAGCTCCTCTGCCAGCGTTTTGCCAACCTTACCGCAGCCCACAATGATAATCTTCATTTTCTTTTGATTCTCCTCTTATCCTCTTGAAAAGTAGTGTGTGTATCTAATGAATAAGGTATCATATCAAGAGGAAAAAGTCAATGAAGGGGGGAGGTGGAGAGGGGGGCTTGGATCTTTTTCAGTATGATTCTGTCTGCCGGTAACCATGCAACACTATCCAGCTCTTCTTTTGATAACCATTTAGCCGCCTGATGTTCTTTGAGTATAAGATGTCCCGACTTTATCGTGCACCAAAAACAGTGCATGATTAAATGAAATTCTGGATAATCATATTCAACTGTCTCAATCAGTTCACCTACACTAATCTCCGTCTCCAGTTCTTCCCTGATCTCCCGCATCAACGCTTGCTGTAACGTTTCTCCTTCTTCAATCTTGCCTCCGGGAAATTCCCAGCCATCTTTAAAATCTCCATAACCCCGCTGAGTTGCAAAAATATTATTGTTATCTCGTATAACAGCAGCTACAACTTCTACTTTTTTCATTGCCGCGCCTCCTATTCACTTTGTGAAATATTCATAGATATCACTTCGGACACTATGTTCCAATTGCAATTCAAAATTCATAATTGGTAATTCTTGGCCTTTATCATTTTTAATCGTTGTTTCCTTCCAATGTTTAGGATAAACCCTCCCCATATAATAAAAGTCCGTACCTTCCCCATCACTTTTCTTAATAAATAAAAAAATCTTTAACCCTCTCTCCTTATAATGGATCAGATTTTGTGCCTCCGGGCTGTTCATTGTTACTTTGCTTCGCGTCATCCAGCTAAATACCTGCTCATCAATAAATTGATCCTCATATTTTGTACTACTTGCAATATCTTCCTTCTTTTCATATGTCACAAAGATAGGGCAGGTTCCATATTTAATTCGATATCCATAAATGGTTGAACTATCGTCCTTTTTCCAGTTTAATATACGACATACATCTTTTCTGGAATACTTTTGATACAATACCAGGTTATACTCATCGTGCATACAAAAACAATCATGGTATTTTTTCATTCCATACTGGATCAGCTGATCTAACTCCGTATAAAAATCAATATGACGCATACATTTATAAAAAGCCGTCGCCCGTAATTCACGAGACTCCTGCGCTTGCGCCACATCAAAAAAGTCTACTAACTCAAACCTTTTCTTTTCTGATTGTGTATTTATGAAATTCTTTCTTAAAACATTAGTACATGAAAGATAATCTTGCTCTCTGTATTTTTCTCCAATTTTCTCCAAACCTTCTCGAAACATATCTTTGCTGACTCTGCCATGTTCCATAAGAAGCTTCAACATAAGTAGTTCATGAACCCGCTTTCCTCCGACAAATACAGCTGATACAAACTCTAAAACAGCCTCTTCTTCGGGAATAAACTTTGTCTTATAATCTTTATCCGCCATTTTTAAAAAGCGATGATACGTTTTCGCATATGCAATAAACAGCATAGGATCGATCTCGCCATAATCATAAAAATCCAAAATTGTAGGTATTTTCCCAAGTTTATTCTTTAAAAGCATATACCTTTCAATTAGAAATTTTTTCGTTGTCTTTGAACCATCAATAGATTCAAAAATACGTTTTTTAGATATCTCATCAAAATGAACGGTAGAACTACCAGGAATAACTCTCGCACCTTCTCTGACATATCTCCTAATAGTATCTTTATTATAGGTACGATCCCCTGACAAGGCAATTGGGATCATAAAATTATTCATTAATTTCCTATAAAATCGAGTACAACAACATATTCTTTTCCCTCTGATTTTCTTAATCCCCGGCCAAGCTGCTGAATAAAAACAATCGGACTCTCTGTAGGACGAAGCATTATGACTTGATTAATCTCAGGTATATCCACGCCCTCGTTAAAAATATCAATGGTAAAAATATAATCTAAAGAATCCTCCCGATCATCATTTACCAATCTATCAATACAATCCTCTCTTTTAGCCTGTGAATCTTCTCCGTATAAAAATTCTGTGCTCAATCCTCTCTCGTTAAACTTTCGTGAAAGCTCGATCGCCTCTTCCCTACGGCTACAAAATATCAATCCTTTTAAACGCTCTCCACAGTAACCATAAAATTTTGCCATTTTCAAAATATAGTCAACACGTTCTTCACAAACTAGCATTGAAAAATTACGAACTCTATTTGCATCGTCAAGTATTTCTCCATTTATTTCGAGATCAGTTATCCCAAAATAATGAAATGGACATAGAAAATCTTCTTCCAAAGCCTGTTGCAATCGTATCTCATAAGCAATATTATGATCAAACACTTTATATATATCGAATCCGTCGGTACGATCTGGACTTGCAGTCATTCCAAGCCAAAACTTGGGGTTAAAATATTCCATTATGCGTTGATAACTCTCAGCACCAACATGATGCACTTCATCAATAATGATCAAATCGAATCTATTCTTATCAAATCTATGTAATGTATCCAATTTCGCCATAGTCTGCATCGTTGAAAACAAATAATCCGCCTCATAATCTTTTGCCTTATTCGACAGCATACCGAACTTTTTTTCTTCTCCAAAAACATTTTTATAACTGCGAATAGCATGTCTCGCAATCTGTTCTCTGTGAACTAAAAAAAGTATTCTCTTAGGATTTATTTCTCTGGCAGCAAATGCAGACGCATAAGTTTTCCCTGTACCTGTTGCCGAAATTAACAATGCCTTATCTTCACCTTTATCTTTCAGTTTAATCAGATTAGAAGTAAATGCAAGCTGCATATTATTTGGCTTTAAACGATATTGATCGACAGATGGAATGTGAGACTTACGAGCAATATTCTTTTGCTTTTTAACAATCTCATATTTCAAGCGGTATGCATCTATAAATTCATCGTACTCCTTAGCATATTTCGAATTCCAAAAACCTTCAAATTCCTGAAGAATCTGTTTTGTATATTCGCCTTCTTCCGTTGAGACCAATCTTGTATTCCATTCCTTATTTTTTGTAAGAGCGCTGGCAGTCATATTAGAACTTCCCACAATGATACGATACATCCCCTCTTTTTCAAAAACATATCCCTTTGTATGAAAACCTTCTTTTGCCTCATTCGTACAGTACATCCTTAACTCGATATTACTGAATCCATTCAGTTTGTCAAGTGCTTTCGGCTCTGTGAACATTAAGTAGTCTGTCGTCATAATACGGCCAACTATCCGCCTTTCCTCCAACTCTCTCAACGTATGTACAAGCGGTTGAATTCCTGCCATTGTTATAAAAGCCACACTTATAAAAAAATGGTCACAAAATAAAAGTTCCTCTTCGATAGAAGATAACATCTTACTGCCTTCTTTATAATTATTTGAGATAAACTGCGGCTTATATGCAAGATTTGAAGAAACATTGCTATCTACAAAAGCAGTCTCTAATCCATTTCTCAATTTTTGTATCATCTGTTCATTCATCTTCTGCCTTCCCTCTCTCCTTCTATTTCCCTGTCAACCCATAACTCTCCCGAATCATCCGCTTAACATCCTCCTCTGGCACAGTGCCATCTAAAATAATTGAATTCCAATATTTCTTATTCAAATGGTAGGCCGGGATCACCGAATCAAATGCCTTACACCAGAAATCCCGCCATTCGGGATCACACTTGACATTGATCCATATATTTCCCTCCCGCTCAAAGATCCAGGCAAATACCTTGCGGCTGTCGTTATGCCGGATCACCGTCCAGTTTGGATCCCGAAAAGGATAATCCTCATAACAGCCGCCCAGTGACAGGCAATACTGGATAGCTTCTTGTCGTGTCCTCATTTTTTTCCTCCGGTGCTCAAAGTTCCCAATCTGTTTTATGTTCATTAAAACTTATTCTATCATAAATCATTACCTCTTTCCATCTTTTTCTACTCCCCTCCTCCTTTCCTGATTCCAGCACCCCAGGACGCTCAAACGATTGACACCAACCTCTCCCTATGTTAAGATATTCCTTGTTATGATATTACATACCGTCCTGTTTTCTGTCCCATGAAGGATCTGGCAAAACACCGGCGGTACAAGAAAAGAAGCGAGGTATATTATGAAAAAGAAATTACTGGCATTACTGCTTATGAGTGCATGCGTATTCACATCCCTTACCGGCTGCGGCGGGGAAGATGCAAAAGAAGGACAGACATCTTCCGGCGGACAGAAATTTACCGTAGGATTTGACGCGGAGTATCCCCCATATGGTTACATGGACGACAATGGGGATTACACCGGCTTTGACCTGGAACTGGCTGCCGAAGTGTGCAAATTAAACAACTGGGAACTGGTCAAACAGCCCATCGTCTGGGACAACAAAGACAACGAACTGAATTCCGGCGCCCTGGACTGTATCTGGAACGGTTTCACGATGAATGGCAGAGAGGATAAGTACACCTGGTCCGATCCTTACGTTGACAACAGCCAGGTGGTGGTTGTGGCAAAGGATTCCGGTATTTCCGCTCCAGCTGATCTGAAAGACAAAACCGTCGGCGTTCAGGCCGCTTCCGCTGCCCTGGACCTTCTGAAGAGCGACGAAGAGGGCGGACAAAAAGCACTCTCTGACACCTTCAAGGCACTTCAGGAATTCGCTGATTATAACACCGCTTTTGTGGAGCTGGAGGCAGGTTCCATCGATGCCATCGCCATGGATATAGGTGTGGCACAGTACCAGATCAAAAACCGTGGAGACGGCAAATACATCATTCTGGAGGAGCACCTCAACTCAGAAAAATATGCCATCGGATTCAAACTCGGCAACGAAGAACTTCGTGACAAAGTGAACAAATCCCTTCACGACCTGAAAGCGAATGGCAAATTTGATGAGTTGGCAAAGAAATATGAATTAAGCGAAATGACCTGCTTAGAATAAGGAGCAATTACATATGAGTTTTTCCATGATGCTTTCCCAGATGTCTGAGGGTATGTTAAATACCCTCGGCGTCTTTATTCTCACCCTTCTGTTTTCCATGCCCTTCGGATTTGTAGTGGCATTTGGCAGAATGTCAAAATGTCGGCCGGTCAGTGGCTTTACCCGCATCTTTATTTCCATCATGCGGGGGACGCCTCTGATGCTGCAGCTTATGGTGGTGTACTTTTTCCCCTATTACCTATTCGGTCTTTCCATCGGAGCCTGGAGATTTCCTGCCATCATCCTCGGATTTTCCATTAACTATGCGGCATATTTCGCCGAAATATACCGCTCTGGCATCGAAGCGATCCCAAAGGGACAGTACGAAGCCGCTGCCATTCTGGGCTACAACAAGGTACAGACTTTTTTGAAGATCATTCTTCCCCAGGTCATCAAGATCATTCTTCCTTCGGTGACCAACGAGGTCATTACCCTTGTCAAAGACACCTCTCTTGCTTACTCCCTTTCCTATATGGAAATGTTCAGCATAGCAAAGCAGATCGCCGCAAGAGAGACTACTCTGATGCCTTTTGCGATCTCCGCCGTCTTCTATTACATCTTTAACCTTCTGGTGACTTTTGTGATGGAAAAGCTGGAGAAAAAAATGAATTACTATAAATAGAGGAGGAAATGGCTTTGAATTATCTACTGGAAATGAATCATGTAAAAAAATCCTTTGCAGATCTGGAAGTACTCAAGGATATTTCCCTAAAGGTAGCGGAGGGCGAAGTGCTCTCCATCATCGGTCCCTCCGGTTCTGGCAAATCCACCCTCCTGCGATGTGCCACCTTACTGGAGAAAATGGATTACGGGGATCTGAGCTATCTGGGCAGAACTGCTGCCTCCATCCAGGGAAACACCTGTGTCTATGCCAAAAACACAGAACTTGAAACCATAAAAGAATCCTTTGGACTGGTTTTTCAGAACTTTAACCTGTTTCCTCACTACACCGTTATAAAAAATATTACGGACGCGCCTCTTCATGTGCAGAAACGCCCGAAGGCAGAAGTCATGAAAGAGGCAGAAGATCTTTTGAAAAAAATGGGATTGAGCGATAAAGCGGACTATTATCCCCACCAGCTCTCCGGCGGACAGCAGCAACGCGTCGCCATCGCCAGAGCACTGGCGCTGAATCCAAAGGTTCTCTTCTTCGACGAACCAACCTCTGCGCTGGATCCGGAACTCACCGGAGAAGTCCTAAAGGTGATCCGCTCCCTGGCAGAAGCCAAAATGACAATGGTGATCGTAACCCACGAGATGGAATTCGCCAAAAATATATCTGACCGGATCATTTTCATGGATCAGGGTGTGATCGCAGTGGAGGGCACTCCAGAAGAGGTATTCCATTCCGATCATGTACGGATGAATGAGTTTCTGGGGAAACTGAATCGATAGGATGTAAAAGATGGGAGGGGGCAGCCCCTCCCATTCTCTATCTAGTCTCTCATAACTTCTTCCAGAAACTGTTTAAAATCCTCTTCTGGGTAATTCTCTGTATACACCATCTCCAGATTTTTATAACTGATTTGTGTATTGGGATGATTCTGTCCAAGTTTGGAGAAACAAATTTTATATGCCTTCAAGTAATAATTTATTGCTTCCTTATACCTTCCCTGCCTCTCATACACCTCTGCCAGATTATTATAACCCGCAGCTGTTTCCGGATGCTCTTCTCCCAGCACCTTTTCTCTTATACCCAGGCTCTTTTTATCCAGTTCTTCTGCTTCTTTATACCTTCCCTGCCAGGCATATACCTCTGCCAACTCGTAATCAACTTCTGCCATCTCCAAGTGTTCTGGACCAAGCAGTTTTTCTTTTATCTTTCGCGCATGCAGCAGCATTTTTTCACTCTCAAAATAATGCCCTTTATTTTTCTCCTCCTTTGCCTGCTCGATCAAAACATATGCCTCTGCTAATTTTTGTTTTAATACTTCCGGGTCCTCCATATTCTCTAACACCAGTTCATCTTCTTCTGGAATCATTATTTCCTCTTTTACTGATTCCGTCTCATGATCATCAAATAAAATGCGGAGCTTTACAAAAGAGTAAAAATCGTATGCTCCACATACCAGGCTGTCATCCCCGTAAGGTGTGATAAGAAAGATGAAATTTTTTCCGAGCCCATCGATCATATCCCTGCTGAAATTCAGGCGTTTCAGACTCTCCTCATCCTGTAATGCAAGATGAAAGTTGGCGATCATAAATACCTTTGTCTCCGGCAGACTGAGAACCCATTCCTGCAGATCACGAAAAGAATAAGCCCCTGGACGCTGCTTATAGTCGTAGACTTCTACTGCCCCTCTCCGGTAAATCCCGACAATTTCCTTTTGCAGCTGCTCCTCTGCCACCACCAGATACAGCCCCTGTTCCGAATTATTTATGATCCATCCCAGTGTCTGGAATCCATCCTGGCTACTCTCTGACATCTTGAATCAACCCCTGTTCCCTGAAAAATTTAATAACCAACGGATGTACATTATGCCACCGTTTTCCGTTATATTCCAACACCACGGAGGCCTGGAGCATATTTAGAAGCATCTCCTTATCCTCGATGCGCTCCTTATTCTCATTATATATATTCAATAAAAATGTATAATCTTTCTCCTCGATCCGTCTTGTAAGGAAGGTTTTTACTTCTTCCAGGGCGCGCTCTGCATCTTCCATAGAGACCGTACCGCTCCCCCTGCGCTTTGCCCGGTTTGCCGATGTATTGATCACATGAAACAGATCCCGGAGGGAACCTCCGGTATACTGAATCAGTGAATCCACAACGCCAGTATCGAACAGGTCTAAATCCGCACGCTTCTTCACGATATCACGTATGATATCTATACCATCCTGGAAAAGCTCGCCTTCTATCGTCTCAATCTTTATCATGGGAAGTGTCTTGGTTGTAAAATAACTTTCCATCGCTGAGAACCTTTTGTCATAGGAAAGACCAATGGGAAAAGTATAGATCACCGGAAAGGTCATCCCTGAAAGAATTGCTGCATAATTATAAAATACTGTCCATGCGTCTTCCGGATTCAGTTTATCCAGATCCTCAAAAATGATGATCGGATGCTTCCCACCGGTTTTGATCTGATCTGCCCGCAGAGGAGCCGGGGAAAAAGCATTTAAAATTTCCGAAATCCGATCTGCATATTTCATTCGATATCTCCTCCTGGAATGTTTTCAATCTCTATTATATATTATGCTTCTTAAATCTGCAAAGCATTTTTCCAATAGACAAGGACTTTTACAGCCACACTCCCCAGTCTCCATAATGGAATGTACCACTACCATGATGAAGTTTTCCGTCTGCCTTTAACTGCCCAAATGCTTCTCGCATACGTATCAATATTTCAGGCTTTATATCCAATGAATGATGTGCAGGAAATACTTTTTTTACAGGCAATACTGAAATTTTTTCCAGTGAAGCAAGGTATGCTTCTGGATCAGTAGATGGAAAATAAGCAAACAATATATCTTTATAAACTAAATCACCAGTAAATAAATAGCCTTTATCCCTCTCCCAAAAACATAAATGCCCTGGTGCATGTCCTGGTGTATGTAACACTTCTATTTGCCGCCCTCCAATGTCAATTACATCGTGGTCAGCCAAAAGCTTTGTCGGCACCCCTTGAAATAACTCATAGTCATTTACATCAAATCCGTCCGGTAGATCACAACGGTCAATAACCATTTCTTTAATCGTTTTCATTGATAGCGGGAACTTACCATTCAGCCAATCTAATTCCTCAGTATGGGCATAAAAATCTGGAAAATATTTGTGTCCTCCTATATGATCCCAATGAATGTGCGTTGCAACTGCCACAATGGGTTTATCCGTAAGTTTTACTACTTCATCATATATATTCGAAATACCAAGCCCTGTGTCAATAAGCAAACTTCGTTCCTTTCCATTTAGCAAATAGCAGTGTGTTTCCTCCCAATGACGATATTCACTAATAATGTAAGTTTTTGTGTCTATTTTATCTATTGTAAACCAGTTATCCATCTTCTTACGCCCCCTCTTTCTATGTCTATATCAAATTTTTCCCAAGACCTGATAACAAAAATCAACTGCTTATCCTGCCCATATAATCGGCCCGATAGCGCCAATTCCAACTACCGCCCAGATCAATATCATTGGTCTGTTGATAATGGGCAGTGGGATCCCCCGCAACAAAGCTCAAATCCTCCTCTGTACTGATAAGGTAGGAATCCTCCTCTGTTCCTTCTCCTGTTATGTCGTATGAACTAAATGTATAATTTATTTACACCTCCACTACCTCTTGCTCCAGTTTCCACCCCTGCTCCAGCATATAGACCAAAGTGTCCCGGTAATCTTCCACAGCCGTCCCCTCTGCCACCTGTCTCGTCAGTTCATCATATAATGCCTGGAGCCGTCTACGGTCATTCGCCGTCAAGGGCAGGGTGCTTTCGCGATATTCCTCCAGGACTTTTCTATCCATCATCAAGGACATGAAGGAGATCCCTGTCTTTCTCTTTAGATGTTCCAATATGTAAAAACCACCGGCATCGATATCTCCAAAATGGCGGTATTCCTTCTGTGAATTCTGGCTATACAGGAAGAGGAGAAACTCCCGTTTCACCTTATTGTGAAAGCCACCCAGATAGACCACAAAGTCACTGCCGGCAGGGAACTCATGAAAGGTAGTCAGATTCTCGATGGTTACAATTCGTTCCCCCAGCACCTCTACCTGCCGCAGTTCCTTTAGGGAACTGGTGGAAAGGGCCAGATCTCCTTCTAAATGAGACAGGTCTATCCTCTGTGTCCCGAGATGGATCCGGGCATTTCCCTTCATCATGACATAGGTCGGCGTCTGGACGATGCCGCATTCTTCTAACACAGAATCCTTGTCCCCATACTCGCCATAGCGGAATAGCAAAGCTTTCAAACGGGCCGCCAGCTGTTCGAGACGTTTTGAATCCGAAAACAGCTGTATGGAAAGGGTGCGGATAAACGTTTCCTGTTCATTGGAGAGCGCAGCAGCAGCCAATTTCAACAGATCCCTGTAATCCTCCAGATCCTGCTCATAATATTCGATGTTCTTATTGCCCGCCATCCGCTCCTTCTGCGCTTCTATGTAATCCCACAATGGCTGCAGTCTGCCCTCTGTCTTCCGGCATTCCAGGTACAGTTCATCCCAGAACTCCGCAATGCGCGCCTGCTCTTCTTTCCGCGGGGTGCGCCCCAGGGCTTTGTAACATTCATCCAGCTTGTCCTGATTCAAAACTGCCTTTTTCAGAGTACCATTTTTTTCTCTTTCCAGAAAAACAAAGGAAAGGCTTTCTAATTCCACCAGAGACTCATTGACATGGCAGAAGAGATCATACTCCGAGTCGTCGTTATACCGTGGAAAAAGTCTGCCGACCGGGACGCTGAAACTCTGGCTGACCTTATTGATCTCTAAAAATGTTTTGCTTTTTTCGTATAAATCCAGCAGGTGCTGCAGCACCTTTACCTGTATCTGGTTCACAGATCATATTCCTCCACAATGCTGTTTTGTCCCATCCTGATCGCAGTCAGGATCGTGCCCACCTGCTCACCGATGATCTCGATCTTGGCCGGCGGGGTTGCCAGGATCACCTGAAGCCCCAGTCCATTGAAAAAGTCCATCATGGACTGGATACGCTCATCGTCCATTTTGTCAAATGCCTCATCCAGGAGCATCAGACGCACACTATTGCCGTAGTGGTAAAGCTGATAAAAAGAAGCTGCAATCGCCACGTAATAGGGAACCTGTGTCTCGCTCCCGCTCTTCTCACCGTAAATATCGGAAAACCGCTGTACGGAACCGTCCTTTTTGTGGATCTCGATATCGTAATCCAGATAGGAACGGTAATCCGTATATTCTTCCACAATTTTATTTCCATTGTCTTCACGGGTCATCAGTTTGTCAAACAGATCGGACATTTCTTCCTTGTACTCGGCCTCAAAGGCATTGGTCCAGAGATTGACGCCTTCGTGGTTGTTTTCCGATGTGATCATCCGGTAAAGCCCCTCTTTGTTTTTGTCAAAGCTGATCTTAAAATGATAGTTATCATCTCCGTAATAAATATTGCCCAATGCCTTGTTCAGGCTGCGGAACTCATTTCTCGCCGCCTCGATATGCTCTTTCATCCGGGACAGAAAATCGCTGCGGAAAATTTCCTCACAGTCCTCTTTCGCGGATTTTAGTTTCTCCTCGTAGCGGATAATATCCACGGACTGCAGCTTCTGTCTGGCCTCCCGGTATTCCGCCATCCCCTCTGTGCCCGTCATAAAATCCAGGGTGTAGTCCTGGTTAAACTGCATCTGCAATGCCCGAAGGCCGTGGTTGCCATTCAGCAGCTCTTCCCTCTCATTCACAAACTGGGAATGCTGGGGGGCAAAATTTTCCGCGATTGTCCGCGCTGATTTCGTCTTATGATTCTGCTGGTATTTCACCTCCGCTTCTTTGTAGAGAAGCCCCTCTTCATCCGCTTGTTCCTGCAGCTGCCGTAAAAGAGATTCGGATTCATTTTCCTTCCGGACAGCCTCCTTTTCCCACTGTTCGATCTGGTTATCCAGCCGCATATTCTCCTTACCAAGCCGATTTCTTTCATCCCGCAATTCCTTTAGCTCTTTCTGTTTTGCTTCCAGACGCATCATGAGTTCGATCAGCGTGGGATCATTGGAGGCTGCCTTTAGCTCTGCCTCTGCCTTGGCAAGCTGATTCTGCATATCCTGCAGATTCTCCGGAGTATACAGATACAGCTTGATCAGTCCCAGATTTACTTTGTTGGCACTCTCCCTGACCTCCGAGTACTGGGCCACCTTCTCCCGGAGCACGCTTCGCTGCCCGGTCATATCCTCTATCTCTTTTCTTACATTCTCGATCTGTACACGGTAGGCATTCTGGCCGATAAAAGGATTCTCATAGTGTTTTGGATTAATATGCCGCACCACATAGCCCTGATAAAGCATACATTCCGGCGTGATGGACACTGGATAATTCCCCAGCTCTTCCACCCTGTCACAGCGCATAACACGTCCTAATATATAGTTTGCATAGGCTCTGGCATAGCGGTTTTCACTCTTAACCACATAGGCCAGTGACTGCGGTTCCACTTCACCATCCAGCGGAAGTTTTTTGCTGTTAATAATACCCGCGGTATGGATCCGGCTGCGTCTTTTATCATATACCTCCAAGGCCACATCGTAGTATTCCGGTTCTACCACCAGATAAAACTTCTGGGTGTGAAAATATCCCTCCACCGCATTGCTCCATTTCACGTCTGTGATTTCCAGCAGTTCAGAAAGAAAATAGATCTTCGAGGGAATCCCCCGTCTGGCAAATTCCTTTTCCACTTCATTCTTTAATCTTCCGGCATACTCCGGGTAGGGCAGGATCTGTTTTTTCAATTGTCGCAGACGCTCCTGACAGGCGTCAATTCCATCAGAAATAACACGCATCTCCTCAGAGTACCTCGCCCATTCCAACTCCAATTCCTTTTGTTCCTTCTGTAAAAATGCCTCCAGTTTCTCCAGGATGGCATTCTTTTCCTCTTTCTCGCCTACATCCTTTAGGCACTCCCACTGCCTCTTGCTGACTGGTTCATACCCCAGCCGGGATATATTCCGAAGATATTCTTTCAGCCGCTGCAGCTCCTCCCCCAGCTTCTTCTTTTCCTTCTCTTTTTCTGTGATGGACAACTGCAGGGCGGCAATCTGTTTTTCCGCCTCCGCCCGCTGCCGGTTCGATGTGTTTGTCTCCTTATCCACGTTAATGGCAACGATCTGCTCCTCCACATTTCTTATGTTCCGCTCCAGCAGATCCAGCGCCTCATTATTGGACTGCACCGTCTGCTTTTTCAGACAGATCTGTTTCATTAGACCCTCCCGTTCTTCCTGAAGGGCAGAACAGTTGGCGATCTGCAGAAGAATTTCATTCACCCGGATCGAATATTCCTTTGTCTCGATCTCGTCATGCTTTGCTATAATCTCTTCCAGACCCGCAAGCTGCCGCCTTGAACGCTCCAAAATTCCCTCCAATTCGCTTAAGGTCTCGATATTTTCCCGCAGCGCCGCCACATCTACCTGCTTCTCCGATAAGACAAATTTATTGATAAATTCTTTCACATTGTCCATGGGCTTAAATGCCAGCGATTTGGGAATGATGTCAAAAAATTTATCGTCCAGGTTTCCGAGGCGCCGCTTAAACCGGTCCCTCGCCGCCTGCTTCTGGTCAATATAACGGATCTTACGGCCGTTTACACGAAATTCCGCTGCCAGGGCCGGCCGCTGCCCCACGGTAAAGGATAATGCTTCCAGACGGCACTCTTCCACATACCATCTGGTTGCCACCGTACTTTCCTCGTCCGGCGACAGCATATGTACGCCAATGACAAAATACCGGTCATCCTTTTCTTCATAAAACTCCAGAGCCACGTTAGCTGGTACCGTATTTTTCCTGAGATACGTCTCCCCTACATTTCCCATTTTGCACCGCACATATCCCTTGAGATTCCGGTTTCCCTTTTCGTTTGCCGCTGTATTGAACCTGCGCGTATTTGTTGTCAGCACAAGCTGGATCGCATCCAGTATGGTAGATTTTCCCGCCGTATTTTCTCCGCTGATCAAGGTGGATCCATGAAAGGCAATTCTCTCATTCTCAAAATAGTGCCAGTTAATCAGTTGTACTCTCGTCAGTATCTTCTTCTGGTTCTCCATTCCCTCGTCCTCCAGCATACTCCTTTAATTTTTGCTCCGTCATAGTAAAATACGCATTCACATCCTCTACAGGCACCGCCATAATAATCGACGGATAAATGACGATCCGCGCATCTGTCTGGGTTACGTCACTGTCCAGATTCCGCAGCAGATTGTATTTACGAAACAGGCTGATCATATGCCGCTCCGTCCCTTTATCCAGAAGCGGCTTCGCTTTTATTTTCAACATCGCGTACTTTTCCCGTATCTCTTCCATAAGAACCGTAACTTCTTCCGAAAAAGTGGCAAGCTCTTTTCTTTTTTCTACATACAGAAGCCGTAAGATCAGCAGAAAAATACTCTCATATTTTCCCAGGGACAGCCGCCCCGTCCCAAACTGGCTGACAAGTCCGATCACACCCTGCTCCTCATTGATTTTCAGATCATAGCCCAGCAGATCAAAATACGGAATAAACATCTCCTTATTCTGCCGGACAAAAACATACTCTTTCCGTGTGTCTTCTTTTTTCTTCAAAAGGAAACACTGATTTAACAGCTTATTGGCTGCAACACGAAATTTTTCTTTTTGTGCCACAGACTCCTCGAACACCTTGAACATATCACGTATCCTTTCTGATAATCTCAAAATATGGCAGCGAAAAGCCGGCAATTTCCGTTCGCTCTCTGGTCCTGCGAATCGTATAATTATTGGAACGGTTTCCGGCATAAATACTAATATAAATAATCCGCAGCAGATCTCTGCGGGACTCTGCCGGTATTTCATTCACAGCCATCTGTCTGCGGTCTTTCAGCAGATCCATAACATAGGCATTGATGTTTTTTCTGGAAAAACGATTTCGGTTTTTTATTCGGAGCGCCTCCTTGTAGAGCTGACGCTCTTCTGGACTCATACGTTTCTCCTCCGACATCTCGTCCACCCTGCCCAATGTTTTGGTGACTGGTATGCTCTGCAGCGATTCCGGTGAAATATAATTTTGCGGATATAACGCGACAAGATTCTGTATTTCACTTTCCAATCCTGCTTCCATCTCTTCGCCATTTAACCGCCCCACATACCAGTTCAATATCTGCGATAATTTTCCTTCCAGATTGTTTCCGGTGGCCAGAAGAAACTTGGCACGCATCACTGCATTTCTCATATACCTTGTATGTTTCCGGTCTATTTCATCTATAATATCATCCAGACGATAAAAAGAAGACTTCACATCCAGAAGCATCTGCACCAGACTATCATACGCTGCTTCCTCGTCCGTCTCCTCCTCAACCTCTATATATCCTGACACTGCCCGATCCATAATATCCGGCGTCTCCAACATATACTCCAGCCGTTCGATGATGGCACTCCGGAAATACGATATATTCTCACTGGTCTTCATACGCAGATAAGCCTTCGAACCAATATTCTTATGGTAATCAAAAAAATGATTCAGAATCTCATCCGCCTCCATCTCATTAGTCTGCTTCTCCATATGCCGCTTAATACTGGCATTTAACTTTTTGAGCTCAGACAACAACCGCTCAGTATTTTCCCGTACTCCCTTAATAATCAGCTCATAAGGCTTACTATACAGGTCCTCATTCTGCAGGCTGGCATGAATCTGGGAAATGATTCCCTGATACTCTGTCTCTTCTTCCCGAATCACCCGGTTCATGCTCTCAATAATGGGAATCGCATATTCATACAAAACAACATTCAACTGATGATTCGTCTCCTGCTCATATTCTATCCAGCCACAACTTTTTAACATCGCTATTACGCCGTTTGCCTTTTCCCTTGCATCCCGGATATATGTCTCATCATCAAAAGTCATCTCCGAATCGTCTGCCTCAAAATAGTCCGTCAGGATCCTGACTACAATTTCACGGTTTACTCCATAGGAAATCTCCGACTTAAAGGAATTTAAAAGCAGCATTATACAATCTGCATATTCCCGCCGGTATTTACTGGTCAACGGTCTAAAAAACTGGGCGGGAAGGATTTCAAATAAATGTTTCACATTCTTCTCTCCTTTTACAACTCCCATGATTTATTTTCTCAAATGTTTGATATTATTCATTTGTTCCTCTCTATTTCTGCAATCCGCATATTTGCTCTATGATGAAATCTACGTTCTCTTCAATAGTTTTTGTTCCATCAATTCGTAGAACAGGACATTTTAAGGACTGCACCCAGTCTTCAACAGTATTTTCGGATCTTGATTTAATAAGATCAAAGAATTTTTCTTCTTGCTCATGTAAATCTCCACCTGTTAAAATTCTTTCGCCAAATTTCTGAAAGGAACGATTTCTAACCCGCTGTATTCGAATATCCTTTGGAACATCAATTAATACAACATATTGAAAAAACGGGTAGATATTTTCTCCATAATCTCCCTTTACAGAGGCAAAAACAAAGTTTTCATGTGTCCTTACTTCATTCCAAAGCAATCTTTCTACCTCTTCACGAGAACGTGGATTTGCATAAATGTAATCTGGGTCTGTTTTAGGAAAATATAAGTCCTCATTATCTATAAAATAAAAATGCAGTTTTTTCGCAAGAGCTTTTCCTAATGTACTCTTTCCGCTGCCATTCAAGCCACATACAATAATCCCTGTTCCCATAATTTCTCCTTAAAGTCCGATTATTATTTTGCCGGGAAAAAATAGCTGCTGACAATCCACCAGCTTCTATGTAATCGGATAATTTCTTTTCGATTTACATCTGGTTAATCATTGTTTTCTATACTATCCCGTAAATCACTTAAAGATATTCCGTCTTTAGTAAAGTACATCCAGCCGTTAACGTGCAAATTTTCTGACCATCCGTGCCGCTCAATTAACAACTTACAAGCTAGAGCAGTAACGAAATAATTTGCACCTTCATATTCAATTTGGTTTTTATCATTTATTACCTTTGCAGTAACTGTATCATCGTATAAAAAGAATATTTCTTCCCCAGCAGCAATATTCAGCAACCTGAATGAGTTATTAGAACGCCTGGTTTTTCTTTCAGCAATTTCCTGTTCCTGAGATTGCTCCAAAGTAGGCGTGTACAATTTCAGTTTATCTATATCTCCACGTAAACTTGCTATATCCTTAAATACGCCATACGCTGTTTCGGACGAAATCTTGAAAAACTCACGCTCTCTTATTCTACCATTATTTAGTTGCTCTCTTGCATGTAAAGAATCATCCACTCTATCAATAATGCTATGTATTCTTTTTTCAACTTCAAGTGGGTTTTCCACTTCATAAACAGCATAACAACGATATGAAAGAGGTATGTTTGATGGTGAGTTTAGTTCCTGCAGCCTTCTCTCAATATCATTACGTTCTGTCATACCAATTTTAACCCAACCATCAAGACAAGGATTGGTAAGTATATAAACTAATCCTTTTGACATATAAATTCCCCCTTACAAGTTATCGGCAGTTTTAAGACATTGTACTCCCTGTCGGCATTTACCAGCATACAGCCTATGACTCAGGTGGTTTGCCCGTTTCTTTTTGCTTGACTTATACACATAATAATTGCTTTAGCAGACGGCAGCTTCCATCAGTTCCTCTACAATTCCACTCATGGTATTCACTCCTGCACCACCTGCTTTTCTCATGCCTCAAACTCGTAATCCAGTTTTCTTTTAGTTTATCATAGTTCTTGTTTTTACTCAAATCAATTTTTGTAAAAAATGTCAGCAGACATTTCGGACTTCCCCCTCCACAATATTGTTTTTCAAAAATTTAGGTATTGCATTGTCCCAGCTCGTTTTTCTTTCATCCAATGCCGGATTGGGTTTTACTGCCACCATAATAACTCTAATACATCTCTTTTAGAAACAACTTATTTAACTTGTGAGTTGTTTATTTTTCCCAAATCATTACATACTCTTTTTGATTCGTATTATCATCAGTATTTTCAAATTGAATCACAAACTGTTCCCTTTGATAAAATTGTATTGCACGAGTATTTTTTTGATACACACATAAACTCATTTTAGATTTAACACATTTTGTATGCTCCAACAACTGTTTTCCAATACCATTCGACTGAACGCTTTCCCTCACAAAAATCCCTTCAATATAATCATCCGATAATCCAATAAATCCATCTATTTGCTTCGTAGTATCATCTTCATACACATATACTTCTGCTTGAGGCAAAACACTTCTTACCATCTCGTAATTATCTGTCCAATATTCTTTTGGAATGAAGTAATGTGTTTTAATGTTTGTATCAAGCCATATCTGCATTATGGCAGTTAAATCATTTTCTTCAAATGCTCTAATCATGACAATTTATCTCCATAAATTCGAATTTTCTTAACAGCTTTATATATCTGATCAAAATCGCTGCGCGATGGCCTGCCAGGGCTGTGGCACAGTTTTTAAGTTTTTGCTTCCTTTTAATAAAAAGCAGTGGAAAAATCTTCCACAATACGGTATTGTTAAGTTACCACACCAAACAATCAAATACGGAGACCTCCACTGCCTATGAATACAATAGCACTTTTTGGTGTCTTCCGCAACC
>CAQOJF010000009.1:78595-81371 GCA_948848225.1 uncultured Eubacterium sp.
CGGAGACCTCCACTGCCTATGAATACAATAGCACTTTTTGGTGTCTTCCGCAACCGGAATTATGATGCCAATGCGCCTCCTAACAGGTAGTTGTCCCAATTAACACTACTTATTTTAGGAGGTTTTATAATGTACGAAGATATTTTTGAATCCATCCGTAAGGAAGCAGAAAAACATAACCTGCGAGAAAGAACGATAAAGCTGTACTGTACCAATATCAGTTACTTTCTCCCCTGCACACGAAAACCTGTCCCAGAACTAGGTGGATTATGAGCAGCGTCTGTACCATCCAGGACGTTTTCAACCACTTTTATCCGTCCTATGAATCCTCACATGATATTTCCCCAGCCCAAAGAAAAGCGGCATACATACCACAACGCCCACGAAGTGGGATGGATAGTCTCTGACTGTCTATAAGTGCCCCCTTCTCCGTTTCCTTACGAAGGGACAAAGTATCATTTCTCCCATCAGTATCTTTTGCGCTATCTGGAATCTGTCTGCATGGCTCTGGAAAAATACTTCCTGTTGCTTTCCTGCTTTTTGAGAAAAGCAATCAGCTTGGGAACATCTTCTTCCGTAACTGGTCTTCCCAGCACCGATTCCACCGCACCGCCAATCTGGATCAGCCGATGGGTGCAGATTTTCCGTTCTTCTGCTTTCTTCTGTTCTTCTAACTGCTTACGCTGTGCCTGATACTGTTTCAGTTTCTCTAACATTTCTTCCTCTTTGAATCCGTTTCCGCAAAATGGACATTGACCACATAGGTAGTCGCCCCGATTCGTTTTGTAAAACTGTTATTCTCTGTTGCTTCTCTGCTATCCCCCATAAAACCTCCCGTCTTGTGCATGGGTTTACACAAATTCATTAAAAACTATTTATTTTAACTTTTTATTGCCATTAGAACATTTGTTTTGTATAATATTTATATGGCGGATCAAATGGTGCTTCACGCAATCAATACCGGGGTTATCTGCATAAATCAGGATACGGATGAGCAGATAAAACAGGATGCCGTCATGAATTTTGTTTCTTCTTATGGATTACTCGGTTTTATGACAGCGCTCTCCACCACACCGGAATTTATTACTTACGAAGCGGTGTATAGCATTGCGGCAAGGTGTTCCTTGCTTCCAGACCGAACACGGTATTTTGCAGCGGGCAGTGTAAGAACCAGTATAACGTGTATAAAAGCAGAGGAAAAAGCAGGACTGGAAACAACAATGATGACAAAAACCAATGATTCAGAAAAACAACAAACTTTGAAAGACTGTTATCTGCAAAACACTTCCTGCCAAGCGGGGTACAATTTGTACCCCACTTTAAAGGCTTTCATTTTTCCGCAGACAAAAAACGGATAATATAAAAGACAGAAAGGAACATAGTGTATGAATACGGATATTACAAGACAGATGGAAATGGTACTCTACCGCACGGAAGATGATTCGGTGACAGTAAGTGCTCTGATTAAAGATGAAAGCATCTGGGTTACCCAGAAGGCAATGGCTGAATTATTTGGCATTGACAAATCCGGCATCAGCAGACACCTTGCTAAAATTTTTGAAACAGGCGAATTAAAGGAAGAAGTGGTTGTTGCAAAAATTGCAACAACCACTCAGCATGGTGCCGTAGAGGAAAAAACGCAAACCAAAGATACAAATTATTACAATCTCGATGCTATTATTTCTGTCGGCTACCGGGTAAATTCCATTAAGGCAACGCAATTCCGCATCTGGGCAACAAATATTCTGAAAGAGTATATGATAAAGGGATTTGCAATGGATGTTAAAATATAACCATATAGATGTGCCGGTTGCAAGCACCAGACAGGTACGGAAAGGAGATTTTTCTATGAAAAAGAAATCGGAACAGACAAAAATAACGGCACTCTATGAAAGGCTTTCCCGTGATGATGAGTGTTCATTTTGGTATAAAGGGCGTTTACTGTAATGCCCCCACAAACTTGTAATAAATCGTAACGATTTTCTCTTTCCCTTTGCGGTAACGTCCCATGTTGGGCGTTTCGTAGATTGTGATTTTCTCAATCAGCTCATGGAGCATGAAGCTGTCGAGTTCCTCAAAACTGGTGTATTTCTGGATTAGCTTTGAGAAACGCTCCACATCTGACATTGCGGCGTTGGAAGCGTCAATGCGTTTCTCCAGTTCACGGATGGTGCGCTGCAATGTTTCTTTTTCTTCATCGTAGTTCCCGATAAGCATTGTGAAAATATGGTCTGGCAGCTTGCCAGAAAGGTTGTCCTCATACGCCCGTCGGAGCTTTGCGTCAAGCCCTGCAAGCTGGTTTCTCGAAGCGGTCAGCTCGGATTTCATCTGCGACACTTTTTTCTGGTCGTCGGAGCATTTCTTTTCTGTCAGTTCTTTGACAGCCCGTTCCGTATCCTCTGCAAACAGGACGGCATTTCTTTTTATGTCCTCTTGGACAATGCGGGTAATCGTATCACAGCTTATATAATGGCTTGAGCAGGCTATGTTCCCCTGCCCGTGATGGCGTCCGCATACATAATAAACGTATTTTCCATTGCCCGTGCGGTGTTTCCGCATTGCCGTCCCACAGGCTTCGCAGCGGAACAGTCCAGAGAAGATATCTGGCGTGACACGGTGGGGGCTGTCCTTACGGGTCTGTATCCTGCGGGAATACATGGATTTCTGTGCCTGCTCGAACAGCTCAGCCGAAATAATCGGTTCATGCGTGTTCGCAACGACAATCCAGTCGTCCTTTTCCTTTTTCACCCGCTTCTTGGTACGGTAGGACGGGGTG